>DBFALE010000016.1:0-61630 GCA_048230835.1 Collinsella sp.
GGCCTGTTTTCCAGGATCGATTTAAGAGTGTGCCGATCCTCGATGATGATCAGCTACTCAACTGCGTGAGATACATTCACGACAATCCCGCGAAGGCGAGGATTGGGACCGCTTCGCTGTATCGATGGAGTAGCTTTCGCGAGTATATGGGATATCCGGGTATCTGCAAAACGGATTGCGTTCTCGGGTTACTCGGTGACTCTCAGAGATTTTTTGCCTTTAGCACCTCAGGTGAGCCCAACCGCTATTGCTTCCGTGACGGCGCCCATGTGAGCGACACAGATGCGCTGGAGTTTGCGCAGGCGCTTCTTAAGCCGTACGAGCCTCATCACCTCAAGGCTTTGCCAAAGGGGACGCGCGATGCCTGCATTCGCACTTTGAAGAGCGAGGGCTTTTCGATTAAACAGATCGTACGTCTTACGGGCATTGGACTCTGCACCATACAAAAGGTCAAAGTCTAAAAATAGCTCATTTAGGACGAGGCCTGTGTTGCGACCGCGTCAGGTATGGGTTGGGTAGCTAATTTGGGACGGGGCTATTTTAGCTACCCCTATAAATCGGTTGAGTTATATTCCGGCCCCGGGTAATTCGCTACCAGTTGAAGGGTAGCTAAAATAGCCCCGTCCCAAATTAGCTACCCCGTACTACCCTGACAATCTAAAGTAGTTAAAAAAGCCCCGTCCCAAATTGACTACTTAGTGGGAGGAGAAGCGGGATTGGCGGCCGAAGGATAGGGCGGTGTCGCCGAATTTGTCTCGGACGGCGTCGATGGCGACGGAGAGGTCGCGGCGGTCGCTGGATTGGGCTCCGCGGTCATCGATCTCGCAGAACAGGTCAGTTTGGATACCGCCTTGGTGGTTGAAGTCGCTCATGCCGATACCCGCCAGACGCACGTGCATGCCTTCTTGCCAGATATTGTCGAGCAGCTCGAGCGCTACGGCCACAAAGATATTCTCGTCGTCGGTGGGGTGGGGCAAGCGGCGCTGTGCCGTGCGTCCGCTACCGTAAGAGTATTTGAGCTTGAGCGTTACGGTTCCGCCCGTCAGCCCTTGACGACGTAGGCGGCGCCCAACCGACTCGCCCAGCAGCGCAATCGCCGCCTCGATATCCCCACGCTCAGTCAAATCCTTCGCAAAGGTGCGCTCATTGCTCACCGATTTAACTTCACGTTCGTCATCCAGGCCGGTGACCTCGGATACTTCGAGCCCCAAAGCACGCTGACGCATGCGCTCGCCATTCACGCCAAAAATTGCAGCCAGGGTGGACTCTGGCGCGCGTGAAAGCTCGCCGAGTGTATAGATGCGCATGCGACGCAGTCTCTCCTCGGCCGAACGCCCGATTCCGCTCATGGCAGATACCGGCAGCACAGCCAAAAAGCGCTGCTCGGTTCCGGGGCGCACGATAGTCAGCCCAAACGGCTTGTCGCGCTCGCTTGCGATTTTGGCCACGGTCTTGTTGCACCCAACGCCGATGGAGCACGTCACCCCTAGCGCCGCAACGCGGTCGCTTATACGCCGCGCAACCAACAGTGGGTCCTCGGGCGCAAAACGACCCGGTGTGATATCGATAAAGGCCTCGTCGATGGACACGCGCTCCACGCGCGGTGTCTCATCGGCGAGAATCGCCATGACCTGCGCGCTCACCTCACGGTAGCGATCAAAGTGTCCGTGCGTCCAAATGGCCTGCGGGCACAGGCGCCGCGCCTCGGCCGAGGCCATGGCAGAATGCACGCCAAAGCGACGAGCCTCGTACGAACACGTGGACACGACGCCGCGTGACTCGGCGTCTCCGCCCACGATGAGCGGCTTTCCGCGCCATTCGGGATGATCGAGCATCTCCACGCTCGCAAAAAATGCATCGAGGTCCATCAGGCCCACCGCCGGACCCGTCCAGGGCGGCGGCGTGACGCCCGCAGCATCCTCATAACCGTATGTATGTTCGCGTCTTTCCATGTCATGAGTATACCGCGCAGCTCATGTGGGGTGCGTGTATGTGCTTGCAAATCGCGAATTCTTGTCTAAGATATGGATTTGCCCTCGACTACACCGAAGAAGTTGGTCTCACGGACTTCACCTGCCCGCGTCGATGGCGTATTATGTTCAACTGTTTGTTTGTAGTTGCAGCCTAAAGCTGCTTGGTTGGAGGAGTTTCCTTTGGCAGTCAAGATTCGCCTTGCTCGTCACGGCGCTAAGAAGCGTCCGTACTACCGTGTCGTCGTCGCCGATTCCCGCGCCCCGCGTGACGGTCGTATCATCGAGGAGGTTGGCCGCTACAACCCGATGACCGCCCCCAAGACCATCAACCTCGACCTCGAGAAGATTGCTGACTGGCAGTCCAAGGGCGCTCAGCTCACCGACGCCGTCGCCGCTCTGGTCAAGGCCGCCAACGAGGGCGAGAAGACCGAGACCGTCGTCAAGAAGTCCAAGAAGCAGCTCGCCAAAGAGGCCGAGGCCGCTAAGGCCGCTGAGGGCGCCGAGGAGTAAATCGTGCCTGAGGTTGACGCTGCACAGCTCGAGGGTGAGGCAATGCTCTCAGATCGCATCGCCGATCTCGTCGAATATCTCGTTGTTCAGATCGTCGACGACCCGGATTCCGTGAGCCTCGAGGTCATCGATGGCGAAGACGCCTCTACGATTGAGGTTTCGGTTGCCGAGGATGACGTCGCTAAGGTCATCGGCCGTCGTGGCCGTACCATCAAGGCCATTCGCACGCTCGCCCGTGCACTGGCCGCTCGCCTCGACACTGCTGTCGAGGTAGAGGTTCTGGGCTAGGACCTTGAGGTCCCAGTACAAAAACATCGCCCGTGTGGTCAAGCCGCACGGAAGGAAGGGGGAGGTCCTCGCGCAGCCGCTGCGGGGGCTTCCTTCTGTATTGGAGCCGGGTATGCGTGTCGCCTTGACGCCGCCGGCGCTTAAGCGCGACCGTTTTTGCACGGTCGTATCCGTCACCGATACGGGCGATGGCGATCTGGTCTCGTTTGAGGGCATAGACGACTTGACGGCCGCCGAGGGCATCACCGGATGCTACGTGCTGGCCAATCGTGACGACTTCGAGCTTGATTCGCTCGACGCCGCCTATACCGACCTCATGGGTCGCGAGGTGGTCGACGAGCGCTTTGGGTCGCTCGGCACGATTGTCGAGATCATGTCGACGCCCGCCAACGATGTTTGGGTTGTCGAGGGCGATCGGTACGGCGAGGTGCTGATTCCCGTGATCGAGCAGGTTGTGCTCGATCTTCCCGACACAGGAACAATTTCCGTCCACGTTATGGACGGCTTGATCGATATGGACAAGTAGGGAGGACAGCATGCTGATTGAGACCCTTTCGGTCTTTCCCGAGATGTTTGAGCCCGTCATGTCCACGTCGATTTTGGGCCGCGCCCGTAAGGCCGGCCTTTTTGATTTTAAGGCGTATAACCTGCGCGACTGGACGCACGACCGCCATCGTACCGTCGATGACGAGCCGTATGGCGGCGGGCAGGGCATGCTCATGAAGGTCGAGCCCATTGCCGAGGCAATCGAGGCCATCAGCTCCGAGGGTCCCAAGCCCACCGTGGTGTTCTTCACCCCCTGCGGCGAGCCCTTTACGCAGCATGTGGCCGAGCGCCTGCTCAAAAGTGAGCGCCTGCTGTTTGTGTGCAGTCGCTACGAGGGTGTCGACGAGCGTGCCTATGCGTATGCCGACGAGCGTCTGTCGGTTGGCGACTACGTGCTCACGGGCGGCGAGCTGCCCGCTATGGTCGTGGCCGATGCCGTCGTACGGCTCATTCCCGGAGCCTTGGGCGACGAGATGAGCAATGTCGACGAGTCCTTCTCGACCGCCGAGGACGGTGGCCTGCTCGAGTACGCGCAGTACACCCGCCCCGCCGAGTTTAATGGCGAGGGCGTGCCTCCAGTACTCGTAAGCGGCGACCACGCCAAGGTCGATGCCTGGCGTCGCAAAAATGCCATCGAGCGCACCTGCCGCTGGCGTCCCGATCTTATCGAGACGGCGCGACTTACGCCCGAGGAGCGCGCGTACGCGCAGGAGATCCTGGACGCTTCGTATTCGCAGAGCGAGGAGTGAGAATGGTTCCATCGCAGCATTCTGCCCTGAGGGGCGCCTTTGAGTGGATCGTAATCGTTGCGATTGCGCTCGTCGCCACCTTCGTGATTCGCTCGTTTGTGATCGAGCCCTTTGTGGTGCCCACCGGCTCCATGGAGTCCACGATCGAGATCGGCGATCAGATTCTGGCGCAGAAGGTGACGCTCGAACTCGGCCAGCCCGTCAAACAGGGTGACATCGTGGTGTTCCACAACCCCGATGCCACCTCTGAGCACGATGTTCTCGTCAAGCGCGTCATCGCCACGGCCGGCCAGACGGTCGACCTGCAGGACGGCACGGTCGTCGTCGACGGCCAGGCGCTCGACGAGGACTATACGACTGGCATGAGCTGGCCGCTTTCCGTCCAGGCGCCCGCTGCCCAGGTGAGCTATCCCTACACCGTCCCTGACGATTGTGTGTGGGTGATGGGCGACAACCGCGAGAACTCTGCTGACTCCCGCTACTTTGGCCCGGTCGACCGCTCCGACTTGATCGCTGTTGCGCTTGTGCGCTACTGGCCACTCAACCGTATCGGCGCTATCGACTAAAAACCGCTATAGTACAGTACCTAACCGTGTAATCGTTTCGACGAGGGGATATTAGAGGCATGAACGCTTCATCGCTTTCCTTCCAAGACATCATCCTGCGCCTCCAGCAGTACTGGGGCGAGCAGGGCTGCGTCATTATGCAGCCCTATGACTCCGAGGTCGGTGCCGGTACCTTCCATACCGCGACCACGCTGCGCTCGCTCGGTCCCGCCGAGTGGCGCACCTGCTATGCGCAGCCCTGCCGCCGCCCCGCCGACGGCCGCTACGGCGAGAACCCCAACCGCATGCAGCACTACTATCAGTTCCAGGTTCTCATCAAGCCCTCGCCGGTCAACGCCCAGGAGCTCTACCTGGGTTCGCTGGCCGCCATTGGCCTGGACCCCAACGACCATGACGTCCGCTTTGTCGAGGACGACTGGGAGAGCCCGACGCTCGGCGCCTGGGGCCTTGGCTGGGAGGTCTGGCTCAATGGCATGGAGGTCACGCAGTTTACGTACTTCCAGCAGGTGGGCGGCATCGAGGTCGACCCCGTGCCCGTCGAGATCACCTATGGCCTGGAGCGTATCGCCATGTACGCCCAGGGCGTCAACTCGGTCTATGACCTGGTGTGGAGCTACCTGCCCGACGGCACGCCCATGACCTACGGCGACGTGTTCCTGGAGAACGAGCGCGAGTTCAGTGCTTACAACTTTGAGGTCGCCAACGTCGAGATGATGCGTCAGAAGTTTGACGGCTACGAGGCCGAGTGCCACTCCTGCCTGGAGCGTAAGCTGCCGCTGCCGGCATACGACTGTGTCATGAAGTGCAGCCATGCCTTCAACCTGCTCGACGCCCGCGGTGCGCTGTCCGCAGTCGAGCGCGCCAACTACATCCTGCGCGTCCGCGCCGTCGCCAAGGCGTGCTGCGAGGCCTATATGGCCGAGGTCGCCGGAGTCAACGAGAATGCCGACCAGGAAGGCGAGGTGGCGTAAGCCATGGCAGACGCTAAGGATTTCCTGTTTGAGATCGGTACGGAGGAAATGCCCTCTGCACCGCTGAACAATGCCGTCAAGCAGCTTGGCACCATGATTGCTAAGGGTCTCGACGAGGCCGGTCTGGCCCACGGCGAGGTTCGCGTGATCTCGAGCCCGCGCCGCCTGGCTGCGCTCGTTGCCGACGTCGCCACCGCGACCGATGAGGTTCACAAGGTCAAGCGCGGCCCCGCGGCCAACATCGCCTTCGATGCCGACGGTAACGCCACCAAGGCCGCCCAGGGCTTCGCACGCAAGTGCGGTGTGGCTGCCGAGGATCTGGTCCGTCGCGAGGACACCGACGGCCGTGAGTACGTATTTGCCGAGAAGAACATTCCTTCCGCCCCGGCCACCCCGATTCTGACGGCCCTGTGCGAGAAGACCATCGCCGGCCTGCAGTGGCCCAACTACCGCTCTCAGCGCTGGGGCCACGAGCACGCCACGTTCGTGCGTCCGGTCCGCTGGATCTGCTGCCTTTTGGGCGGGGATGTCGTGCCCGTGTCCTTTGCCGATGTGACGAGTGGCAACACCACGCGCGGCCACCGCGTGCTTGGTCCCGGTGACCATGTGGTCGCCAGCCCCGCTGTTTACGAGCAAGTGCTCGAGGACGCCGGCGTGCTTTCTGCCGAGCGCCGTCGTGAGGCCATCCTTGCCGGTATCGCCGAGGTCGAGGCTGCGCGCCCCGGCTGCCACGTCGATACGCCCAAGAAGGTCTTTGAGGAGGTCATCAACCTCTGCGAGTGGCCGACGGTGCTCGTCGGTACTTTCGATGAGGAGTTCCTCAAGGTCCCGCATGAGATCATCTGCGAGTCTATGCTCACCAATCAGCGCTACTTCCCGATCTATGACGACGAGGGCAAGCTGACGCGTGAGTTTGTGGTCGTCTCCAACAGCAAGCCCGAGAATGCCGAGCGCGTGATCGACGGCAACGAGCGCGTCGTGCGCGCCCGCCTGGACGACGCCAAGTTCTTCTACGAGGAGGATCTGAAGATTTCTCTCGACGAGTTCCGCGAGCGTCTGGCCAAGGTCGCCTTCCAGGAGAAGCTCGGCAGCGTGCTCGCCAAGTCCGAGCGTATTGAGCAGCTCGCGCTCGCTATTGCCCGCGAGGCTCACCTGGGTGCCCACCTGGCCGCCGACGCGGGCCGCGCCGCGCACCTGTGCAAGGCCGACCTGGTCTCCAACGCCGTCGTCGAGTTCACGAGCCAGCAGGGCGTGATGGGTGGTTACTACGCCACCGCGATGGGGGAGAACGACGAGGTCGCCCACGCCATTCGCGATCACTATCGTCCCCGCTTTGCTGGCGACGAGCTGCCCGAGGGCACCGCTGGCTGCATCGTGGCTTGCGCCGACAAGCTTGATACCATTGCCGGCATCTTTGCCATCGGCGAGCCCCCGACCGGCTCTTCCGACCCGTACGCGCTGCGTCGTGCCGCCATCGGTATCATCAATATCCTGCGCGACCGTCTGCCGATTGACCCCACGTCGCTCATCGACTTTGCGCTCCAGCTCTATAGCGAGCAGGGCATTGAGTTCGACGCCGCCGAGGTCGCCCAGCAGGTTCGCGACTTCTTCCACGGCCGCCTGGTGAGCATGGCCCGCGACGAGAAGATTCCGGCCGACACCGTTGCCGCCGTTTCCGCGGTGCACATCATTGCCCCGTCGGTCTTCTTCGCCCGCTGCGCCGCCCTCGACGAGGCCCGCAAGAATGACGCCGAGACCTTCGACAACCTGGCGACCGCCTATGCCCGCGCCGCGCACATCTCCAAGCCCGAGCTTGGTGCGGAGTACGACCGCAGCCTGATGGGCGAGGTCGAGCTTGCGCTTGCCGACGCCTCCGAGGCCGCTCAGACCGCCGTCGATGCTGCTCTCGCCGCCGAGGATTATCCTGCCGCATTTGCCGCCCTTGCAGCTCTGCGTGCCCCCATCGACCGTTTCTTCGACGAGGTTATGGTCATGGACAAGGACGAGCAGCTCCGCGATAATCGCCTTAAGCTGCTCAACCGCTTCGAGGCCGTTTTCTCCGGCATCGCCAACATCGGTGAGCTTGCTCGCAAAAAGTAAGCCAGCCTGCGCATAAGCGCAAAAGGAGCCCCGCATGGATTGCCCGGTCACCGCTCGTCCCACCGTTATCGTTATCTCCGACTCGCTCGGTGATACCGCTTGTGAGGTGGTGCTTGCGGCGTCCGGGCAATTTGATGAAGGGGCTTTTCGTTTCTTGCGCCTGCCCAAGGTGAACTCAGTGGAGCAGGTCAAGTCGTTTGTGGGCCCGCGAGTTGATGCCGACCATCGCGATATCGCCGTGTTCCATACCATCGTCGATCCGGCGCTTCGTGCTCGCGTGCTCGACTACTTGGGCATGCTGCACATTCGCTCGGTCGACCTGATCGGCCCGACGCTTGCCGTGCTGTCGTCGCTCATCGGTGTGCCTCCCAAGGGCGTTGCGGGTGTGATTCACAAGACCGACGATCGTTATTTCCATCGTATCGAGGCTATGGAGTATTTCGTTGAGCACGATGACGGGCGCGGCTGCGATGATCTGTCGGATGCCGATATCGTGCTGCTGGGCGTATCGCGCACGTCCAAGACGCCGCTGTCGATGTATCTGGCCTATCAAGGTTACAAGGTTGCCAATGTTCCGTTGGCCCATGGCATGGAGCCGCCGAGGTCGATTTACGGGGTTGACCCGATGCGCCTGTTCGGCCTGATTTCGACCGTCGATGTGATTTCTGAAATTCGCGATAGCCGCTTGGGCGATGACTACGCTCGTGCCGTTGCCGGCTCCTATGCCGAGCCCGAGAGCGTGCACAGCGAGCTTGAGGAAGCCCGTGCGCTCATGAAGCGCCTAGGCTGCTTTGTGGTACGTACCGACGGCAAGGCCATCGAGGAGAGCGCCTCCGAGATCATCAGCCACTTGGAGGAAATCCAAGAAGCCCGCGCCCGCCGCGCCGCCCGTCGAGCCCAACAAAGCTAGCTTATTGGGGTAGCTAAAAAGCCCCGTCTAAAAAGACTAACTAAAAATAATGCACGATAATGGTAAAGCGATTTAGCAAATTACTTGCATTTGACCTGCAAGTTTATTGAAGTGGTCTCTTCATAAGGTAACCACCTTTACCTACCGTTTACCGCCAGTTTTAGCACGTTTACCAAACCGCGCATCCTCTGCTTAAGCCCGCTCAAAACCCGCCGTATAGTTCCCTCACGGCCCGCATCTGGCGGGTCGATTCGTTACCACGGTCGTGCGCGTAAGTGCATGGAAGGGGAAGTATCGTGAGCGATTGCAAGAGGGTTTACCGTTTTGGAACCGACGCCCAGGGCACCTGTGTCACTGAGGGCGACAAGTCCATGAACTTCGTGCTTGGCGGCAAGGGCGCAAACCTTGCCGAGATGAGCCGCATCGGCCTGCCGGTTCCCGGTGGCTTTACCATTACCTGCCAGACTTGCGTCGAGTACTCCGGTGCCGGCAACGTGTGGCCCGAGGGCGCACTCGATGAGATCGTTGCTGCTGAGGCGGACCTCGAGGCCCGCTGCGGCAAGAAGCTCGGCGACGCCTCCGATCCGCTGCTCGTGTCGGTTCGTTCGGGCGCTCCGTTCTCCATGCCCGGCATGATGGACACGGTCCTCAACTTAGGCCTCAACGACGACTCCGTTCAGGGGCTCATCGCCCAGACGCAAAATCCGCGTTTTGCTTGGGATAGCTACCGCCGCTTTATCCAGATGTTCTCCAACGTCGTTATGGGCGTTGACGCCGACCTGTTCGAGAACGCGCTGACCCAGGCACGCCTGGTCACCGGCGTCCGCGTCGACTCCGAGCTTTCGGCCGAGGATCTGCAGGAGCTCGTCGAGACCTTCAAGGGGATCTTCTCCGAGAACGTCGATGCCTCCCTGTATCCCGAGCTCGAGGTCGCTGACGGCAAGCCCGTCTTCCCGCACGACCCGGAGCTTCAGCTACGCCTTGCCATCCAGGCCGTCTTTGGCAGCTGGATGAACGAGCGTGCCTGCATCTACCGCAAGCAGCATGGCATTTCCGACGACCTCGGCACCGCCGTCAACGTCCAGGCCATGGCCTTTGGCAACAAGGGCGAGACCTCTGCGACCGGCGTCGCCTTTACGCGCAACCCGGCCGACGGCACCAAGGAGTTCTACGGCGATTTTCTGGTTAACGCCCAGGGCGAGGACGTCGTCGCCGGCATCCGCAACACCGAGCCCATTGCCGACCTCAAGACCACCCCGGGCCTCGAGTCCGCAGGTGAGGAGCTCGAGCGCGTGTTCCTGACGCTCGAGGATCATTATCGCGATATGTGCGACATCGAGTTCACCATCGAGCAGGGTAAGCTCTGGATGCTCCAGACCCGCGTGGGCAAGCGTACCGCAACTGCCGCTCTGCGCATCGCTATCGAGATGGTCGAGGAGGGCCTCATCACCCGTGAGGAGGCCGTGAGCCGCATCGATCCCGCGCAGCTCGACCAGCTCCTGCACCCGCAGTTCGACTCCTCCAAGAAGTACGAGGTCCTGGCCAGCGGTCTAAACGCCAGCCCCGGCGCCGCCGTGGGCGAGGTCGTGTTCTCGAGCGATGACGCCGTCGCGCGCGCAAACGAGGGTCATAAGGTTATCTTGGTCCGTTGGGAGACCAACCCCGACGACCTGAAGGGCATGGTCGCCGCCGAGGGCATCCTGACCAGCCACGGTGGCAAGACGAGTCATGCCGCCGTTATCGCCCGCGGCATGGGTACGCCCTGCGTCTGTGGCGTTGAGCGCTTCCATATCGACGCCGCCGAGAAGGTCGTGCGCATCGAGGGCAGCGACCGCTTGCTGCGCGAGGGCGATGTCATCTCCATCGACGGCACCCAGGGCATCGTCGTCGACGGCGCCGTCGACCTGGTCTCCGCCGAGCTTACCGGCGATCTGGACACCATCCTGTCCTGGGCCGACGAGATTCGCCTGGACGAGACCTGTGGCCATGCCAACCATGTGCGCGTCAACGCCGACAATCCCGAGGATGCCAAGCTCGCCCTCGAGTTTGGCGCCGAGGCTATTGGCCTGTGCCGCACCGAGCACATGTTCCTGGGCGATCGCAAGAACATCATCCAGAGCTTTATCCTGTCTGACGATGAGGCCGTGAAGCAGCAGGCCCTGGCCGACCTGCTCAAGGTTCAGACCGAGGACTTCCTGGCGATGTTCAAGACCATGTCCGGTCGCGATGTGGTCGTCCGCCTGCTCGATCCGCCGCTTCATGAGTTCCTGGATAATCCTCGCGAGCTCGAGGTCGCCATCACCAAGAAGGAAGCCGCTGGCGCCAGCGAGGAAGAGCTTGCCGTCCTGCGCGCCCGCCTGCGTCGTATCGACGGCATGGTCGAGTCCAACCCGATGCTCGGCCTACGCGGCGTGCGCCTGTCCGTCGTCTTTAGCGATCTGCCGCTCATGCAGGTCCGCGCCGTCGCCACGGCTGCTGCCCACCTTATCAAGGAGGGTGTCGACCCGCGCCCCGAGATTATGGTTCCGCTCGTTTCCATCACGGCTGAGCATGTCCAGACTCGCGAGGTCATCGAGCGCGTGATCGCCGAGGTTTCCGCCGAGGAGGGCGTCGAGCTCAACATTCCCGTGGGCACGATGCTCGAGCTGCCGCGCGCCTGCATGGTCGCCGACGAGATCGCGCAGCACGCAGATTTCTTCTGCTTTGGCACCAACGACCTCACCCAGACGACCTTCGGCTTCTCCCGCGACGATGCCGAGGCCAAGTTCATTCCGCTGTACATGCACAAGAAGATTCTGAAGGACAACCCCTTCGAGATCATCGACACGGCGGTGTTGGAGTTCGTGCGCATGGCCGTCGAGAAGGGTCGTGCCACCAACCCCGACATGCACTTTGGCGTGTGCGGTGAGCACGGCGGCGACCCCAAGTCCATCAAGGGCCTGTTTAATGTGGCCGACGTGGACTACGTGTCCTGCTCGCCCTATCGCGTACCCCTCGCACGTCTTGCGGCCGCCCAGGCCAAGCTCGAGGCGGAGCACTCCGCGTAACGTTTTGGGTTTAGACGCCTAGCGTAGCCCCCTTCATGCCGCCCGTCTCATTCGTGAGGCGGGCGGTTATCATGTGCGGGTTTTGTCTTTTTGTCTGCGTAAAAAATTGTTCTTGCAGCGCAAACCCGCGCGTGTATACTCGAATACGTTTGTTCAACTACGTGCCGGCCAAGGTGGTACGGCACCTCTAGAAGAGTAAGGAATTGCACATGGATTACATCCGCGCAATCGAGCGTCAGCAGATCCGCGAGGACATTCCTCAGGTTCGCGTCGCCGACAACGTCAAGGTTCACTACCGCATTAAGGAAGGCGACCGCGAGCGCATCCAGGTCTTCCAGGGCGACGTCATCCGCATGGCCGGCGCCGGTGCCCGCGAGACCTTCACCGTCCGCAAGATGTCCTTCGGTGTCGGTGTTGAGCGTACCTTCCCGCTTCACAGCCCCAAGATCGCCAAGCTCGAGGTCGTTCGTCATGGTCGCGTCCGTCGCGCCAAGCTGTACTACCTCCGCGACAAGGTGGGCAAGGCTGCTCGCATCCCCGAGAAGCGCTAAGAAGATCGCAGCGTCTGTCCACTCGTTTGGACACAAGGGTCACCTTCGGGTGGCCCTTCTTTTTATCTGATTTGCATGCAAGGAGGGCCTGGTATGGCCAATATGACGAGCTCGGTTTCGGCATCGCAGGTTGCCGGAGAGCTAGCGAGCGCAACGTTTGAGGAGATCCCCGCCCTCGTGGAGCATTATCGCGAGGACCCGCGCCAGCAGGTGATCAAGGCTTGTGAACGCGCCCTCAAACGCCATGCTAAGGAACTTGCCGAGCGCGAGCGCGTCAATGACATGTACGAGCTTATGCATGAGCTTGGCGGCGATGGGGTGGTCGTTGGTGTCGACGAGGTGGGCCGCGGCTCGGTAGCGGGTCCCTTAACCGTGTGTGCCGTGTGCCTTCCCATGGAGCCGCGCGTCTGGGGCATCAACGATTCCAAAAAGCTCACGCCGGCGCGCCGCGAGTTGCTCTCAGTGAAGATTGCCGAGGTGGCGACGGCGATCGGTTTTTGCCATATCGCGCCTAAGGATATCGATGAGATGGGCATGGCCCGTGCTATCCGTACCGCCGTTGCGGGCGCCGTGGCCGATACGGGACTTGAACCCGACTGCGTCCTCATGGATGGCAACCCCTTGGGCGCTGTTCCTAACGAGCGCGATGTGGTGAAAGGCGATGCCAAGATCGCCTGCATCGCCGCAGCGTCCATCATGGCCAAGGTCACGCGTGACGAGATGATGGTCGAGTACGACGCCGAGTACCCCGAGTACCATCTGGCCGAGTCGAAGGGCTATGCGAGCCCCGAGCACATCGAGGCCATTCGCAAACATGGACTTTGTCCGCTGCACCGCGTGAGCTTTTGCGGAAACTTTCTGCAGACTGAGCGCCTTTTCTAGGCCAATTGTGGAGACAGGGACCTCTGTGGTTTTATAAACCTGCTGGTAGCGGGCCGTATGCAGCAGCATTGCTGCGTACGGCCCGTTTTTTGTCGGCATTTGGTCAGCTTTTGGTTTGCTTCCGGTACTTACCCGCATGAAAGGTGCCCTCATCATCGGGGCAATGCAGTGTGCGGGAAAGGAGACCCCATGAGTGCCGCAAGCAAAAAGAGCAAGACGCAGCAGCTCAAGGAGCGTTGGGAAAACGGCGAGCTCGACTGTGGGGCGATGACGCCCGAGTTTATCAAGGGACTCAGTCCCCGCGAGCTGGGCATGCTAGGCGAGCTGATCACCATCGACTACTTTAACGAGCGCGGCTACACCTTGCTGGAGCAGGGTTATCGTTGCACCGAGGCCGAGGCCGATCTGGTGCTGCTCGATGAGCTCGACGATGTCGTGGTGATGGCCGAGGTCAAGACCAGACGCGTTGCGCTGGATTGCAACACGCGGGTCTTTCCCGAGGAGGCCGTGGACGCCCAAAAGCAACGCCGCTACCGCCGCATCGCAAGTTGCTATCTCATGGAGCATTATCCGCTCAAGGCGATTCGCTTCGATGCCGTGGGCGTCACCATCCGCGACGGGCATATCGCCGAGATCGAGCATCAGTACAACGCGTTCGATTGGCAGGTGTCGTGATGGCGTTCGAGACGTTTGCCGTTCACGCGGCCTGCATCCGCGGCGTCGAGGCGATTCACGTCACGGTCGAGGTCTCGCTTGCCGGCGGCGTTCCGGGCATTCAGATGCTCGGCATCCCGAGTATGGAGGTGATGGAGTCACGTGGTCGTATTCGCTGTGCGATGCGCTCGGCCGGCTTTGAGATCCCGCGCTCGGGCATTACGGTCAATCTGGCGCCCGGCGATATTCGCAAGACCGGTAGCGGCTTTGATCTGCCCATCGCCATCGCGGTTCTAGCGGCCGATGGGCAGATTCCCCGTGACAACCTCGATCGCTGCCTTATCGCCGGCGAGCTCGGCTTGGACGGTACGGTGCTTCCTGTCAAGGGCGAGGTGGCGTTTCAGCTATTGGCTCGCGACATGGGGCTGTCTTTTATCGCCGGCAGGTCCGACCAGCATGTGCCACTCGCGGGCGTGGATTGCGGCTTTATCGATCATCTGTCTCAGCTTGCCCATGGCATGGGCGAGGCGGCTCGGCACTATCTGGATTCCGAGGGCGTCGAGGCGACCTTTGAGCCTGAGCTCGACTATGCCGACGTACTGGGGCAGGAAGTCGCTAAACGCGGCATGGCGCTTGCGGCGGCAGGAGAACTCGGCTTGCTCATGATCGGGTCCCCGGGATCGGGCAAGACCATGCTTGCGCGGCGCATGACGGGCATTTTGCCCGAGCTTTCTCTCGAGGATCAGCAGGAGGCGCTGTGTATCCATTCGGTCTTGGGCGAGAACATCGATGGGCTGCTTGCGGGGCATCGCCCCTTCCGCAGCCCGCATCACAGCATTTCGACCGCGGGACTCATCGGCGGCTGGCGTCCGGTGCATCCGGGCGAAATTAGCCTAGCTCATGGCGGCGTGCTCTTTTTGGACGAGCTCGCCGAGTTTCCCACCGGCGTGCTGCAGACGCTGCGTCAGCCCATCGAACGCGGTTACGTAAGGATCGTTCGCGTTGACGGGGCCTTTACGTTCCCGTCGCGCTTTCAGCTGCTGGCTGCGAGCAATCCCTGCCCCTGCGGGTTTTTGGGTGATCGTGAAGTGCCGTGTCGCTGTTCCGCGACGATGGTCGAGCGCTATCGGGGCAAGTTGCGCGGTCCTTTGGCCGATCGTATCGACATGATGATCGACGTGACCCGCCCCGATCCCCAGGTGATCATTGAGGGCGCTGAGGGTATGTCATCTGCTGATCTGCGCGATTATGTCGTACGTGGGCGCGCCTTTCGCGCCTGGCGTGAATCCCGTATGGACGATGCGGACACCGAGGCCGAGGATGATGAGTCGCGGTCCATTGACGGCGTCGTTTCGACCTTTGGGCTTGATGAGGCTGCCGAGAAATGCGTGCTTGGCCTGTCGAAGCGTACGCATCTCACGGGTCGCGGCATCGTGCGCTTGGTACGCATCGCACGCACGATCGCAGATGTCGCCGAGAGCGAGCAGGTGACGCAGGACCACGTGCTCGAGGCGGCGATGTACCAGGGAAGGAGGGACCAATGATGGCTGAGGGGACCTTCGAGCTGCATCCAGGTGACGCGTTGTATCCCGAGACCGTTTTGGAGCTTCCTGATATACCCCAGACGCTTTATGTGCGCGGCAACCCCGAGGTGCTTTCGACGCCCGCGCTCTCCATCATCGGCGCGCGCAAGGCCTCGCCGTATGGTCTTGCCGTGGCAGAGCTTGCGGCAAAGGTGGCGGTTGATGCGGGAGTGACGGTAGTTTCGGGAGGCGCGGTCGGTTGTGACCAGGCCTCGGGTTGGGCTGCGGTCAACGCCGGCGGCAAACACGTCGTGGTGCTGGGGACGGGCGCCGACGTGGTCTACCCGCGTTCGAGCGCGGGGCTTATTACTCGCACGCTCGATACAGGTGGCGCGGTCGTGTCGATCTCTCCGTGGGGCATGGGTCCGCGCAAGTTCGCCTTTCCGCGCCGCAATCGCGTGATCGCGGCCCTGTCGCAAGCCCTCTTTGTATCCGAGGCGGGTATGCCTTCCGGGACGTTTTCTACAGCCGAGGCTGCCATGGATTTGGGGCGCGAACTTCTTGCCGTGCCGGGGTCGATCCTATCGCCCGAGTCGCGTGGCACGAATTACCTCATTGCGAACGGTGCCTGCTGCATCGTCGACGAGGAATCTATCGAGATGGCTATCTCACGCATCTACGGAACCCTGCGCTACTCGCGCCCCGATGCTCCCGGCATTGCCGACCTGGATCCAACGCAGCAGACCGTGATGCATGCGCTCATCGCCTCTCCGCTCAAGGTCGACGACATCGCGGCGCTCGTCTCGCTCGATGCTGTCGGCGTACTCAAACTCTTGGGTTCGCTTGAACTCGAGGGCCTTATCGAGCGCATGATGGATGGAAGGTATGCGCCCTCCAAGTTTGCCCTTCACGCCCAGACACCCTTCGGTCACAATGGAAAACGTGTCAATTAGAAAGGTGTTTGCAGATGCAGTTCGATCAGGTGACGGTTATCGGTGGCGGTCTGGCGGGTTCGGAGTGCGCGATCCAGCTGGCAGATCGCGGGTTTGCCGTAAAGCTGTGCGAGATGCGCCCCCAGGTGAGCTCCCCGGCCCACCATACCGATCACCTGGCAGAGCTCGTCTGCTCCAATTCGTTTAAGTCGACCCGTCCGGATTCCGCGGCTGGTTTGCTGAAGGCCGAGCTTGAGCGCATGGGTTCAGTCCTGCTCGATTGCGCCCATCGCGCGGCTGTTCCCGCCGGTGGCGCCTTGGCGGTCGACCGCGTCAAGTTTTCCGAGCTTGTCGAGGCCGAGGTTGCCGCCCGTCCCAATATCGAGGTCGTGTACGGCGAGGTCACGCAGATTCCCGAGGGTCACGTGGTCATTGCCGCGGGCCCGCTGTGTTCACCGGCGCTGAGCGAAGAGGTTATGAAGCTCGTCGGTGGCGATGCCCTTGCGTTCTTCGATGCCGCGGCGCCGATCGTCGATGCCTCCACGCTCGATATGGACGTGCTGTTCTCGCAGTCGCGCTACGAGGAGCAGGGGAGCGGCGACTATCTCAACGCTCCGCTCAATAAGGAGGAGTACGAGGCCTTTATCGAGGCGCTTACCACGGCCGACCGCGTGGTGCTCAAAGACTTTGAGGGCGGCGATCTGTTCCAGGCCTGCCAGCCTGCCGAGGAAGTTGCGCGCACCGGCAAGGACGCCATTCGCTTTGGCGCCATGAAGCCCGTTGGCCTCACCGACCCGCGTACCGGACGTCGCCCCTGGGCGGCGATACAGCTGCGTGCCGAGAACAAGGAGAAGACCGCCTATAACCTGGTGGGCTTCCAGACCAACTTGACCTTTGGCGAGCAGAAGCGCGTCTTCCATATGGTGCCGGGCCTGGAGAACGCTGAGTTCTTCCGCTACGGTGTCATGCACCGCAATACCTTTGTCGACGCCCCGCATGTGCTCGATGGCACCTTTGCCGTGCCCGGTACCGGTGTGCGCCTGGCCGGTCAGATCACCGGCACCGAGGGGTACATGGAAGCCGTGGCGACAGGTCTGCTCGCGGCGCTCAACACCTATGCCGAGGCTATCGGTGCCGCGGGCGTCGAGTTGCCGCGTGTGGGCGCCCTGGGTGCGCTCGTGGGCTATGCGACCGATCCTGCCACCGTGGGCTATCAGCCTATGCATGTCAACTTTGGCCTGGTGCCGCCACTCGAGGATGGTAAGCGCCGCAGCAAACGCGACCGCTATCAGGCTTATGCGGATCGCGCCCTCGAGGCCCTTGATGCCTACTTGGCCACGCGCTCCGACTTGTTTGGAGGCGACCGGTCATAGCCTTTGACCTGTACGACACCGTCGACTCGTTTATCGCCTATATCGCACGTGTTGAGGGACTTTCTCCCAACACGGTGACGGCCTATGGCTCGAGGCTAGAGCGCTTTGCTGTCTGGTGCGAGCGCGAGAATATTGATGCTTTCGCTGCCGACGTGCGCACCATTCGTCGCTATCTTGCCGAGCTTTCGCGTGAGCAGGTGGCTCCCCGAACGCTTGCGGCGCACCTGTCGGCTATTCGATCTCTCTATCGCTGGATGGCTGCCGAGGGGATTGTCGAGGGCGATGCGGTCTCGGCGATCGCATCGCCCAAGCTGCCACGTGACCTGCCGGGCGTCCTTACGACCCAGCAGGTTGAGGCGCTGCTCAAGACGCCTGATACCTCGACGCCCGCGGGACTGCGCGATGCGGCGATGCTTGAGTTGCTCTATGCCTCCGGCGCGCGAATCTCGGAGCTCGCGGCGCTCAACGTGGAGTCTATTGGTTGGTCCGAGCGAACGCTGCGACTTTGGGGCAAGGGGAGCAAGGAGCGTATCGTCCCTCTGTATCGTCGTGCGCTCGATGTGACGCGTCTCTATATTGAGGAGGGGAGGCCGGAGTTGCTCGCTCAGGCAAAGCGCCGCGACCTCGCTACTGGGCCGCATCCGCTGCTTATATCGGCGCGTGGCAATCGCATGAGCGCCGCCATGCTCCGGCGGCGGTTCCATACGCTGGCGACGCTCGCCGGCATTCCGGCCGACATCGCCCCGCATGCGATGCGCCATACCTTTGCGACCGACTTGCTTGAGGGCGGTGCGGACCTGCGCTCGGTTCAAGAGCTGCTGGGTCATGCAAGCCTGTCCACGACGCAAATCTACACGCATCTCACGCCCGATCGGCTCAAGCGTGCCGTGGCTCAAGCCCATCCCCGCGGCGAATAGTGGCTGGGACGTCCCGCGCCGCACTCAGGTGTGTGGTTTTGATTGCGGGTTGGCAGGAAGAAGCATTCCTGCTATCATTCATCGGGTTGCTTCACGGCAACATGTTTTTATCACGCACGCGCGGCTACTTCATACCGTGGTGCCCGGGCTTTGGTAGCACATGTCCGGGTTGGTTTTGGAGGATGACCCCGCGCGGAGGCAAACCACAGGAGGTTTAACATGGCTACCAAGATTAATATCCGCACCCTGCTCGAGGCCGGCTGCCACTTCGGTCACCAGACCCGTCGCTGGAACCCCAAGATGAAGCCGTTCATCTTTGGTGAGCGCAACGGCATCTACATCCTCGACCTCAAGCAGACCATCCTCGACGCCGACCAGGCCTATACCTTCGTCAAGAACGTCGCTAAGGGCGGCAACGTGCTGTTCGTCGGCACCAAGAAGCAGGCTCAGGAGGCCGTCAAGAACGCTGCTGAGCGCGCCAACATGCCTTACATCAACCAGCGTTGGCTCGGCGGTATGCTGACCAACTTCGTCACCATCCGCTCCCGCATCACCCGCATGGAGGAGCTCGAGGCCATGGTCGAGGACGGCCGCATGGCTGTTCTGCCCAAGAAGGAGCAGGCTGTTCTCGGCAAGGAGCTCACTAAGCTCCAGACCAACCTCGGTGGCGCCCGCGACATGAAGGGTCTGCCCCAGGCTCTCTTCGTCATCGACACCAAGCGCGAGGAGAACGCCATCAAGGAGGCCCAGCGCCTGAACATCCCCGTCGTCGCTCTGATCGACACCAACTCCGATCCCGACGAGGTCGAGTACGGCATCCCCTGCAACGATGACGCTATCTCCGCTGTCACCCTTATGTGCGAGCTCATGGCTGACGCCTGCCTCGCTGGCTCCGGCAAGGAGCAGGTCTCCGAGGCCGAGATGGCCGCTGAGCCCAAGGCCGAGTAAATCAGTCTTAGTTAATTCTTTTTCATCTCTTTGAAAGGAACCACAATGGCCCAGATTACCGCCGCTATGGTCAAGCAGCTCCGCGAGATGACCGACTCCCCGATGATGGAGTGCAAGAAGGCTCTCGTCGAGGCTGACGGCGACATGGACGCCGCTGTCGACGTTCTGCGTAAGAACGGCCTTGCCAAGGCTGCCAAGAAGGCTGGCCGTGAGACCAACGAGGGCGCTGTCGCCGCGTTCGTCTCCGAGGATGGCAAGACCGGCGCTCTGCTCGAGCTCTCCTGCGAGACCGACTTCGTTGGCTCCAACGCCAAGTTCACCGGCTTTGCTTCCAAGGTCGCTGAGGTTGTCGCTACCACCGAGCCTGCTGACGTCGACGCTCTGCTCGAGAAGCCGATGGGCGAGGAGACCGTTTCCTCCGAGCTCACCGAGATGATTCACATCATGGGCGAGAACATGAAGATCTCCCGCTTCGCTGCCCGCAGGGCCGAGAACGGCGCGCTCGCTTCTTACATCCACATGGGTGGTAAGATCGGCGTCCTCGTCGAGTTCGCCTTCGAGAAGGCCGAGACCGCTCAGGCTGAGTCCTTCAAGACCTTCGCTCACGACGTTGCCCTTCAGGTTGCCGCCGTCGCCCCGATCTGCGCTACCCGCGATCAGGTTCCGGCCGAGACCGTCGAGCACGAGAAGCAGATCTACATGGCCCAGGCTGCCGAGTCCGGCAAGCCCGAGGCTATTCAGGAGAAGATGGCTGTCGGCCGTCTGGAGAAGTTCTACAAGCAGTCCGTGCTCACCGAGCAGGAGTTCATCAAGGACAGCTCCCTCACCATCAAGAAGTACGCTGAGCAGGTCTCCAAGGAGCTCGGCGACACCATTACCGTCGTTGCCTTTGACCGTCTGGTCCGTGGCGAATAAATAAGCTCTTGTAGCTGGTAATGAGCAGGCTGTGGGTTTTACTCACAGCCTGCTTTTTCATGGCTCTTATCAGAGCCTTTGATATCATATTGAGAGTCTAATTAAAGGAGGATCGCTTTGTCCGACATCCGATATAAACGCGTGCTTCTTAAGCTTTCCGGCGAAGCACTGATGGGCGACGGCCAATATGGCATCGACCCCAAGGTTACCGACCATCTTGCCAAGCAGGTCAAGGAGCTGCTCGCCGTTGGCCATGAGGTCGGCGTCGTTGTCGGCGGCGGCAATATTTTCCGCGGCATGGCCGGCGCTGCCGGTGGCATGGAGCGTGCTCAGGCCGACTACATGGGCATGCTGGCAACCGTTATGAACGCGCTCGCCCTGCAGGATGCCTTCGAGCATAACGATGTTCCCTGCCGCGTGATGAGCGCTATCCAGATGAACGAGATCTGCGAGCCCTATATTCGCCGTCGCGCCATCAACCACCTTTCCAAGGGCAACGTTGTTATCTTTGCCGCCGGTTCGGGCAATCCGTACTTTACGACCGACACCGCCGCGGCTCTTCGTGCGTGCGAGATCGGCGCCGAGATTCTGATTAAAGCCACCAAGGTTGACGGCATCTACGACAAGGATCCCGTCAAGTGCGCCGATGCCGTCCGTTTTGACAAGATTACCTATCACGAGGTTCTCGTCCGCGGTCTGCAGGTTATGGATTCCACGGCTACGGCACTGTGCCAGGATAACCGTATGCCGATTTTGGTCCTCAACATCGATGGCGAGGACACCGTCAAGCGCGCGCTTTCGGGTGAGCCCGTCGGCACGCTCGTCTATCAGGAGGATTAAGCATGGCAGAGAACATCACCGCCCATATGGACAAGTCGCTCGAGTCCCTCAAGCATAACTTCTCCAAGGTTCGTACCGGCCGCGCCAATGCCAACATTCTGTCCGACATCACCGTCGATTATTACGGTGTTCCCACGCCGGTCACGCAGGTTGCCGCCGTCAAGACCCCCGAGGCCCACATGCTGCTCATCGAGCCGTGGGACAAGGCACTCATCAACGCTATCGTCAAGGCCATCGGCGCTTCCGATCTGGGTATCACCCCCAACTCCGATGGCACCGTCGTTCGTCTGCCGTTCCCGGCTCCCACCGAGGAGCGCCGTCGCGAGCTCGTCAAGGAGTGCCGCGAGTACGCCGAGCAGGCCAAGGTGTCTATCCGTAACATCCGTCGCGACTTCAATAACAAGCTCGAGCGCGATGAGGAGCTCACCGAGGACGATGTCCGTCGCGAGCAGGCTAAGGTCCAGAAGCACACCGATGAGTATGTCGCCAAGGTCGAGGAGCTTCTGAAGGAAAAAGAAGCCGAGGTCATGGAGATCTAAGGTGCAATACGACGAGCATAAACTGGTCGAGTACTTTGCCGACGCCCCTGCGGGCGTCGGTTTTTCCGACCTTGACCTCAATAACATTCCGCACCATATCTCGTGCATCATGGACGGCAACGGTCGTTGGGCTACGTCGCGCGGTCTTGCGCGCACTGAGGGCCACAAGGCGGGTATCGTCTCCCTTCGCGAGATTATTACCGCCTGCGTGCGTCTGGGCGTCGACGTGCTTTCGGCCTATGCGTTTTCTACCGAAAACTGGAACCGTCCGCAGCACGAGGTCAACGTCTTGATGCACCTGTTTGCCAAGACGTTTATCGACGAGCTGCCGCTTCTGAAGCGCGAAAACGTGCGCGTTGTCTTTTTGGGTGACATTTCCGCGCTGCCCAAGAAGACCCGCGACGTTTTTGAACGCGGTCTTGCCGAGTGCGCCGATCACACCGGTATGACGCTGGCGCTTGCTGTCAACTACGGCGCGCGTTCCGAGATTACCCGCGCTGTCCGTCAGATCGCACTCGACGCTGCTGTCGGTAAGATCGATCCTGGCGCAATTGATGACGACATGGTGGCCTCCCACCTCTATACCGCCGGTCTTCCCGATCCTGAGCTTGTGATTCGCACCTCTGGTGAGCTGCGCCTTTCGAACTATCTGCTGTGGCAGGTGGCTTATTCCGAGTTCTATGTCACCGATACCTATTGGCCTGACTTTGATCGTTGGGGCCTTGTCGACGCCATTTTGGCCTATCAGGGCCGTGACCGTAGGTTTGGTGGACTGAGCAAGACCGAGGAGGCTTAATCGTGTCCGATCGTCCCAAGGCATCTGCTCCCAAGACGCCTGCGCGCAAAGCTACCACTGTGGGAGCGCCTGCAGCGAAGAGCGGCAGCGGTTCGTGGCTGGCGGGCTTTATTACCCGTGCCGCCGCCGGTATCGTCTACGCCGTTGTCTTTATCCTGTGCCTGGTTTTGGGTATCGTGCCCACGGCCATCTTTGTTTCCGTCATGAGCGGTCTGTGCTGCTATGAGTTTTTCCGTATGACAAGACTCGATGGCAAGATGGCTAACGAGCGCATGGGTATCGCTGCCGCCGTACTCTTTCCGCTGTCGGCGTTGGGCGATTCGATGTTGCTGAATGCCCTGCTTTTTGCCCTGATGCTCGCTGTGGGCATTTGGTATGTCTGGTCGCCGCGTACCCGCATCTCTGATGTGGCCGTGACGCTCATGGGTCCCATCTACACTGGCTTTATGCTGTCGGCTATCGTGCTGCTGCGCGATGCCGTGCCCGGTTTTGCCGGCGCCCTGCTTTCAGTGGGCGTTTGCGCGTCCCTTTGGGTCTCCGATTCGTTTGCCTACATTGTGGGCAGCCGTATCGGCAAGCACAAGATGGTTCCCAAGATCTCTCCCAAAAAGAGCTGGGAGGGTTTTGTCGGCGGCATCCTGGGCTCGGTTTTGATTTGGCTCATTCTGTGGGCGACGCACTTCTACAAGCTCAGCCTGCCCTATGCGCTGCTGTGCGGCGTGGTCGTGTCCATTTTGGGCGTTATCGGCGACCTTATCGAGTCGCGCATCAAGCGTGGCGTGGGCGTCAAGGATTCCGGCAACCTTATCCCGGGCCATGGCGGCATGCTCGACCGTAGCGACTCGCTTATCTTTGGCTGCATTACCGCTCAGCTGCTTTTGATGATCGGAGGCGTGCTGTAATGTCATTCCAGACGACGTATGGCCCCGATGGACGTCTCCGTGTTGCCATCTTGGGTTGTACGGGCTCTATCGGCACCCAGGCGCTCGATGTGTGCCGTCAGCATGCCGATCGCCTGCAGGTGACGGCGCTGTCCGTTAACTCCAGTACCTCCGAGCTCGTTGCCGCTGCCCGCGAGTTCTCGGTTCCGGCGGTTGCCGTGGCCGATGTCGCTCATGGTGATGACGCCGTGCTGCAGGAGTTGCCCGAGGGAACGAAGCTCGGCGTTGGCGCGCAGGCGGTTTGCGAGCTCGCGCGTCGCGACGATGTCGACTGCGTGCTCGTCGCTATTGTGGGCGCCGCCGGTCTCGAGGCGAGCCATGCGGCCTTGACCTCTAATAAGCGCCTTGCTCTTGCCAACAAGGAGTCCCTCGTCGTCGGTGGCGACTTGCTTATGCCGTTGGCACAACCGGGCCAGCTTATTCCAGTCGACTCTGAGCACTCCGCCATCTACCAGTGCTATCTGGGGGAGGACCCGCGCGAGACTCATTGTATTTGGCTCACCTGCTCGGGCGGTCCGTTCTTTGGCCGCACGCGCGACGAGCTCAATCGCGTGACGCGTGCCGATGCCCTCGCACATCCCACGTGGGCCATGGGCGCCAAGATCACCATCGACTCCGCCACCCTAATGAACAAGGGCCTGGAGCGCATTGAGGCCATGCATCTGTTTAACTGCGACCTCGATTTCATTAACGTGGTCGTGCAGCGTCAGTCCAAGATTCACTCTATGGTCGAGTTTGCCGACGGCTCCGTGATGGCGCATCTCGGTGCTTCCGACATGCGTATTCCCATCCAGTTCGCGTTCTCGTATCCCGAGCGTTGGGATACCCCGGCGCCTCGTATCGATTTCCGCGAGCTGGGGCAGCTCACGTTTGACGCGGCCGACATGGATACTTTCCGCTGTCTGGCACTGGCCGAGCGTGCTGGCAAGACGGGTGGCACCATGCCGTGCGTGCTCAATGCCGCCAACGAGGTCGCCGTCGATGCCTTCCTGCACGATGGCTGCAGCTTTACCGATATTGATCGCATTGTGGAATCCTGCATGGATGCCCACGATATGCAGGCGGTCGATTCGTTTGAGCAGCTTCGCGACATCGATGCGTGGGCGCGTGAAAAGGCTGCGCAGGTGCTCGACGCAACCCGTTCCTAACCCATAAGGATTGCTTTTTCGTTTTATGGATACTGTTCTGAGCGTTCTCTCATCTGTCTTTTGGGGCCTGCTGATGCTTTCCGTCCTCGTGTTTTTGCACGAGGGCGGCCACTTTTTGGCGGCGCGTGCCTGCGGCGTCCGTGTGACCGAGTTCTTTTTGGGCCTGCCGTGCCGCTTTGACATCCATTACACGTCGCGTCGCATTGGAACCAAGTTTGGCGTGACCCCGCTGCTGCTGGGTGGCTACGCTGCCATCTGCGGTATGGATCCGACCGACCTCTCGTGTGCCGATCGCGTGCTCGCGGCTATCTATCGTCATGGTCGCGTGACCGTGGCCGACCTTGCCGCCGAGCTCGAGCTATCCGAGGAGGATGTGCTCGAGGCATGCGCCTTGCTCTTGGGTTGGGGCTCTATCGCGCCTTGGTATGAGGAAGGGGAGAAGCCCTCGCCGAGCTACTATCCCACCAAGTATCAGACGCTGCCGCGAGACGCGGCGGGTTACACCACCTTTGACGGCCGCCGTTTCGATCGAGAGCATGCGACTACCGAGGGCGATGTGTGGGAGCTGCCGTGCGGCGAAGCCGAGTTCCTTGCGCAAGAGCGTTCGCATACCTATCTGGGCCAGGGTTTTCTCAAGCGCGCCTTTATGCTGCTCGCGGGCATTCTCGTCAATATCCTGACGGGCTTTTTGCTGCTTATGAGCATCTACTCTATTGCGGGTGTCACCGTGCCGATGGATACCAACGTGATCGGTCAGGTTGACGAGGGGTCTATTGCCGCCAAGGCGGGTATCGAGGGCGGCGACGCGATCCTTTCGGTTGACGGAGTATCGTGCTCTACTTGGATGGACGTTTACGATGCCATCGGCAAGGCTGCCGGAAAGGACGATATCGCCATCGAGTACGAGCGTGACGGCAAGCAGCATTCGACCGCGGTTGCGCTCAAAGAGGACGAGCGCCTAGGTGTGTATGCCTCTACGCAGGTGGTCCGTTTAGACCCCATCACGTCGGCTCGCCTGTCGTTCTCCTATGTCGTGCAGACAGCGGAGGGCGTGATGCGTCTGCTCCAGCCGCAGCATACGATGGAGATTCTCGATCAGTCTTCTTCGATCGTGGGTATTAGCGTTATGTCCTCACAGGCTGCTGCTGCCGGCCCTGCCACGTTCCTTTCGTTTGCCGCCCTCATTTCGTTCTCGCTTGGCTTTATGAACTTGCTGCCCATCCCCCCGCTCGACGGCGGCAAGCTGGTCATCGAGATCATTCAAAAGTTTGCGGGTCGCGAGCTGCCACTCAAGGTGCAGACGATTGTGAGCTATGTTGGCATCGCGCTCTTTGCGCTGCTGTTTGTCTATATGCTTCGTTCCGACGTCCTTCGATTTATTTTGTAGGGGAGTGTTTGGATTGTCTTTAACCCATCCTTTGCCGCGCGAGTTGACGCGCCCCGTGCATGTGGGCGGTGTGCAGATCGGTGGCGGCGCGCCGGTGGTGGTCCAATCCATGACCTGCACCGATACCGCTGATGCCCAGGCAACGCTTGCGCAAGTGTGCGCGTTGGCGCAGGCTGGCTGCGATATCGTGCGCGTGAGCGTGCCTACCGAGGCTGCGCTCGAGGGCTTTCGCACGATTTGTGCCGAGTCTCCGGTGCCGATTGTCGCTGATATTCACTTTAACCATAAGCTCGCCATTGGCGCTGTGGTGGCCGGTGCTGCCAAGCTCCGCATCAATCCCGGCAACATCGGCGATTGGGCCAAGGTTGACGCGGTGATCGATGCCGCGGGTGCCGCGGGCTGTGCGATTCGTATCGGCGTCAATGCCGGTTCGCTTGAGCAGGATATCGCTGAGCGCGACGACCTCACGCAGCCCGAAAAGCTCGTGATGTCGAGCGAGCGTTTCGTCAAGCACTTTGAGGACCGCGGCTTTACGAACATTGTGCTTTCGGCCAAGGCCCATAGCGTGCAAACGACGCTCGATACCTATCGAGCCCTGTCGCGTGAGATTCCCCACGTTCCGCTTCACCTGGGCGTGACGGAGGCGGGGACCAAGCTCCAGGGCACCATCAAGAGCTCTGTAGGCTTGGGTATCTTGCTTTCCGAAGGCATTGGCGACACCATGCGTGTGTCGCTCACAGCCGATCCGGTTGAGGAGCCGCCGGTTGCCTGGGGAATTTTGCAGTCGCTGGGCCTGCGTCGCCGTGGTCCCGAGATTGTCTCGTGCCCCACGTGCGCCCGCTGCCAGGTTAACCTGATTCCCATCGCCGAGGAAGTAACCGAGCGGCTTAAGAACTATGCCGCGCCGCTTTCGATTGCCGTTATGGGATGTGCCGTTAATGGCCCCGGTGAGGCTTCTGATGCCGACCTGGGCGTTGCTTGCGGACGTGGTCAGGCCTTGCTCTTTTCGCATGGCCAGATCATTGGTAAAGTAGCTGAGGACCAAATTGTCGACGCGCTTATGGCAGAGGTCGACAAGCTTATTGAGGAGAAATAAATGACCCGAGCAATGTATATGTCTAAGCTCTATGCGCCGACGCTTAAAGAGGATCCGGCGGACGCTGAGCTCGCCAGCCACCGCCTGCTGCTCCGTGCCGGCATGATCCGCAAGGAGGCCGCCGGTCTGTATTCCTACCTGCCGCTTGCTTGGCGCTCGATCCGCAAGATCGAGAACATCGTGCGCGACGAGATGGACGCCGCCGGCGCCCAGGAACTCATGATGCCCATTATGGTCGACGCTGAGCTATGGCGCGAGTCCGGCCGCATCGACGCCTATGGCAAGGAACTCGTGCGCTTTGACGACCGTCATGGTCGCGAGTTCGTGCTGGGCCCCACGCACGAGGAGACCGTCACGGCCCTGGTGCGCAATGAGCTGCGCTCCTACAAGCAGCTGCCCGTTAACCTCTACCACATTCAGGACAAGTTCCGCGACGAGTTCCGTCCCCGCTTTGGCCTGATGCGCGGTCGTGAGTTCATCATGAAGGACGCCTACAGCTTCTCCGCCACGCAGGAGAGCCTGCAGGAGGAGTACGACAAGATGAAGCAGGCCTACGCTAACATCTGCGAGCGCTGCTACATCAAGGCCCTGCCCGTTGTTGCCGACTCTGGTGAGATCGGTGGCGATACCTCCGTTGAGTACATGGCTTTGGCCGACGCTGGCGAGGCTTCGCTGGTCTACTGCGACGATTGCGGCTTTGCTGCCGATGACGAGGCGGCAAGCACCAAGGTCGTCGTGACCGAGGGCCCTGGTGACGGTACGCTTACCAAGGTCGAGACTCCGGGCATGGGCACCATCGAGGCCGTTGCAAAGTTCTTCGGCTTCCCCGAGAACGGTACACGCAAGTCCTTGGCTCTCATTGACGCCGAGGGCAAGCCGGTCGTGGCCATTGTTCCGGGCGACCACGAGCTCAATGATTGCAAGGCCGAGCATGTCTTTGGCAAGGGCTATCGCATGATGACCGACGAGGAGCTTCAGGCGAACGGTCTGCACAAGGGCTTTATCGGACCGGTTAACTTGCCCGAGGGCATCCGCCTGGTGTGTGACGAGAGCCTGCGTGAGTCTAAGCAGTGGGCCTGCGGCGCCAACGAGGTCGACTATCACTTTACCGGTGCCTGCCCCGAGCGCGACTTTACCGTCGACGAGTGGGCCGATCTGGTCACCGTTGTCGCCGGCGACCCCTGCCCGCACTGCGGCAAGCCGCTCTCCGCTGCCCGCGGCATCGAGGTCTCTCAGGTCTTCCAGCTGGGCACCAAGTATTCCGAGGCCATGGGTGCCACCTTTATGGACGAGGACGGCAAGGAGAAGCCGCTCATCATGGGCTGCTACGGCGTTGGTGTGTCCCGCTCGCTCGCTGCCGTCGTGGAGCAGCACAACGACGAGCATGGCATCGTCTGGCCGGTTTCCGTTGCCCCGTTCGAGGTCACGGTGATTCCGCTCGATCCCAAGAAGGAGGAGTGCGCTACCGTCTGCGAGCAGATCGTTGATGGCCTGTGCGCCGAGGGTATCGAGGTTGTCGTCGACGACCGCGACGAGCGTCCCGGCTTTAAGTTTGCCGACAACGACCTTATGGGCTTCCCGTATCAGGTCGTTCTGGGTAAGCGTGGCCTTAAGAATTGCACCGTTGAGCTCAAGGACCGTGCCACGGGTGAGCGCGAGGATGTGGCGATCGACGAGGTCGTCGCCAAGGTCGCCGAGCTTGTGAAGGCAGCACGCCGTTAATCGACGATTTCGCTTGTAGTTCGATATACGGGACGGCCCCGCATTTCTTCAGATCGGGGAGATGCGGGGCCGTCCTTTTATCTTGTGGCATCCTCGATATCTAAAAGGAAAACCCCACAGCCCATGCGAGCTGCGGGGTTTTCCTTGTGCCTCCGATGCGAAATAAATCGCTCAGATATTACTGATAATCGACGACGTCGATCCAGTTCTTCAGGAACTCATCGTTCACGTTGCGCTTACGAGCGAGCTCGGAAGCGGCGACGATGCTCGTCCACTGACGCACGACCTGCATGGGCATGTCGGCGCGGTCGCAGTAGAGCTCCAGGTAGGCCTCAGCCTGATCCTTGCTGTTGAGGGCAAAGAGCAGGTAGGTGGTGGCAACGTCGGCAGCAGGGGAGCCCTGGGTGGCGTGTGCCCAGTCGCACACATAGAGCTGGCCGTCGTCGCCGACGATGACGTTGGAGGGGTTGAAGTCGCCGTGGCAGACCTTGAACTCCTTGGTCATGCCGTCCAGACGCTCCTGAAGGTTGTAGCGCGTGGTGGCATTGAGCTGATCAAGGCTGTCGATCATGCGGGCGTACTTGTCGCGCTGACGGTTGAGCAGCGGGGAGGTGTAGCCGTGGATCTCGATCTGGAGGTCGACGAACATCTCGAGGTACTCACCAAAGCGCTGGGGCTCGGCAGTCATCTTCTCGGCAAGGGTGGTGCCCGGAACCTTCTCGGTCACGAGCGCCCAGCCGTTGGCGTTCTCGAGCTGGGAAACCTCGAGCGCCTTGGGGCTGCGGATGCCGCACTCATTGATGCGGGCAAGATTCAAAGCCTCGTTGAACACGTCGGAGACAGGCTTGGTCTCGTTAAAGACCTTGACAATCTTGTCGCCCAGGTCGTAAACGACCTTGTTGCCACGGCGGACGAGCTCGGTCTTGGAATCGGGTAGCAGCATGGTTGCATCCTTTCAACGATGCGATAGAAGCGACGGCGGGGGTGTGTGAAACACCCGTGCACCCCCGCCGTTAAAAACCGTGCTAAAACTAGCAGACGGCGTAATCCTGGGGCTCGCGGCCGTAGTAGGCGTCCAGGTAGAGCTCCTTGATCTCGCTCATGAGCGGGTAGCGCGGGTTAGCGCCGGTGCACTGGTCGTTGAATGCCTGCTCGGTCATCTCGTCGAGGGTGTCGAGGAAGTACTGCTCGTCAACACCGTAGTCGGCGATGGTCTTCTTGACGCCGATAAAGTCCTTGAGCTCCTCGAGCTTCGTGATGAAGTTCTCGAAGACCTCCTTGTCGTCCTTGCCCTCGATGCCGCAGTACTTGGCCATCTCGGCGTAGTTGTGCAGCGCGTTGGGGTAAGGATACTGGGAGAACGTGCCCATCTTGACGGGGGCCTCAGCAGCGTTGTAGCGCATGACGCGGGTCAGGATGACGGCGTTGGCGAGGCCGTGGGGCAGGTGATGGAAGGCGCCGAGCTTGTGGGCCATGGAGTGGTTGAGGCCCAGGAAGGCGTTGGCGAAGGCCATACCGGCCATGCAGGAGGCGTTGTGCATCTCCTCGCGGGCATGCGGGTCCTTGGCGCCGTTCGTGAAGCTGGAGGGCAGGTTCTCGAAGACGAGCTTGGCAGCGCGCTCGGAGAGGCCCTTGGTGTAGTCGGAAGCCATGATGGAGACGTAGGACTCGATGGCGTGGGTCATGACGTCGATGCCGGAGGCAGCGGTCAGGCCGCGCGGGGCGGTCATGCAGTTGTCGGCGTCGACGATAGCCATGTTGGGGAGCAGCGCGTAGTCGGCGAGCGGCCACTTGATGCCGGTCTCCTTGTCGGTGATGATGGCGAACGGCGTGCACTCGGAGCCGGTACCCGAGGAGGTCGGGACGGCGACGAAGTAGGCCTTCTTGCCCATCTCGGGGAAGGTGAAGATACGCTTGCGGATGTCCATGAAGTCCATGGCCATGTCCTCAAACTTGCACTCGGGGTGCTCGTACATCATCCACATGATCTTGCCGGCGTCCATAGCGGAGCCACCGCCGACGGCGATGATGACGTCCGGCTCAAAGAGAGCCATCTGCTTGGCGCCGCGACGTGCGCACTGCAGCGACGGATCGGGCTCGACGTCGTAGAAGCAGTCGTGGGCGATGCCCATCTCGTCGAGCTTGGCCTCGATGGCGCGGGTGTTGCCATTCTTGAAGAGGAACTGGTCGGTGACGATGAAGGCGCGCTTCTTGCCCATGACGTTGCCCAGCTCGTCGAGGGCGACGGGCGTGGAACCCTTCTTGAAGTAGACCTTCTCGGGAGCGCGGAACCACAGCATGTTCTCACGGCGCTCGGCCACAGTCTTAACGTTGATCAAGTGCTTCACCCCAACGTTCTCGGAGACGGAGTTGCCGCCCCAGGAGCCGCAGCCCAGGGTCAGAGACGGCTTCATGCCAAAGTTGTACAGGTCACCGATGCCGCCGTGCGAGGACGGGGTGTTGATGACGATACGGCAGGCCTTCATGACGTGCTCGAACAGGCTGATCTTCTCGGCCTGGGAGGGGTGCACGTACAGAGAGGCGGTGTGGCCCGGGCCACCGGCGAGCACCAGGTGCTCGGCCTTGTCGACGGCCTCCTGGAAGTCCTTGGCGTGGTACATGGCCAGGACCGGGGAGAGCTTCTCGTGGGAGAACTCCTCCTTGGCGGGGTCGGTGGAGGTGACCTCGGCGATCAGGATCTTGGTCTTGGCGGGAACCTCGATGCCGGCGAGCTCGGCGATCTTGGCGGCAGCCATGCCGGGGATGCGGTGATCGAGGGCGCCGTTCTTGAACATGGCGGCACGCAGGGCCTCCATCTCGGCACCCTGCTTGACGAAGTAGCAGCCGCGCTTCTGGAACTCGGCCTTAACCTGGTCATAGATGGTGTCGATGACGGTCACGGACTGCTCGGAAGCGCAGATCATGCCGTTGTCGAAGGTCTTGGAGTGGATGATGGAGTTGACGGCGAGCAGCACGTCGGCGGTGTCGTCGATGACGACCGGGGTGTTACCGGCGCCAACGCCCAGGGCGGGCTTGCCCGAGGAGTAGGCGGCCTTGACCATACCCGGGCCACCGGTGGCGAGGATGATGTCGACGTCGCGCATGACCATGTTGGTCAGCTCGATGGAGGGGACATCGACCCAGCCGATGATGCCCTCGGGGGCGCCGGCCTTGACGGCGGCGTCAAGCACGAGCTTGGCGGCGGCGATGGTGCACTTGGCGGCAGCCGGGTGCGGGGAGATGATGATGGCGTTGCGGGTCTTCAGGCTGATCAGCGTCTTGAAGATTGCGGTGGAGGTGGGGTTGGTCGTCGGGATGACGGCGCCCACGATGCCGATGGGCTCGGCGATCTTGGTGATGCCGTAAGCCTCGTCGCGCTCCAGGACACCACAGGTCTTGGTGTTCTTGTAAGCGTTGTAGATGTACTCTGCGGCGTAGTGGTTCTTGATGACCTTGTCCTCAAGAACGCCGCGGCCGGTCTCCTCGATGGCCATCTTCGCCAACGGGATACGAGCCTTGTTGGCGGCCATGGCGGCCTCATAGAAGATCTTGTCGACCTGCTCCTGCGTGTACGTAGCAAAAAGCGCCTGGGCCTCTCGCATCTGAGCGAGCTTAGCCTCAAGCGCCTCTACGTTGTCCACAATTGCGGGAGTAGTGTTTTCCGGTGACTTTTTCACCATTTGTGTCTCCTTGCGATCGGAGATTTACCCTACGCCTTGCATGATAGCAAGAAATAATTCGGTGAACGGCCAGATTCCTCTAAAAGGCACACTAAAACGCTTCAATAAAATGAAGCGTTTTAACTAGAACTATCTGCCCGCTGCATCTCCCCGCTTACCCGCTTATTGGGGACAGACTTACATGAGTGCTTTCACTCATTTGGGACAGACATCGTTTTGCCATTTTGCCGTTCTGGGCCTGTTATTGCCGCTTATTGGATATAAATAGGTTGCAGGCTCAGCATTTCGCGTTGCTTCTCTCCTTTTAGGTGTTGCCTGAACAGTTTTGAAAGGAGAGATTATGCCCCGATGCGCCCGCGCCGTTTCGATCACCGGCTATTACCATGTCTTTGACCGTGGTAATTCCAAACAGATTATTTTTGAAGATGACTCCGACCGTTATCGTTTCTTATCGGATATCTCGGATAGGTTCGCGCGCCATGAAGTGGCGGTGTTGGCTTGGTGCCTTATGGACAATCACTTTCATTTGATGGTTGATGACCCATGTGACAACCTTTCAAAGGCAATGCAGTGCGCACTGACGGCATATGCTAAATATTTCAATGGGAAAACGGGGAGAACGGGGCATCTGTTTGACAATCGCTATTCGCGGGTCGCGGTTGAGTCGGACACGCAGGCAGTGCAGCTGCTCGACTATATCCATCTCAATCCGGTGAAAGGCGCAATCAACTCACTCGAGGCGTACCGTTGGTCAAGCTACAAGGCATATCAGCTGGGCTATGATCCCTTTGACATCTGCGATGCGGCCCCTATGCTCGATATTGTCGGAGGCTCCCGTCGCTATTGCGAGCATCTCAAGGAAGTTGCCGGGCGCATCTGGTCAGTGGAGGTTCTTCCACGCCGGCGGATCCCCGATGAGGAGGCCTTTTCCGTTGCGCGCGAAGTCCTGCCGAGCATAGATCCTGCGCTGCTCAAGGCTCTGCCACGCCCCGAACGCGATGCCTGTCTTTTGAGGCTCAGGCGGGCGCATCTCACGGTCAAGCAAATTGCCCGTATCACCGGTATCGGCGCTACAAGCGTGACCAAGGCCACCATAGGCTGGAATGAGGCAGCGTGAGGCAGGGGCGAACCGCTGCCGGCACGCGTTATGTCTGTCCCAAATGTGTGAAAGCACTCATGTAAGTCTGTCCCCAATGGGTGAGTCTGTCCCCAATGAGTGCAAAAAGGAACCCTCCGTAGGGGAGGGCTCCTTTGGTAAGTTCTATGTGAACGCGAGGTCTTTGACCCGGAGAGTCCGAGGTACTTGTTGGTAAGACCTTATTTAGGAGCGCGCAACCTTGCCAGACTTGAGGCAGGTGGAGCAAACGTTCATCTTGCGACGGTGACCATCGACGACGACGTAGACGCGCTGGATGTTGGGGCGGAACTTACGGTTGGTGACGCGGTGAGAGTGGCTGATGGAGCGACCGGCAACGGGGTGCTTACCGCAAACTTCGCAAACTTTGGACATAACTGACCCTCCTTGGGCGACAAACGAACATGTCGCGTTAACAAACAAGCCTGAACTATAGCACAGAAGCAGCTCCCTGTGCGCAATCTACACAGAGATATTCCTCTTTTGGCGATAGTGCCCACGCCACGGCCCTGGACGTAGATCCGATTTGCGTGCAGCAGAGGGGATTATGCCAGCTCGTGCGTGCGTTTTCAAGCTCGTCCCACAAATATATATAGGTTTATTGAGCATTGGGCTCCGTTTACGGATTGCTCTGTATTAATGCTCGCAATTAAGCTCGAGGTTGGCTACACTATCCCTTGACCATTAAAGGGGTACGAGATACCCACATGGAATTACATAGCTGCCAAAGAGCAGCCCTTCCTGTGGGTGTCTGGTCCGCTTTAAGCGGTCGGGCATCTATTTTTTTGACTGTGTCAGCATTCAAGACATGTGAGGAAGGAGATCGATGGGCACGACTTCCCCCAAGGCGGTCATCATGGACGAGACCGCCGTCAATCGAGCGATGACCCGCATCGCGCACGAGATTCTCGAGCGCAACGAGGGCTGTGAAGACCTCGCTCTGGTCGGCATCGTCACGCGCGGCGACCTTCTGGCAAAGAAGCTCGCCGAGGAGATCAAGGAGATCGAGGGCGTCGAAGTTCCGCTCGGCAGCCTGGACATCAGCTTCTACCGCGATGACTATGCGACCAATTTCGCTCCCGCGATCCACGCCACCAACATTCCCTTCAGCGTCGACGGCAAGCGCGTCGTGCTGGTGGACGACATCCTGTATACGGGCCGTACCATCCGCGCCGCTCTCGACGCCGTCATGGACCTGGGCCGTCCGAGTCGCATCGAGCTGGCAGTCCTCGTTGACCGCGGCCACCGCGAGCTCCCCATCTCGCCGGACTTTGTCGGCAAGAACGTTCCCTCGTCGCATGAGGAGAACGTTCACCTATATATGAAGGAAGTCGACGGCCACACCGCCGTCGAGATTAACGACGTCGCGCCGGGCTCCCACGTGGGTTCTGCGCCGCTGGGAGGTGAGTAGTACCGTGGCGTTCAACCATAAGCACCTGATCGACATTACCGAGTACTCCGAAGAGGACATCAAGCTCATCCTCGAGACCGCCAAGGCGTTCTCCGAGGTCAACGAGCGTGCGATCAAGAAGGTCCCCACGCTCAAGGGTAAGACCATCGTCAACATGTTCAACGAGCCCTCGACGCGCACCCGCAGCTCTTTCGAGCTCGCCGAGAAGCGTCTTTCGGCCGACAGCCTCAACTTTGGCGGCTCCTCGACCTCCACGGTCAAGGGCGAGAGCCTCGTCGACACCGTCGAGACCCTCAACGCCTATAAGATCGACTGCATCGTCGTGCGCGACAAGCACGCCGGCGCTCCCTACATCGTCACGCAGAACTCGCCCGCGAGCGTCATCTGCGCCGGCGACGGCAAGCACAACCATCCCACGCAGGCCCTGCTCGACCTGTACACCATCTGGGAGCACAAGGGTGACTTCCACGATCTGAAGGTCGCTGTCGTCGGCGATATCGCGCACTCCCGTGTCTGCGGCTCGCTGATTCCCGCCCTTAAGATCATGGGCTGCGAGACCTACGCCGTCGCCCCCGGCACGCTGTTGCCGCCGGCGCCCGAGGTCCTGGGCTGCGACCACGTGACGAGCGACCTCGATTCCGTCCTGCCCGAGCTGGACGTCGTCTACATGCTGCGCGTGCAGCAGGAGCGCCTCGAGGGTGCCCCGTTCCCGACCATTCGTGAGTACCACAAGCTCTTCGGTCTGACCAAGGACCGCGAGAATCTCATGAAGCCCGATGCGATCATCTGCCACCCGGGCCCCATCAACCGCGGCGTCGAGTTCGACTCCTATATGGCCGACCACCCGCAACGCTCCGTCATCCTGGAGCAGGTCTACGCCGGTATCTGCGTGCGTATGGCTATCCTGTATCTGCTGCTTGGAGGTGCCGATAATGGCCTTGCTTCTTAAGAATGCCCACGTCGTCGACCCGTCCGTCGAGCTTGACGGTGTCGTTGACGTCCTGATTGACGGCGACAAGATCGCCGAGGTCGGCGAGAATCTCGCCGTCGAGGGAGCCGAGGTCCGCGACCTTTCCGGCAAGTACCTCGTCCCTGGCCTGGTGGATATGCACGTTCACCTTCGCGAGCCCGGCTACGAGGTCAAAGAGGACATCGAGAGCGGCACCCGCGCAGCTGCCAAGGGCGGCTTTACCGGCGTGTGCGCCATGCCCAACACCGATCCCGTCACCGATAACGGCACCGTCGTGGAGTTCGTCAAGTCCCGCGCTGCCGAGGTCGGTCACTGCCGCGTCTATCCGTCGGGCGCCATGACCCGCGGTCTTAAGGGCGAGGCCATGTCCGAGATGGGCGATATGGTCGCCCGCGGCGCCGTCGCCTTCACCGACGACGGTCGCGGCGTGCAGGGCGCGGGTATGCTCCGTCGCTGCATGGACTACGGCAAGATGTTCGGCAAGGTCTTTATGAGCCATTGCCAGGACGAGGACCTGGTCGGCCACGGCCAGATCAACGAGGGCAAGGTCTCGACCCGTCTGGCTCTCGAGGGCTGGCCGGCTGCCGGCGAGGAGCTCCAGATCGCCCGCGACATCGAGATCGCCAAGCTGACCGGTGCCAAGCTGCACATCCAGCACATCTCCACCGCTCACGGTCTCGAGCTCGTGCGTGCCGGTAAGGCCGCTGGCGTCCAGGTGACCTGCGAGGCCACCCCGCACCACATGTTTCTGACCGAGAACGACTTGGACGAGACCTACAACACCTCGCTCAAGGTCAATCCGCCGCTGCGCACCGACGAGGACGCCGAGGCCATCCGTCAGGGCGTCATCGACGGCACCGTCGACGCTATCGTCACCGATCACGCTCCCCACACCCCGTGGGAGAAGGCCCGCGAGTTCGAGCTTGCGCCCTTTGGCATGATCGGTCTCGAGACCTCGCTGTCGCTCGTGCTCACCGAGCTGGTCAACACGGGCAAGATGAGCATGGGCCGTATGGTCGAGCTCATGGCCATCAAGCCGCGTGAGATCCTGGGCCTCGACCAGGTTCAGGTCAAGGCGGGCTCTGTTGCCGACCTGACCGTGTTCGACGCGTCCGCCACCTGGACGGTCGGCGAGGACGGCTACGAGTCGCGCGCCGAGAACTCCGGTTTTGCCGGCCGCACGCTCACCGGTCGTGCCACCGATGTATTTGTCGGCGGCAAGCAGACGCTCGCCGACGGCTGCATCTGCTAGCATAGCCTTATCGCTTTTGTGCGCGGTGCCCTTGCGGTGCCGCGCTTTCTGTTCGCCTGAACCATGCAACCGCATGGGGGATTGGAGCGTCTATGCCCACACCTTCCACTGCACGCATGCACGACTTTGAGGTCGTATCGAACCGGGAGATCGCCGACGGCATCTTCTCGCTCGTCATCTCGGCCCCCAAGCTTGCAAGTGCGCTCAAGCCCGGTCAGTTTGTGAACATCGCCGTGCCCGGCGATGCGTCCTCGCTGCTTCGCGTGCCCCTGAGCTTCTATCGCGCCGACGCTCAGGCCGGCACCGTCGAGCTGTGGTACGCCGTCGTGGGTGACGACACCCGTCGTCTGTCGCAGATGTGCCCCGGCTCCAAGTCCAACCTGTTGGGCCCTGGCGGCCGCGGCTGGCTTGTTCCCGAGGGCACTAGGAAGGCGCTGCTCGTGGCGGGCGGCATCGGCGTTCCGCCCGTGCTCTGCCTCGCCGGCAAGCTTGCCGAGCAGGGCGTGGATGTCGACGTGTGTCTGGGCTTTGGCACCGCTTCCAAGGCTGTGGGCATCGATGAGTTCCGCGCGCTGGGCGCCACGGTCAACGTTTGCACCGACGACGGCTCGCTGGGCACGCACGGTTTTTGCACCGACCCGGCAGCCGAGCTGCTCGGCGAGGGCGGCTACGACTACGTCGCCAGCTGCGGTCCCGCTGTCATGATGAAGAAAGTCGCCGCCGCTGCCGCTGAGGCCGGTGCGTACTGCGAGGTGTCGCTTGAGCGCATGATGAGCTGTGGCTTTGGCGCCTGCAACACCTGCAATGTAGAGACGGTCGACGGTATGAAGGGCGCCTGCATGTGCGGCCCCGTGTTCGATGCTTCCAAGGTGGTGGTCTTCTAGTGGGTACCGTGAACATGGCCGTCGATTTCGGCGGCGTCAAGATGCAGAACCCCATCAACACCGCAGCCGGTACCTTTGGCTACGGTTGGCAGTTCCAGAACTTCTTTGATGTTTCCCAGCTGGGCGCCATCACCACCAAGGGTTGCGCTGCCGAGCCCTGGCCCGGCAACCCCGCGCCCCGCATGGCCGAGATTCCCGGCGGTATGATTAACTCCGTGGGCCTTCAGAACCCCGGCGTGGCCGATTTTGCCCGCGAGTCCGGTCCGTGGCTCGAGCAGCTCTCCAAGGACGGTTGTCAGGTCATCTGTCAGGTCGCCGGTCACTCCGTCGAGGAGTTTGTCCGCGCGCTCGAGATGTATGTCGAGCTGTGCCCCTGGGCTGCCGGCTACGAGATCAACGTCAGCTGCCCCAATATTGCCGCCGGCGGTGCCGCCATGGGCTCCTCGCCCGAGGGCGCATCCGCCGTTATGGCTGCCTGCCGTAAGGTGACCGATAAGCCGCTGTTCGTAAAGATGGCTCCGGTTAACGTCGCTGAGATCGCCAAGGCTCTCGAGGCCGCCGGCGCCGACGGCCTTTCGGTCATTAACTCCATCCAGGGCATGGCCATCGACGTCCATACCCGCAAGTCCCGTGTGGCCAAGCCCAAGGGCGGCCTTTCGGGCCCGCTGTGCCACCACATCGCCGTGCGCATGGTCTGGGAGGTTGCCCAGGCCGTCGATATCCCCATCAACGGTGTCGGCGGTGTCATGACCGGCGAGGATGCGGCTGAGTTTATCCTGGCCGGCGCCACCTGCGTGTCGGTCGGCATGGCCAACTTCGTCGATCCGTGCGCTTCGCTCAAGATCGCGCATGAGCTCGAGGCCTGGGCCGAGTCCCAGGGCGTAAAGGACATCAACGAGCTGGTAGGTGCTTTCGAATGCTAGAGACCGATGCCCGCGACCGCGTAATCGTCGCCCTCGACTGCGATCGTGAGCGTGCGCTCGAGCTCGCCCACGAGCTTTCGGGCCATGCCGCCTGGCTTAAGGTTGGTATGACGCTCTATTACGCTGAGGGCCCCGAGATCGTCAAGACCTTTAAGGACCTGGGCTTTAAGGTCTTCCTTGACCTTAAGTTCCATGACATTCCGCATCAGGTTCGCGGTGCCGCCCGTTCGGCCTCGCTTGCCGGTGCCGACCTGCTCTCGGTTCACGGCTTGGGTTCGGGCGCCATGCTCGCTGCCTGCCGCGAGGGTGCCGAGGAGGCGCGCGAGGACCGCGCCAAGCTCGTCGCCATCACCGTGCTCACGAGCATGAATCAGGATGCCTTGAGCGAGATCGGCGTCGAGTCGCCCGTGGCTGAGGAGGCCGCCCGCCTGGCAAAGCTCGCTCAGGCCAGTGGCATCGATGGCATCGTGTGCTCGCCGATGGAGGCTCACGACATGCGTGAGCTGCTGGGTCCTGATGCCCTGATCGTGACTCCAGGCGTGCGTCCGGTGGGTGCCGCCCTTGGTGATCAGTCCCGCGTGGCGACGCCTTCCCAGGCTATCGAGCGCGGCGCAAGCCACATTGTGGTGGGCCGTCCCATCACCGGCGCCGACGATCCGGTTGCCGCCTTTGACGCCATCGTCGCCGAGCTGGTCGAAAACGTCGCGTAAAAGATTCCCCTAAGTCACCACTTTTGGGTCTCATTAGCACAAAATAGCCCCTGTGCCTGCGTAAACTTTCCCATCCTTTGTGTGGAATCGCAGGTCAGGGGCTTAACTTTGGGCGCAGTATATTGCACTTTTTGCGGGTATCGTCTAACCTATGGAGCCGCGATTGGGCATTTTGTACGTTCTACGTGCTAAAATGCCAATTATTGAATCAGACATAACCCAACTATTTGGAGGTTCGAATGGCACTCCCTCAGCTTACCGATGAGCAGCGCAAGCAGGCTCTTGAGAAGGCTGCTGCCGCACGTCACGCCCGCGCTGAGCTTCGCGAGCAGATCAAGAAGGGTGAGAAGTCCCTCGAGTCCGTGCTCAACTCCGATGACCCCATCGCTTCCCGCATGAAGGTTTCCACCCTCATCGAGTCTCTCCCTGGTTATGGCAAGGCCAAGGCCGCCAAGATCATGGAGGAGCTCGGTATCTCCGCTACCCGTCGCGTCCAGGGCCTCGGCGTCCGTCAGCGCGAGCAGCTCCTCGAGCAGCTGACCAAATAAGTGAGCGCTCAGGATTCCAAGCTCTTTGTGATTTCTGGACCGTCAGGCGCAGGGAAGGGTACGCTCGTCACTCGTGTGCGCGAGCGCCGCTCGAACCTGGGCCTGACGGTTTCGGCTACCACGCGAGCACCACGCAAAGGTGAGGTCGACGGCGTCAACTACTTTTTTCTGACGCGCGAGGAGTTCGACCGCCGCGTGGCAAACGGTGAGTTTGTTGAGTGGGCTGAGGTCCACGGTAACTGCTACGGCACGTTGGTGAGCGAGGTCACATCCAAGCTCGCCTCGGGCGCGTCTCTGATTTTGGAGATCGATGTCCAGGGCGCCCTGCAGGTGAAGGAGCGTTTCCCCGAGGCCGTGCTGATCTTTATCAAGCCACCTTCGCTTGAGGTGCTCCGTGAGCGTCTAGTCGGTCGCGGTACCGAGACGCCCGAGACAATCGAGCTGCGTATGGCAAACGCCGCCGATGAGCTTGCCCTTGCCGACCGCTACGACGACGTCGTGGTTAATGACGATCTCGACCGCGCGACCGATGAGCTCGTTCGCGTTCTCGATATGCATGAAAGGATCTGAGGTCCGTGTCCGTTGTAAAGCCTTGCATTGACGATCTTCTGGAGAAGACCGATCACAACCGCTTCCTGCTCGCTTCGCTTGCCTCCAAGCGCGCCTGCGACATCAATAGCATGCTGCGTGGCCAGCACAACCGTGTGCTTGCCGTCCAGGATGTCGATGACATCACCATCGGGCTTTCCGGTGCCGATACCATCTCGATGGCCATGGACGAGATTGTCGACGGCGACATCTCTTATGACGAGGCCCGTTACGAGAAGGCGCTCGGCCACAAGGTTGCTGAAGCCTAAGTGGCGGCTCGCGTCTGCCTGGTCCACTATCACGAGGTTGGACTGAAGGGCAAGAACCGCGCACATTTTGAGCATATCCTCATGGATAACATCAAGGCGGCCTTGGCCGCCTTTTCCGTGAATGCCGTGTCTCGAATTTCCGGTTATATCCTCGTGACCTTTAACGAGCATCAGGCCGACGAGGCGGCGCGTGTCATTCGCACTGTTCCCGGCGTTGCTCGTGTATCTTTGGCGTATCACACCAACCGCGACCCGCAGGAGTACTGCGCCGCCGCCGTGAAGGCGCTGCGCGAGTTTGGTTCCTTTGATTCGTTTAAGGTGCACGCCAAGCGTTCCAATACCGACTATGAGCTCACCTCGATTGATATCAATCGTCAGGTGGGCGAGGTACTGTGCGAGGCCTTCCCCGATAAAAAGGTTCAAATGCACGACCCCGATGCGATGGTGCACGTACTGGTGGTCCAGGGTAGCGTCTACGTGTATGCGCGCTCCGAGCGTGGCGTGGGCGGTCTGCCGGTGGGTTCTGCCGGCAAGGTCGTGACGCTGTTGTCGTCGGGTATCGATTCTCCGGTGGCGACCTGGATGCTCGCGCGTCGCGGCGCGGTGTGCGTGCCGGTACATTTCTCCGGTCGTCCGCAGACGCCCGATACGAGCGAGTATTTGGTGCAGGACATCATCCGTGCGCTTGAGCCGGGTGTCCAGATCGGCCGCCTGTACGTGGTGCCGTTTGGCGACTGCCAGCGTGAGATTTCGGTCACCTGTCCCAGCAACCTGCGCGTGATCATGTATCGCCGCATTATGTATTCGGTTGCCGAGCGCATTGCACACATCGAGGGCGCCAAGGCTATCGTGACGGGCGAATCGCTTGGACAGGTTGCCTCCCAAACGCTTGAGAATATCATGGCCGTTAACGAGGCCGTGAAGATCCCCGTGTTCCGTCCTCTCATCGGTTCGGACAAGCAGGAGATCATCGCGCGTGCCGAAGAGATCGGTACCTTCGATATCTCGACCGAGGCCGCTCCCGACTGCTGCACGCTCTTTATGCCGCGCCGCCCCGAGACGCACGCCAAACTCGATGCCGTGCATGAGGCCTGGGAGTTGTTCGATCACGAGGAGATGATCGAGCGCCTGCTCAAGCAGACCGAGTATATCGACTTCGAGAGCAACACGTATAAGGCCCCTAAGACCTTAAAACGCAAACATTCGGAGTTTGCTCCGCGTGAGATTTACCAAGATCACGAGTAATTTTGTGCATAGACCGACGATGCGCCTGCATCGTCGGTCTTTTGCTATCTGGGTATTTTGCGGCTAAGTGTTCATTTGCTGACGTGTGCCTGAATAAATGGACAAATTTGTGCAAGGTTTTGGTCGGTTTTTGGTTTGACCGCTAAAACCGGTTTTGGAGCGTGGCTGTTGCAGGGCTCCTTTCCTGACACGATGGTGTTGGGAGGTTTTGCTATGGCGCAGCGCGAACAACACGAACGGGTCAAACGGATGGACCGCTTGGCGGACAAGCTGCTCGGTCATAAGGCAGTGGTGATGGCGATACTGGTCGTCATTGCGATGGCGAGCGGCTTGGCGATGGAGAACCTTGGCGGCGGTGCCGGCGGTGTGTCGTTTGAGCGCACTGACGGTTCGGGCTCGTTGGTGGAGCCGGGATCCGGTGATGCCTCGAGCGGAAAGACATCCGAAGGTTCTTCGACTAAGGCTTCTGCCGCGGCAGAGGTCTATGTCGATGTCGATGGCGCCGTTGTGTCGCCCGGCGTATATCGTCTCAAGGACGGCGCGCGGGTGGCTCAGGCGATTGATGCCGCCGGCGGGCTGGCGCCCGAGGCAGACGTTACGGGGCTCAATCGGGCATCTAAGGTCACTGATGGACAAAAAATCCACGTTCCAACGGTAGGGGAGCAGCAGGCGTCCATTGCGGAAGCCGGTGTTGATGGTGGGGCTTCCGCATCATCGGGCGTGAGTGGCGCAACAGGCCTAGTCAACATCAATACGGCAAGCGCGGCAGAGCTACAGACGCTCTCGGGCATCGGTCCCTCCATGGCCCAGTCGATTATCGATGAGCGGACAAAGAACGGTGCTTTTGCCTCGGTTGACGATCTGATGCGTGTGTCGGGAATCGGCGAGAAGAAGCTTGCCAAAATCAAAGATTGCATCTGCGTATGAGTGCGACCGAGCGCGAACATGTGATGCCTCCGCGGCCCCTGATGCCGTGGACGATGGCCCTGTGTGCCGGCATGTGCATGAGCTGCGCCTTGGTGCTCAACGTGGCCGCTGATGCGCTGCTGAGGGAGCAGGCGCCGGCGGTCGGGCTGCTATGGGCCATTCCCGTTGCGGCGGCGGTATTCGTTGTGCTGGCTCAATCTTGTGCGCGGCTTGCCCCTTGGAAGCGGTGGCTGTATGCCGCGTCCGTCGGTCTCGTGGCGGGAGCGGTCGTCTCGGCGTGGTGGGCTGTGGGCACGCTAGGCGCCTCGAAGGCGCTCGACGGTCGAGCGGCAAGCAGCCTCGAGTTTGTCGTGCAGGGTGATCCATCCATAAACGACGACGTGTATTCCTATACCTGCGAGGCACGCGCGGACGGTAAGAACTTGGCAACGGTTCGCCTAACGTGTGACCGCGAGCTCAAGGTCGGGGCGCACGTGTGTGTTATCGGTCGCGTTTCACGTTTTGAGAACGATGCATATGGACGATCGCGCGTGCTCCGAGGCGAGGTGCGCAAGGTTAAAGCCGTTCGGATTTTGTCGGTCGATGAGGGCTCTCCGGGGCCGCTGCTTCGGCTGCGAAATGAGCTGCTTGCGTCCATTGCGCCTGCGACCGACCCGGCGCGTGCGCTCATAGCCGGTGTCGTCTGCGGTCGTTCGGCCGAGCTGCGCGCCCAGCCGGCGGGCGATTGGTTTTCGGTGACGGGAACGGCGCATCTTATCGCCGTCTCGGGCAGCCATTTGGCTATCGTGGGGTTTGTAATCGAGGGTGTATTGCAAAAGACTCGGTGCTCACGTGGTCTTCAGCGGGCGATATTGGCGATAACGCTTGTGGTCTACGCTGCCTTTACGGGCGCGTCTCCCTCGGCCGTGCGCGCGTGCTGCATGGTGTTCGCTACGCTTGTTGTAAACGTCGCGGGGCGTCGCCGGCACGGCGCATCGGCACTCTTCGTAACCATGTCCATCTTTGTGCTACTGCGACCGACGGTGCTGTTCGAGATGGGCTTTCAGCTTTCATGTGCCAGCGTCTTAGCCATTCTGTGCTTTTGCCCCTATGCGACTTACGCTTTGGGTGAGCTGGGTGTGCCATCGGGCGTTGCCAGCATGCTTTCCGTCACGCTGTGCTCTCAACTGGCGACACTTCGCATTACCATTCCCGCCTTCGGTACGTTCTCGCTCATTGCTCCGCTGGCAAATGCAGTCATCGGTCCGGTGGTGAGCGTACTGCTCGCTGTGTCGATCGTGCTGGTTCCCTTTTCGCTCGTGGAACCGTTGCGGATTTGGGCGCTCGTTGTGCCCATGGTTGCCGCCCGTTGCGCACTGTTCTTCGAGCAGCTGTTTGCCGCTGTGCCGGGTGCATCTGTGAGTGTGCCGCCCGATAGCATGTGGATTTACCTAGTGCCGTGTTTGCTGGCGGTTCTGCTGGTCTGGTGGCCGCGTCCCCGTGTACGTCCTATGGCGGTGGGGCTTTCATGCCTGGTGCTCTTGGCTGCGATTCCGTACGTCTACTGGGATCGATTCGCTCCGCCTTCGGTGACGGTGCTCGATGTGGGCCAGGCCGATGCGATTCTTATCCGCCAGGGCGGCTCAGTAGCGCTCGTCGACTGCGGGCTCGACGAGCGCGTGGTGGCGGCGTTGGTTCGCAATAACGTGCACCATATCGATGCCGTCTTTGTGACGCATTGGGATGAGGATCACTGGGGTGGTCTGCCTGCCGTGCTCGAACAGTTTTCGGTCGGAACGATTGCCGTGGCGGCGGATGCGCTGGAGGATGCTCCTGTTGAGGTATTGAACCGATCTGGCGTGGAGTATCGGCAGGTGCGCTGTGGGGATACGGTCGACATCGGCTCATTTTGCGCCCGCGTGATGTGGCCATTCGAGTCCGTGGATGGCGAGGGAAATGAGGACTCGCTTGTCCTGCTGCTCTCTTATGTTCAGGAAGGCAAGAGCCTGCGCATACTCCTCACCGGTGATGCCGAGCTCGACCAAGAACGGGAATTCGTGCAGGAGGTGGGGGATATTGATGTCCTTAAACTTGGGCATCACGGCTCCAAGGTTTCAGTCGATGGTGAGTTGCTGGACGTCCTGAAGCCCGAGCTTTCCCTCGCGAGCGCGGGCGAAGGGAATCGATACGGCCATCCGTCCGATGTCTGCATCGATGCCGTGAAGGAAGCGGGTGGTGTGTTCGCGTGCACCATCGAACACGGCGACATTACCGTCATGCCGACTGCGAATGGCTTTGCGATGCGATGCCAGCGACCGTGACGACGTCGTTGGCGTGTGGTGGGCCCCTGGGCTAGAATGGCACGGAACGAATACGAAGGCCTGCGGGAGGGGAGCGCAATGTCCGAAACCGGTCTGCTGCCGGCATATCTGATCGTCGGTACCGACGGAGTCAAGCGCGATCACGCCGTCTCGCGTATGAAAGCGCGTCTGGAAAAGTCGGGTATGGTCGAGTTTAACCTCGACGAGCGCGACATGACTAAGGACCCCGATATCGAGTCCATTATCGGATCGCTTAACACCTTTCCGATGGGCAGCGAGTTTCGCCTGGTAATCCTTGATGGCTGCTCAAAGCTCGCTAAGGCGGTCTCGGAGCCGCTCGTCGAGTACCTCGCAAGTCCCAGCCCCACAACGGTCTGCCTCATCATCGCCGACTCGCTTGCCAAGAACACGCGCCTGTATAAGGCGATCGCCAAGATCGACAAGAAGGCCGTGATCGATTGCTCCGGTACCAAGCGCTGGGAGCTACCGCGCCGCGTTCAGCAGATGGCGACGCAGCATGGCAAGTCGATCTCGACGACGGCCGCCGAGGAACTCGTCTCGCGTTCGGGTGAAAACACTCGCATGCTCGATAACGACTTGGCTAAGCTTGCCCAGATGGTCGAGGCGCCCCAGATTGAGCTTGCCGACGTTGAGCGCTGGATTGTTCGTACGGCCGAGGTTCAGCCCTGGGACTTTCTCAATGCAGTCTCGGCCCGTGACATGCGCCGCTCGCTCGAGCTCTTCAATCTACTGCCCGCCAAGAGCTACGTGTGGACGTACACATTGCTGTGCGGCCGCATCCGCGAGCTTATCGTTGCCAAGGCGCTCGATGCGCGCGGACAGGGTCGTGAGCTGGCCGCAACGCTCAAGCTCCAGTCCTGGCAGGTCAAGAATCACCTGACCTGGGCGCGTCGCTTTTCGATGGCAGAGCTCGTCGCAGCGCTCGAGGGTGCGGTCGATGTGGAGCTCGCGCTCAAGGGTTCGGCCGATTCTCAGACCGCGCTTTTGCTCTGGATTACGAACATCTTGAGAAAATCGTGATGATACCTGCCTATTTGACAAATTCGTTCTATCCCTTTGAGGGGGAGCGTGCTATAGTAGGCGCTTGCATGACCTCACCGTGTCTCAGAGGTGTCATACATTTTTTGCAAGGAACTCGAAAGGAACTCCAGAAGTGGCAAACATCAAGTCTCAGAAGAAGCGTATCCGCACCAATGAGGCAGCTCGCATGCGTAACAAGGCTGTCAAGTCCGAGCTCAAGACGCTGACCAAGCACGTCCAGTCCGCCGTCGCCGAGGGCGACGCCGAGAAGGCTCAGGCTGCCCTCAAGACCGTCACCAAGCGTCTCGACATGGCTGCTGCCAAGCATGTTATCCACAAGAACCAGGCTTCCAACCGCAAGTCCGGTCTTGCCAAGCTCGTGAACAGCATCAACGCCTAAGTTGTAAATTTCACACCACACAGATTACGCGCATAAATGGAGCCTGTTTTATGGAACAGGCTCCATTTTTTGTACCGCTCGGGTAAGATAGTCTGCATGAATACTTCAATTGACATTTCCCACATCCGCAACTTCTCAATCGTTGCGCACATCGACCATGGCAAGTCCACGATCAGCGATCGCATCCTCGAGCTCACCCATACCGTCGACGAACGCGACATGGAGTCGCAGCTGCTCGACACCATGGATATCGAGCGCGAGCGCGGCATCACGATCAAGTCCAATGCCGTTCGCGTGTCCTATGACGCCGACGATGGCGAGACGTATCAGTTCAACCTGATCGACACGCCGGGCCACGTGGACTTCACCTACGAGGTCTCGCGCTCGCTGGCAGCCTGTGAGGGTGCGGTGCTCGTCGTGGACGCCACGCAGGGCGTCGAGGCGCAGACCGTCTCCAACGCGACGCTCGCCATGAACGCCAATCTGGATATCGTGCCCGCTATCAACAAGATCGACCTGCCATCGGCACACCCCGACGAGGTTAAGACCGAGATCGAGGATGACCTGGCGATTCCTGCCGACGATGCCGTATGCGTATCGGGCAAGACCGGCGAGGGCATCCACGATCTGCTGGAGTCCATTGTCTTTTTGATCTCTCCGCCCAAGGGCGATGCGAATGCGCCGCTCAAGGCACTCATCCTGGATTCGTACTTCGACGAGTATCGTGGCGTCGTCGCCACGGTGCGTGTCTTTGACGGCTCCATCAAAAAGGGCGATACCCTGCGCATGATGCAGGCCAAGGGCGACTTTTTGGTCGATGGCGTGGGCGTCAAGCGTCCCGCCGAGACCCCGGTCGACGCGCTGACGGTCGGTGAGGTCGGATACGTGGTCACGGGCCTGAAGGACCCCGAGGCCGTTCGCGTGGGCGATACCCTCACGTGGGCGTCGAATCCCTGCCCCGAGCCGCTTCCCGGTTACCGCGAGGCCAAGCCCATGGTCTATACGGGACTGTTCCCGATCGATAACAAGGACTACGAGAACCTGCGTGACGCGCTCGATAAGCTGCACGTCAACGACCCGTCGTTGGTGTGGGAGCCCGAGACCTCGGTGGCGCTCGGCTTTGGCTTCCGCGTGGGCTTCCTGGGCCTGCTGCACATGGAAGTCGTCAAGGAACGCCTGGAGCGCGAGTTCAACCTGGACCTCATTGCCACGAGTCCCTCGGTCGACTATCACGTCTACAAGACTGACGGCGAGATGATTGATGTCCGCAGCCCGCAGGATCTGCCCGAGGCCACGCGCATCGAGCGTATCGAGGAACCCTACCTCAAGGCAAAGATCATCTGCCCGCCTGAGTACACGGGTGCCGTCATGCAGCTCGCCATCGAGCACCGCGGCGTTACGACCGACATGATCCACCTGACGAGCAAATCGGTCGAGATGCGCTTCGATATGCCGCTCGCCGAGCTCATCTTGGACTTCTTTGACCAGCTCAAGAGCCGTACCAAGGGCTATGCCTCGCTCGACTACGAGTTCAACGAGTACCGTCCATCCGAGCTTGTGAAGCTCGATATCTTGCTTTCGGGCGACGAGGTGGACGCGCTGTCGTTTATCGTCCACAAGGACAAGGCCTACGGTCTGGCCCGCGGCCTGTGCGACAAGCTCAAGGAGATTATTCCGCGCCAGCTGTTCGAGGTGCCCATCCAGGGTGCTATCGGCAACAAGATCATCGCCCGTTCTACCGTCAAAGCGCGTCGCAAGGACGTTCTTGCTAAGTGCTACGGCGGCGATATCTCGCGTAAGCGCAAGTTGCTCGAGAAGCAGAAAGAGGGCAAGAAGCGCATGAAGGCCATCGGCTCGGTCGAGGTCCCGCAGGAGGCCTTTATGGCGATCCTCAAGGTGGACGAGTAGGTCTATGGCGCTTTCCGAATACAGCAAGCGGCTGCTGGGCGCCTATGCCGAGCAGCCGTTCCTTATGGCTCCCATGGCGGGCGTAACCGATCCCGCTTATCGCATCATGTGCCGCCGCCGCGGTGCCAATCTCGCCTATAGCGAGATGGTGAGCGTGGCGGGCCTTGCCTATGCCAGCAACAAGACCTGGCGCCTGGTGCTACCGGCCGACGAGGAGCAGCAGATTTGCGTGCAGCTCTTTGGCTCCAAGCCCAAGCAGTTTGCGAGTGCCGTCGCCGCCGTCGAGGAGCGTGTGGGCGATCGCCTGTCGCTCATCGATATCAACATGGCCTGTCCTGCCCGTAAGGTCGTTACCAAGGGCGAGGGCTCGGCGCTCATGCGCACGCCTGACCTGGCGGAGAAGATCGTCGAGGCCACGGTGGGTGCGGCGCACGTGCCCGTGACTGTAAAGATCCGCAAGGGCTTTTATGCCGAGGACCGTAATGCCGCGACGTTTGCCCAGATGCTCGAAGGCGCCGGTGCCGCCGCAGTCGCCGTGCATGGTCGTTGCGCTACGCAGCTCTACACGGGCCAGGCCGATTGGTCGGTCGTCGATGAGGTGGCCGACGCCGTCGAGATTCCCGTTATCGGTTCGGGCGATGTGTTCTGCGCCGAGGATGCCGCAGAGCATCTGCGCAGCTCGGGTGCCAGCGCGGTGTTTATCGCACGCGGCATCTACGGAAACCCCTGGGTTTTTGGTGATGCTCGCGCCCTTGCGCTCGATGGCATACCGGTGCCGGCACGCAGCTCCGTCGAGCGCCTGGACGCCCTGCGTGAGCACCTAACGCTGACGCATGAGCTCCTGCCGCTCATGTCGCGTGCCCGCACGTACGCAAGCTGGTACTTAAAAGGCATGCCTCATGCCGCCGCTTGGCGTGCCCATGTGGTGCGCTGTTCCACTTACGAGGAGTTTATGGCGCTGGTTGATGAGATCGAGCGCGATGTGGTGGCCTGCGAGGCTGCCCTTGCCGCCGGCGAATCGGTGCCTCCACATCCGCTGGAGGCTTAAGGGTGGCCGTTACCGCGCTGTACGTGCACGTGCCGTTTTGCGCCCAAAAGTGCCGGTACTGCGACTTTGACTCGCGCAGTTTTGCTCCGTGCGACCTGAGCGCTGCGCTCGATGTCTATTTTGAGCAGTTGTTCGCGCGCCTCGATGCTTTTGGCAAGGCTGGGGCCCTTGAACAGATCCGCACCGTCTATGTTGGCGGTGGTACGCCGTCGCTGGCGGGGAAGCGCCTGGTGGAGCTGGCGCGGCGTATTCGTGCGTGGTGCGCCCCCGTTGAGTTTACCTGCGAGGCCAATCCCGAGTCGCTGACCGCCGAGCTTGCCGCTGCGCTTGCCAAGGTTGGTGTCACACGCGTCTCTCTGGGCGTGCAAACGCTCGATAACATCGAACTTACCGCTATCGGCCGTATTCACGATGCCGATCGGGCGCTTGCCGCCATCGCGACAGTCAAGAACGCTGGGCTTGACGTGTCGTGCGACCTTATGTGCGGACTTCCTGGGCAGACCGCAGCGAGTTGGAGGCGCACGCTCGATGGCGTGCTGGCGGCGGCTCCGCATCATGTGTCGGTCTACCCGCTCACGCTTGAGGAGGGGACTCCCCTTTATCGCATGGCGTGCCGCGACGAGTCGGTCGAGCCCGACGAGGATTTTCAAGCTTCGTGCATGGATGTGGCGCGTGAGCGTCTGGGTGCGGCCGGCTATCACCCGTATGACGTGGCAAGCTATGCGCTCGACGGACATGAATGCGCCCATAACATTGCCTACTGGACCGGCCAGGGCTATTTGGGCCTGGGTCGCTCTGCCGCGGGCATGCTCGATGCCGAGGATTTCGATCGTCTTGCAGGTTTGTTCCCCGGCGTGTCTTCTCGAGGCGATTCGTACCGCGTGCGTCTGGTGCAACGTGACGATGACGCGACGGCGTTCGAGGCCGAATATCTCTCGCAGCGCGAGGCCGCGGCCGAAGACCTGATGCTTGCTTGTCGCATGACGCGCGGTGTCGCGTCCGACCTTTTGGTTCGCGCGGCTCGTGCCGTCCCGGCCGATGAGCTGGCAGCTGCCTGCGATCGCGCGCTCGAATTGGGTCTTGCCACTTGGGTGCCCGAGACGCTCGGAGTCCATGAGGGACCCTTCACTTCGGCAGATGTCGTCGCGGGCCATGTTCGAGCTCGTCTGGCGCCGACACACCTGGGCTGGCTCGATGGAAATGTTCTGTTCGAGCTGTTTTGGGATCTAGCTTAGGCCGCTCGGGTAGAATTACCGGAATATATACGCTGCTGTGAGCAGGAGGTTGCCGCGCATGGCGACGATGAACGAAAAAGATTACTACGAGATTTTGGGTGTCTCCAAGGACGCCACCTCGCGTGATATTCAAAAGGCCTTCCAGCAAAAGGCCCGCAAGCTCCATCCGGACGTCAACAAAGAGCCGGATGCCGAGGAAAAGTTTAAAGAGGTTTCCGAGGCCTACGCCGTGCTTTCGGATGAGCAAAAACGTGCGCGCTACGACGCCATGCGTTCTGGCAATCCCTTTGCCGGTGCTCCTACGGCTTCGCCCTATGGTGGCAGCTACGCCGGCAGCACGGGTTATGGCAATCCTTTTGAGGGCGGCTTTCCCTTTGGTGGCGCCTGGGGCCAGCAGCGTCGTGGACAGGCTGCCTATAATCCCGAGAACGGCGCCAACGTGGTCGTCGATATTAAGCTCGACGCCAAGGAGGCCAAGGGCGGTGCCCGCAAGACCGTTCGCTATACGCGCTTCGATACCTGTGGTCACTGCGGAGGCTCGGGTTCTGTTTCGTCCGAGCATGCACATACCTGTCCGAGCTGCGGCGGTCGCGGCCACATCGACGTCGACCTGTCCTTCCTGTTCGGTGCCGGCACGTTCCAGTCGGTCTGCCCCGAGTGCGGAGGTTCCGGTAAGGTCGTCGCCGACCCCTGTCCCGATTGCGGCGGCAGCGGTCGAACCCGTGTGACCTCCGAGCAGACAATTGAGTTTCCTGCCGGCACGCACGATGGCGACGAGGTCCGCATTGGCGGCATGGGTCACGCCGGCACCAACGGTGCCTCGGGCGGCGATCTTGTCGGCCGTGCCCATGTTGAGGCCGAGCGTCTGGAAGGCAAGGCCCGTACCGGTTTTTACCTGATGGGCATCGTGGCGCCGTTTTTGGTGCTGTCGGCCATATCGGGCGTGTTCTCGGCCTTTGCCGTGATGTGCTTTATTCCGTTTGCCATGGGCCTTTTCATGGTGGTCTCGGACGGCGTGCTGCACCGCAGCCTGCTGTGGTGGAAGCGCGGCGCGATGCAGTTTGCCAACGGTTTTGCCAACGGATTTATGTTCGCGCTCGTGTCGGTTTGGTTTGCGAGCTGCTCGCAACGTGCCATGCTTTCGCCCTACGCAATGCAATAACATCTAGCCCTCTGTTTGCGGCCGGCCCAGCTTGGGTATAGGACGCACTGTGACAATATTGAAAGTCGGAAGGATTCGGTCGTGTCGGAAAATAGGGATTACTACGAGGTACTTGGCGTCGACAAGGATGCCGATGCGCGGACGATTAAGCGCGCGTTTCTAAAGAAGGCCCGTACCGTACACCCGGACGTTTCGGACGACCCCGAGGCCGAGGCCAAGTTCAAAGAGCTCAACGAGGCTTATTCCGTTCTTTCCGACGAGCAGAAGCGTGCTAACTACGACCGTTACGGCACCGCGGACGGCCCTGGTGGTTCGGGCTACGTCGATATCAACGATATCTTTGGCGGCATGGGCATGGACGACCTCTTCTCGTCGTTCTTTGGCGGCGGTGCCGGCGGTGGCGCCCGAAATCGCCGTGAGCGTCGTCGCGGCCGCGATATGGCGATCTCCCTTTCGGTGACCCTTGAGGAGGCGGCGCTCGGTTGCAAAAAGACGATCAGCTATGACCGCCTTGCCCCCTGCGAGGATTGTAACGGCACTGGTAGGGCCGAGGGCGCACAGGAAAAGCAGTGCAGCCGCTGCCACGGCACAGGCTATGTCACGACGGTCCAGCGCTCGTTCCTGGGCCAGGTTCAGTCCTCTTCGCCTTGCCCCGACTGCCACGGTGAGGGCACGGTCATCGACCATCCCTGCGAGACCTGCGACGGTCAGGGCCGCACACCTTCGCACGAAAAGATCGACATCGATATCCCCGCCGGCGTTTCGACCGGTCGCCAGCTGCGCGTGAGCGGCTTTGGCGAGGCAGGCCTTCGCGGTGAGCCCTCGGGCGACCTGATCGTCAACGTTCGTGTTGCCGACCACGAGCGTTTTAAGCGCAACGGTGACGACCTGTACCTCCTGAGCGATATCTCGATTGCGCAGGCTGCGCTTGGCTGCGAGATCGAGGTCGAGGGCATTATGCCCGACGAGGTCGTCAAGGTGACGGTTCCCGCCGGCGCCCAGTACGGTGACACCGTGAGCGTCAATAATTACGGCATGCCGCGCATTGGCGGTGGCGGTTCGCGTGGCCGCCTGATCGTGCAACTGCGCGTGGTCGTTCCCACCAATCTTTCCAATAAGCAGCGCGAGCTGCTCCGTGCTTTTGCCGATGAGATGGGCGATGACGTCGCTTCCGGTAAGAAGTCGGTGACCGACCGTATCAAGAGTGCCCTCGACGATATCCTCGATTAAGGAGCCCGCGTGCTCGCACCCCATATTTCCGTCGTCAACCTCGGATGCCGTGTCAACCGGGTTGAGTCTGACCGTATCACTGCCGATCTTATGCGCCTGGGCTTTGCTATGGTGGAGCCCCAGGATGCCGATCTGATCGTCATTAACACCTGTGCTGTTACGGGCGAGGCCGAGGCCAAGACCCGTAAGGCCGTTCGCCATGCACTGGCCCATCAAAATGAGCCCTATGTGGTCGTGACCGGATGCGTGGTCAATTTGCATCCCGAGGAGCTGCTGGAGCTTTCGGATCGCGTGATCGCCGAGCCGTCCAAGATCGATGTCGCCGAACGTGTCTGCGAGGTGCTGGGCGTTGAGTCCGATAGCGTCCCCGCCTGCAGCGATGGCGAGGTGGTCGATGCGCTCGGTCGCTCTCGCCTGGGCGTGAAGATTCAGGACGGCTGCAACCATCGCTGCACCTATTGCATTGTGTGGAAGGCACGCGGCCCCGAGCGCTCCGTGCCCGTCGAGTCCGTGCTCGAGCAAGTTCGTGAGGCCCAGGAGGCCGGCGTGCCCGAGGTGGTGCTGACCGGTGTGAACCTGGGTGCCTACGATGGCAAGAGCGCGACCGACGAGCATGTCGAAATCGATGAGCTGCTTGAGGCCATCATGGAGCGCACGTCTATTCCGCATGTGCGCATTTCCTCGGTCGAGCCCATGGATATCTCTGAGCGCCTGCTTAAGGTGATGGCGCGCTATCCGCAGCGTATCGCCCCGTTTTTGCACCTGCCCGTGCAGTCCGGCTGCACGGCGACCCTGCATCGCATGGGCCGTCCCTATAGCGCCGAGGCCTTTGAGGACACGGTGCGTATGATTCGCGCCAACTTGCCCCAGGCGTCTCTTTCGTGCGATGTCATCGTCGGTTTTCCTGGTGAGACGGACGAGGAGTTCGAGGAGTCGCTGGCGCTGTGCCGTCGTGTGGGTTTCTCGCGTATGCACGTGTTCCGCTATAGCAAGCGTCCCGGTACCTTTGCTGCCGATATGCCCGACCAGGTGCCGCCCGAGGTTATGGCCGAGCGCAGCCGTCGTATGCGAGCCGCGGCGCAGGAACTCGCCATTGCCGACGCTCGTCGTCGCGTGGGCACCGTCGAGCGTGCCGTCCTCGAGTACGGCGACAACCTGACGCTCGGCTCGTTCCATCATGCCCGTCTTGACGATACCTGTGGACTCACAGCCCCGTGCCTGCTCGATGTTGCTATCATCGGAGTCGATGATTCCGACTTGGTCCATGCGCGCAGGGAGGTTCATGGAAGCCTCGAAGATTAGACTTATCGTTCCCGAGGGTATCGACCCCTCGCGCGTTTTGGGCGCCGGCGACGGCGTCCTTCGTGCACTCGAGAACTTGGTTCGCGCCCATGTGGTCGCCCGTGGCGATAGCATCGCCGTGAGCGGTGACCCGGATGAGGTCGAACTCGTGGCGCGTTTTTTCGAACATGCCTTTCGTGAGGCTGCTGCCGGGCGCACGCTTTCTGCCGACGATATCTCGCGCTGTCTGGCCGTTCTGCGCGACGGTGAGCACGAGGCTACGTCGCTTCGCGATGACGTGCTGCTTTCGTATCGCGGTCGTGCCATTCGCCCCAAAACGCTCGGCCAAAAGCGCTATGTGGATGCCATTCGCTCGCATACCATCACGTTTGGCCTGGGTCCTGCCGGCACCGGTAAGACTTATCTGGCCATGGCGCTCGCCGTTGCCGCGCTCAAGCGCCACGAGGTGGACCGTCTGATCTTGACGCGTCCGGTTGTCGAGGCGGGGGAGAACCTGGGCTTTTTGCCCGGTACCCTCGAGGAAAAGATCGATCCCTACATGCGTCCGCTCTACGACGCCCTTTTTGACATGATGGATCGCGAGCGCACCGATGAGCTTATGGAGCGCGGCGTGATCGAGATCGCCCCGCTTGCCTATATGCGCGGCCGCACGCTGAGCGATGCCTTCGTGGTGCTCGACGAGGCGCAAAATACCACGCCTGAGCAGATGAAGATGTTCCTGACACGCCTTGGGTTCAACTCCAAGTTCGTGATTACCGGCGACCTGAGCCAGCGTGACCTGGTGGGTCGTCGCGGCGGTCTTGCCGACGTTGAGCAGATTTTGGGTCGTGTCGACGATGTCGCATTTTCGCACCTCGAGCGCGCCGACGTGGTGCGCCATGCCCTGGTGGGGCGTATCGTCGAGGCATATGATGCTTATGATGACGTGCGCGAGCAGCGCCCGCGCGACCGAAAGGAGTCCCGTTGAGTGTATTGATCAGCAACGATGCCGAGCTCGATACGCTGCTCGACGCGCAGGAGGTGGAGCACATCTGCGAGGTCGTGCTTGCCGCCGAAGGCGTTGAGCGTGAAGTCGAGATTTCCCTTTCGTATGTCGTCGAGGACGAGATGCACGAGCTCAACCACGAGTGGCGCGGTATCGACCGCACCACCGATGTGCTCTCGTTTGAATGCGACTCGGCCTTTGACGAGGATATTCCCGCCGACGAGACGCTCGAGCTCGGCGATATCATCTTGGCCCCGCAGGTTATTGCCCGTCAGGCCCCCGGTTTTGGCAATAGCCCCGCTGACGAGTGTCGTCTGATGCTCGTACACGGCATGCTGCACCTGCTGGGCTATGACCATATCGAGGACGACGAGGCCGAGGTCATGGAGGCCCGCGAGGACGCCATCCTGCGCGATCTGGCGCTCGAGCGCGGTGAGGACCCAAAGCTAGTCCACGTCGGCCCTATCACCAACCATGCCCACGACTAGGAGCCGTCTATGATTCCCGGATCGAACAAGGACCATCCGTCCTTCTTAAAGTCGTTTTCCTACGCTATGGAGGGCTTCGTCACCGCCGTCAAGACCGAGCGCAACATTAAGGTCATGCTCGTTGCGGGCGTGTGCACCGTCGTTGCCGGCTGCATCGTGGGGCTCGACATTGCCGAGTGGGCCACGATTATCATCTGTTGCGGCCTGGTGATTCACGGCGAGCTTTGCAACACCGCCATGGAGGCCATCGTCGACCTGGCGACCCAGGAGCTCCATCCGTTGGCCAAGCGTGCGAAGGACATCGCCGCCGCCTCTGTATACGTTCTTTCCATTACCGCCGCGATCGTGGGCTTGCTTGTCTTTGCCCACGCGCTCGGCTTTATCTAGAAAGGGATTCCCATGTCCGACAATATGCAGTCTGCCGATGAAGTTTTGGATGACGAGGTCCTGGACGAGGCTGAAGGTGCCGATTCGTTTGACGAGGCCGAGGAGTTCGACCCGTTTGAGGGCATGAGCGATGAGGAGCTCGACGCCCTGTGCGACGAGGACGACAACCTCGCAGGCTTTGGCGACGTGGAGCCCGGTTTCCGCAGCGGCTTTGTGGCCCTGGTCGGTCGTCCCAACGCCGGCAAGTCCACGCTGCTCAACGCCTGTTACGGCAAGAAGGTCGCCATTACCTCGCCGGTGGCCCAGACGACTCGCCGCCGTATGCGCGCCGTCGTCAACCGCCCCGGCTACCAGCTGGTCTTTGTCGATACCCCGGGTATCCATAAGCCCAAGGACGGTCTGGGATCCGAGCTCAACAAGAGCGCACTGTTCGAGCTGAACGATGTCGATGTCGTCGCGTTTTTGATTGATGCCACCAAGCCCATCGGCAGGGGAGACGCCTGGGTTGCCGAGCGTGTCAAGAACGCTCGTTCCAAGAAGGTCCTGGTGCTCACCAAGGCCGATGAGGCCGACCCCGCACAGGTCATGGAGCAGCTTAAGGCTGCCCACGAGCTTATGGAATATGACGACGAGATTGTGACGTCGTCGGTTAAGAACTTCAACGTCGATGCCTTTATAGAGACCGTTGCGCACTTTTTGCCCGAGGGCCCGCGTTGGTTCCCCGAGGACATGGGTACCGACGCTTCCGACGAGACCCTTGTGGCCGAGTTTGTGCGCGAGAAGGTTCTGCGCCGCACCCGTGACGAGATCCCGCACTCCGTGGGCGTGATCTGCGATGCGCTCGAGCAGGCCAAGAAGGTGCTGCGCGTGCATGCCACCATTTACGTTGAGCGTGAGGGCCAGAAGGGCATCATCATTGGAAAGGGCGGCGAGATGATCAAACATATCGGTATCGACGCCCGTCGCGACCTTGAGCGCATTTTTGGCACGCAGGTCTTTTTGGAGCTGGACGTGAAGGTCAAGGCCGGCTGGCGTGACGACGAGGCCCAGATTCGCCGCTTTGGCTACAACGCCGAAGATTAGGGACGCGCGGCGCGCATGGCAGGCTCCCGGACATATCGCACGAAAGTGCTCGTGCTCGATAAGACTAAGCTCAAAGAGACCGACCTGATCTTGACGATGCTTGACGAGCGGGGGCGGCAGGTTCGTGCCGTGGCAAAGGGCGCCCGCAAACCCGGCGGACGCCTGGCTGCGCGCTGCGAGCTGTTCTGCACGGTCGATATGCTGCTTGCACATGGACGGTCGCTCGATGTGGTTTCCCAGGCTGAGCTTATGGAGGCGCCGCTCGGCGCTGCGCCCGATTACGAGACGACCCGCGCCGCAAGCGCGATCGCCGAGGTCGCGCGCGCGTGCTCGTTCGAGGACGCCGAGGACCCGTTTACCTTTGCTATAACGCAGCGAGCGCTTGCCCTGGTCGGCAGCGGGCTCGACGCTGCGCATATGGATTTACTTGTGGCGGCATATGTGTTTAAGCTGCTGTCGCACGTTGGCTATCGACCAGATTTTTCGGCCTGCGTGCTGTGCGGAGACCCCATGCTGTCGTATTTTTCACCACAGGCGGGCGGGCTCATGTGCGGATCGTGCGCGTCGAGCGTTCCGGGTGCCGAGCTGGTATCGACTGGTGAGGTCGCATGGCTTCGCGCCCTCATGTCCATGACCTTCGATGCGCTCATGGCCGAGCGAATCGACCCGCATACGGCGGCGTTCTTGCTCGGACTTTCGCATGTGTGGGCTGCGACGCATACCGATCAGCGCCTCCGTGCGATGGAATTCATGTTGGGTCGGTGATGATCCGCAGGCGCGGGCTGCTTGTGGTAACATACCGACCTGTTGGTACCTCGACCTTGGTTGCTCGCTCCACCGGCGGCTTCCCAGTCCGAGGCGAATCGAGTCGCCCGCGGGCGACGCAAAACGAAAGGTGAAACAATGACTGTTTCCAAAGAGCGCAAGGCGGAGCTGACCGCCCAGTTCGGTAACACCCCGGTCGACACCGGCAACCCCAAGGTTCAGGTCGCCATCCTGTCCGAGCGCATCAAGGAGCTGACCGAGCACATGAAGTCCCACCAGAAGGACTTCCACACCCGTCGTGGCCTGCTCATGCTCGTCGGCCGTCGTCGTCGTCTTCTCTCCTACATCAAGAAGAACGACATCGTCGAGTACCGTGAGCTCATCAAGGCTCTGGGCATCCGCGACAACATCCAGTAGGATTTGTACATGCTAAGAGCGTCCTGCGCAGCGGGGCGCTCTTTTTGTGTAAGGGCGTGAACAATCACGCTCTGAAGCGTGGCGGGGGCAGGGGGCCTGCGTCACATGAGAAGCCCGCAGGCAAGGGGCCTGTGGGGTAAAGGAGAACAATGACACTCGTATCCAAGACCTTTGAGCTGTACGGCAAGACCTACACCTTTGAGTCGGGCGAGCTTGCCAAGCAGGCCACCGGCGCCTGCCTGGTCAAGCAGGGCGATACCACGATGCTCGACACCGTGGTCGTCTCCAAGGAGCGCAAGAACTACGACTTCTTCCCGCTGACCGTCGACTTCAACGAGAAGATGTACGCCGCCGGCCGCATTCCGGGTGGCTACCTCAAGCGTGAGGGCCGTCCCAGCGAGAAGGCCACGCTCACCGCGCGCATGATCGACCGTCCGATTCGCCCGAGCTTCCCGGACGGCTTCCGCAACGAGGTGCACATCGTCGCCACCTCGCTCGTCGCCGACCAGGTCAACCCCTTCGATGTCATCAACGTCATGGGTGCATCCCTGGCCATGACGCTCGGCGGCGTGCCCTTCGAGGGCCCGCTTGCCTGCGTGCGCATCGGCCGTAACGTGGAGACCGGCGAGTTTATCGTCAACCCCACCTACGAGGAGCGCGAGAACTCCGATCTGGACCTGGAGCTGGGCGGCTCTGCCGACTTCATCTCGATGGTCGAGGCCGGCGCCGAGGAGATCTCCGAGGACGACATGCTCGCCGCCATGAAGTTTGGCCAGGAGGCCCTTGCTGCCTTCTGCCAGGCTCAGGACGAGTTCGTTGCCGAGTGGGAGCAGGTCAACGGCCCCATCGTCAAGAAGGAGTACCCGCTCGACCAGCCCGTCGAGGAGGTCCAGGAGCGCATCTTCGCCCACTACGACGAGATGGCAGCCGCCCTTCGCGATGCCGACAAGCTCTCCCGTATCGGTAAGGTCGAGGCTCTGAAGGAGTCCATCCGCGCCGAGTTCACCGAGGAGGAGCAGGCCGCTTGGGAGCGCGAGATCCCCGTGGCGCTCAAGAAGCTCGAGAAGAAGGCCATGCGCACCATGGTCGTCGAGACCGGCGAGCGCGTCGACGGCCGTGCCGCCGACGAGATTCGCCCCATCATGGTGAAGGATAACTACCTGCCGCTCGTTCACGGCTCCGGCCTGTTCCAGCGCGGCCAGACCCAGGTGCTCTCCGTCCTGTCACTCGGTATGCTCAACGAGGGCCAGCGTCTGGATACCATTGAGCCCACCGAGGGCAAGCGCTACATGCACCACTACAATTTCCCGCCGTTCTGCACCGGCGAGACCGGCCGCATGGGCAGCCCCAAGCGCCGCGAGATCGGCCATGGCAACCTGGCCGAGCGCGCCCTGCTTCCGGTGCTCCCCGACGAGAACGAGTTCCCCTACGCCATCCGCGTGGTCTCCGAGGTCATGGAGTCCAACGGCTCCTCTTCGATGGCTTCGACCTGCGGTTCCACGCTCGCCCTTATGGACGGCGGCGTGCCCATTAAGCGCCCGGTCTCCGGTATCGCCATGGGCCTGATCCAGGAGGAGGGCAAGACCGTGGTCCTGTCCGACATCCAGGGTCTCGAGGACTTCCTGGGCGACATGGACTTTAAGGTCACCGGTACCACCGAGGGCATCACCGCCCTGCAGATGGACAACAAGGCCACCGGTCTTACCTTCGACATCCTGGCCCGCGCCCTGCAGCAGGCCAAGGAGGGTCGCGCCTTCATCCTGCAGAAGATGCTCGATGTGATTCCCGAGCCGCGCCATACCACGCGCAGCACCGCTCCGCGCATCGTCTCCATCCAGGTTCCGACCGATAAGATTCGCGACGTCATCGGCTCCGGCGGCAAGGTCATCCGCGGTATCCAGGACGAGACCGGCGCTTCGGTCGACATCCAGGAGGATGGCACCGTCTTTGTCGGCGGCACCGGCGAGTCTGTTGACCAGGCCGTCGAGCGCATCAAGCTCATCATCAAGGTTCCCGAGCCGGGTGAGGAGTACACCGGTCGCGTTGTCTCCATCCAGCCCTTCGGCGCCTTTGTCAACCTGCTGCCCGGTAAGGACGGCCTGCTGCACATCTCCCGCGTCGCCAAGGGCCGCGTGGAGAAGGTCGAGGATGTCCTCAACGTGGGCGACGAGGTCAAGGTCGTCGTTATTGAGGTCGACGATCGCGGTAAGATCTCGCTCGATCGTCTTGACAAGCCCGAGGCCCCGGCTCGCGCCGAGGGTGCTTCCGAGGGCGACGGCGAGCACTTCCAGCGTCGTGAGCGTCCGCGTCGCGAGCGCTCCGAGCGCAGCGACCGCCCGCGCCGTCCCGGCGACAACGGAGGCCGCAAGCCCCGCCGTCACCACGACGCCGAGTAACAGCTAAACATAAGCAGCTCAACAAGGGCGACTCCGGACAGGGGTCGCCCTTTTGCTTGCGCCCGGGAGGGCCGCATATGAAGTTTCCTGCTCTACAGTCCTGCGCAAGACGGAAAG
>DBFALE010000017.1:0-49933 GCA_048230835.1 Collinsella sp.
CTCCGGGCCAAGCTCTCGGACTACGTGCACTGGTACAACAACTTCAGGATCCACTCGACGCTGGGCTACATGTCTCCGGTCGAGTTCAGGGAGGCGGGGCTGTCCCTCCCGGAATCGTCCAAATAGGTGTTGCCAATCCAGGCTGCTGCGGCACAGGTGCCGGGGCGGGGCGTCCCTGGCCGTACGTGCGGGCCTGCGGCGCTTGCGGGGCCGCCTGGGGCGCGTACTGCTGCGGCGCGTAGCCCTGCTGCTGTTGCTGGCCGCTCATGAACTCCAGCTCGTCCACCACGACCTCCAGCGCGCTGCGCTTCTGGCCGGTCTGCTGGTCGTTCCAGCTGCGGTAGCGCAGCTTGCCCTCGATGGCCACCTTGCTGCCTTTGGCGAGGTACTGCGCCAGCTTCTCGCCGCGGGTGCCGAACAGCGTGCAGTCCACGAAGTTCGGGTAGTCCTCCCACTGCCCGGTCTGCTGGTTCTTGCGGCGGTCGTTGACGGCCACGCCCATGGACAGCACGGACATGCCGCCAGACGTGGAGCGCAGCACGGGGTCGCGGGTCAGGTTGCCGGATATGCACACGCGGTTGATGCTCATAGATACCCTCCTTGGGTTACGTCCCCGCTGTTCCAGATGCGGGTGATCTGCGCGTCTACCATGCGGATACGCAGCTTGATTACGTTGATGGCCTCCTGCGAGGCCTTGTAGATGGCCTCGGAGCAGTCGCGGCGGCGCTTGGCCTCCGCTATCTGCTCCTGGCCCCGGCACACGTCGCCGATGATGGTGACGGGCGTGCCCTTCTGGCGCTCGTTCAGGATGGCGATGCGCAGGGCCTTGCGGTACTCGGCCTCGTTCTCGGCGTACTGGCAGCCCGACTCCTTGCAGGTCTTCAGCTCGGCCTCCAGCCTGTCGGTCAGCTCGTCCAGCTCCTCGGTGAGCGCCTGCATCTACTCCACCTGCCAGTCGGGGCGCGGGCAGCACGGGCTGTTGGCCACGAACTCCATGTACTGCGGCATGCTGGCGAACTGGTAGCGCGCCCCGCAGCTGCGGCAGTGGGCCGTGAAGGGGCCGTCTGCGGGCGGCTGCTTCTCCTCGGGCGCGGGCTGCTCCTCCATGGCGTCGGGATCGCTCTGCCCGTCGATGGCGAACGCGCCGCACAGCGCGTACTTGCGGGCGTAGCTCGACGCCATGCCGGTCACCTGGGCGTCGTCCGAGCCCTTCTTGTGCTCGTCCTCGCGGGCGTAGGCGCTCACCTGCAGCAGGCCCTCGCCGCCCTCGGCGGGGAACACGCACGCCGTGGACTTCACGTAGTAGCGGTCGCCTATCTGCACCAGCTCGTCGGTCATGAAGAACGCCAGGCCCTCCTTGGCGCACGGCTCCTTCAGCGCGGCCACTATGTCCTCGTAGCTGCGGTAGCTGAACTTGCCGAAAGCGTTGTACTTGGCCTTGGGCACCACCACGGCGCGCTGCACGCGGGCAACGGCCGCCATGAGGTCGATGGACTGCTGTTCCTGGGTCATGCTAGTAGCCTCCGTTCATTCGCTCGTAAACCTGGCCCACCGTGCCGTGCATGATGGTGCCCACGACGCCCTGCGCCTTGAGGGCCGCCGCGACGCCCTGCATCTGCTCGCGCGTGGCGCACGGCACCACGACCGTCCACGGGTCGCCCGCCATGGCCACGGGTGCCGGTGCGGGCGGCGCTGGCGGCACCGGGGCGGGCATGGGCGCTGGCTGCGGCTCGGGCTGCGGCTCGGGCATCTGCTCAAGCGGCTGCGGGAACTCTGCGGGCTGGCATTCCGCGGGCTCGGGCACCGCTTCGGGTTCGGGTTCGGGCTCTTCCACGGGTTCCGGCTCCATGGCCGCCTTCAGCTCGGCGATGCGCCGGCGCTCCTCCTCGGCCTTGTGCGCCGCCGTTATGGCCGCGCCCAGGTCCAGGGTGGCGAACAGCTCGCGCTCGGCCTCGTCGTAGAACGGCTCGCCCTGGAACTGCGCCTTGAGGGTTTCCCAGTCCTGGGCCAGGCGCTCTACCTTGGCCTCCAGGGCCTTGAATGCCTTCACCTCGCCGAAGGTCTTGTTGGTCCACTGCTTCTCGTGGAAACGCTCATAGGGCACGACGGGGGCCAGCAGCCCGGCGAACTCCTCGTAGTGCTCCCGCAGCTTGGCGTACGCGCGCAGCTGGCGCTCCTCCTCGGCCTCGTCCAGCTGCGCCTTGATGCCGTCGGCTGCCTGCTTCGCGATGCCCGCCACGGCCTTGCACCTGTCCTCGAACGCGGTCAGGGGCTTCGTGTACTCGCGGCTCACGGCCTTGCGGCGCTCGTCTATCTCCTTGGCGATGCCGTTGAGGTAGGCGCGGTCGCGCTTGGCGGCCTTCACGTTCTCGTCCTTGCCCATGTCGTAGGTCGCGCCCTCGTAGTCGGCCACCAGCCTGCGCACGTGCGCCTCCAGGGCGTCGAAGTTGGCCTCGATCACGGCGGGGGAGTACGCCACGGTCAGCTCTGACGCCTCCTCGGGCTCGATGATCTCGGCCTCGACTGCTTCGCTCATTTACTCCTCGCTTCCCAGGCGCGCCATGCACGCCTCGTAGGTTTCCGTCTCGGCCGCGTTCGGCTCGTAGCCGTCGGCCTTCATGGCCTCGTAGATGATGGTCACGTTCTCGACCGTCGCTCGGTTGAAGTACACGGAGCTGCCGCCTTCCATGAGGCTCCAGGCCGTCCAGCCGCTCATGTTCCACGCTGCCCGCCAGCCCATGGCCACGGCCAGCTCGGTGGGCGTGCGGTCGATGGGTCGGCCCAGCAGCTCCTCGAACGATTCCACGGCCTCGGCCTCCATGGCGAACGCGGTCAGCGCCAGAGCCGTGCGGCGCATCGACTTGAGGTCGCCCGCGTGGGCGGTAAGCCACTCGCGGCGGGCCTTCGCGCCGTCCTCGTAGGCGGCCTGGAAGTCGGCCTTGCGCTGGGCTGCGGCCTGTGCGGCCTCGTCGGCCCCCTCGGCCACCGGCGCCAGCAGGGTCACGCCGAACGACGTCTCCTCGGCCAGAAGCTCCGCGCCCGCGTTGTCGGCCACGTAGGCGTCCAGCGCCGCCAGGTCGGGGCGGTAGTCGGAAAACGTGCGGCATGCGGCGAAGCCCTCGGGGCATTCGTCGACGAACTCGACGCCCGCGTCGGCAAGCACCGCCACCACCTCGGCGCGGTTGCGCCTCTGCTCGGCCTCGGCCTTCAGGCTCGCGTACACGCGCTGCCATTCGGACTGCTTGCAGTCGCGCAGCTCGGCCACGGCCTCGTCGTCGCCCTCGAACTCGGCGATGGCGGCCAGGCGGTCGAGCGTCATGTCGTAGGCGGCGTCCTGCACCCTGCGGGCGGCGCGGCGCGCCTTGGCCACGGTGCCCGCGTCGGTGCGGGCGGCCACGGCCACCTCCTCGTCGGGAATGTCGAGCGCCAGCATGGTCTGCACGCCGCGCGACTTCTCCTCGGCGGTCAGCCCCAGCTTGGCGTCGGTCTCCACCATGGCCTTGGCGGCCTCCACGCGCGCCAGCTCGGCGTCGTCCAGGTCGTCGTAGACCTCGGCGAGGAAACGCTCGGTGCCGATGGCCCTCATGGCGCGCACGCGGCACTCGCCGTCGATGATCCAGTAGATGCCGCCCTCCTTGTACAGGATGGGCTTCATGACGGGCTGGCCGGGGTTGAGGCGGTTGGCCTTGAACTGCGCGGCCAGGCCCGCGATGTGCTCGGCGCTCTCCCTGGTGGTGAAGTCGCGCGGGTTCATCGGCTCGCCGTCGGCGCGCTCGTAGGGGTACACGTCGCAGATCGCGACCTCCTCTAGCGATTGCATGCGCGGGCCTCCTCGTCTACGACCACGCGGCACTCCATGCCCACCAGGCGGGCGCGGCACGCCACGCGGGCCACCTCGCCCATGAGCGCGATGCGCTTGGTGGGCACGGGGCCGTTCTTGATTTGCGCGGCCATGCAGGCGGCCCCCATGTTGAACGCCTGGCGCATGGCGGCGTCGAAGCCGCCGTCGCCCGGCTCGGGCACGGGGACGGCGCGCTCGATGCGCTTCAGGATGCTGTCCACCGTCTTGTCCGCGACGGTCTTGCTGATGATTTCCGTGAGCATTTGGGTCTCCTAACTGGGAAAACTAAAAGTGATAAAAACTTTTCAGGATTTCGGAACTTTTTTCTCTATGCGCTCCTTGCGCTTCTGCGCCGCCTTGACCCTGCGGTACAGGTAACGGCACAGCCACCGCTCCATGGCCTCGTCGTGCGCCTCTGCTGCCTTGTCGGCGGCGTAGCGGCTCATGCCCGAGGTGTCCGGGGCCTGCGGCATGGGGTCGGCGCGGCTCTCTCGGCCGCACTCGGTGCGCTCGTAGGTGCGGCGCTCCTCTGCGGTCAGCCTCGGCAGCAGCTCGGCTATGCGGGCCTCTATGGCCTCAAGCTGCTGCTGGCGTCTGCACGGTTCGCAGATACCGTCCTTGCCGAGGGTCGCCCTGCGGCACCCGCACGACGGGCACAGCTCCAGGCGGTGGCGGTAGCAGCGCAGGGACACGTGGCCGCCGCTGGCGTTGATCACGCGCCGCGCGTTATCCAACTGGTTCTTGGACAGCCGCAGCTCGCGGCGAATCTCGCGGGCGGGCACCTTTCCCGCCAGCTCGGCTATGCGGTCGAGGTCGGCCTTGCGCCACGCCCTGTGTGGCCTGCCCTTGTCTCGGCGGGTCACTCGTCGCTCACCTCCACGACCACGCGGGGGCGCGCCCTGTCGGTGAGCACCCTGTCGGGGCACTGCTCCACGTACTTGCGGGAGTCGTCCTTGATTACGCCCGCCGCCACCAGGCCGTCGAGCACGAACTTGCGCGCGAAGCCCACGTTGTCGGCGTCGCGGCGCATGTCGGGCTCGTAGAACGTGGTGCGCACGGTCACCCGGCGCTCGAAGCGCGGCGCGCGCTGCTGCATGGCCGCCGCCCTCACGCGCGCCGTCTCGCGCTTCTTCATGGCCGCCGCCTTGTAGCGGTTGGCGCGCTCGGCGCTGATGTAGTCGTTCAGGCTCGGCATTCGGCCCTCGACCGTGACGGTGCACCTCATTGCGCGCCCCTGTCGTAGATGCCCTGCGCCTCGGTTAGCGTGGAGGCGGCGAAAACGGCTGGGCCCACGATGGCCTCCCACGTGCCCACCAGGTCCACGGAGTCTACCGGCGTGCGGCGGAAGCTCACGGCGGCCAGCATGGAGGGGCGCTGCAGCACCATGTAGCGGGACAGCACGCTCCACAGGTTGTGGTCGCGCTTGAACTCGCTGGCCTCGCTCACGGTCATGCCGTTCTGGCACGCCAGGGTGTACACGTTGTCGCGCTGGATGACGTGGCCCTCCAGCATCAGGCGGTAGCAGATGCGGCGCAGCTTCGCCCATGTATCGGGGTTCGAGGCAACCCAGCCGCACGCCTTGGCCACGAGGGCCTGGGCCTTGGCGTCTACCTCGGCCATACTGTTGCCTCCAGCGCCCATGTGGCGGCGATGCACGCGCAGACGAACAGGGCGGCGAAAACGGCCTGCAGCCTCTCGCGGCGCTGCTCGGGTGTTACACTGGTCTCGGTTCGGAAGTGAACCGTTGCGGTGCGCGTCTTTCGCTTGCCGGCTGCGACGCGCACCCTCTTTCCCTTGATCTTTTCCATTCCTGGAACTTCCTCTCGTTCTCTGGGTCCTTGTAGAACTCGCGCATCATGGCGGCGCACTCGTCGCACATGGCGCGCTGTATCGGGGTCATTCGCCCGCGACGCCCGGCAGAAGCAGCGGGGCGTCCTCGTAGGCGACCTCACCGGTGTCCCTATCCACGAACATCACCTCCTGGTCGTCGTACACGTGGATGTTGAGCAACTGCCCCGTGAACTCCACCAGCTTGGGGATGAAGTCGCGGAACTTCGGGTCCAGCTCAAACTGCAGCACGCACTTGCCGCTCTTTACGTTGAGGGCGGTGAACCCCCCCCGTACGGTCACCTCGTTCAGCATGGCCTACTCCTTCTCGTCGTACGCGGTGTCGCGCGCGATGGTCTTGAAGTCGGTGCTCCAGCCCTTGCCGTTCACGCTGAACTGCACGGAGCTGTAGACGTTGAACTGCATGCCGCCGAGCTCGAACCAGGTCGTGCTCGCCTCCAGAAGCTCGATGCCGCTCGTCTGGAAGCCCCACATGGCCGCGATGCGGCGCTTGAGGCTGACGTGCGTCTCCTCCATGCAGCCGTTCTCGGCCAGCTCGAAGTTGACGGCCACGCGCTTGCGGTCGTCGATGAGGTGGTCGAGCGTTTTGCCGATGATCTCGGCGACGAACTCGGGCTGGTGGCTCTTGGTGGTCATGGTGTGTCTCCTTTTCTGATAGGTAAATCTAATTACAGTTTGAAGCGAAAAAAAATTTCTTCGGGTTTGTAGCCCAAGAAGTCGGCGGCCTTTTTAGCCGTCTCGATGCGCATACGGTCGGGGTGGTCTTCATAAACATCGTATGTAGGTCCTGAAATGCCCAGATGTTCAGCCATTGCCTTCTTGGTTACGCCCTTGCTCATGCGCGCCTGCTTGAGTGACTTCATACTCCCTCCTTTCTGTCCATAACTGTAATTAATCTTCAGAACACGGTCAAGATTAATTTTGGTAGAATTAAAAATAAATTTAAGTCCTGGAAGGAGTTAAGATGCCGATATCCGACAACATAAAGAAGTTACGGCAGATTTTCGACGTTACCCAGGATGAACTGGGTGAGATTGCAGGTGTGACAGGTAACGCCGTTTCGCAGTGGGAAAATGGCCGCTCCGAACCTCGTATGGGAGCTATTGAGCGCATGGCGGCCTGCTATCAGATTAGTAAGTCACACCTTATAGAAGACGGCGGAATGGATCAGATTGACCCCGTGACCAAAAAGCCCAAGGGCAGCCCCTATATGCCCGCCGGCGCCATGCCCGTGGTGGCCAGCAGCGCCACCGTGCCGCTGCTCACGCTCGGGCGCGTGCACGCCGGCGCGCTCGCCGACGAGGAGGAGGTCGCGCACCGCGTGGAGGTTCCCGCCTCCGTGTGCGCCGGGCATCCGCGCGCGTTCGCCCTGGAGGTCGAGGGCGACTGCATGAACCGCGTCATACCCGAGGGCAGCCACGTGCTGGTCGACCCCGACCGCCAGCCCGCCAACGGGTCCATCGCCGTGGCGGAGACCGAGGACTACCGCGCGGTCATGCGCCGCTGGTACAAGGGCAGCACCAAGCTGATGCTGTCGGCGGACAGCTTCGAGGACTACGAGGACATGATTTTCGGCATGGACGACGGACCCGTGCGCGTGATCGGCACGGTGGTGTGGTTCCAGGCCGCCGACGAGATGGAGTAGACGTGGGCGGGCGCGCGGCGATATACGCCCGCTTCTCGAGCCACAACCAGCGCGGCGAGTCCATAGAGATACAGGTGGAGAAGTCCCGCGCCTACTGCGCCGAGAACGACCTGCGCGTGGTGGCCACGTACTGCGACTTCGCGCAGACGGGCACCAACACCGACCGCGCCGAGTTCCAGCGCATGATGGCCGACGCCAAGCGAGGGCTGTTCGATTTCGTGGTCATATATAAAGTTACCCGAATCATGCGCAACCGCGACGAGATGGCCATGGCGCGCATCATGCTGCGCCGCTGCCGCGTCGAGATACTGTACGCGGGCGAGGACATTTCGGACGGCTCGGCGGGCGTGCTGCAGCTGGGCATGCTGGAGGTGCTGGCGGAGTACGAGAGCGCGCTCGACGGCGAGCGCATACGCGACGGCATACAGAAGAACGCCGAGCGGTGCATGGCCAACGGCTGCGTGCGCTACGGCTGGGACATAGTGGACGGGCGCTACGTGGTCAACGAGGAGGAGGCCGCCGCCATCCGCCTGGGCGTGCGCATGGTCTTGTCGGGCAAGTCGGTGGCCGACGTGGTGCGCGCCTGGGAGCCGTACCGCACCAAGCGCGGCGGCAAGTGGCGCTTCCAGACGGTGCGCCGCATACTGATGCGGCGGGAGAACGGCGGGGAGTACCGCTACGCGGGCGTGGTCGTGCCCGGCGGCATGCCCGCCATCGTTCCCATGGATGACGAGGAGAGGGTGATACGGATGCTTGAGGACTCGCACAGGCCCCGCGCCAAGACCGAAGCGTGGGACTTCCCGCTCACGGGCAAGCTCTACGACGGGCGCGACGGCGGGCTGATGACCGGCACCAGCGGCACGGGCAAGTCGGGCAGGCCCTATCACTACTACCGCTGCCGCAGCTGCGGGCGCACCGTGCGCCGCGATGTCGTGGAGAAGCGCGTGGCCGACGCCGTGCGCGAGGCCCTGGGCAGCGCCGACAGCCGCGAGCGCATCGCTCGCATGCTGGCCGACGCCGAGGAGGAGCGCGCCGACGAGAAGCCCTTGAGCGAGACCATAAAGGGCGAGCTGGCCAAGATCGAGACGGCGTTCTCCAACATATGGGCGGCCATCGAGTCGGGCATCGCGCCGCCGGGCGGCAAGGAGCGCATAGACGCGCTGAAGCAGCGGCAGGCGCTCCTCAAGGACGAGCTGCGCACGGCCGAGGCCCTTGAGGCCGCCCGCCTTGACTACGACCGCGCGCTGTTCTGGCTTGAGGGCATGGCCGCCGCCGAGGTGGACGACGCGCAGCTTCTGCGCACGTTCGTGGCGCGCGTGGTGCTGGGCGGCCCCGACGATGACGACGGCCTGCGCGTGGCGTTCACGTTTGACGATTCTGCCGGCTTGGGCGATAATCCGTCGCTGCCTGGCGCTATAGGTCCAGGTGGCGAGGTGTTCGACCGAATGAACGCCAGCTCCACCATAAGTAACAGGCAGGTAGATACTTATATCTACCTGCCTTTTTATTTCTAGTCCGTACCGCGGAGAATCGAACTCTGTGCAGGGCGCGTGCGTAAAGAAAACGCCTCAGTGACGCAGAGTGGGGCGCGCTTTCCCAATGGCGGCCCAGGCGGAAAGTGCGTCCCGGAATCCGCGCTCAGAACGGGACGCGCTTTCCCAGCGGCGGTCCAAGTGGAAAGCGCATCCCGGAATCCCGCCTCAAACTGGGACACACTTTCCGCTTCACCTGCCGCCTCGAAAAACCCATGCGCTCGCTATCCCAAAACTGGGTAGAAGAAAGCCAAAACGAAACAGCAGGAGGTCAACATGACTGCAGAAGATAAGGCAAAGAACGCCGGCAAGGTCGCGCTCGTCCTGGAGGGCGGTAGCTTTCGCGGGCAATTTACCGCAGGCGTGCTCGACGTCCTCATGGAGGCTGGTGTCGAAATCCCGGCGGTGTACGGCGTCTCGGCCGGCGCCCTCAACGGCGTGAACTATAAGTCGCACCAGATCGGCCGTGCCAACCGCATCAACCTGGCTTTCTGCAACGACAGCCGCTTCATGGGCGCCGCATCGTTTGCGTCCACGGGCTCTATTGTGGGTTACGACTTTATTTTCAACGATGTCCAGGACCGCCTGGATCCCTTTGACAACGAGACGTTCGACGCGAGCCCCATCGAGATGTACGCCGTCGCGACGGACATGCTCTTTGGAACCGCCACGTACCTCCCGGTCAAAAGCGCCGTACTTGACCTCGATGCCGTGCGCGCCTCGACGTCGCTGCCGCTGGTGACGCCGTCAGTCGAGATTGACGGGCACAAATACGTCGACGGCGGCGTAGCCGATTCGGTTCCTATCGAGCATGTGCTCGAGGAGGCGGGCTTCGATCGCGCGGTTGTCATTGTCACGCAGGACCGCTCGTACGAGAAAAAGCCCTATGAGTTTATGCCTGCCGCGCGCGCCCGCTATGCCGACTACCCCTATCTGCTCGAGGCTATCGAGACGCGCCACGACCGTTACAACATCCAGCGCATGCACCTGTGGAAGTATGAGCGCGAGGGCCGTGCGCTGGTCGTTGCTCCGCAAAAGCCGGTCGAGGTCGGTCATGTCGAGCACGATTCGGCAAAGCTTTTGGACCTGTATATCCAGGGCCGTCAGGAGGCAAAGCGCCTGCTCGCGGAAATCCAAGAGTTCGTTGAGCGCTAGCGACGGCGAACCCTCAAAAATGACAACAGCTAAAGAGCTGGAAAATCACGGCTCGTGGATGACATGTGCAGAAACTCTGGTCGGAGACAAAATACCTGTTGACTCGTACGGCGAGCGGGGTAATATGGACGGGTTACTTGCAGAGCCCCGTGAATCTCTGTAACAACACGTACTGTACATGGAGGAGTCTAAGTGATTTCGAAATCGACTCACTACGCCAAGCAGGGCGAGGTCCAGCGCAACTGGGTTCTCGTCGACGCCGATGGTGCTGTCCTGGGCCGTCTTGCCACCCAGATCGCAATGATCCTGCGCGGTAAGAACAAGCCCCAGTTCACGCCCAACAGCGACTGCGGCGACTTCGTTGTCGTCATCAACGCCGATAAGGTCCAGCTTACCGGTAACAAGGCCGACACGAAGACCTATTATCGCCACAGCGGCTACAACGGCGGCCTCAAGGCTGAGAGCTTCCGCCAGGCTATGGAGAAGCACCCGGAGAAGGTCATCGAGCGCGCCGTTCGCGGTATGCTGCCCAAGACCACCCTCGGCCGTGCCCAGATGACCAAGCTTAAGGTCTACGCTGGTGCCGAGCATCCGCATGCTGCCCAGAACCCCACGAAGATTGAGCTGGAGGCTTAAAGATGGCTGAGAACACCGTTGTCTACCAGGGTACCGGCCGTCGTAAGAACGCCGTCGCCCGCGTCCGTCTCGTCCCCGGCACCGGCAAGGTGACCATCAACAAGCGTGACGCCGAGCAGTATTTCGGCCGTCATCAGCTCGTTGAGAACGCCCTTGCTCCCTTCAAGGTGACCGACACCGCCGGTCAGTTCGACGTTATCGCTCTGTGCGATGGCGGCGGCATCTCCGGTCAGTCCGGCGCTCTACGCCTGGGCATCGCTCGCGCTCTTCTGAACGCTGGCGACTACCGTGCTGACCTCAAGAAGGCCGGTTTCCTTACGCGCGATGCTCGCGTGGTCGAGCGCAAGAAGTACGGCCTCAAGAAGGCCCGCCGCGCTCCCCAGTTCTCCAAGCGCTAAGGTTTTATCTCCTTTCGAGATACAATGTACAAGCGGGGCCTGCCGATTCCTCGGCGGGTCCCGCTTTTCTTTTTCGACTAGGGCGGGCGGTTGCATATCGCCTGCTAGGGAAGGAGCGATCCTATGCCCCAGAACATCTTCGGTACCGACGGCGTCCGTGGCGTCGCCAACGCCGATCTTTCGTGCGACCTCGCGTTTCGCCTGGGCCGCGCGGCGACCACGTTTCTTGGTCCGGACATCTGCATCGGCCGTGACACGCGCCTTTCGGGCACCATGCTCGAGAGCGCTCTGACCGCCGGCATTATGGCCGAGGGCGGCCGCCCGCATTGCTGCGGCGTTATCCCCACGCCTGCCGTGGCACTGCTCACCGTTCAGAACGAGCTCGACGGCGGCATCGTCATCTCTGCTTCGCATAATCCGCCGGAGTTCAACGGCATCAAGTTCTTTAGCCGCAAGGGTATGAAGCTTCCCGATGCTGTCGAGGAAGAGATCAGCGCCTGGGTCATGTCCGAGGAAGCCATGGCTGCCGACACGCTGCCGACTGGCGCCGGCGTGGGCCACATCATCAAGATGAAGGACGCCCGCAAGGCATACGTCGACCACGCCATCGATACGCTCGATGGCCTGAGGCTCGACGGCCTGGTCGTTGCCGTCGACTGCGGTCACGGTGCTTCCTGCCAGACTACGCCCGCCGCGCTGCAGCGCCTGGGTGCCACGGTGCACGCTATCAACACCGATTACTGCGGCACTGACATTAACGTTGAGTGCGGCTCTACGCACCTCGAGCCCCTGCGCGAGCTCGTGCTGCGCACCCATGCTGACATCGGTCTGGCTCACGACGGCGACGCCGACCGCGTACTGTTCGTGGACAGCGAGGGCAATGAGATCGACGGTGACTACATCCTGGCTATCTGCGGTTCTGACCTCGCCGCTCGCGGCAAGCTCGCTAACTCCGAGATCGTTTCGACCGTCATGTGCAACCTGGGCTTCTCCATCGCTATGAAGGAGCAGGGCTTCGAGATGGTCCAGACCGCCGTGGGCGACCGCTACGTTCTGGAGCGCATGCTCGCGGACGGCGCCGTCATCGGCGGCGAACAGTCCGGCCACATCATCTTCCTGGAGCACAACACCACCGGCGACGGCCTGGTGACGGCTCTGCAGCTGCTGGCCGTGCTCAAGCGCACCGGTCGTACCCTCACCGATCTTTCCGGCATCATGAAGAAGTACCCGCAGGTGCTCGTCAACGTGCATTCCGACAACAAGGCCGGCCTGGACGATTGCCAGCCCATCTGGGATGCCGTCGCTGCTGCCGAGAAGGAGCTTGACGGCCGCGGCCGCATTCTGGTGCGCCCGAGCGGTACCGAGCCGCTGGTCCGTGTGATGGCCGAGGCTGAGACGCACGAGCTGACCCAGCGCGTTGTTGACGACATCGTCGAGGTTGTCAAGCGCGAACTTCCCTAATGGTCAAAAACCGTTGCCAAGTGGTATACTGTTAAGGTTATTTTGATTGATTGGTATGTCCGAGGGGGAGCATGTTCACTAAAGTCCTAAGGTCTTTTGGTATGCGTGGTCGAGTCCTTACGCTGGATGCTCCCATCTCGGGCGACGTCATTCCGCTTTCCGAGGTAAACGATCAGACGTTTGCCACCGGCCTTTTGGGCCAGGGCGTGGCGATTCAGCCCACCGGAACGCGTGTGATTGCACCGGCTGACGCCAAGGTCGAGGCCATTTTTCCCACGGGACACGCCGTTGCGCTTAACACGGTCGATGGCTTGGACGTGCTCATCCACGTTGGTTTGGACACTGTTCAGCTCGAGGGCAAGCACTTTACCGTACATGCGCAAGTGGGTGACATCGTCCATAAGGGCGATGTACTCATTGAGTTCGATCGCGAGGCAATTGCTGCCGAGGGCTACGATGTGACGGTTCCCATCTTGGTGTGCAACTCCGTTGAGTTCTCAAGCATCAAGGGCTCCGTTGGCGTGCATGTCGAAGAGATGGACCAACTCATCGTTGCTCGCGAGCGCTAGCAAGTGCACGTGGCCATTAGCCTACAATTCAAACACGTTTACGGAGGGCGCCCTTGAAAGAGGACGCCCTCCGTGGCAAGATGGGAAACGTCCGAAGCTAAACAGCTTTGGGTCACCGTGGACGGGCAGGGGCCTCGACGCGGCTAGACACGAGACACATACATTACGCGACCTCGCCCTGGTGGCCGCACACGTTGGTTGCGGCCGACGCGGGCCGCGGGCAAGTGCTTGTAAGGGGAGCCTTGCCTCTCTTGTACGAGAAAGGACGCGTAATGAAGATCATTAAAGCTAAAGACTACGAGGATATGAGCCGCAAGGCCGCTAATATCATCTCGGCCCAGGTTATCCTCAAGCCCGACTGTGTGCTGGGCCTTGCCACTGGCTCCACCCCGATCGGTGCCTACAAGCAGCTCGCTGCTTGGTACGAGAAGGGCGACATCGACTTTGCCGAGGTCAGCACCTACAACCTGGACGAGTATCGTGGCCTTTCGCACGACGATCCCCAGAGCTATCACTACTTTATGCGCGAGAACTTCTTCGATCACATCAACATCGACCTGAACAACACGCATGTGCCCGACGGTTCCAACCCCGACGCCGCCGCTGCCTGCTCTGAGTACGATAAGATCGTCGCCGCCGCCGGTTACCCGGATCTGCAGCTGCTCGGCATTGGCAACAACGGCCACATCGGCTTTAACGAGCCCGATGACCACTTCTCCAAGGGCACGCACTGCGTCGACCTCACCGAGAGCACCATTCAGGCCAACAGCCGCCTGTTCGACAGCATCGACGACGTGCCCCGTCAGGCCTACACCATGGGTACCCAGACCATCATGTATGCCCGCATGATCTTGGTCGTCGCCAACGGCGAGGCCAAGGCCCAGGCCGTGCACGACATGTGCTATGGCCCGGTTACGCCCGAGTGCCCGGCTTCGATCCTGCAGCTGCACACCAACTGCGTTGTCGTTGCCGACGAGGCCGCTCTTTCGCTCTGCGAGTAGCGCGAATCCTGCAGCTCGACATAACCCTGCCTAAGGCCTCCGCTTTGCGGGGGCCTTTTTGCTATCCCTTTCCGCCCACTTGACCAAAAACTTGCCGTAAGCTTGACGAATACCGGATGTCCAACAGCTTGATTCATTCCATATCAGATTCTATGCAAAAATGCCACTAGAAGATCGTAGACGGTAGCGGGTGCTAGGCGAGTTGAATGACATGGCTGAACCTTGTTCATCTGCGTTACACTGCCGCTTAGATGGGACAAGCTGACAAGCTCATTTACCTGCTTAAAGACCGATTAGTCGGGGGATTAATAACAATCGGCCCTCGCTGTACAAAAACTTGCCGCTTGCGTACCAAAAGACAACCTAAAACACAAGGTCGCTCTATTCATAGCGCGGCTTGTATGGTCTTGCGGCTACAGTGTCCATACGGTCGACTTGAGGAGCGGGCATGGTAAACGATTTGAGCGGTATAGACGACCTCGAGCTGATGCCGCTGGGCGGAGGCTATATGGTGCGACGCGAACGCTTGATGAATGAGCTTATCGCCAAGGGCCGAAAGGCCGGCATCGTGGTTCTTTATGCGCCCGACGGGTTTGGGAAGACCTCGGTGCTGCTGCAGTACACCCATGAGGTTAAATGCGACCCGACGCGAGGCCCCGTGCGGATTATCGAGGCCGATCGTGCCATTGGGCGCGAGGTGTTTATGCAGCTCGAGGTGGTTACCGAAGAACTCAAAGACAAACCGCACTCCCTTATCGCGATTGATAATGTGCCAAACCTCGATCAGCACGATACCGAAGACCTCATCGACAGGATTCGCGGCCTGCGCGCTATGGGGGTAGGGGTCTTTATCTCCTGCCGTCCTTCAAATCGTCAGCTGATTCATGGGCTGGGCGATTCGGTTAAGATCAATGCGCAGATGCTCAAGGTGCATGCCTATGAGTATTCGGCGTGGGCATCGGCGTTTTCGATCAGCACATCGCTCGACTTTTATCAGCTCACGCAGGGCGTGCCCGAGCTCGTTTCGGCATTGCAGACAGGTCTGTATGGCCAAGGCGACGTAGCCGGCCTGCTCGAAAACGAGATTGTCAACGTGTATGGCGCGGCACTTGCCGATCTGGCTTCACTCGACAATAATGCGCTGTTTTGCGTGGCATGTCTCATGGTTTTGATGGGCGAGGGCAATATCGCAGAACTCGAGGCCTGTGGGGTGAGGCTGTCGATGGTCGACCAGTCCTACTTTGTACGCGACTACCCGATCTTTGGCTTGGATCCCGCCGAGCGGAGTTTTACGTGTCTGGGCACGGAGGATAACGGACGCTTGCGCTTGCGTAAGTTGGTGGCCGAGGTTCGCCCCGAACTTGTTCCGAGGGCGGCCCGGATTTTGCTTAAGGCGGGCCGATGCGATGCGGCGATGGGCCTGGCGGACGCCTTTTTGGACCGTGAAGCGGTCCTTGAACTTGCTGGGCAGTATGGGGTCGATCTGACTCTGACGGGGCACGGGGCCGATATCTGCCGAGCAGCGCTGGGCACGATCGATGCCGACGATCCGGCTCCAGAGCCAACGCCTGCCGAGGCGCTCGGCGTATATCTGGCAGCGGTCAGCGTGTCCAATACAAAGCTCGCTCGCTATATGGCATCGGTTATCGAGCGCGGGGGCGAACGGGCGGCCTGCGAAATAGACCCTGTTTCATGGAGGGTGGCCCAGACACTGACGGCTGTTTGCTATGGGGACAACGGGCTTGGGCTTCCTACGAACCTGGCCGTGCCAGAAATCGAGACATCCCATACCGCACTCGATATGTTGTCTGCGCATATTGAGGTCAAGCGCTGTCTGACCGAGCGGGGAGATGACGGCGGCGTTCTACAGCAGCTCAAAACGAGCAAGGCCTACGACTGCGAGCTCGACATCGCGGGGATTGTTATACGGGCCGATAGCATGCTGGTGGAGCTCTTTGACGGGTCGTTTGCGGGAACCGACGAGCGCGACGACGAGATGACGGTGGTGCGGGAGGCGCTCGACGTACGTGGGCTTAAGGCGATGGCTATCTGGGTGCGCATGGTGTTGGCGGCACGGCGGCTCCTTTCCGGCTTGCCGGTAACCGACGATGCGGCGTTCAACGAGCTCGATCGTTTTGCCGTGCGCATGCGCGACAACCAGATTCAGCTGTTTGGCCTGTTGTTAGAAGGCTGGCAGTCGCTGGCAGAGGGACGGCCGGTTAATGCAAAGTTCCGTGCGGTCCAAGTGCTCAAACTTGCCGAGGAGTCGATTGCGTACATGCGCGATAACGCATTGCTGCTGGAGCGCGCAGCGTATCTGCGAAATACATCGATGGTTTCGGTGCGCGAGGAAGCGGAGCTACTCGATATAAGCCAGACGCAGGTTGGTGGAGCAGAAGCCTGGATGGTGGCGCTGCATTTGGCCTGTGCGGGGCGAGATAGCGATCTTGCGGCCTGGATGTCCATGAATCGTGCGGGGATTCTAGAGCCATCGTATCGGCTCTTTGCGCGCCTTGCCATGCATTGTCTGGGCGAGCCGGCGGGCAGGATACGCAAGAAGCTTCCCGTGCGCGAGCTGTCGCGGTACTCGCTGCGCGACGATTTGGAAGGGGAGGGCGAGCGCCTGTTCCAGGCCGGCGAGGTTGAAGCCGTCGATACCATCGACCATATCGAGATTCGCATGTTTGGTGCGTTTCGCGCCGAGCGCGACGGGTTTCCCATCACGGATAAAATGTGGCGCCGCAAGAAGGCGGCGACGCTTGCCGAGCGGCTTGCACTGGGCATGGATGCGCTCGTCGATCGTGAGACGCTGGCCATGGAGCTGTGGCCCCATGCCGAGTTCAATAGCGCCCGCAACAACCTGTACTCGACGATATCGCGCTTGCGGTCGGCTTTGGGGCCGACGCCGGATGGCAAGTCGTGTGTGCTCATCCAAAATGAATGCATCGGACTCAACAGCGACTACGTCAAGACCGATGTACGGCTGTTCGACCAGATAAGCCGCGAGGTTTTGGGAAATCGCACGGGTGCGCGCGGGCCCCATTTAGTTGAGCTGTGCCTTAAGATTGAGCAGCTTTATGCCGGACCGCTGTATGTTCCCAATGGCTGTAATCCCACCTACTTTTTGCGCATGCGGCGCATTATGCAGTCAAAGTACATCGATTGCATGATTAAGGGAGCAAATGCCGCTCTAGAAGAAAACGATCTGCAGTCGGCGATTTGGCTGGCGGAGTCGGGGCTTCGACAGGAAACGGCGCGTGAGGATATGGTGCGCTGCGCCATGCGCGTCTACAGTGCGGCGGGGCGGCGGCGCGATATCGTCGAGCTGTACAGCGGGCATATGCACCACCTGAGGGAACAGGTCAATGGCGTGCCCGAGCCCGAGACGCGGCGTCTATACGAGCGCTTGGTGGAGGGGCGGCTCAATCGCGTGCTGGTCGAGCGATAAAAAACGGGCGCCCGAAGTACTTGGGCACCCGTAAGCTTGCTATGTGTTGGATCACCGGATCATTGGCTCTTAGACGAGCTTGATCTTCTCGATGTCCTTGCGCGAGGACTCGCGATACAGTGAGAACTTGCGGCCGATGACCTGGACGACCTCGGCGTGGCAACGCTCGGCGAGCTCCTCGGCGGCCTCGCGGGCGGAAAGGCTGGAGCCATCGAGCACGGAGCACTTAACGAGCTCGTGCTTCTCCAGGTAGGCGACCGTCTGCTCGACGGTGCCCTCGTTGACATCGGACTTACCGATGATGATGGCGGGGTTGAGGTGATGGGCCATGCTGCGAAGCTGCTTGACCTGTGCTCCTGTCAGTGCCATGGGTTCTCGCTTTCTATGTATGGGGCGCCCCACGACGGGGCCTTAATTTACGTGAGCTGTCCCACGATAGCGCAGGAACGGTGCGGTGTGGAGCGCGTTTGCCCAGTTCAAAAAGAATGCGGATGCCGAGTGAGTGGGCGGTGCGGGCTGCGAACAGGCTATGAGCTGGGCGCAGAGACCGGCTCCCATGCAATAAACGCCCAACGAACCTTGCGGACATGATCGAGCATATAGCGCCCCTGCGGCACGCCCTTGGAGCCCGGCTCACCGGCATGGGGATTCTCGATCATGTGCTGGGCGATGTAGTCGCGCAGACGGTCGACCTTATCCTCGTTGCCATGCTCAAGCATACGGGAGAAGTCTGCCACACCTGCCTCAAGGCTATCGAAGGTGTCGCGACGAGGCGATTCAAAGTACGTAACCTGCGGCAACGCACCCATCTGAATGAGGATGTTGAAGGCGTACACAAAGCCATTACTGCAGGTAACCGAGGCGCCGATGGCGTTCATCACGTGCAGGTCGTAGCGCGGGCTGGAGTTGGCGACCATCGTGACAGCACAACGCCGGCGAGCCGTGCGGTCGAGCTTGGCAAGCGCGCCTTTTAGGTTGGTCGTGGTGACAGAGCGACTGGCAAAGGCAACATCCACCGCTTTCGCGACCGGTCCAAACAAATCCCAATTATCATCCCAAGCAAGCTCAAGCGGCGTAATAAGATCTTCGAGCCCGTAATACTCAATGCCGGCATCAAGCGTGCCCAACATGGCAGGAGAGAAGTCGGCAGCAATCACGGAATGCCCAGCCTGAGCAAGCGGAATAGCAATCGACCCAGCCCCACACCCCATATCAAGCACCGACTCGTCTGGCTCAAGCGCCAACAGCTTCATAAAATCCCGAGCATAAGGGGCAGTCTCAAGCGGCCGAAAATGCCGAGCCCGCTTATCCCACTCAAAAGAATCATCAGCCCGCCGCCGATCAGCTTGCAGACGCATCCATTCGCCATTCCAATCCGCAGCAAGCAGCTCAGAACGATTCTCCCCATCAACCACGGGCCAACCTCCTAGCAACAAAAAAGCGACTCCTCCCAAAAGAAGAGCCGCAACCAGCATATATCAGAAAGAACCGTTCCAACGCCAAACCGCCCTCACAACCAAGGCGGGCAGGAGCGAAGCGACTGCCAAAGGGATAGAACCCAACCGAGGTCCCGTTGTGCGGGAGCCCCGGGGAGGGCAAATATATAAGGTCGATCGCGAGTTCCGCACGAGCCGGAGAGCACTTAATGTGCTCTCCGTGCGAGTCAGGACTGTCCGAGCAGGCGACCTTATATATTTGCCCTCCCCGGGGCTCCTCGCCCGAACCCCTCAGCTAGTTCTTCAGCGAGTTCAGCGGCGCCGGGAAGCGTCCACCACGGTGGGCAAGCACGGTGCCGGCGTTGGGGTTCACCGGCATGATGGGCGCACGGCCAAACAGGCCGCCATACTCGACGCAGTCGCCCACGCCCTTGCCGATGGCAGGGATCACGCGCACGGCCGTGGTCTTGTTGTTGATGACGCCGATGGCCATCTCGTCGGCGATGATGCCGGCGATGGTCTCGACCGGGGTGTCACCGGGGATGGCGATCATGTCCAGGCCGACGGAGCACACGCAGGTCATGGCCTCGAGCTTCTCGAGGGAAAGCGCGCCGGCTTCGACGGCGGCGATCATGCCGGCGTCCTCGGACACGGGGATAAAGGCGCCGGAGAGACCGCCCACGCTGGAACTGGCCATGACGCCGCCCTTCTTGACGGCATCGTTGAGCATGGCGAGCGCGCAGGTCGTGCCGGGGCCACCGCAGGTGCCCACGCCGATGATCTCGAGGATGCGCGCGACGGAGTCGCCGATGGCAGGCGTGGGAGCCAGCGACAGGTCGACAATGCCCTTCTCGACACCCAGACGATGGGCGGCCTCGCGGCTCATGAGCTCGCCGGCACGGGTGATTTTAAAGGCGGTCTGCTTGATTTTCTCGGCAACCTCCATCATCGATGCGGAATCGGGCAGCGTCTCCAGGGCTGCGGCCATAACGCCGGGGCCCGAGACGCCTACGTTGATGACGGCGTCGGCCTCGCCACCGCCGTGGACGGCGCCCGCCATAAACGGGGAGTCCTCGACCATATTGGCAAAGCAGACAAATTTGGAAGCGCCGACGGAATCCTGGTCGGCCGTGAGCTTGGCGGCGTCGATGATGGTCTGGGCGGCCATAAGCACGGCATCCATGTTGATGCCGGCGCGCAGGCTGGCGACGTTGACGCTGGAGCAGACGCGGCTCGTGGTGGCGAGCGCCTGCGGAATGGATTGGATAACGCGTCGATCGGCGTCGCCGATGCCCTTCTGGACGAGTGCGGAGAAGCCGCCCAGGTAATCGATGCCGAGCGTCTCGGCCGCGCGGTCGAGGGCGTGCGCGATGGGGGTGAGGTCCTCATCCTTGCAGCATGCGGCGATCTGCGCCACCGGGGTGACGGAAACGCGCTTGTTGACAATGGGGATACCGTACTCGCGCTCGAGGTTCTCGGCGGTCTCGACCAGATGCTCAGCCGTGTGCGTCACGTGGTCGTAGATCTTCGTGCACATGCGGTCGAGGTTCTCGTCACCGCAACCCATGAGCGAAACACCCATGGTGATGGTCCTGATGTCAAGGTTCTGCTCCTCAACCATGCCGCGGGTTTCCGCGATTTCTGCGGGCGTGATCGCCATCCTTGCGCTCCTATCTGCCAAAACGAGCATAGTCTTATCTATTCTAACGTGCCGCACGTGCCAAGTGGCGCATGCGGCACGTTTTGGTGCTCGGTTGTTTCCGTTGTGTTACTGCCCAAAGACCTCTTCGGCGATACGAGCGCTTTCGGCGGCGTCCTTGGCGTAGTAGTCCGCGCCGATCTGCTTGGCGTATTCGGGGGTGAGTACGGCGCCGCCCACGATGATCTTGACGCCCGGCACCTCAGTATGAAGCAGCTTGATGGTCTCCTCCATGGCCACGACGGTGGTAGTCATAAGCGCTGAGAGGCCGACGAGTTTGATATCGCGCTCCTTGACGGTCTTGAGTACCTCCTGCGGATCGACGTCGCGGCCCAGGTCAAAGACGGTGTAGCCGTAGTTGTCGAGCAGCATCTTGACGATGTTCTTGCCAATATCGTGGATGTCGCCCTTGACGGTGGCCACGCAGATCTTGCCCTTGTCGGCAATCTCGCCGGCGGGCATCAGGCGTTTGATGGTGTCGAAGCCCACGCGTGCGGCCTCGGCCGAGGCCATGAGCTGCGGCAAGAAAAACTTTCCCTGGTCAAAGAGAACGCCAACCTCGTCGAGGGCGGGGATAAAGTGATTGTTGATGAGGTCCATCGCGTCGTGGTCTGCCAGCAGACGCTCGGTCTCGGCCGCGATTTCGCCCTTGCGGCCCGAGACGACCATGTGGCGGATGGGGTCGTCGTTGCCGTCGGTGCCGGCGGTGCCAGCAGCGGGCACAGCGTCGGTCGATGCGGCCTGAGCTGCTGCCGGGTTTGCGGCGATCTTATACGGATCGGTCCAGCCGGCGTAGCGCTCGATGTATCCGGTCGAGCCCTCGTCCTCAACGCTCAGGACGCGATAGCTGTATACGGTATCCATAAAGCGCTTGGAGCCCGGGTTCATGATGGGGGCGTCCAGGCCCGCGCCAAAAGCGGCGGCCAAAAAGACCGAGCCCAGCAGCGGGCGGGCAGGCAGGCCAAAGCTGATGTTCGACACGCCGAGCGCGCATTTGACGCCCAGACGCTCCTTACACAGGGACATGGCGCGCAGGATCTGCTCGGCCTGGCGTTGATTGGTCGAGGCGGTCATGACCAGGCAGTCGATGAGGATGCGGTCCGGTCCGATGCCGTAGCGGGCAGCCTCGGCCACGATGCGCTCGGCGATGGCAAAGCGGGCCTCGGCGGTATCGGGGATGCCGCCTTCATCGAGCGTAAGTCCGACAACGTTGGTGCCGTAGTGGGCGACCAGCGGAAAGATCTCATCCATGATCTGCTGCTTGCCATTGACCGAGTTGATGATGGGCTTGCCGGCGTAGCGGCGCACGGCGGCCTCGACGGCTGCGGGGTCGGTGGAGTCGATCTGCAGCGGCAGCAGCGTGGAGCCCTGGAGCTGTTCGGTTGCCTGTTGGATGATCTTGACCTCGTCGATCTCGGGCAGGCCCACGTTGACGTCCAGGATGTCGGCGCCCTGCTCCTGCTGGCTGATGCCCTGGCTCACGACGTAGTCCAGGTCGCCGTCGCGCAGGGCCTGCTGCAGGCGCTTTTTGCCGGTGGGGTTGATGCGCTCGCCGATGACGGCGATCTTGTGGCCGTCGCAGGGAAGGTCCACGACCGTTTGGGCGCTCGTGACCGACATGCTGGGCTTGCGGCGGCGCGGGCTGGGCGTGTGGTTATCGATAAGCGTGCGCAAGGCCGCCATGTGCGCCGGCGTGGTGCCGCAGCAGCCGCCCACGACGCTCACGCCGTCGGCGATCATGCCGGCGACGGCTTCGGCGTATTCGGGGGCCTGGATGTCAAAGACGGTATTGCCGTCGTCGTCCACATGGGGAAGTCCCGCGTTGGCCTGCACCATAATGGGCTTGTCGGTAACGGTGAGCATACGTGCGGCGAGTCCCCGGAGCTCGGCCGGTCCTTGGCTGCAGTTGATGCCCAAAACGTCGGCGCCGATGGCGTCGAGCGTGATGGCGGCCACCTCGGGACTCGTGCCCAGGAAGGTGCGACCGTCTTCCTCAAAGGTCATGGTGGCAAAGACGGGCAGGTCGGAGTTCTCGCGGCAGGCGAGGACAGCCGCCTTGATCTCGGCAAGGTCAGTCATGGTCTCGATAATAAAGAGGTCCACACCCGCGGCGACGCCGGCGCGCACTTCCTCGGCAAAGAGGTCATAGGCCTCGTCGAAGCTGAGGGTACCCAAGGGGCGAAGCAACGCGCCGATGGGGCCGATGTCACCGGCGACGTAGCGGGCGCCGGCCTCGCGGGCGCAGGTGACTGCCGCGGCAAAGACGTCTGCCACGGTGGCGGCGCCGTCGAGCTTGTGGGCGTTGGCGCCAAAGGTGTTGGCGGTGATCACGTCGCAGCCGGCCTCGACGTACTGACGCTGAATATAGCTAATGACCTGGGGATCCTCAAAGTTGAGCAGCTCGGGCAGGGCGCCTGCCTTCATGCCGGCGGCCTGCAGCATGGTGCCCATGCCGCCGTCAAACAGCAGGTGCCCGGTGCCCTCGATGGCGGCACGCAAGCGATCGTCCTTAATGAGAAGGTCATCGATCGTGCGCGTCTTGTACGCGGCGCCGTTGCAGCGCGCAGCATTGACAGGTGCCGCCAGCGCGGCACCGTCCAGATCATGAGTGATAAGCGGAGTAAACATCGGGGGCTCCTAATGGCTGGAATAGCAGGTGGTGTGGGCGGCGCGGAAGCGGCAGTGCTCGCGCATGCGGCAGATATTGCAGGTGGGGCGGCTCTGGGCGTCGTGGACCTCGCCATCAAACAGGCCGATCACCGCGGTCACGCTCTTGGTGGGCATGAGCAGGCTGGTCGGCGTGACGGTAAGCCCGATGAGCCGCGTGGCGTTGAGCGCAGCTACGATCGAGCGCTGGGCCGTAAGCGGGCAGTCGCCATAGCCGGGACTGAAGCGCCAGTTGCCGGCGAGCCCGTGAGCAGCGGCGTCTGTCTTGACCTGTCGGTCCATCTGCTCAACAGCAGCTTCTACATAGGCGGAGCACGCGGCGTCGAGCACGGCGCCTTCCAGGGGTTGCTGGGCTCCAGTGGTGCGCAGGCGACGCTCGGCGTCCATGCCGAGGGTACAGGCCATGAGCGCCGACAGGCGGGCGTCCTTAAGGTGGCGATAGATATCACGACCCCGCAGCTCAACATTGGTGCCAACCAAGCGGATGCAGGGCTCTCCCTGCTCGTCCACGCCCGTGGCATCGACGGCAAACACGCGTCGCACGCCTCGGGGCTCGATATCCAGCTCTAGGCGTTCGACCACAAGCTCAATTCGTCGTGACAGCTCGGGCTCAATCTGCTGGCCGCCGTAGCCCAGATACCGCAGCATCTCGGCACGGTCGACACGAGGGCGGTGGGCAGCGTCGATACGGTAAAGCGCCGGCGACGCAAGGTCGGCCGGCACTTCAACAACGGTTGTATCGACGTGCGGTTTTTCCATTACCCCAGGCGCTCCATAATGGCCGCGGCGATTGCAGGACGGTTCATAGTGTACAGGTGCAGACCGTCGGCACCGTGCTCCTTAAGGTCGCAAAGCTGACGAGCAGCATAATCTACACCGGCTGCCTGCAGGCTCTCGGGGTCGTTCTCGTACTTGGCGAGAATCTTGATGACGGGGGAGGGCAGCGACGCGCCGCACATAAAGACCATGCGGCTGATCTGCGACTTGCCCATAAACGGCATGATGCCCGCGGTAATGGGCACGGTGATGCCGGCCTTGTCGGCAAGCTCGCGAAAACGGTAGAAGCACTCGTTATCAAAGAAGAGCTGCGTCACAAAGAAGCTCGCGCCGGCGTCCTGCTTTTGCTTGAGGTGTTCGACCGAGAGGTTGAGATCCTCACAGGCAATGTGGCCCTCGGGGTAGGCTGCGGCGCCCACGCAAAAGCCGGCGTCGACGAGCTCGGGGATGAGGTCACGGGCGTAGGCGTAGTCGGAGGCGGGCTTGTCGTCCTCGGTCGCGCCGGCAGGGAGATCGCCACGCAGGGCCAGAATGTTTTCAACGCCGGCGGTGCGATACTCGTCGATCTTGGCGGCGATGTCGGCGTGGGTGCGGCCCACGCAGGTGAGGTGTGCCACAGAGGGCGTGTCGAATTCGCTCGAAATCATATGCGCGATGGGGGCGGTGGTGGCGCCGTTGCCCGAGCCGCCGGCCGAGCAGGTGACCGAGACAAAGCTCGGCGAAAGCTTGCACAGATTGCCTGCCACTTCGCGAGCCGTGTCGAGGGTGAGCTCGCCCTTGGGCGGGAACATCTCAAACGAAACGGGCGCGGTGCCCTGGGATGCTGCCTGCTTAAAAACCTCGTCGACGCGCATATCGTGCTCCTCTAGATACGTAATAGTGTGATGTGCTGTAAGGATTCTACAGCACCACTGTGTCACGGTGGAGTTTCACTCGTTATTCGGGGATACCAATCAAAGATGCCTTGCTATCGGCTTTCTCTATAACAGAGCGGCTAATCTAGGCACGGACTATAAAGACTGGTATCTGATGCAAAATACCAGTTAATAGAGCTCCATCCCAAATTGTCTACCCTTAAACCATGGGGAGAGGTCTGCAATTTATGCAGTTGATTGGCTGTTGAGGGTGGCAACGCCGCCTCGATAGGGTAACCTCATTGATTGGTTTCGCGACAGCAACATAACGGTAATGTCGCGGAAACACGGCGAGTCTAAGCTATGGCTCGTTCGTTAGTAATCAACACCGCTTCTCACGCGGTGCCGATACGAAGGGAGTTCCGTATGGCCGAACTTACTGACCGCTTCGGGACCATGGTGTTCTCTGAGGAAGTCATGAAGGACTACCTCCCCAAGGACATTTGGAAGCGCCTTGCTGCAACCCTCGAGGGCGGTGAGCCGCTCGACCTGGATGTGGCCAACGCCGTTGCCCATGCCATGAAGGTCTGGGCCATCTCCAAGGGTGCGACGCACTATGCGCACTGGTTCCAGCCGCTTTCGGGCATTACTTCCGAGAAGCACGACAGCTTCCTGGAGCCCAACCACGACGGCACCGCCATTACCAAGTTTACGGGCAAGAACCTCATCCAGGGCGAGCCCGATGCCTCGAGCTTCCCCAACGGCGGCCTGCGTGCTACCTTCGAGGCCCGTGGCTACACCGCTTGGGACCCCACTAGCCCCGCCTTTATCAAGGACGATGTCCTGTGCATCCCCACGGCTTTCTGCTCCTACACGGGCGAGGCCCTGGACAAGAAGACCCCGCTGCTGCGTTCCATGACCGCGCTCTCGCGTGAGTCCAAGCGCGTTTTGGCGCTGTTCGGTAAGACCCCCAAGAAGGTCGTTCCTTCCGTGGGCGACGAGCAGGAGTACTTCCTGATCAAGAAGGACGCCTACCGCAAGCGCAAAGACCTGGTCATTACCGGCCGCACCCTCTTTGGCGCCGCTCCCTGCAAGGGCCAGGAGCTCGAGGAGCACTACTTTGGCGCTATCCGCCCCACCGTCTCGGCCTACATGAAGGACCTGGACGATGAGCTGTGGGCGCTCGGCATTCCCGCCAAGACCAAGCACAACGAGGTTGCTCCCTGCCAGCATGAGCTCGCACCCGTCTATGGCGAAGTCAACGAGGCCATCGACCAGAATCTGGTCATGATGGAGAAGATGAAGCTCATCGCCTCCCGCCACGACTTGGTCTGCCTGCTGCACGAGAAGCCCTTCGAGGGCATCAACGGCTCGGGCAAGCACAACAACTGGTCGCTTGGCACCGAGTCCGAGAACCTGCTCGATCCGGGCGACACTCCGCTCGACAACCTGCAGTTCATCGTCTTCCTCACCGCGGTAATCGAGGCCGTCGATAACTATCAGGAGCTCCTGCGTGCCTCCGTTGCCTCGGCCGGTAACGACCATCGTCTGGGCGCCAACGAGGCTCCTCCGGCGATTATGTCCATCTTCCTGGGCGACCAGCTTACCGAGGTCGTCGAGAAGATCATCGATGGCAAGGCTTCCGTCCATGCCACGCGCGGCGTGCTCGACCTGGGCGCCGATACCCTGCCCAAGCTGATGCAGGACAACACCGACCGCAACCGCACCTCCCCGTTTGCCTTCACCGGCAATAAGTTCGAGTTCCGTGCCTGCGGCTCCGAGCAGAACGTCTCCGACTCCAACCTGGTGCTCGATGCCGCCGTGGCCAAGTCGCTCAAGTCCTTCGCCGACGCACTCGAGGGTACGCCCGAGGATGAGTTCCAGGACGCTGCGCTCGAGTACTGCAAGAAGGTCCTGACCGACCACCAGCGCATCCTCTTTTCCGGCGATGGCTACTCCGACGAGTGGCCCGTCGAGGCCGAGAAGCGCGGCCTTGCCAACAACAAGACCACGGCCGACGCCCTGCCCGCCTTTGTTTCCGATAAGGCCATCGCGCTCTTTGAGGAGACGGGTGTCCTGACCAAGGCCGAGGCCCAGTGCCGCTACGACTGCAAGCTCGAGAAGTACAACAAGCTCATGAACATCGAGGCCACCACGATGGTTCGCGAGGCGCGTCGTACCTATCGCCCGGTCATTACCGCCTATGCCACCAAGGTCGCTAAGGGCCTTGAGACTATTCGTGCCGCCGGTGCTGAGGCCGCCATGCAGTGCGAGCAGAACACGCTCAACAAGCTCTGCAACGGTATCACCACCATCAACGACTCCATCAAGGCGCTCGACGCCGTGCATCAGAAGGCTGAGGCCCTCGATGGCCAGGAGCAGGCCAACGTGTACGCGCACGAGGTCGTTCCCGCTATGGATGCGCTGCGTGCCGCCGTGGACGCCATGGAGGAGATCGTGGCAGCCGACTACTGGCCGGTCCCGACCTACGACGACATTCTGTTCTATGTGTAGTACTGGGACAGCATACCGTCACGGTTGAAAGCCGGGGTCCGCATCGCGCGGGCCCCGGCTTTTTTGTTGAACAAATTCCCTAGGGCGGCGTCCGTTCGTGTCGTTTATTAGGGTAGGGGTGTGCGCGTTGCCGTGTCGTGAAAATGGAAGATGCTCGGAATATAACGCGCCTCGATATACTCAAATTGAGTTCCGGTTGAGTCGAATGTCTGGCTGGTTACGACCGCCAGATACGAAGAAGGATCGATGTCAAGCAACCGGCAGTCCTCAGTGTCGGGCTGGGCGAGTGTTATCGTTCGTTTGCTCACGGCAATGGTGAGCCCTAGCTCATCCTCGATGTAATGGAAGAGCGACAGGGTGGCATTCTGCTCGTTTAGGCCGGGGACGGAGGAAGTTAGGAAGTAGTGGCGGTCGACAGCGACCGGTTTATCGTCGAGCATGCGGACGAGCTTCAAATGCGTAAGGTCTTCTCCTTCGGGAAATCCCGTCAATTGAGCTAGACACTTATCGGTGCTTACGTGTTCGAAATAGACGATTTTTGACGTTGGAATTGCTCCGATCGCATGTGCCGATTCGCTGAACGAAGAAAGGTCGCTTACGGTGAATGCGTCCTCTTTGCTGGTGCCTGCAGGTGACGTCTCGATTACGAGGACTCCCTTGCCTTTAATGGACTGAACTAGACCTTCATTTGCGAGAAGCGAGATAGCCTTGCGCACCGTCATTCGAGAGCAGGAGAACTCTTTGGAAAGATTTTGTTCGGAAGGAAGGAGTGATCCCACGGGATGCTTGCCTTCGACAATCCGCTTTCGTAGGCTTCGGTAAATTTCACTGTACAGGATCCTTGCCAAAATGCTCTCCTTATTGAGGTTGTACGGAATGCGTCGAATCGGCGCGATTATCCGCTTCTACCAATTATAGGAAGTGGAGACACTTTTAGTTGCCGCTTACCGCCATAAATCAACCGTTCACCCGTGTGTTTAACATGTCTAGACAGATAGTAAATCACTGAGGATATAATTCGAGTCATCAAGTACATGTCTAGACAGGAGGATTGCAATGGCAAAACAGAGTTATGCAGTTACTATCGCGGGAGGCGGAAGCACTTATACGCCGGGCGTTGTTCTGACACTTCTCGCGAAGCGCGATGTATTCCCCATCAATAGGATTACGCTCTATGACAACGATGCCGAGCGTCAGGGGACAATTGCCAAGGCATGCGCCATCTACATCAGGGAGAATGCTCCAGAGGTAACCTTCAGCTATACGACCGACCCTGAGGAGGCCTTCACAGGCATCGACTTTGTACTTGCCCAGATTCGCGTTGGCAAGTACGCTATGCGCGATAAGGACGAGAAGATCCCCCTGCGCTATGGCGTTCTTGGCCAAGAGACCTGTGGTCCTGGTGGCATTGCTTATGGCTTGCGCTCCATTGGCGGTGTACTCGAGATCCTTGACTACATGGAGAAATACAGTCCCGACGCATGGATGCTCAACTACTCCAACCCCGCGGCGATCGTTGCCGAGGCGACACGCCGCCTTCGCCCGGATTCAAAGATCATCAACATTTGCGACATGCCAATAGCCCTGATGGATATCATGGCTCAGATGTGTGGTCTCAAGGACCACAACGACCTCGTCGTTGGCTACTACGGCCTCAACCACTTTGGTTGGTGGACAAAGATTCACGACCGTGCTGGCAATGACCTTATGCCCACTATCAAGGCCCAAATGGCTAAAAACGGTTATGCCGGCGAGGATTCCGGCCTTGAATTCGTCGATGCATCTTGGGATCAGACGTTCCGTAAGGCTAAGGATGTTTACGCGCTCGATCCGAATACCATCCCGAACACCTACCTCAAGTACTATCTCTTCCCGGACTATGTGGTTGAGCACACCGACCCCAACCACACCCGCACCGACGAGGTCCGTGAGGGTCGCGAGAAACGCGTCTTCGGCACCGCCCGCCAGATTATCGAAAAGGGCACGTCTGAGGGTTTCGGCCTTAAGCCGGATACCCACGCTGAGTACATTGTCGATCTCGCTCGCGCTTTGGCAGAGAACACCCGTGAACGTTTCTCGCTGATTGTTCCCAACGACGGGGCTGTGTCCAATTTTGACCCAACGGCTATGGTCGAGATCCCCTGCATCGTCGGCAGCGACGGCTACGAGAAAATTTGCCAAGGTGAGATTCCGCAATTCCAGAAAGGACTTATGGAGGAACAGGTCTCGGTCGAAAAGCTTGCAGTGTCTGCTTGGGTCGACCATTCCTATCAGGAGCTTTGGCAGGCGCTGACGCTTTCGAAGACGGTCCCCTCTGCCTCCGTTGCAAAGAAGATCCTTGACGATCTCATTGAGGCGAATAAGGAGTTCTGGCCAGAACTCCACTAGTGTCGGAAATCAATTTTGTGAATGATGGCGGGCGGCCGACCTTGGACAGGTCGCATGGGAGGAAAACCATGAGCGAAAGCAAAGAGCTTGCAAATCGCAAGCTCGGCGAGGACGTAGTTGGCCTCGTCGGCGGTAAGGAAAACATCCTGAGCATCTCGCACTGCATGACGCGTCTGCGTTTCAAGCTGCGAGACGATGCGAAGGCCGATACTAAGGCAATTGAGTCTCATGAAGGCGTCATTCAAGTAATCAACGCGAATGGCCAGTATCAGGTTGTTGTCGGCATCAATGTGATTGAGGATGTTTACGATGCGACGCGGTTGCCGCTTCTGGTGTCGAGGGGCTGGGCGAGGTTAATCTTGATGGTGAGCCCGTCAAGAAAGGAAACGTTGTTAGTGCCCTTATCGATACTATTTCAGGCGTAATCCAGCCGATTCTTGCGGTGCTGTGTGCCGCGGGTATGATCAAGGGTGTTTTGAGTATTCTCGTCGCCCTCGGATGGATTACGGCAACAGACGGCTTGTACCAGATTCTATATGCGGCTGGTGACGGCTTCTTCTACTTCCTGCCGATCATCCTTGGCTATACTGCGGCAAAGAAGTTTGGCTGTAGTGAGTTCGTTGGCATGACGCTCGGTATCGCACTTACGTATCCGGCGATGGTCAACATCACATCGGGCGATGTTTTGGGAACGGTGCTTGCTGGCACTCCCTTTGCCATGAACTACTACACGACTTTCCTCGGCATACCCGTCATCATGCCATCTTCGGGTTATACGAGCTCTGTCATTCCGATTATCATCTCTGTTTGGTTCGCGGCAAAGCTGGAGAAGTGGTGCCGCAAGCATTTCTCTGAGTATGTAAAGTTCTTCTTTGTGCCTACATGCGTACTCGTTGTGATGGTCCCCGCTACCTATTTGATTATTGGCCCGATTGCCACCCTGATCACGAACCTCATGAGCCTGCTGTTTAACTCCCTCTACAGCTTGCCTGTCATCGGCGGCGCGCTCGGCGGCATCGTGCTTACTGCCATTTGGCAGCCTATGGTCATCTTCGGCTTCCACTGGAGTGTCATTGCTCTCATGCTGGTGAACATTGCCTCCCAGGGCTGGGATATTGTCATGGCGCCGTACATGGTTTGCTCGTACGCTCAGTCCCTTGCCGTCCTTGCCATTCTTCTGAAGACTAAGGACGTAAAGCTCAAGCAGCTTGCATGGCCGGCGTTCATCTCGGGCTTCTTCTTCGGCATCACTGAGCCCTGCATCTACGGTGTGACCCTTCCGCGCAAGAAGCCTTTTATCATGAGCTGCATCGCCTCTGTGCCCGGCGGCCTAATCATCGGCGCTCTTGGCACCAAGATGTTCGCCTTCACCGGCGGCGGCTTCTGCGCCTTCCCGGGCTTCATTGACCCGTCCGGTGCAATGGGCGCGAACTACCTGATTTACGTAATCATAGCCATCGTGGTTTCCAGCGTGATTTCGTTCCTGCTTACGTATGCGACGTACAAGGAGGACGTGCCGGCGGTAGAGGCTGCAAAGTAGCCAAAGAAGTGGAGCCGCGGAACAAGTATTTCCCCGCGCGCCAGCAATCTAACAAGGTCGTCCTTGGATAAGCGCCGAGGGCGACCTTGTCTTGTGCTGGTTTCGTTTGAGAGGCAGTGGTTGAGAGTGTCTAATATTATCTTTGACAATAGGATGGGTGAGGCGTGCCTTGCGGCGTGGAGGTCCGCGGGCGTGGAAGTCCGCTCGGTCGTGGTCCGACAGGATGGTGAAGTCGTCTTTGAGCATGCGGCTGCGCCGTTCGCCCTCGAACACGTTCATCCGCTCTATTCTGTGACTAAGTCCTTTACCTCGGTCGCTGTCGGGATGTTGGTGAATGAAGGACGGCTATCACTGGCCGATCGCTGGATTTCATACTTCCCGGAATATGAAGGCGAGATCGCGGATGAGCGCTTTCGCAATGTGACGGTTCGCAATTTGCTGACTATGACGATGGGGCAGGAGAGTGACCTTTCGTATATTGGCGTGGAAGACGACTGGGCACATGAGGTTCTTCATCGTGAGTTTGACTGGAAGCCGGGTGAGGTCTTTCACTACGATTCGCTGTGTTCACATTTATTGAGCATGCTCGTGCAACGCGTAAGTGGAACGAAAGAATCCGATTATCTCGCCGAACGTTTGTTTACGCCGTTAGGTATTAGAAGTTGGTGGTGGGAAGAGGATCAAGCCGGTCATACGACCGGAGGTTTCGGTCTTCACCTTTCGACACCGGATTTGGCTAAGTTTGGTCAATGTTTGCTGGATGGCGGCAAGTGGCGTGGGGAACAGATCATTCCCGCGGAATGGGTTGCCGAGGCGACGAAGATTCAAGTGGAAACGAGCCCCTTTTATCCGTCTGAGGCGACTGAAGACAGCAATGGCTATGGATACCAGTTCTGGATGTGCCGGCGTGGCGGGTTCAGATGCTCTGGCCTTTTTGGGCAGCTGTGCTACATACGGCCCACAGATGGCCTTGTCATCGCCTGCTCGAGTTCCACGACAGGAAGTAAGGCGCTGCTTGATCCACTGTATGAGGTACTGTTCAAAGAGTCTGGTGTTCGGGAGACAGTGGCTTCCGAACGTGACTTCGATAGCATTCCCGTGCCACTTGGGTTGGCTTCTGGCGGACGTTTGAGTTCATTACGCCTCGAGGGCATTCATCGTTGCATTTACGGGGATTTTGAAGAGATCGATATTCGATTCCATGAGAATGAGCTGGATTTGTCTCTGTTGCGCGATGGTCGTGAGTACGGCGTGAGGGCCGGCTACGAGTCTTGGGTTCGCAAATCGGGCGATGGGGCCGGAGTCGGAGACCTCTTTCCCTTCGTGACTCATGAAGCTGAGAGGGACGATGCCCCCGCATGGGATGTTCGCAAGTTGTTTGCAGCGTATGCCTGGACTTCGCCAACAAATTTACAAATCGAGACCAGGGAACTGGACTACACGCGGCGCTGTTTTATCGATGTGCGGATCGGAGGTAATTATGCTGTGTGCAGGGTGCGAGTTGAGGGAATGTACTGTTTCCCGGCACCCTCGGAACTCACAGCGATTTTGAAGTTGGGATAATTTTCAAGACGTGCGATTGATAAGAAAGATTGCCAACATCACGGCTAATGGAGACGGAGCTGTCTCCGGGCAATGTTTTTCGATACGGACGTTTCAGTTATCGTATTGCTAGGGACTAAGTTAATCACTTGTTAGGGCCGAAGCGTAGGTGCGTTTTCTCGGCTCTGTACCCTGTTGGGCTCGAATCCCGGCGCATGGCAGCAAAAAGCCCGCTATCGTGAGGATAACGGGCTTCTCATTTCAAATGGTGCCCCCAGCGGGATTCGAACCCGCGATATCCACCTTGAAAGGGTGGCGTCCTTGGCCGCTAGACGATGGGGACAGCGGGAAAGAGTATAGCAGACTTTTTTGCCGGCGCGTATATCGTTGGCAAACTGGAAAACCACCACACAGGAGTAGGCTTCTATTCCGATTTTCAAATATCTCAATCTGTAACATCTGGGCGGGCAAATCGGCTCTATCTGTTACAGATCGAGACGGACGGCGGGCGTCGGGACGAATATCTCAATCTGTAACAGTAAGACGACTTTCAACGGTCTAAATGTTACAGATCGAGACAAACTGTCGTGGCGGGTCAAAACCACCACAAAGGTGCCTGTCCCCTTTGTGGTGGCGGGGCGTTAGGGGAGGAGCTTCATCGCGGCGTCGTGGGCGGCGTGCTCGTAGGTGTCGTCGAGGGGCTTGAGCGGCAGCAGGGCGGCGGCCTGCGCGTCGCCGCGGCGCTGGAGGGCGTGGGCGATGAGCCAGTCGGCGAGTTCGGGGTTCTTGGGCAGTGTCGGTCCGTGTAGGTACGTGCCGATGACGCCCTTGTAGACGAGACCCTCAAAGCCATCGTCGCCGTTGTTGCCGGTACCCGTGACGACGGAGGTTCCGAGCGGCGTGGCCTCAGCATCGAGCAGGGTGCGGCCGCCGTGGTTCTCGAATCCCACAAAGGGCTCGGGCGCCAGGTCGGTTTTGACGGCGACGTTGCCGATCAGACGGTCGGAGCCGCGCACAGTCTCGGCGGCAATGACGCCCAGGCCCTCAATGCGATCGTCGCCCATGTAGTACGAACGGCCGAGCAGCTGATAGCTGCCACAGATGGCAAGCAGTGTGCCGCCATCCTCAACATAGGACGCAACCTTGTCTTTTTGAGCGAACAGCTCGTGTGCCACGGCCAGCTGATCGCGGTCGGAGCCACCGCCCATCATGACGATATCGGCGTCGGTGAGATCGAGCGACTCGCCCATACGGACCTCGTCCACGCGCACGGGGATGCCACGCCAGGCGCAGCGGCGCTCGAGGGCAATGACGTTGCCGCCGTCGCCATAGAGGTTGAGGGCATCGGGATACAGGTAGACGATGCGCAGGGGGCGCGAGAGCTCGACCGGCGCAATATCGGTGGGGACAGCGCTGCCATCGGCGCGCGTTGCGGCGTGGGAGGCAACCGAGCTCGCATCGGTGCCCTTAAGCTCGTCGAGTTCCTTGACCAGCGGCGGGAAGGCCGTGTAGTTGGCGACGGCGTAGAAGGTGTCATCGGCGATCTCGTCTGCCACGGCGCCGATCGCCTGCTCGATATTCGAGATGATGGCGGCGTCGATGCCGGCGTACTTCAGACGTACCTGCATATCGTGTGCACGCGTGCCGCCGGCAAAGGTGACAAGCCCTGGGGTATCGGCGATGCGCTCGAAGTCGACGTCGTAGATCCACGAGACATCGTGGCCGTCGGCGTCGTTGTCGTTCAGGAAGAAGGCACAGAGTCTGCCGCCCGCCGTCTTAATGGACTGGATCTGTCGATCGAAGCCCACGGGATTCTTGGCCAGGTTTGCCTCGACGGTACGGCCGGCGATCTCCCAGCGACCCATGCGTCCGCCGGCGGGGACGTAGGCATCGAGCGTGGGCTGCAGATGTGCCGCGTCCACGCCCAACTCGCGCGCCGCAAAGAAGGCGGCGGCAACGTTATAGACCATGTACAGGCCGTTGTAGCGCGTGGCGATGTGCGTTGCGGGTGCGTCGGCGTCGGGTCCAAAGTTCAGTTCAAAGCCGTAGCCGTCGCAGCCGAGCTCCACGCCCGTCACGCGACGGACAAGCTCGGGGCGGGCCCAACCGCACGAAGGACAATGATAGGCTCCGAGCTGGCCGTACTGCACATAGTCGTACTCCAGCGGAGCGTTGCACTGCGAGCAAAAACGCGAGTCGCTAATGCGATCGGACTCGGTGCCCGTGGCGCCGTCGATGCCAAAGGCGATGCTTGTGTTGGGGACGCGTGCGGCGATCGAGGCGCACAGCGGATCGTCGGCGTTATAGATGAGCGTCGTTGCCGGCGAAAGCTCCAGCGCGTGGACGATGACGTCCTGGGTGTGGTCGATCTCGCCGTAGCGGTCCAGCTGGTCGCGGAACAGGTTGAGCAGCACAAAGTAGGTCGGCTTGAGCTTGGGCAGGACGCGCACCGTGTAGAGCTCGTCGCACTCAAAGACGCCTACGCGCTTGCTGCTGGCGGTTCGCTTAAGGTTGCCGCGTGCCTCGAGCAACGCGCCCACCACGCCCGGCTCCATGTTGTTGCCGGCGCGGTTGCATACCACGGTGGCGCCGCTGGCGGCAACGGCATCGGCGATGAGGTTGGAGGTAGTGGTCTTGCCGTTGGTGCCGGTGATTACCACGCTGCGGTCGACAAGGCCCGCGAGGTCGCTTAGCAGCTCGGGGTCGATCTTCATGGCGATGCGGCCGGGGAGTACGCCGCCCTGGCGCTTAAGGACGGAGCGCAGCCCCCAGCGGGCGATATCGCTCGAGGTGCAGGCGAGAGATGAGCGGAAGTTCATGAAGCCGTTCCTAACGTGAATGACATGGTTGTGGCGTTTGCGCCGTTAAAAGCCGTAACGGCGCGCAAATTCCTGGGCAAGCTGCGATACGTCTTCGCAAGCGTTGGCCCAGGGGGCAAAGTCGGGAGTATCCGAGATGATGCCGTCGGCCTCCCAAACTGCCTGATGCGAAAGGTCCCAGGGGTCGTGCGGTTCGGGCCGGCAGGGAAGGTACGGCGTCTGATACATGGGGTTCAGCAAAAAGAACGCGCCGCCCTCGCAGCGGTTGGCAAACTCGCGCAGTGCGCGTGTCGCCGGGCGCATCTTGTTCGTTTTGAACAGCAGAATCGTGCGGGCGAGTAGGTACCAGGGGGAGTTCTCGAGGGCATCGGCCCCCATCTGCTCCTCGAGCTGGTGGGCCAGGGCAAAAAAGCCGTCCTCGTCTTCCAGGCGAGCGAGGGCGAGTAGCACGGTGCCTGCAGCTCGGGTGGGATAGCCTTCCGCCTTAAGAACACGGCGAGAATAGTTGGCGGCAGCACGGTAACGAGCGCTCGCCAAGCACAGCTGCGAGATGGCCTCGAGTGTGTGGAGCCACCCGATAAGAGCCGGCTCGCTCACGGTGAGATCGGCCGCCGTCACGCCGTCTGCCAGCACCTTGTTGGCCCAGTAGTGTGGGGCTTCCATATCGAACCCGGGCACGCTTTGCTGCAGGTAATCGGCCGCGGTCGCTTCGAGCTTCAGCAGGTCGCCCAGGCAGGCATCAACGGGCGTGTCCGCCAAAATGATGGCGAGCAGCTGGGCATCGAGGACATACGCATCGATGCGGACGATCTTGAGCAGCTCATCGCGCATATCGTCGAACAGGCGGTTGCGCGTCTGCTCAAACTCCTCGTCGCTGCCCATGTCTTCGATGCGATGGAGTTCGTCGAGCAGGTGGCGGTGAACGCCGGCATAGGACAGCAGCGCCTGGGCATGCTCGGTCTGCGCATACTTATGAGGGTTGACGCTCACGTCGTTATGGACAAGCTCGCGTGCTGCATCGGTGAGTTCGGGGTGCGACGCAACGTAGGCGCGCTCCAGGTAGGCGGGGATGTAGACGCTCGGATCCATTAGAGGTCTCCTCCCTTAAACGGCAAGCCCTGCTCGGCCGCCCGCAGGATGCGCTCGTCGATCTGGGAACGCACGATATCGTTGGTGGCGACCCAGGCGGCAAAGCTGGCGTTGTCGGGGGCGCCCAGGCCCTCCTGCAGTACCGGCGTTGCCTCGGATAGCGCAAGGACAAGCTCGTCGGTGGAGCCCACACCCACGTTGACGCGGGCATAGACGCCATCGGGAAACTCGGTTTGGAAGTAGAGCGCCTCGGCTGCGTGCGGGCACGAGCGTGCAAGGATGCGCAAGTAGCGCTCGGCACCCTCGTAGTCCAGCTCGCGCCAGGCAGCGCTCATCAGCGCGATGAGCGTCCACGGGTCCAAGTCGCGCTCCGCGTCCTTGGGACGACGGCGCAGCGGCGTGTTGGCAAGATAGGGCACGGAGTGGGCAGAGCGAAAGCGTTTGAGCTCCTCGGCAGGGTATTCGAGCTTTGCCATGGCAAGCATCGCAGTATGGCGGACGCCGGCGGGGTCGTTGGGTGCAAAGTCCAGGCTGCGGTTTGCGGCTTCGAGCGACATGCGATAGCGGCCGCTAATGAGGGCGCGCGACGCAAGGGCGGCAAGCCAGCGCAGGTAGGGGCGGCGCATAAGGTCGCCTGCGGCCTCACGCTCGTAGGGGTCCTGCGCCGAGGCGGTCTTGAGCGCCAGATCGTGCTCCACCTCGTCGCACTTGGACACCAGATACTGCACGTATTCCTCGTTGGAGCCGGCGGTGAGGGCGGTCAGCATGCGCTGAGCGTCCCAGTTGGTCGGGTCGAGCGCGGCTGCCTCGCGGAGCATGTTCTCGGCAGCTGCCTCTTCTTGCTCTGCCTGGGTATCGTCAGGGATAAAGGGAATGCGGTAGTCGACAGCCTCGACCACCTTGGCAATGAGGTGCCCGGCGCGGTCGCGGTCGTGCACGATGAGCGGTGCGGGGTTGCGGGTGAATTGTTCCATCAGACGCTCTACGGCGGCACCGTCGGTGAGCGGGATATTGTCGCGGCGCAAGGCCTCAAGAACGAGGCGATGGCAATCCTCTTGAATGGGATCGAATGCCATGGGGCCTCCTTTGCTGCGGTTAGGGTTCAAATGTTTCTATATAAGGTTCTAGTTTACCCGCATGTGGCACACCGGGGGTGCCGCACTTGGACTTGCACCTTTGCACCACGAAGACGGATGTCGCACAAATGTCGGCACCTTGGACGACCGAGTGGTATCACGGTGCCGCAAACGGTCGATTTTTGGCGGCGAACGGTGCATATTTTGGAGGGGCACGGTCCTGCCCGGGATATGTAGTCAACCTTGATAAAACGTTTGCCCAGCTTGGGAGTATGAATGCCGCACAAGGGTCTTCAGGGATAGAAAAAACGTTTCATCATTGGCGGCTTTAGGTGAATAACTGACCAACCAGAACGGTAAAATAGTGTTTGTCTGAGCGTTGAGACGTTTAGACATCGCGCATTGTCATCGCCGGCAACGCGCAAACCGGTCCTAACGGAGCCAATTGGGTGCTCCGTTATATACGCAAGTCTAAGAGGGGCTTGTTTAGGAGGCACAGTATGGGACGTTTTACCAATCCTCGCGATCTGTACTTTGGTGAGGGCGCTCGCCACGAGGTGAAGAACCTCAAGGGCAAGAAGGCCATCATCGTTTCTGGCGGCAGCTCTATGCGCCGCGGCGGGTTTCTGCAGGACGTCGAGAACGACCTTAAGGAAGGCGGCTTCGAGGTCAAGCTGTTCGAGGGCGTCGAGTCCGACCCGTCCATCGAGACGGTCATGAAGGGCGCCGAGGCCATGCGCGAGTTCGAGCCCGACTGGATTATCGCCATCGGTGGCGGCTCGCCCATCGATGCCGCTAAGGCCATGTGGGTCTTCTACGAGTATCCCGAGGAGTCCTTCGATAACATCATCCAGCCGTTCAGCTTCCCCGAGCTGCGTCAGAAGGCTCATTTCTGCGCCATCTCCTCTACCTCCGGCACCGCTACCGAGGTCACCGCGTTCTCCGTCATTACCGACTACGCCAAGGGCATCAAGTACCCGCTGGCCGACTTCAACATCACCCCTGATGTCGCCATCGTCGACCCCGAGCTCACCTACACCATGCCCGCCAAGCTGTGCGCTCACACCGGCATGGATGCTCTGACCCACTGCATGGAGGCCTACGTTTCCACCTGCGCCTCTATGTTCACCGACGCCAACGCTCTGCACGGCATCCGCGAGATCGTCGAGTGGCTGCCCAAGTCCTATGCTGGCGACCATGAGGCCCGTCAGCACATGCACGAGGCTCAGTGCATCGCCGGTATCGCCTTCTCCTCGGGCCTGCTTGGCATCGTTCACTCCATGGCTCACAAGACCGGTGCTGCCTTTGAGAACGGCCACATCATCCACGGTGCTGCTAACGCCATGTACCTGGGCAAGGTCATCCAGTGGAACTCCAAGGACCCGCGTGCTGCCGAGCGTTACGCTTACGTGGCCAAGGAGATCTTGCACCTTCCCGGCGAGACCAACGAGGAGCTCATCGCTGCGCTCGTCCAGAAGATCCGCGACCTCAACGACCAGCTCAACATTCCGCAGTCCATCAAGGATTACGCGAATGGTGGCGTGAAGGTCGACGCCGAGAACCCGCAGATGGTTTCCGAGGAGGAGTTCCTCGCCAAGCTGCCCGAGATCGCCGCGAACGCCGAGCAGGACGCCTGCACGCCCGAGAACCCGCGTGAGACCAAGGCTGCCGACTTCGAGAAGATCCTCAAGGCCTGCTACTACGACACCGATATCGATTTCTAATCGACTCTTGTTATCGTAACGAGGGGCTCCGCACGTATCTGTACGGAGCCCCTTTCTTTTTTAGAGAATGGGATAGTTATGGCTGCAATTTTCAATAGCCCCAGCAAGTACATCCAGGGTCCGGACGAGCTCGCCAAGCTCGGCTCCTATGTCGAGCCGCTCGGCGCTAAGGCCCTCGTCATCGTGACGCCTTCGGGCAAGAAGCGCGTCGGTGCCAAGATCGAGGGCGGCTTTGCCGAGGCTAAGGCCGAGCTGCTGTTTGAGGACTTTAACGGCGAGTGCTCCAAGGGCGAGGTCGATCGTCTGGTTGCGCTCGCTCGCGACAACGGTTGCGACATCATCGTCGGCGTCGGTGGCGGCAAGATCCTCGACACCGCGAAGGCCGTCGCCTATTACCTGGAGTCCCCGGTTATCATTTGTCCCACCATTGCTTCGACCGATGCCCCGTGTTCGGCGCTTTCGGTGCTCTATACCGATGACGGCCAGTTCGACAAGTACCTCTTCCTGAAGGCAAACCCCAATATCGTCCTTATGGATACGACGGTTATCGCGGCGAGCCCGGTGCGCCTGACGGTTTCCGGTATGGGCGATGCGCTCGCAACCTACTTTGAGGCCCAGGCGACGCATGATGCCGACGGCGGCACCTGCGCTGGCGGCAAGGGCGGCATGGCCGGCCTGGCGCTCGCCAAGCTCTGCTACGAGACGCTTATGGCCGATGGCGTCAAGGCCAAGGTTGCACTGGAGAAGGGCGCGCTGACGCCTGCCGTCGAGCACATCATCGAGGCCAACACGCTGCTCTCCGGTATTGGCTTTGAGAGCTCGGGCCTTGCTGCTGCTCATGCCATCCACAATGGCCTGACGATGCTGCCCGAGTGCCACGGCATGTATCACGGCGAGAAGGTCGCCTTTGGCACCATCGTCCAACTGGTACTCGAGGATGCCCCGACCGAGAAGCTCGAGGAAGTCTTGGGCTTCTGCATTGAGCTGGGCCTGCCGGTCACGATGAAGGAACTTGGCGTTGCCGAGCTTACGCGCGAGCAGGCCATGATTGTTGCCGAGGCCGCCTGCGCGCCCGATGACACCATGTGCAACATGCCGTTTGAGGTGACGCCCGAGATGGTCGCAAACGCCATCCTGGGTGCCGACGCACTGGGTCATTATTACCTTATGGATGAGTAAACTAAACTAAGGTAAGGAAGGGGCAAAGCCGACAGATGGCTTTGCCCCTTTTTGCTATGGTGCAAAGGGGTAAGGTTACTTTGCACCAATCGTTGTTTGATGAAGGGCGGATTCTCGTATGGCGCTTCCTATGGTTTACGGCGGTCCCGGCCGGTATGTTCAGGGGCCGGGTGAGCTCTCGCGTCAGGGCAGGTATTTGTCATGGTTGGGCTGCGCTGCCTATGTCTTGTTTGACCAGGGCACCGAGGATCGGCTGTGCAGGCAGATCGTCGATGGATTTCTGGATGAAGATCTAAGCGAGCCGTTCTTTAAGATTTACAACGGTCCGTGTACGGACGAGGCCGTTGTCGAAATGGCCAAGGAAGCCCGGGCCGAGTATTGCGACATGGTGGTGGGCATTGGCGGCGGCAAGATGCTCGATATCGCCAAGGCCGTTGCGTTTTATGCCGAGTTGCCGTTGTGCGTATGTCCCACGGCGGCGTCGATGGACGGTCCGTGCAGCGCGATTTCGGTGCTGTATCACGAGGATGGGTCGTTCGACCGCTACCTGATGCTCGAGAAGAATCCAGACTTGGTCGTGGTCGATACCAACGTGGTCGCGGCAGCCCCGCTGCGCATGACAGTTGCTGGTATGGGCGACGCGCTGGCAACGTACTTCGAGGCGCGTTCGTGCGCTGCGGCACATGGCGCCAACGAGCACGGTGGCGCGCCGGGACACTTGGCCTTGGTTGCGGCTCGTGCCTGCTATGACACACTCATGGAGTGCGGCGTCGCTGCCAAGCGCGATCTCAAAAAGGGCCGTATATCGCCGGCGGTTGAGCGCCTGATCGAGTGCAATATTCTGCTCTCGGGCGTCGGCTTTGAGAGCGGTGGCTTGGCGCTTGCCCATGCCATTGCCAACGGCCTGACGATTTTGCCCGAGTGCAAGGCCATGCACGGTGAGGCCGTAGCGTTTGGCCTGGTGGTGCAGCTGCGCCTGGAGCGCGCGCCTGAGCTTGATCGGGTGCTCGAGTTTTGCCAACGCGTCGGCCTACCGACGACGCTTGAGGAGCTGGGCCTTGGCGAGATTTCCGATGCCGACCTGCAGGGTGTTGCAAATGCGGTCTTTAGAAACGAACGCAATATGGCTAACGAACAGACCAAGGTGACCAGACAAAAGCTCGTGCAGCTCATGTGCGAGGCATAGTTTGGCGCTTGATTGACCTTGTGCAATCGAGGTGGCGATAGGCATAGGCTATTTGCCGCAAAGATACGCCGCGTGTAATTTGCCCGAGGCGTGAGCTAATGGCGTATCATTATCTATCGCTTGTTTGCACTGCTCAGGGAGGGGCCGCGCATGGCGCAGGAACACGATCTGTTTGATGACATTATCGAGATCAGCAAGGGTTTCGACTTTCTTAAAAACCCGCTTGGCGGTGTGACCGATGCACTCGATCCGTCGGCGCCTCAATGGAATCCTGCTGACTACAAGGAGCGCCCGCGCGGCAACACCATTCCGTGCTTGACCTGCAAAAACGAAAAGAGCGGCTGCACCGCGTGCATGGACGTGTGCCCGGTCAACGCTATCGAGGTCGAGGAAGACTCCATCGAGATCCTCGACTCCTGTCGCAAGTGCGGCCTGTGCGCCGCTGCCTGTCCGACCGAGGCAATCATCTCGCCGCGCCTGGCGCCCAAAAACGTCTACGACGACATTGTCTCGGCGGCTACGAGCCACGAGACCGCCTACGTCACCTGCACGCGTGCCCTTAAGCGCATGCCGCGCGAGAACGAAGTCGTCGTTGCCTGCGTGGGCGATATTACGGCCGAGACCTGGTTCTCGGTACTGGCAGACTATCCCAACGTGAGTGTGTACCTGCCGTTGGGCGTGTGCGATAAATGCCGCAACACCGGCGGTGAGGACATTCTGGGCGAGGCGATTGCGAAGGCCGAAGAGTGGTCTGGCACGGGTATGGGCCTGGAGGTCGATCCCAAAAGCCTCAAATGCCATAAGCGCCGCGAGTACGAGCGCAAGGAGTACATGGAAAAGATCGCCCGCACCACGGGCCTGACGGTGACCAAGCTCAATCCGGCGACGGCGGCGCTGGCCTCGGTGACGCAGAAGCTCAAGGCCCATCGCCATCAGATTACCCAGCTGGAGCGCACGCTCAACACCATGTGCGGCACCACGACGACCAAGCGTCGCCGTTCGCTCACGCACGGGCGTCAACTGGTGCTCTCGACGTTGCAAAACCACCCCGAGCTTGCCCAGAACATGCAGGTGAGCACACCGGAGTGCGATTTTGACAAGTGTACGTCGTGCGGCGAGTGCGTCAACGTGTGCCCCACGTTTGCCTGCGATCTGGTGGGAAGCGGCCGCTTTGCGTTGGAGTCGACGTATTGCTTGGGCTGCGGTGCCTGCGTCAAGGTGTGCCCCGAGCATGCGCTCAAGTTGGTTGAGCATGACGCGTCCAATCTGGTCGTCGTCGACCCCGAGGCCGAGGAAAAGGCCGCCCAGAAGGCGAAGGCTCACGAAGAAGCTGAGAAGGTCAAGGCCGAAGCAAAGGCCAAGCTCGACAAGATGCTCGATCAGGTGGAGAAGCTCGCGGACTAGCCAGCGACCCCAATCTTTGCTTCATTTGCGCCGCCGCGGTGTCCGGATTCGCCCGGATGCTGCGGCGGCGCTATACTTATGCAGTTTGAAGTACCTGTACCAAAAGGAGCTGTCGTGTCCCTTTCCATCGGTATCGTGGGCCTGCCCAACGTGGGCAAGTCGACGCTGTTCACCGCGCTTACCAAAAAGACCGGGCTTGCCGCCAACTACCCGTTTGCCACGATCGACCCCAACGTGGGCATCGTCGATGTGCCCGATAGCCGCCTGCAAAAGCTCGCCGACATCGTCAACCCCGGCCGCATTGTGCCGGCTACGGTCGAGTTTGTCGACATCGCGGGCCTGGTGAAGGGTGCCAACGAGGGCGAGGGCCTGGGCAACCAGTTCTTGGCAAACATCCGCGAGACCGATGCCATCTGCGAGGTCGTGCGTTACTTTAAGGACCCCAACGTTATGCGCGAGGTGGGCCGCACGGGCGAGTTCGTCGATCCTGCCGGCGATGCCGACACCATCATGACCGAGCTCATCCTGGCCGACATGGGCACGCTCGAGAAGCAGCTGCCCAAGCTCGAGAAGGAGGCCAAGCGCGACAAGGAGCTCATGCCCAAGTTCGAGGTCGCCAAGCGTCTGCTCGCCTGGCTCAACGAGGGCAAGCGCGCCGCATCCATGGAGATGACCGACGAGGAGCGTGCCGCCGCCAAGGGCCTGTTCCTGCTCACCATGAAGCCCATCCTGTATGTTGCCAACGTGGACGAGGATATGCTCAACGACGATCTGGCGCCCATCGATGGCGTCAAGCCGCTGTCCATCTGCGCCAAGATTGAGGCCGAGCTCTCCGAGCTCGATCCCGAGGACGCCGCCGACTACCTGGAAAGCCTAGGCCTGGAGCAGCCCGGCCTGGACGTGCTCGCTCAGGCTGCCTACAAGCTGCTCGGCCTGCAGTCGTTCTTTACGGCCGGCGAGATGGAGGTCAAGGCCTGGACGGTTCGTCAGGGCGCGACCGCCCCGCAGGCCGCCGGCGTCATTCACACCGATTTTGAGCGCGGCTTTATTAAGGCCGAGGTCATTGGCTACGACGACTACATCGAGCTCGGCGGCGAGCAGGGCGCCAAGGCCGCCGGCAAGTTGCGTATTGAGGGCAAGGACTATGCCATGGCCGATGGCGACGTCGTGCACTTCCGCTTTAACGTGTAAGGACGACGCATATGTTCAAATATGGCAAAAAAGCTGGCTACATGGGTATTGCGCTGCTCGTACTTGCGGTGATTCCGCTGGTGGTCGCAGCGTGTGTTATCCCCAACATTGGCCCCGAGGTGGCAACGAAGTTTAACGCCGCCGGCGAGGTGACGCGCTGGGGTAAGAGCTACGAGCTGCTGGCACTGCCGGTACTCAATCTGCTGCTGAGCGTGGCGACGTACTTTACGGCGGGACGCCAAGCCAAGAACAATGACGACTCCGCCGCCATGGCGCGCATCGTGTGCGAGCGCTACCTGCGCAACGGTTGCATTACGGGTGTGTTCCTCAACGTGATCAACGTTTACTTTATGTACTCGGCGATTACCGGAACGGGCTTTGGCTTTGGTTTCTAGCTTGTCCTTTTAGGCAACGAGCCTGCAAGCATATTCGATGGCTGCTGCGAGGCCGCCGCTCGATCGTGGTTGAAAGACTGCATCGGCGGCGGCCTCGTTTTCGTATCCGGCGCCGCGAAGGGCGAGTGCTATGCCGGCTTCTAAAAGGAGCGGCAGACCGCGTTGGCTGGTTGCGATCACGGCAGCCTGATTGAGCGAGCAGCTGTGCGCCTGGCATTGGATAGCAAGTTCACCTTGCGCCGGGCAAGGGACCAGAACGGCGGCGACGCGACTTGATAGCAATGCAAATGCTGTGCGCTCATCGGGCGAAAGGCATTCTGATTCAACGACGACGAGCTTGGGCGGCGCGCTGTTTGTGCGAGGCGTGGCTCGGTACATGCGGACCGAAGAACCCGACATAGAAAACTCCTGTGTATTCGGCAAAACGTAAACTATAGTTTACGTTTATGTTCGGCTCCATTTCAAACTCGGCTGCATGGACGAACGTGCGAAACAGATTCTTGGTAGGCGGGTCGAAGAGACACGCAGAGACCTTGGTATCTCCAAGGTTGATTTTTGTGTGGCGACAGGAATCAGCCGACCCTACCTCGACCGAATCGAAGATGGGACGGCAAATTTCACGCTCAAGGTTCTATTTAAGATCGCACCCGCACTCGGTATGACGGTGTCAGAGCTTCTTGAGGGTATCGAATAGGGGATACCCGCCGACAGCTGAATTACGCCATCGGGATGCGGTCGTGGTTGACTTGGCTGTAGAACAGACGCTGAATCTCAGCCGCATCGCGTGACTGGCCGAGTGCCCACATGGTCTTGGCCACGAGCGTCTCGGTGGTCATATCATCGCCGCGCAGAATGCCCGGATGATCGGCGTAAGCGCGGCCGACCTCATAAACGCCCAGATCGAGGCCCTCTTCGGGGACCTGCGTGGTCATAACGACGGTGCGGCCCGAATCGACCCAGCGGAAAATCGCCTCCTGGAATGACTCGCCGGACTCGCCAAACTCGGGAATACCGCCAATGCCAAAGGTCTCAAGAATTACAGCATCGTAGCTATCGGCTAGGGCGTCCAGGATACCCGGGTTCACGCCGGGCGTAAGCTTAAGGACAAACACGTGCGGGTCGATGTTGTCGTAGAAACGCACCGGGTTTTCGCCCTGATGAGTGCCGTGGAGCCCGTTGCGCACGATGCGGTCGTTGCGGATGTAGGCAATGGGCGGATAGTTGACGCTAATGAACGCGTTAAAGCTCATGGTGCGCTGCTTGCGGGCGCGCGTGCCGGCAATGGCGACGCCACCAAACACAATCGACACATCGTGCGAGTGCTCGTCGAGCGCATAGAGCAGGCTCTGGTACAGATTGAGCTTGGCGTCGGTAAAGGGGTTGCCCATGGGCTTTTGCGAGCCGGTGAGCACGATGGGCTTGGGGCTGTCCTGAATCAGGTAGGAAAGCGCTGCCGCGGTGTAGCTCATGGTGTCGGTGCCGTGCAGAATCACGAAGCCGTCGTGGTCGGCATAACCCTCGACGATGACGTCGCGGATACGCATCCAGTCACTGGGACGCATATTGGTGCTGTCGATGTTCATGGGCTGTACCACGTCGAGCTCGCAGAGGCCCGAGATCTCGGGGACGCTCTGGGCGAGCTCCTCACCGGTCAGGGCGGGGGAGAGACCGTTGCCGTCTTCGGTCGATGCGATGGTGCCGCCCGTGGCGATGAGAAGGATGCGCTTCATGCTGGTATTCCTATCGTATTTGCCGCCGCAGAGGCGGAGTCGTTCGGCAGTATTGTGGCACAGGGCGTCCAATGTTCAAACGTATTACATCATCTGTAACGTTTGGTAACACTTCAATTACCGTCAAATAGGGGCCCAGGTCGTGCGTTTGCCGTGCGCTGATGGCTGTGAGGGACGAGAAACCCCATATAACGTGTACACTATGTAAGCTGTTTTCGTTTATTCGCGCGGGTGGGCACCGGCTCCCCGCCAACAAGAGGGGGAAACCATGGATCAAAAGGCTTCCGCAAAGGTCCTCGTACTCGACTTTGGTGCGCAGTACGGTCAGCTCATTGCCCGTCGCGTCCGCGACCTCAACGTGTATTCCGAGATTGTTCCCTGCGACATCTCGGCCGATGAGATTCGCGAGATGAACGCCTCTGCGCTCATCCTTTCTGGCGGCCCGGCCTCCGTGTACGCCGAGGACGCTCCGTCCATCGATCCCGCCATCTTTGACCTGGGCCTTCCCGTCCTGGGCTTTTGCTACGGTCATCAGATCACGGCCGTGACGCTCGGCGGCAAGGTCGGCCACTCCGAGGTGGGCGAGTACGGCCGCGCCACCATCACGCGTACGGCTGGCGCCAAGCTCTTTAACTCCACGCCTATGGAGCAGACCGTGTGGATGAGCCATCGCGACGCCGTGTCCGAGGTGCCCGAGGGCTTTACCGTTACCGCCAGCACCGACGTGTGCCCGGTTGCTGCCATGGAGTGCGTCGAGCGCAAGATTTTCACCACGCAGTTCCACCCCGAGGTCAAGCACTCCGAGTACGGCCAGCAGCTGCTGAGCAATTTCCTGTTTGAGATCTGCGGCCTGGAGCCCAACTGGAGCATGGACAACCTAGTCGAGACCATGACGGCCGAGTTCCGCGAGAAGGTCGGCGATGACCGCGTAATCTTGGCCCTTTCCGGCGGCGTCGACTCCTCCGTCGTGGCTGCGCTGGGCGCCCGCGCCGTGGGCAAGCAGATGACCTGCGTGTTCATCAACCACGGTCTGCTGCGCAAGGGCGAGCCCGAGCAGGTGGAGGAAGTCTTCACCAAGCAGTTCGACGTCGACTTTATCCACGTCCACGCCGAGGACCGCTATGCCGAGCTTCTGGCCGGTGTGACCGAGCCCGAGGAAAAGCGCCGCATCATCGGTACGCAGTTCTGGAAAGAGTTCTTCGCCGTGGCGCAGCAGCTCGAGACCGATGGCAAGCCGGTCAAGTACCTTGCTCAGGGCACCATCTACCCCGACATCATCGAGTCCGGCGCTCGCAAGACGGGCGGCAAGACGGCCACCATCAAGAGCCACCACAACCTGATCCCGTTCCCCGAGGGCGTGCACTTCGACCTCATCGAGCCGCTCGACCACTTCTTTAAGGACGAGGTCCGCGCGCTTGGTCTGGCACTCGGCCTGCCGGGTCACATCGTGTTCCGTCAGCCCTTCCCGGGCCCGGGCCTTGCTATCCGCATCATCGGCGCGGTCGATAAGGAGAAGCTCGAGATCCTCAAGAACGCCGACGCCATCGTGCGCGAGGAGCTGGATGCCTACAACCAGCGCCTGTTTGAGCAGACCGGCGAGCGCAACTCCGAGCACAGCTGCTGGCAGTATTTCGCGGTTCTGCCCGACATTAAGTCCGTCGGCGTTATGGGCGACGAGCGCACCTACCAGCGTCCGATCATCCTGCGTGCCGTCGAGTCCAGCGATGCCATGACCGCCGACTGGGCCAAGCTGCCCTACGACGTGCTGGCCCGCATTTCCGGCCGCATTGTTGCCGAGGTCCCCGGTGCCAACCGCGTGTGCTACGACATCACGTCCAAGCCGCCCGCGACCATCGAGTGGGAGTAGTTGATATCTAGCGTTTCCGAGCCCCTGACCTGCACAAACAGGTCGGGGGCTTTTCGTTTGGCAACCGCTGGACAACCTTTATGGTTTCGTGCCCCGTGAACAGGGGACGTAGCGCTGTTCACGTCTGGGCCCATGTCGGCACCGATCATTGCCCGCGCTGCTTCTGCTTGCGCTTCAGCTTCCGCTGCTCGAAACACGTCGTCGGGAGTTCCGCGTCGGCGCCCCGCCTTCCCGCCGAAGGAGGGGGTGACGGCTCCCTGCAGAGCCGCGGAACCTCCTATATCCGCTTGTTGCGGGCTTGCTTGAGCCAGTTCCTCTTGAAAGAGCCTATACCTCCGAAGAACTTGTTGTACGTCTCACCGTTCTCCTTGGCCTCGTACTTGACCAAGGCAAGTTCGATAGTGCAGAGGTAATCCGCCACTTGTTCGAGGCGGTAGTCGGTCATCGAGGTCTTGCGGCATCGGACGACCCCTTTTGAGAGGACCTTGCCCACCGAGTCGTCTCGCCCGCGGAACAGAAGGAGCGCATCCTCGCGACCTTCGGCGACCTGTGCTGCGAGATGGAGGGCTGCACCATCGCGCAGGCCGCCTATCTCAACGGCGTGCCCCTCGTCGTCGTGCGCGCCATCAGCGACAAGCCCTGCGCCGAGGGCCAGGTCGTCGACTACAACACCTTCGAGAAGAAGGCCGCCTGCGACTGCGCCCGCATCGCCGCGCGCATGGTTAAGCTTTAGGCCCTGCGCGCCGGGGCTCTTCTTTATGTTGGGACCCCGGCGCGCAGGGCCCTTTCCAAAGCGAAGTGTCGAGTCGAAGTGTTGAGCGTCGGCCCTGAATGTTCAATGGCCGTTGTTTTCTGCCCCTCAAGTGGTGAACTTCTCCTCGGGGCTGTTGATTCCCCCACGCGCCCCCTTCCGTTCTCTGTGTTCCCCTTATACTCCTTGTACAAGGAGGTAAGAAGTCATGGACAAGACCGCACAGGACAGCTTGGCAAAGAAGCCCGCCGACATGAGGGACAGGATTCTCGAGCATCTCGAGGCCCTCACCTCTGCCGTCTCGCTCGACGACCTTGCCCGTCTGTCCACCTCCGACATCGCCGAGACGCTCATGGATTGGCTACACTGATGTGGACAGTTCCGGGAGGGGCGCAGGAGACGGGAGGGCCGTATATGAGGGACCCCAGGCACCCGAGGCATTTCACCGACGAGTTCAAGAGGCAGATAGTCGACCTCTACAACGCCGGCAAGCCCAAGCGCGAGATCATGGACGAGTACGACCTCGGCAAGAGCACCGTGGAGAGGTGGATCAAGTCGATAAACGCGACCG
>DBFALE010000018.1:0-51285 GCA_048230835.1 Collinsella sp.
ACCCCTTCGACTCGAATTCTTGACGGCCTGAACAATCGTCAATATCGGTCGGAGGGGTGGCTTTGTAAAGCCGTTTGTCTCCACCCGCGTAGCGGGTGGTTTAAAGCTGGCCGCTGCGCGGCCAGCGGACTAAAGTCTTGAATAAAAAACCGCCCCGTATGGAGCGGTTTTGCCCTTTATATATCGAGCGCCTCGGCCATCGCTGCCGTAGTGATTGCCGTGGTTCCACAGCAACTGCCCACCATTGCGGCGCCGGCATGTCTCCATTCGATGCATGCGCGCGCGAAAGCTTCGGGATTCTCGTGCCATACGGGGCCATCCTGAGTCTGGACCGGATCGCCTACGTTGGGACGCACCGTAACGGGAGTAGTCGCCGATGCAACCATCCTGGGCACCGCCGCATTCGCGGCCGCAAGCGAACAGCAATTAACACCAACCGAGTTTGCGCCGTGTTTTTCGGCGTACAAAACGGCTGCCTCGATGTTGAGGCCATCGCCCAGCAGGTCGCCTTTATCGTCAACGACAAAACTCACCAGAACAGGCATGCCGTCGGCGGCATCTCGGGCGCCGGCAAGCATGGGCTGCAGATTACGGATAGACGTCACCGTCTCGATCAGCAGACCGTCAACACCAGCATTGAGCAAGGCGTGCGCCTGTTCGCGCGCAATGCCGCGGATTTCACGATACTCGACAGAGTCCTCGGCAAACCACTCAATACCGATCGGGCCCATCGAGCCCAGCAGCAGCTGAGGGTGCGCCTGGCGGGCATCGTCGACGGCCCCGCGATTGACCTCCGCCACGGACGGCGCAATCTGGTCGTGCTTGAGGGCATAGCTCGATGCCTGAAAGGTATTGGTAATGAGCACCTGCGCGCCGGCGGCGACATACAAGCGATGGATACGAGAAACGGTCTGCGGCTCTGCCAGATTCCAAAACGCCGGTGGAATGTCGGCGGCATCGTACTCACTCAACAGAACACTGCCCATGGGGCCCTGCGCCAACAAGGTCTCGCTCGACAAGCGGCGCGTAAGTTCCTCGGCACCAAAGCGGTTGTAATAACTCGTATCCATATATATCCCGCTATTCCTCGACGCTGATTCCCTGCTTTTCGAGATAGGCGAGCCAGCGGCTCATCGTGTCCTCGGATAGCGCATGCTCCATCATGCAGGCCTCGGAATCGGCTCGCTCAAATTCGACACCGAGCTCCTGAACCAAAAACGTGCGGATGAGGCGATGACGGTACCAGATAGCCGTGCCAACCTCGCGGCCGCGATCGGTCAGGATCACCTTGCCGTAGTGCGATTGCTCGACAAGCTCGGATGCCTTGAGCGCCGAAACCGCTTTATTGACCGATGCCTTGGAGACGCCAAGGCGCTGCGCGATGTCGACCGATCGCACGCCGTTGGTTTCCCCCTCTTCGCTTTCAATGCGAACCATGCACTCCAAGTAGTCTTCGTTCGCCACCGTCAGATGTAGTTCGCGCGAGCTATTTGTCGTATCCATGATCTTCCGTCCCTTCTGCATTCAATGGGTGATTCTACCCCATCCAAGCGTCGTGGTATGCCGTGGCATACCGTGCTAGAGTTCTTGTTGCACACGACGACCAAGATTGGAGCGGTCTTTATGGAAAACACCACCACGAGCCCCGATGCCCTCGAGCGCTTTTTGCGCTACGTCCAGATCAACACGCAGTCCGAGGACGCAAACTGCGACCAGGTACCCTCGAGCGCCGTTCAGTTTGACCTTGCCAACGTGCTGGCTGAAGAGCTGCGCGAGCTTGGTGCGGAAGATGCCCACGTGACCGAGCACGCCTATGTCTGCGCGCATATCCCCGCAAGTGCGGGCGCTGAGGACAAGCCCGCCCTGGGCCTGATCGCCCATCTCGACACCACCGAAGTTGCACCGGGCGCCGGCGTGAAGCCGCACATCGTACACTACGAAGGCGGCGACCTGGTCTGCGGCACGGTTGACGGTAAGCCCGTTGCCATGAGTACCGCCAAGCTCCCCGCCCTGAATGACCTCGCGGGTGAGGACCTGGTCTGCAGCGATGGCACCACGCTGCTGGGCGCGGACGACAAGGCAGGCGTTGCCGAGATCATGTCGCTTGTCGCGCGTTTCGCTCAGGACCCTTCTCTGCCCCATCCCGCACTCGGCATTTGCTTCTGCCCTGACGAGGAGATTGGCCACGGAGCCGAGCTGTTGGATATCGATACCTTTGGCTGCAAGTACGCCTACACGGTCGACGGCGGCCCCATCGGCGAGCTGGAGTGGGAGTGCTTTAACGCCGCCGAGGCGACCGTCCGCTTTGAGGGCCAGTCCATCCACCCGGGCGACGCCAAGGGCCGTATGATCAACGCAGGCAATCTGTTCTGCGACTTCAACGCATTGCTCCCCTACGTGCAGCGCCCGGAGTATACGGAAGGCTACGAGGGCTTTTATCACCTTGAGGGTGTATCTGCGACCGTCAATCACGCCACAGCGCGCTATATCGTCCGCGACCATGACGCCGCCAAGTTCCAGCAGAAACTCGACCTTATTGATGCCGCCGCCTCGATGCTCAACCAGCGTCTGGGTGAGGAGCGCGTGACGGTCGAGATTAAGCAGCAGTATCGAAATATGGCCGAGATCGTTCGTGACTATCCCGAGCTTATTGATGTTGCCAAGGAAGCCTATCTTGCCTGCGGCGTTGAGCCCCAAGTGCTGCCGATTCGTGGCGGCACCGACGGCGCTCAGCTGTCGTTCCGCGGTCTGCCCTGCCCCAACCTTTCCACCGGCGGCTATTGCTACCACGGCGTCAACGAGTTCGTCCCGGTCAGTTCGCTCGTCAAGATGACCGACGTGCTCCAGGAGCTCGTCGCCCGCTTTGCATAGGGAACTCGAACAATCCAGGTAAGCAAAACCGCCCCGTCCTCAAAACCGAGAACGGGGCGGTTTTTGGTGCAAGGGGAGTAGTCAGCACCGCAGGTTGAGCCAACGTCAGCGAGCGACGTCCAAGGCGAACAAGTTGGCATGAAAAGGCAGGGCATTGACCTTCTGGTCATGCCCTGCCATTTGAATGACAAATTGTCGCCTTGGGCGGCGCGCAGCGTCGAGCCGTTACGGCGTTTGGTAAAACGCCGTAACTTAGTAGTTAGCTTCGTAGCCGTTGCCGTCGCCGGTGGGCTCTTCGTAGTAGTCCGAATCGCTCGAATCGCCTGAGTCATCGGAATCGTCAGAGCTGACCGATGAAGTTGCGGTACCGTTTGCGTAGTCGTCAGACGTGTTGTTGTTCAGGTCGCCGATCGTAGAACTGGAACCGTCGGAAAGACCCATGGTGTTGGGACCCTTGGGATCCTTGCCGGCATCGACGCGCTCCATCATTTCCTTGAGCTCGTCCTCGTAGACAAAGACGTAGCTCACACCGTCGATCATGGTGCTGTCGTCGGCGTACGAGGGCAGGTTGGCCGAGTAGATACCGTCGACATCCATACCGCGCATGGCGTTGACCGTAGCCACGATATCTTGAACGCTCATATCGGTTACGAGCATATCGGACAGCGAATTAACCAGGCCAAAAATCTTCGTGGCATCGAAGTTATTGAGAATCTGGTTGGCAAGGGCGCCAAGCACCTGACGCTGGTGGCGCATGCGCGTGTAATCGCCGTCGGCATAGGTGTAGCGGCAGCGGGCATAGGTAAGGGCGGTGGCACCGTCCATATGCTGCTGGCCAGCGGTAATCTTAATATCCAGGTGCTCGGGGTCGTCAACATCATCGGTTGCGTTAATGTCGATACCGCCAACCGAATCAATCAGCGCCTGCATACCGTCGAAGCTGACCTCGGCATAGTGGGAAATCTGAACTCCGCACAGCTCGTTGACCGCCTCGACCATGGCCTCGGCGCCGCCAACGGTATGGCAGGCGTTGATCTTCATGGTCTCGCCCTTGTACTCGACCTTGGTGTCGCGCGGAACGGAAATGAGCGTCGCCTGTTTTTGCGTGGGGTCGATGCGTGCCAGGATAATCGAGTCGGCACGATACGTATCCTCGCCCGGACGGCCGTCGGTGCCAAGAAGCAGCACGTAGAACGGATCCTTTGCCTCATCGGTGTCAACCAGAACCCGACGCAGATTGTCGGTAATGACATTAGAATCGCCGAGCTTGCCCATAATGGTGGCAAACCACAGGCCGGCAGCGGTAGTGGCACTCAGCAGCACGCCAAGCACGACAATGAGCGCGACGTGACGAATCGTGTGGCTACGGCGACGTTGACGAGCGCGCTCGGAATAGCGAGCCACGTTATCGCGACTGTAGATCTTGGCCTGCGCACCAGTTGAGGGTCTTCGGGTGGTGGTATCCGCGAGGGGCTTTTTATTAAACATAGGCAACCTGTATTAGTAGATGACGGGATCGGGGACGGTAGCATGCTCGACATGCGCGCCAAGCGCCTGCAGCTTTTCGACAAACCGCTCGTAGCCGCGCTTGATGTGATGGATGGCCGAAACCTCGGTCGTCCCGTCGGCGATCAAGCCCGCTACGACGAGGGCCGCTCCGCCACGCAGGTCGGGCGAGGTAACCTGTGCACCCGAGAAGCCCTTGACGCCATGAATCATGGCATGATGGCTCTCGATACGAATGTCGGCACCCATGCGCACCAGCTCAGAGGCAAACATAAAGCGATTCTCGAAGATGTTCTCGGTGATAACGGAGCTACCATCGGCAAGGGCGGAGAGCACCATAATCTGCGCCTGCATGTCCGTCGGGAAGCCGGGGAACGGAAGCGTCTGGATGTCGACCGGCTTGATACGCTCGGCACGGTTTACATGGACGCCATCCTCGACGCGCTCGCAGTCGATACCCATGAGCTCCATCTTCTTGAGCACCATGCCCAAGTGAATGGGGCAAAAACCCGTGACGTCGACACCGCGATCGTCGGCCATCAACGCACCGGCGACGATAAAGGTACCGGCCTCGATGCGGTCGCCCACTACGCGATGGGTAACGGGATGCAGCTCTTCCACGCCCTCGATGGTCACGACAGGCGTACCGGCGCCGACAATCTTAGCGCCCATCTCGTTGAGCATGTTGGCGAGATCGACGATCTCGGGCTCGCGGGCGGCATTGTCGATAACCGTGGTACCCTTCGCGCGCACGGATGCCATAATGAGGTTCTCGGTCGCACCGACACTGGCGAACTCGAGCGTGACGGTGGTACCGCGCAGACCTTGGGGCGCATTAGCGTTGATGTAACCGTGGGCGGTATCGAACTCAACGCCCAGGGCCTCGAGACCAAGAATGTGCATATCGATCTTGCGAGCACCCAGGTTGCAGCCGCCCGGCATGGCGATCTTGGCGCGATGGAAGCGACCCAGCAGGGGTCCCATCACGGCTGTGGAAGCACGCATCTTGGCAACGAGCTCGTAGGGGGCCTCCCAAGAATCGACCTGAGAGGTATCAATCTCGAGCGTGTGCTCGTCGAGAACATCGATCGTAGCGCCCATGCCCTTGAGCACCTTGCCCATCACGTGGACATCGGAAATATCGGGCACGTTCTGCAGCGTCGTCTTGCCCGGCGCCAGAAGCGTTGCCGCCATGAGTTTGAGTGCGGAGTTCTTGGCGCCCGAAACGGGCACGGAGCCTCCGATGGCGTGGCCACCCTCAACGCGGATAATATCCAAGGTCTACCCTTTCAAAAAGCATGCCCGGGATGGCTGGGCCATCCCGGGCATGATGTGTTCGCAAATGGTCGAACGCTAAATCGTTTGACTATTGGGCAAGCTTGAGCTTACACCATGCGATTTCATTATAGAGGTAGGCGCGGCGTGCATCATCCTCCGACAAATTACCCAGCTTCTCTTCAAAACCTTGAATATCAGCTTTAAGCTTGTCGGCATCGACGGTCGCCAAATCGCAAGCGCGCTCGGCGAGAACGGTCACGACATCGTCCGCAACCTGGGCATAGCCGCCGGCCACGGCAAACGTGTGGTCGACAGTGCCCATGGCCTTATCGGAAACGCGAACGTAACCGCGGTCGATCGTGCAGATCTCGCTGGAGTGAGCAGGCAGAACGCCAAACTCGCCATCCGTGGACGGAATCGACACAAACGCAGCGTCGCCCTCATAGGCGCAGCTCACGGGGCACACGATGCGGATACGCATAACCTACTTCTCCCCCATCTTGCGGGCGCGCTCGCGCACGTCCTCAATCGTGGAAGCATAGCGGAAAGCCTGCTCAGGCAGGTCATCGGCCTTGCCGTCGACAATCTCGGCGAAAGAGCGGACGGTATCCTCGACGCGGACGTAGACACCGGGGTTGCCGGTGAACTTCTCGGCGACGTGGAAGGACTGCGAGAGGAACTGCTGAATCTTACGGGCACGGTTGACCGTAAGGCGCTGCTCCTCGGACAGCTCGTCCATACCCAGAATGGCGATGATGTCCTGAAGGTCGGAGTACTCCTGCAGGAGCTCCTGGACCTTGACGGCGACACGGTAGTGCTCCTCGCCGACGATCGAGGGATCGAGAGCGTCGGAGGAAGACGCAAGCGGGTCGATAGCCGGGAACAGGCCGAGCGACGAAATGCTACGCGAAAGAACCGTGGTGGCATCGAGGTGCGTAAACGTCGTGGCAGGCGCCGGGTCGGTCAGGTCGTCTGCGGGGACGTAGACAGCCTGGACGGAGGTAATGGAGCCCGTCTTGGTCGAGGTAATGCGCTCCTGGAGGTCGCCCATCTCGGTTGCCAGCGTGGGCTGGTAACCAACGGCGGACGGCATACGGCCCAGCAGTGCGGAAACCTCGGAACCTGCCTGAGAGAAGCGGAAGATGTTGTCGATGAACAGCAGAACGTCCTGGCCGCGATCGCGGAAGTACTCAGCGGTGGTAAGGCCGGCCAGACCGATGCGCAGACGCGCTCCGGGCGGCTCGTTCATCTGACCATAGACCAAGCAGGTCTTGTCGATAACGCCAGACTCGCTCATCTCGAGGAACAGGTCGGTGCCCTCGCGGGTACGCTCGCCGACGCCGGTGAACACCGAGGTGCCGCCGTGCTCCTGGGCGAGGTTGTTGATGAGCTCCTGGATCAGAACGGTCTTGCCGACGCCGGCGCCGCCGAACAGACCTGTCTTGCCGCCGCGGATGTAGGGCTCGAGCAGGTCGACGGCCTTGATACCGGTCTCGAAGATCTCGGTCTTGGTGGTGAGCTCGTCGAAACGGGGCGCTGCATGGTGGATGGGGTAGAACTCCTCCACCTCGGGCATGGGCTTGCCGTCGACGGGCCTGCCCATGACATTCCAAATGCGGCCGAGCGTCTTGGGACCAACGGGCATCTTCATGGGCTCACCGGTATCGGTGGCGATGAGGCCGCGCTGCAGGCCGTCGGTCGAGGACATGGCGACCGTGCGGACGACGCCGCCCGGAAGCTGGCTCTCGACCTCGAGGATCGTGCTCAGATGACCGATCGGGGTCTCGGCCTCGACCGTGAGCGCGTTGTAGATCGGGGGCACCGCACCGTCAAACTTGACGTCGACGACAGGACCGATGATTCGCACGATGCGACCATCACCGGCAGTCGTCTTCTTGGTGGCTTCCTCGACCGCAAGCTTTACGGTGTTATTAGCCATTACTGTTCCTCCAATGCTGAGGCTCCGCCGACGATCTCGTTAATCTCGGTCGTGATCGAAGCCTGGCGCACGCGACTATACGTGCGGGTAAGGGTCGAGATGATCGCGGTGGCGTTTTCCGTCGCGGAGTGCATGGCCTTGCGGCGTGCACCCTGCTCGGCAGCCGCCGAATCGATCAAGGCCTGGTAGATGACCGTCAGGATATAAGACGGCACAAGCTTGCCGAGAACATGCTCGGGAGAGGGCACGAACTCGAACGTGGACGAGATGCGCTTAGGGGCGTCGGTCTCGTTCTTACGCGGACCGTGGGCCATAGCGATCATCTCGGGGTCGAGCGGCAACAGATGCTCGACGCGAAGCTCCTGATCCACGCGGTTCTTGGCGTGGTGGTAGACAAGCTCGACACGGTCAAGCTCACCGGCACGATACGCATCGCAGATATGAGAGGAGATCATGCGGGCCTGATTGAAATCGGGCTCAGAGGAGTTGTCCTCAAAGTGCATGACAACGTTTGCGCGGTCACGGAAATACGTGGCTGGCTTACGCCCGCACGCGATGATCTCGCACTCGATGCCGTCGTTCGCCCAAGAAGCGGCGAGCTTTTCGGCCGTGCGCTCCACCGTCGTATTGAAACCGCCGGCAAGGCCGCGGTCCGAGGCAATAACGACAATCAGGCCATGCTTGACACTCTCATGCTTCTGCAGCATGGGATCGGTGCCCGAACAGGAGGCGTCGCCGGCGACCGTCAACATGACGTCGGTCAGCGCCTCCTTATAGGGCTCGGCCTGTTTGGAGCGATCGAGGGCACGACGGATCTTGGCCGTAGAGACCATCTCCATCGTGCGTGTGATCTGCTTGGTCGTGGTAACCGAGGAGATTCGCTTCTTAATGTCGCGAAGGTTGGCCATAGGGCTTAGTTCTCCTCTGATCCAGTCGTATCGGCATGGTGCTTAGCCATGAACTGCTGCTTAAAGTCGCCGATGACGCGCAGGAGCTCAGCCTTGGTGTCATCGTCAATCTTCTTGGCGCGAACCTTGTCGAGCAGCGAGCCAAAGCCATTGTCCATGTACTCGATGAGCTCGGCACGGAAGGGCAGCACGTCGGAGATTTCCAGGTCATCCAGGAAGCCCTCGTTGCCAGCGAACAGCGTAACGATCTGCTCGCCAACCTCAAACGGCTTGTAGCGCGGCTGCTTCAGGAGCTCGGTCATGCGAGCGCCGTGGGTAAGCTGCTTCTGAGTAGCCTCGTCGAGGTCGGAGCCGAACTGCGTAAAGCCGGCGAGCTCCTGGTACGAAGCGAGGTCCAGACGGAGGTTGCCGGCGACCTGCTTCATGGCCTTGGTCTGCGCGTCGCCACCGACGCGGGACACGGAGATGCCCACGTCGACTGCCGGGCGCTGGCCCTGGAAGAAGAGCTCGGACTGCAGGTAGATCTGACCATCGGTAATGGAAATGACGTTGGTCGGAATGTAGGCCGAGACGTCGCCGTCCTGGGTCTCGATGATCGGCAGTGCCGTCATGGAGCCATAACCGTTCTTCTTGGACATCTTGACGGCACGCTCGAGCAGACGAGAGTGCAGGTAGAAGATGTCGCCAGGATAGGCCTCGCGTCCGGGCGGACGATGCAGCGTCAGCGACATCTGACGGTAGGCCACAGCCTGCTTGGACAGGTCATCGTAGATGACGAGCACGTGGCCGCCGGGGTTGGTCTCGCTGGCGGGCTTACCGTCCTCGCCGTTGTACATGAAGAACTCGCCGATAGCGGCACCGGCCATAGGCGCGATGTACTGCATAGGGGCGGAATCGGCAGCGGTGGCCGAAACGATGATGGTGTAGTCGAGCGCACCGTGCTGAGCGAGGGTCTCGCGGATGTTGGCAACCGTGGAGGCCTTCTGGCCGATGGCGACATAGATGCAGACCATGCCCTTGCCGCGCTGATTGAGGATAGCGTCGATGGCAATGGCGGTCTTACCGGTCTTACGGTCGCCGATGATGAGCTCACGCTGACCGCGGCCGATAGGCACCATGGAGTCGATGGCCAACAGGCCGGTCTGAACCGGCTCGCACACCGGGGTACGGTCGATGACACCGGGGGCCTTGAACTCGATGGGGCGACGATGCGTGGCGACGATGTCGCCCAGGCCGTCGATGGGCTGGCCGAGCGGATTGACGACGCGGCCGAGCATGGCACGGCTCACGGGGATATCCATAATGCGGCCAGTGGTGCGGCACTCGTCGCCTTCCTTGATGGAGTCGACGGCACCGAACAGAACGGCGCCGACCTCGTCACGGTCAAGGTTCTGGGCAAGGCCGAAGACGGTCTCACCGGTATCGGAGCTCTTGAACTCCAGAAGCTCGCCTGCCATGGCGCTCTTGAGGCCGGAGACGCGCGCGATGCCGTCGCCTACCTCGTCGACCGTTGAAACCTCATGCGTATCGACCGTCGCGGAGAGGCTCGTGAGCTGCTCCTGCAGTTTCTTGGCGATATCCTGGGCATTGAGGGTTTCGGACATTAGGCTTCACCTCCGTACGAATTAGCAGAGTTTGCGAGGGTCTCCTGCGCGATGCGCAGCTGCGTCTTGACGGTAATGTCACGACGCTCGCCGCGGGCCTCGAGCACCAGGCCGCCCACGATAGACGGGTCGACCTGCTCGATAAGGAATACTTTGCGGCCGAAGTCCTGCTCGCATTTCTTAGTGATGGTTTGACGCAGCTCGTCGTCGAGCGGGATCGCCGTGGTGACGGTCACGCCCACTACATCCTCGTCTTCCTCGGCAACATACTTAAAGGCAGCTGCCACCTTGGGAAGAAGGTCGAGCTGGTCGCGCTTGGACATGGTGTCGAGCACGGCGATGATCTCGGGGCTGGCAGAAGCCAAGCGCTCGATCATCTCGAGGTCCTCGAACACATGGTTCTCGGCCTTGGCGGCTTCCAGAAGGGAGCGCGCGTAGGTCTCGAGCACCTTGTCCTGATAGCGGCTAGTCGGCATTCAGGCTACCTGCTTCCTGGATGTAGCGCTCGATGAGCTTCTTCTGCTCGGTCTCGTCCTCGAGTGCCTCGCCCACGATCTTGGTGGCGACGGCAACGGACAGGTCGGCGATGGAGCTCGCGGCACCGGCGTAGATGGACTTGCGCTCGTCCTCGACGGTCGTATGGGCCTTGGCGATGATCTCCTCGGCCTCCTTGTGAGCAGCCTCGATGATACGGGCGCGCTCGGACTCGGCGTCCTTACGGGCCTCGAGAACGATGTCGGCAGCCTGACGACGGGCGTCGGTGACGATCGAGTCGGACTCAGCGCGCTTGGCGATGGCCTCCTGCTTGGTCTTCTCGGCCTCGTCGAGGCTCTCCTCGATCTTCTTGCCGCGCTCCTCCATGGTTTTCATGATGCCCGGCAGGGCGACCTTGGCCAGCACGATCCAGATGATCAGGAAGGCGATAAGCGCCGGGATGAACTCCGCCATCTTAGGGATGAGGATATCCGCACCGGCAGCGCCGTCCTCGGCGAACGCGGAAACCGGCATAAGCAGCGCGGCCGCGGACGCGGAGAGTGCGATCGCGCTCTTCTGGGATGAAAGATTCATACTTGACGCTCCGTGCTATTTAACGATCAGCGCGACAACGAAGCCGATCAGAGCCAGAGCCTCGCCGAAGGCGGAGCCCATGATGAAGACGGTGAACACGCGGCCCTGGACCTCAGGCTGACGGGCCATAGCACCCGTAGCACCCAGAGCAGACAGGCCGATAGCAAGACCAGCGCCGATAACACCGAGACCGTAACCGATAACTCCCACGATTCCTCCTTTGTCGTGCGTGTCTTATTTCACGCAGGATAACCTTTTTATAACTGCCGGGCTCCATGGGTACGGGCACCGGCGGTTTAACGAATTGCCTTACCTTTAAGGCGCGAACGGAAGACTACTCCTCCTCTGCGACCTCCTCTGCCTCAGAGACATACACGGCGGTAAGGACCGTGAAGACGTAAGCCTGGATGGCGCCGACCACAAGCTCGATCGCATAGATCAGGATGAGGATGGCAAGCCAGGCCAGCGAAGGCAGGGCGCCGACGGCGTGCGCCGCGGAAACCTGCTGAAGCAGCGGCTGCATGAACATGCTCGCCATGATGGCGAACGAGCCCATGACCACGTGTCCTGCGAACATGTTGCAGAACAGACGGACGGCGAGCGTGATGAGGCGCAGGAAGGTCGAGAAGAGCTCGACGACCCACACGAGCACGTTCATCGGGAAGCTCACGCCCTGCGGGGCGAGGCTCTTGATGTAGCCGATCACGCCGTGAGCCTTGCATCCGTAGTAGATGAAGTACACGAAGGCGAAGATGGCGAGCGCGGCGGTGGAGCCGATTGCGCCGGTGCCGGGCTTCATTCCCGGGATCAGGCCGATCATGTTGTTGATCAGGATGAACAGGAAAAGCGAGCACAGGAACGGGAAGTGCTTCTTCCAGTTCTCACCCACGACGCCCTTGCCGATATCGTTCTCGACGTACTCGATGATGTACTCGAAACCGTTGACGAAGAAGCCCTTGGGAACCAGGGTCTGCTTCTTCTTGAACACGGCCAGGACGATCAGGAGCACGATCGTGGAGACGATCAGCCAAAACGAGTACTGCGTGATGCCGCAGCTCAGATCGCCCACGACAGGGGTGGAGCTGAACTCGCTGACCAGATGATTAATCTCATCAGGCAGCTTTTCAAAAATTTCCACGACTTACCTTTCGACCTCATGAGGATCTCGCAGCGCCTTGGCGACGCGAACCGTGCAGGCGGCCATAAAGGCCACGAAGCCGATCGCCTCGCCCAGGAGGAACATGCGAAATGCCTCTCCGAACAACACAAACACAACCAAGGTAAAGACGAGCAGGGCGATTGCCGAGACCGCCAGACTCACCATACCCTTGAGCATGTCCGCATTCTGCCTATCGTCAAGAACCGGCTTGAGCGTAAAGACAAAGGGAAGAAAGGCGACCGCGCCCGCGATGGCGCCTGCAACGATAGCGAGCAGATCGGCTATCTGAAACATTGGCGTCCTCACTTTCCTTTTTTAACGCCTCACAGAACAGTTCCCGCCAAACATTGGTGACTATTGTACGAGCCAATCGCTAAAGTACAACCGAAAAAGCATCGGTTAATACGCACCTGTTCGTTTTCTTAAGACCTTCTTTATGCCGCAGGTACGGTAATACGTTTTTCTCGAACCCTGCAGGGCAAAACGTCCGTTAACAGGAGTGCGCGTGGACGTCTTTTGCTCGCCCGCGCGCACCATTTCTTCGTATTTTCGACGTTAGCCGGTATGGCCCAGAGATTACAGCGTGCCGTAGATGCGGTCGCCGGCGTCGCCCAGGCCGGGAACGATGTAGGCGGCCTCGTTGAGATGGTCGTCGATGGCGCACGTATAAATATGTACGTCGGGGTCCTTTTCGGTCAGTGACTTGAGGCCCTCGGGCGCGGCGACGATGCACAGCATGCGGATATCCTTGACACCGCGCTCGCGCAGGTAGCTGATGGCCATCTCGGCCGAACCGCCCGTGGCGAGCATGGGGTCGACGACCAGGCAGATGCGCTGGTCGATATCCTTGGGCATCTTGCAGTAATACTCATGCGGCTCATGGGTAACCTCGTCGCGTTCCATACCGATGTGGCCTACGCGAGCGGAGGGCACCAGGTCGAGAATGCCGTCGACCATGCCAAGGCCCGCACGCAGGATGGGCACGATGGCGAGTTTCTTGCCGGCGAGCTGTTTGAACGTGGCAGTAGTGATGGGGGTCTCGACCTCGACGTCTTCCATAGGCAGGTCGCGCATGGCCTCGTAGCCGTCAAAAAGCGCGAGTTCGCGCACGAGCTGGCGGAACTGGTTGGTGCCGGTGTTTTTGTCGCGCAGGATCGACAGCTTGTGCTGGACGAGCGGATGATCGACAAGCGTCACACGGGACGCATCGTAGGTGACGGTCATGGGTTGATTGCCCCTTTCGTTGCGGCCGCAAAACGGCCTTGCTGACAAGGCACGCAGCAATGTTGCCGCCGCACGCCATGCATAAGTTTAGCGGTTTGTTGTATCGAGCAGCCCATCGCAGCCCTACTGTGCGGTACTGAGCGAGCGCTTGACTGCATCACGCCAGCCCGCAAGGTTTTGCTCGCGACGCTCGGCGGACATATGGGGAAGGAAGGTCCTAACGATCTGGGCATTTTGCTCCAGCTCTTCAAGGTCTTCCCAATAGCCGACAGCAAGGCCCGCCAAGTACGCGGCGCCAATCGCCGTGGTCTCCACCGTCTCGCACTGCAGCACGGGGATATCCAGCAGATCAGCCTGGAATTGCATGATGAACTCGTTGCGCGAGGCACCGCCATCGACGGACAGGCGCTCAATCGAAAGTCCCACGTCCTGCTCCATGGCGCGTAGTACGTCATAACTCTGGTAGGCCATGGACTCGCAGGCCGCACGCACAATGGTCGCGCGACTCGAGGCGCCGGTCAGGCCGCACACGATACCGCGAGCATGCGGGTCCCACCAGGGAGCGCCCAGGCCTGCGAAGGCGGGGACGAAGTAGCAGCCCTCGTTGTCGCTGATCGAAGTGGCGAGTTGCGCGGACTCGCTCACGCTCGAGATGATGCCCATGTTGTTGCGCAGCCAATTCATGGTTGAGCCGGCGGCAAAGATAGAGCCCTCGAGCGCATAGCTGATCTTCCCGTCCGCGGCGATACCGATCGTGGAGACCAGACCGTTCTTGGATTCGACGATCTCGTCGCCGGTGTTCATGAGCATAAAGCAACCCGTGCCATAGGTGTTTTTGGTCTGGCCGGAATGGAAGCAGCAGTGGCCGAACAGCGACGCCTGCTGGTCGCCCGCCACGCCCATGATGGGTGGCATGTTGGTCATGATGTCGCTCGCGACGCGGCCGTAGTCGCCCGAGCTCCAACGAACCTCGGGCATCATGGAACGCGGGACGTCGAAAAGCGCCAGCAGATCGTCGTCCCAATCGAGCGTATGGATATTAAAGAGCGCGGTGCGGCTGGCATTGGTGTAGTCGGTGGCAAAGACCTGACCGCCGGTGAGGTTGTAGATGAGCCAGGTGTCGATGGTGCCGAACATGAGGTCGCCCGCCGCCGCGCTCTCACGCGCACCATCGACGTTGTCGAGAATCCACTGCACCTTGGAGGCCGAGAAATACGGATCGAGCGTGAGTCCCGTGCGGGAGCGCACCAGTTCTTCTGCGCCCTGCTCGACCAGCTCGTCGATCAGAGGTGCGGTGCGACGGCATTGCCACACGATGGCGTTATAGATGGGTTGGCCGCTTATGCGGTCCCACACCACCGTGGTCTCGCGCTGGTTGGAGATACCGATGGCGGCGATGCGGTCAGAATGGATGCCGCTCTTAAACTGGACCTCCATCATCACGCCGATCTGGCTGGCAAGCACCTCCGTGGGATCCTGCTCCACCCAGCCGGGGCGCGGAAAGCTGGTTTTGACGCTACGACGCACCTGGGCGACGATGCAGCCGTACTCATCGACGATGGTCGCGAGTACCGAGGTGGTGCCGCAGTCGAGCGCCATGATGTAGGAACCGCCAAAGCTAAACGAGGCGTCTTCCATACCCAGGCTACCTAGATTCAACGACATCGCTTACACCTTTCTATTGCATCGGGTCGGACAGGACCCGTTCGATCTCTGATGCGGGAAGCGCGCCTTGGCGCAGGATCTGGAGCTCGCCGTGCTGAAACGACACGATGGTTGAGGCGTCGCGACACGGGGTCTCACCGGCATCGACGGCCACATCGACCCCCTCCAGGATGCGCTCCTCCACCGTGACAAAACTTGCCGGCGCGGGCGCGCCGTGCGTGTTGGCGCTGGTGCAGGCAAGAGGGCTGCCGCAGGCGCGGATGAGCGCTTGCACCACGGGCGAGGCCGAAGCGCGAAGTGCCACCGTGTCGTCGGCGGCGCGCATAAAGGTCGGCACGCAGGGGGCCGCCTTGACCACGATAGTCAGGGCACCCGGCCAGCATCGTCGGGCGAGCACGCGGGCCTCGTTAGGGATATCCACGCCATAGCGATCGAGTGCCTCGGCATCATCGACCAGCCAGGCAACCGTTTGGGTGAGCTCGCGCTGCTTGAGGGTAAAGATGCGACGATAGCCGGTACCGAGTGCGGGGACCGCGGCGCCGTTGACGGTGGCCTGCGGATCGCGCGGCCACGGCAGAGGTTCACTTGTATCTTGTGGAACGGCATCCGAGAAGGCGTTGACCGCCACGGCGACACCGTAGACCGTCTCGGTTGGAATAAGCGCCAGGCCGCCGCGACCGAGTAGCTCGGCCGTGCGCTCGACTGCAAGCCGATGCGGCTCGCGCGCTCCCTCGTATACCCGATAGACCGTCTGCATGTGTATGCCAGCCCCTTACGCTCTGGTGCAAGTTTGTTTACTGTGGGGCATTCTCGCACGAAACGTTCAACCTATTTGCCCAGAGCGCATGTTGGTTTGGTGAGCGGCTCTAGTAGTCGGTGAAAGTGAGGGGGTTAATTGAAGATTTTTAGCGCGCAAGCGTAACGGTACGATCGGGAAACTCGATGCTTGCAACCAGTTTTCCGCCGAGGCTCTCTGCGTACCTGCTCAGCGTGTCAAGCCTCATCGAACCCAATTCCCCACGCTCGAGCTCGGATACACGTTTTTGAGAAACGCCCATCGACTGGGCGACCGACGCCTGTGTTAGATCTTTTAGCCTGCGAATCTGAGCAAGCTTATAGGCTTCGATACGATCGCGAGTCCTCTCCTGCTCGGCGGTAATGGAGTCGCGTGTTATCCCGCGAGATTCCATATACTCATGCAGTTCCATCTCGATCGATCCTCCTTACGTGGCGACGGTATATTTGCTCGGCCTTTGGAATGTTGATCGCATACCAGCCGTTCCATTTTGCCCTTGACGATCCCGCTCGCGACTTATCACCCGCTAATAGCAATACCGCCTGGCGCTTGGGGTCAAAGGCGAAGAGGATGCGGATCACCTGCCCACCACATGAAGTCACTCTCAGCTCCTTTAAATGATGAAGCTTCGAGCCCTTGACACGGTCAACCAGTGGACGACCAAGGCTGGGACCTTCCTTCTCGAGCACCAAAAGGTCTGCATAAATCTGCTTCAGCGTAGCTTCATCCTGCTCATCAAGCCAAGGTTCAATGTAATCAAGCACGATACGGTACCGATGCAGCTGATTTGACATACCTTTCTCCTTCTATTATATAAGTTTTACGGTATATTGCAAGAGCAAACCTGAGCAAATGTATATTAGTTCAGCTTAAATACGCTGCTTGGGCTCGGTGACGATGGCTCGGACGATGCGGGGGCGATCGGTGAGGTCGTGGACGATGCGCACGTCCGACAGACCCGCTTGACGACAGAGCTCGGCCGCAGCGTCGAGCGCGCCCTCGTAGAGCTCGCAGGCAAACAGGCCGCCGGCGCGCAGCATGTAGGGCGCCGCGTTGAGCAGACGGCGGAAGATATCGAGGCCGTCGGCGCCGCCCTCGAGCGCCAGGTCGGGCTCAAAGTCCTTGACCTCGTGCGGCAGTGAGCGCATGACATCGGTGGGGATGTAGGGCGGGTTGGAGACGAGTACGTCAAAGGTGCCCCACTCTTCGCGGGGAATGGAGCTCACCAGGTTCGTGAGGCTGAAGGCGACCTCGTCGGACGTGAGGCCAAGCGCATCGCGGTTTTTGGTAGCAAGGTCGATGGCGCGCGGCTCGATATCGGTAGCAGTGCAGGTGACGTGGCCGCGACGCTCCCAGGCAAGCGAGAGCGAGATGCAGCCCGTGCCGCAGCCGACCTCGAGAACGCGGGCAGTGCGGGGCTCGGCTGGGGCAGGTACGTTGGCCTCGGCGGCATCTTGCGCGGGAGTCGTCTGTTGGTCGTTGCCCTCAATGGCGATGCCGTATTCGTCGAGCTCGGGCTCGGGGGTTTCCATGGCCTCTACTTCTGCCGCCTGCGCGGCGGCTTCCTCGGCCTCGCGATCGGCAAGCTCCTCGGCATAGGCGCGGCTACCGAGCACGTCGCTACCCAGCGCAGCCTCATCGGCGGCCGTCAGGTTGGCGGCACGGCGCTCGGCGGTCGCGCGTTCGTCGGCCAGCGCCGCCTCGGCTTTGCGAGCCTGCTCAACCTCATCGTTCCAAGGCAGCTCCACGCGCTGGCGGGCGGCGGCCTCGGGGCTCAGCACCTCGGCATCCAGGTAGTTGAGGACTTCTTCGACGAGCATCTCGGTCTCGGGGCGCGGGATGAGCACGCCGGGGGCGCACGCAACATCGATCATGCGAAACTGCGTGCTACCGGTGATGTACTGCAGCGGCTCGCCCTTCGCGCGACGGACGACCGCCGCGTGCATGGTCTCGAGCTGCGCCGCGTCGAGCGTCTCGTCCATGCGCATATACAAGTCGATACGCGCCAGGCCCGTTGCCGCGCACAGCAGCCACTCGGCAGAAAGACGGGGGTGTTCCTCGCCGCGCTCGGCCAGGTACTCCTTGGTCCACTCGAGACAACGCTTGATGGTCCAGATCTCGTTTGCCATGGGGTCCTCCCCTCTTAAGCGCCGGGCGGCGCACGAATGTCGGAGCAGATTGTACGCGAGAGCACCGCTTGGCAAGGGACGATTGAAAGCGATTATCGAGAATCGGCCCAGAATTTTGCTTGGATTGCAATCGAAGCGTTCATTCGCCGACGTCTAAATCTGCATCCGTCAAGCTTTTGGCAAGGTTGCCCCAAAACTGACCAATATCTAACCAAGAACTTGCCACATCGCTTGACACGCGACGCGTCAAAAATCGCCCCGCGACTTCTTGGACGATTTTTCGAGCAATATTTCCAATAGCAGATGCACACCGTTAATTGCTTTAAGCAGGTAGACAGTTTAACGGCCATCAAAGCCGATCGAACAACATCTCAAAGCAATGTGCCCAACCTAGTCATTTAAGAACGTCCCCAATGACTGCATCAAGGTCCCGCAGGTTGAGCATAAGTCAGCGAAAACGCCCCTAAGCGAGCAAGGTGACGTGAAAGAGGAGGGAAGCGTACTTCGGTACGCGACCGACGATTGAACGTCAGATTGCCGCTTAGGGGCGTTTGCAGCGTCGATCAGTTACGGCGTTTGGTAAAACGCCGTAACTTAAACTGCTTGTGCCAGCTTCTCGGCTCGCTCGGCGGCGGCAAGTGCCTCGATGACGGTACCGAGTTGATCGCCCAGAAGGACGCCGTTGTAGGTGGAGTTGAAACCGATACGGTGGTCGGTCACGCGGTCCTGAGGCTGGTTGTAAGTACGAATCTTCTCGGAACGGTTGCCGTGACCAATCTGGCTCTGGCGCTCGGCGCCGAGCTCGGCCTGCTGTTTCTCGAGCTCCATCTCGTACAGACGGGCACGCAGCATCTGCATGCAGACCTCGCGGTTCTGGATCTGGGAACGCTGCTCCTGCGACTGCACCACGGTGTTGGTGGGCAGGTGGGTGATGCGCACGGCGGAGTAGGTGGTGTTAACGCACTGACCGCCAGGGCCGGAGGCGCAGTAGGTGTCGATGCGCAGGTCGGACTGGTTGATCTGGACGTCGATCTCCTCGGCCTCGGGAAGTACGGCGACGGTAGCCGTGGAGGTCTGAATGCGGCCCTGGGACTCAGTCTTGGGAACGCGCTGGACGCGGTGCACGCCGGACTCGAACTTCATGACGGAGTAGACGCGGTCGCCCTCGACCTTGAACTCGATGGACTTAAAGCCACCGGCCTCGCTGGGGCTGGAATCGAGCACGGTAGTCTTCCAGCCGCGCGACTCGCAAAAGCGCTGGTACATCTTGTACAGATCGCCGGCGAAGATGGCCGCCTCGTCGCCACCGGCGGCGGAGCGGATCTCGACGATGGTGTTCTTGTCGTCGTTGGGGTCGCTCGGGATGAGCATGTACTTGATGTCTTCCTCGAGCTGGGGAAGCTTGGCCTCGTTTTCGGAGATGTCCATCTGGAGCATCTCCTTCTCATCGGCATCGGTGGTATCGTGCAGCATTTCCTTGGCAGCCTCGATGTCATCGAGCGCGCCGATGTACTCGCGCGAGGCGGCAATAAGGTCGGACTGGTGCGCGTACTCCTTGTTGAGACGCGTGAACTCCTTGATATCGGAGGCGACGGCCGGGTCGGAAAGCTTCTTCTCGAGCTCCTCGTAGGCCTTGATGATCTTTTCGAGCTTGTCGCGCATGACGGACTCCTTTATATGCGTGAAGGCGAAAATCGGCAGAGTTGATGGGGCGCGGGGCGCCGCTGCGGGGGTAAGTCCAGCTAGAGCATGTCGATCTTCAGATACATGCGCATCCCTTCGCGTATGGGGTACATAGTTGCGGTCTAACCCATATATGATAGCGTGCGCAGGCAAACCTGCATATAACCCGCACGGAATGTGACACAGGGTCAGTCTCTTTCCTTGAATACAACTTCATCCGAACGCCTCCCGCATTCATCCGCACATATACGGATAAATTTGGGAATCCGATACCCTGAGGGCCGGATCGGCCGGCCCCGGGAGATCGGAGGACGCCATGTCCGGAAAGGGCGGGAAGGGCGCCGCGAGGGCGGTCCCGAGGACCCACGGCAGGCTCACCGGGTACGAGCGGGACACGGTCCAGAGGATGCTGAAGCGCAGGGTTCGCTCGGCCACTTCCTCGAGAGGTTCAAGGGCGTATCGACCCGCAGGCTCCACAGCTGCCTGATGTGGTTCAGATGGCTGCGCGAGGCCGCACGCGTCGGGGACAGGACGTCGCTCATGCGCGAGCAGCTCGACGACGGGCGCTACGAAAAGATCCGGAAGAAGATGATGGAGCCGGAGTACGAGTTCCATCTGGAGCCGGACGTGCAAACGGCGGGCTAACATAGCCTTTCACCAAAAAGGGCGAGCGGCCGCGCCCTGCGACCACCCGCCCTCAATCAAAGCCCTTCTCGGCCGCCGCAGCTACCGGTTCCGGCGCCGCAGGATTACGCCTGCGGCGATCAGCACCACCGCGCCGCCCGCGATGCCACCCAGGGCCATCGGCGACAAGCTGGTATCGCCCATATTCGGCAGACCCGGCTTCTCCTCCTTCGGCACCGGCGGCTTGCTCGGAGGATTCGTCGGCGGGTTGACTGGCGGGGTGGTCGGCGGCGTGTACGTGTTCTTGAACACCGGCGCCACGTCGCCGTCATAGGTTACCGTCGCCACCAGATGGCCCGCACCGTCGTCCGTCACCGTCACCGTTACCCGGTGCTCGGCCGCGTCGTACGTCACGTTCTTCTGACCGTCGTCCACCTCGGAGATGCTGTAGGCGTACGTTCCGGGCTTGTCGTACGAGATCGCCTCGAAGCCCACCGTGCCGTCCGCCGCGTTCTTGGCGGTCTGCAGCACCTTGCCGTCGGCATCCTTCAGCTGGAAGGAGAACTGCCCTTCCTTCAGGTCCTTGCCGCTCAGCACCTTGGAGGCCCCCAGCTTCACCTCAGTCGCGGCCGGCGCGTAGCTGTTGCTGAATGCCACCGCATCCGCAGCCTTGCCGCCCTTGCTGTAGGCAACCTGCGTCTCCAGCGCGTGCGTCTCCGCATTCTCCGTCACCGTCACCGTCGCGGTAAAGACCGTCGTGTCGTAGGTGACGCCGTTCGCCGTCGCCCCTGCCCGCTCGGACACGGTGTAGACGTACGTCCCCACCTTGTCCAGCTGCAGCGGCGCGAAGCCGAACGTGCCGTCGGCGCCGTTCTGCACCGTCTGCACCACGTTGCCGTCGGCGTCCTTCAGGTCGAAGGAGAACTCACCCTCGGCCAGGTCGCGGCCGGTCAGGGCCTTCGTTCCGGTAATCGTCGCCGTCGTTGCCGTCGGCGTGTAGGTGTTGGTGAAGGTCAGATCCGCGGCCGTCTTGTTCGCCGTCGCGGTCAGCTGGCCGCTGCCGTCGTCGGTCGCACTCACCGTCACATCCAACACCGCATCGCTGTAAGTGATGGTGCCATCTTGGCCCGCAACCTCCTTCACCTGGTACGCATGCGAACCAGTCGCGGTGTACGAGATGGCCTTGAAGGTAAACGCGTTACCCACGTTCGTGGTCCGGTCGATCTCCTGCCCGGTGGCCACGTCAATCAGCGCGAACGTGAACTCGCCATCGGCGGGCGTCCGCATGGTGGCCGAATCGGTATTCTCAAGCACCTTGGTGCCGGAGATCTGGTAGGAGGTCGCGCCCGGCTGGTAGCTGTTCGCAAACGTCATGGTGTTGGGGGTGACGCCGTTCTCGGTGCCCTCGCTCGGCTTCACCGTGGAGTTCTCTACCACCAGCTTGCCGTCGTTGTTGTCCTTCACCACGTAGGTCAGGGTGTACGTCTTGCCGGTGTAGGTCACGCCCGGCACGCCCGGCGCGTCCCCCGTCGGCTGCACCTCGCGGACCGTGTAGGTAAAGGTGCCCGCATGGTCGAAGGTCAGCTTGTCGAAGGCAACCTTGCCGTGCGCATCGTTCTTCTGGGTCTGGATCACCGAGCCGTCAGACCCCACCAGCTCGAAGGCGAAGTCTCCCGCCTTTAGCTGATAGCTGCCGTCGTGCACGTCAACGCTCTTGGTGAGGGCGATCGCGCCGGAGTCCGTCGCCTGTGCCTCATAGGTGTTGGTGAAGCTGGGCTTCGTGACATTCGTGCCGTCGTAGGCGACGCTCGCCTGCAGCGTGCCGGCATTGTCCGCAACCGTCACCACGGCATGGTGCACCGCGGCGTCGTAGGTCACGTAGGCCAGATCACCCTTCCGCTCCACGATGGTGTACTCGTGCGTGCCCGGCTTCGCGTAGGAGAAGGCGTCGAAGTTAACACTTCCGTCCGCGCCGTTGGTCGCGGTCCGGACGGGCTTGGCCCCGGCAAGCTGCTCAGCCGTCAGGTTGCCCTCGTACACATCGAAGGTGAACTCGCCGCACTTGGGGACGATCGGCGTGTTGTCGTCCTTCTTCACATAGCTCTTCTGCGCACCGAGGGCCAGGCCGGTCGCGGCCGGCTGGTAGGTGTTGGTGAAGGTATCCGAGCCGGATGCGCTCGTCACGATCGCCTTCGCATTCAGTGCTCCGTTCCCGCCGTCCGTGACCGTCACCGTATAGGTGAGGGGATGGCTGTCATAGACCATGCCCGGCTCCGCGCCCGGCTGCTCCACGATGGTGTAGGTGAAGTCCTTGCTCGCGGCGCCGCCCAAGTCGGAGAGCTGGAACTCGCGCGTGAAGCTGACCTTGCCGTCGGCGTCGTTCTTCGCGGTGTCGAGCACCTTGCCGTCGGCGTCCTTCAGCTCGAACGTGTACTCGCCGCCCTTCAGCTTAGTGTCGTGCGTGAAGCCCGGCGCGACCGCAACGACCTTGGTCGCCGTCAGCTCCACGGAGCCGGTTGCGTCGTAAGTGTTCTTGAAGGTGGGGGCATCCGTCTTGCCGTCGTCGTAGGTGACGCTCGCCTCCAGCTGGCCGGCGTTGTCCACGACCGTCACCACGGCATGGTGCACCGTAGCGTCGTAAGTCACGTGGGACAGGTTGCCCTTCTGCTCCGCGATGGTGTATTTGTACTCGCCGGCCTTGGTGTAGTCGATGGTCGGGAAGGCAACGGTGCCGTCCTCGCCGTTCTCAGCGGTCTGGATGGGCTGCTTGCCCTTCAGCTGCTCAGCCGTCAGATCACCCTCGTACAGGTCGAAGGTGAACTCGCCGCCCTTGAGCGTGGCCTGCGTGTTGTCGGACTTCACGTACGATTTCTTCGCCGTGAGCGTAGCCGAGGTCTCGGCAGGCTGGTACTTGTTGGTGAAGGTCGGGGCGTCATTCCTGTCGTCATAAGTGACAGTCGCCTTTGCCTTGTCACCGTCCGCCTTCACCGAGACGTGGACCTTCACCGCCGTGGAATCGTAGGTGATGGTCGAATCGCCGCCAGCGACCTCCTTGAGCGTGTAGTCGTACTCGCCTATGGTCAGACCGGTGAGGATGAGCTTTATCTTGCCGTCCTTGTCGTTCTGGACAGTCTGGATGGGATCAACCGTAGTCGTGTCGCCTTGATATAGGCCGAAAGTGAACGCACCAGCCGTCAGGTCCTTGCCCCTGAGGGTCTTCGTCGCCTCGATAGTGGCGTCGGCCGTCGGCTTCGAGTTGGTGAAGGTCGGCACGGCCTTCTCGCCGTCGTAGGTGGCGACCGCCTTCAGCTCGCCCTTCTCGTCGGTGACCTTGACGTGGACCTTCACGTCCTTCGCGTCGTAGACGACGGTCGAGTCGTTGCCGGCAACCTCCCTGATGGCGTAGTCGTGATCGCCCGGCGTAGCGTAGTCGATGGCCGCAAAGGCGACCTTGCCGTCCTTGTCGTTTTGGACAGCCTGGAGCTCTTTGCCGTCGTTGTCGAGCAGCTGGAACGTGAAGTCGTTCCCTGCGAGCTCACCACCCGTGAAGCGCTTCTTCGCCTTGAGCGTTACCGAGGTCCCCTTCGGTCGGTACGTGTTCGTGATCTTGGCGATTTTGTCAGCGACCTTGATCGGGTTGTCCTCATGGCTCACGCCGTCGTCGGTGTAGGTCTGCTCCATCTTGACTGCCGGCTGCGACAGCGTGCCGTCGCCGTTATCGCTCACCGTCACCGTGACGCGGTAGGAAGCGCTTGAATACCCGAACCCGGGCAGCCAGCTAGCGTCGTTTTGAGACGGCGTGGCCTCGGCGATGAGATAGGTGTAGGTGCCGGGCTTGGTGTACTCAATCTCGCCGAAGTCGAACTTGTCCCCGTTCTCAACGGTCTTCACAACCTGCTTCATACCACTCACGGGTGCATTCTCGGCACCGTCGGGCATCGGCGTGCCCTTGTCCGCGCGCAGGTAAATCTTGAAGCTATCGCCATCTTTCCAGTCACGGCCCTGGAGCACCTTCTGCGCCCAGAACGCATTGGTGAGCGTCACCGGCGACTTTACGCTGTAGGTGTTTGTGAACACCAGCTTGTTGGCTTCGGCCAACGTGCCGTCGGCATTCTGTTTCGCGATCGTGCCGGAGATGCTGTCGCCCTCGCCGCCCAGGGCGTTGCCGCCCTGCTCGCGCTTGGTCAGCGTGAAGCCGGCCGGCATCTTGCCCGCGCGGGTCAGCTCCTGAACCGTATACTTGTCACCCTCGGCGAGACCGTACACGCGGATCGTCTGACCGGCCGTGATGGTCTGCTCGCGTCCGTTCGTCAGGTCGAACATATCGCCGACCTGCTTCTCATCGGCCGCGCCCGCCTTCTCGAAGACTGCAGCCTTATACGTCTTCCCCTTGGGCACGGTGAACTTGAAGGTGAACTCCGCATCCTTATTGCCCGTCAGTCCATCGGGCACGTCAACCTTCTTCGTCACCTCGAGGCTCGCCTCGCGCTTGTTAGCCACGCGCACGCAGGTGGTGCCCGTAAACAGGGCATTCAGGTTGTTCATGTCGCGCAGATCGGCACGGGCACCTTTCGACTTGGTCCCCTTGGGCTGCTCGTCCTGGGTGATACCCATACGTATCCAGCCCGTCTCGGTCTCCAGGCGGTAGGGTTTGCCCTCCTCGGTGGGCCCATACTGGTAGACACGCCCGTTGGCACCGTACTTGAGGTGCACCGTGTCGCCGGCACCGGCGGGATCGACATTGCTCCACGACAGATTACCGTCAGTATCGGTCACACCATTCGAGGTCTGCCGCACACCCTTGATCCACGTGAGCGTGTTGTCGATGTCGCCCTCTGCGCCAAACTGGCCCAGGCTCTTCATCAGCGCGCCCGGGCCCACAAACGTCGAAACGCCGTCATCGCGCGTACCGGCATCGGCATGGACGCCGTAATCGTCCACAATCACTTTGGTGAGCGTGTCGTTGAGCAGGAAACCGCTCGGCGCTGAGATTTCCTTCAGGTAGTAGGTGCGTTTCGTAAGCGGCTTGTGCTCCTTGCTCGTATTCGGGAATATGCCCGCACCTTCGAGCGGGACCGGGTTGCCGACCGACCCCGTCGTCAGGGTGTCGTAGGGGGTCTGCTCGCCCTTGAGCACGACCTTGCCGTTTGCGTCTGTTGTCACCTGATCGGCCGTGTACAGGCCGAACTTCGCCCCCTCAACGGGCTTACCCGCGGTATCGGTCTTCTGCACGAACAGGCGATTCTGGATGTTCGAGACGAGCAGGCGCGTGGCGAACTGCCGCCGGAAATTCTCCTTGCCGTCGGGGAGGTCATCGCTGAACACGTGGACCGTGTTGTCCATATCCGCCTCGGCGATGGAGCTCGCCGCTGTGTAGTAGATGGCCACCGTGTACTCGGCATCCTTGCGGGCATCACCGCTCAGCAGGTAGTAGTACTTGGAGATGTCACCGGGCAGATTTTGAATCTCTACCTGGTACTGGCCGCTCGTGTTGAGCGTGAAGGCGTGCAGGTCCTTCTTCGCCGCCTCGATAGCGCCGGCCTTACTCGGCTTCCCGGCGAGGGTGTACCCCATTCCCGTCGATGGGTCGCCCGACACGGCGTACCAATTGTTCTGATCTTTGATATCTGCGTTTGCGCTTTTATCGCGCTTGAGCACCACAGCGAACAGTATGCCGGAGTCTAGGCTGACCTTCGTCAGGTCATTATTCGCCTGGTACACGGTCGACGGCGCGGTGATGGTCTCCTTCGCGCCGGCGAACGCGCCGGTCTTCCACACGACGCTGTCCGCGTCCATACCGCCGCGGTTGATGATGACGCCGCCCGCGCCGTTCCCGGCGCTCGCGGGCACGTACTCGAGCTGCATGCTGCCACCCGTCGCCGTGAGACTCGAGCGGTATCCCTCGGGCACGTGCGTCTCCTTCAGGAGGTAGTACTTGTTGCTGTGATCCTTGTTGTAGAGATCGTCGAAGTTGATGACGCCGTTGTCATCGTCGTTCGTGAGCGTTAGGTGGCCGGCCTCGTCCGTGGTGCCGGATCCGAGGGGCTCAAGCTCGTTCTTGAAGTCCTTGTCGGTCTTATAGAGCTGGAACTTGGCACCCTGTACGAACTTGCCGTCCTGGTCGAACTTGATGATGTCGGACTCGGGAACCGTCACGAGGTTGTACTTGAGCTTCATGTTGGAGTCGGTGGCGCCACGCTCCAAGTAGAAGAACTTGAGCGTGTGGTTGGTGCCGTCAGCGAAGGTGTCGCCTTTGAAGCCCGAAATATCCCGCCCCGCATCCTTGAACTTGCTTTTCAGCGTGCCATTTGCGGAATTGTTAACGCTGATGTCGCCCGTTTGGAAGTTAATGGTCAGATCAGCACTGGTGTGGATACCGCCAATGTCGCCCACGAGGACATCGTCAATGAACACCCAGACGTCGTCGTCTCCGGCGAACTCGAAGGTCATGGGCTTGTCAGCGTTCGTTTTGCCATCCGTCGGCTGCACGAAGCGCGATGACATGGAGAGGCCGAAATAATGGTTGAGGGGTTTGCCATCGTTATAATTCGAGTCGCCGTTGTTCGACGACGTAATGCCGTTCCGGACGAGGCAGCCGTTCTCCTCCTTGAATACCTTATCGGCCGCATCGAAGGGGAAGAACTGGCCTCCATTTTGAGAGCCAGCCCCCGCTTGCCCAACGCCGGCGACTTCGTAGACATCAAATGCATTCTTATTGACGTTGTACGCCGCGTAGTTCTTCGAGCTGTCATACTCGTAGTAGCCGCCCTTGGCCTGCAACAGACCCGTCACACCCATATGGGATATCTTGCCCGTCTGGGCGGAGGAATCAAACAGGTAGCCGAGGGATTCTCCGCCCCAGCTGTCGGTGAGTTTCGGGTAACCGCCGGTAAGAACGTTGTTCACGATACCGGAGCGAGGAGAGGAGCCGCCCGTATACCGGTTGAGATCATCACTGGCTCCCTGATCCTTGAACTTGAAGCGGTGGCCCTTGTTGATGCCGTCGGATCCACTGACCGACAGGTGATCCTCCGAATTCACCCAGTAATCAAACAGGTTGATTGTTGTCCCCGAAGGCGAAATCGTCGGAACCATGTGGTTCGGAAACGGAACCGTATGGTCCGAAACCTTCGCCTCCGCGCGGGTCGGCAGGAAGAAACTCGCCGTCAGCACGACGGCGAGGGCCAGAACAATCACATATGGCGAGACCGGGCGCAGCCCGCGACGACGGCCATAAGACATGACGGACCACCGCTCGCGCGGCCGGTGTTCACCAGGAAGTTCCCTGCTTAGACACCCCCCCCCGGTAGCATTATTCACGAGTCGAGACGTCGTCTCTCTGAGCTCCTGCATAATTTCCTCCCCAGTCACACGGCGACCTGCCCGGGTGCTCCCCGGGGGCCGAGGCAGTCTGGCACATGCCCGCAGTCGTTCAAGGAATACCAACCCCAGCATATGTCTCTTAAGATATCTTAGTCTTATTCTATGACAGTTTTTGTCTCATTACCGATGAAATCGGCTCAGTCCCTTTGTCGCATTCTAGAGCGTCTGAAGCAGAGCGACGAGGAAGCGGATGCCCTGGAGGTAGGCGCGGCGGGTGATGCGCTCGTTGGTGCCGTGGACGCCGCGATCACACTCGTCGTCATCAACCACAAAGGCCGAGAAGCGAATGCACTCAGGGCAAATGTGCTGGTAGTTGGCAGCGTCGGTCGCACCGATCACGGTCGAGGGCACAATTGCCACTGGCTCGAATGATCCATTTTCCTCCGTCCCCTTTGGATCACGGAAATAGCGGGCGGCGATGGAGCGAACCGCCTCGAGGCCGGGGCCACCGATGCGCGGGGACGGCGAGGGTTCGGAGCTGCCGGGGCCTAGCTCCACTTCGACACGACCGGCAAGGTCCGCCCCGGCAACCGCCTCACGGCAGCGCGCCACAACGTCGGCCACGCTCGTGCCCTCGAGCATACGGAAGTTGATGTTGGCCCACATATCCTGCGGCATTACGTTGGCGCCGGTGCTGCCACCCTCGATCTGCGTGGGTGCGCAGGTGGTCGTCACCAGCGGATAGAGCTTCTTGCTGGCGAGGCAATCGCGGACAATGGCGCCCCCGTTGGCGGCAATTTCATCCGCCGCGTAGAGCCCCAGCTCGACGAGCTGGGCGGCAAGCAAATCGGTCACGCGCGTCGGCCACTCGATATCGCAGATTGCGGTGATGGCACGGCTGAGCACCTCGAGTGAAGTGCCCCCGTAGGGGTTGGAGGAATGCCCGCCCTCGCTACGCGTCCTCAACACGATATCGGCGTAGCCCTTCTCCGCGAGATCGGCATGCATAAGCCAGCCCTCGCCCGCGTCGTACTCGGCAGCCGGAACGATGCGGTAGTCGCCCTCGTCGATCAGGTACTCAAGCTCAATGCCGCGCTCTTCGAGCACGCGGCCGATGGCACCCGCACCGAACTGCGTGGTTTCCTCGTCCTGGCCAAAAGCCAGCAGCAGGGTGCGCTCGTGCTCCCAGCCGTGTGCGAGCGCATACTCAACCGCCTCGAGAATGCCTGCGACCTGGTCTTTCATATCGATGGCGCCGCGACCCCAAATGTAGGTGTCGTCCGCATGTCCGCTAAAGGGGACATGCGTCCAGTCAGCCTCGGTGCCGGGTACCACGGGAACCACGTCCATGTGGCCCATGAGCATGACGGGTTTGAGGGCAGGGTCGGAACCGCTAAGCGTCACCAATAGCGAATGGTCGATAAGCTCGACCTTACCCGCCGTAAATACGTGCGGCCAAGCCTGCTGCATATACGCGCGCAGGTCGTCGAACGGCTGCCAGTTCACCGCCTCGGCATCCATACTCGAGATGGTCGGAAACGACAGCACGCGGCCCAGGCGCTCGCACGCACCAGCCTCGTCCAGATCGGCAAAATCATCCTCATGCGCAAAAAAGCGCCAAACCTCGGCCATGACATCCTTTCGATTGTGACGACAAGGGCCGCCCCACCGGAGCGGCCCTGCCACATAAGCGTTTGCGGTCGGTTATTTGTCCTCGAGATAACGCGAGAGGAACTCGCGCGTGCGCTGATGTTTGGGGTTGCCGAAGAGCTCGGCCGGCGCGGCATCCTCGAGCACCACGCCCTTGTCCATAAAGACCACGCGGTCGGACACCGTGCGGGCAAAGGCCATCTCGTGCGTGACGACGACCATGGTCATGCCGTCGGCAGCGAGCTTGCGCATGACCTCGAGCACCTCGCCCACGATCTCGGGGTCGAGTGCGGAGGTCGGCTCGTCGAACAGCATGATCTGCGGATTCATGCATAGGGCACGAGCGATGGCCACGCGCTGCTTTTGACCGCCGGACAGGCGACCCACGGCGGCGTGCGCGAACTTCTCGAGCCCCACACTCGTCAAATGCTCCATCGCGACCTTCTCGGCCTCGGCCTTGCTCATTTTTTTGAGCGTGACGGGCGCAAGCGTGCAGTTGTCGAGCACATCCATGTTGTTGAACAGGTTAAAGCCCTGGAACACCATGCCGATGTCCTCACGCAGCTTGTTAATGTTGCAGCGCTCGGCCGTGAGGTCCTGGCCGTGGAACCAGATGTGGCCCGCGTCCGGGGTCTCGAGCAGGTTGAGGCAGCGCAGGAAGGTCGACTTGCCCGAACCCGAGGCGCCGATGATGGTGACGACCTCGCCGGGGTTAACGGACAGGTCGATGCCCTTGAGCACCTCGAGCGAGCCGAAGCTCTTGCGCAGGCCCTCGACGCGGATGAGCGGCTCATTGGTCTGTGCGGCGGCCGCAACGCCGGTAATGGCGGTATCTGCCATGATGATTCTCCTCGTCTTTAGCCTAGTTGGAGCTGGGCAGCGTGACCGGAGCCTCGGCGCCGAGCTTTTTGCCAAAGGCCTCGAGCAGGCGGCTCGCCACGAGCGTCAGGATCAGGTAGACCACGAGCGCCACGCAGTAGACTTCCATCTGGCGATAGTACACGCCGGCGACGGTGGTGGTGGCGTACATGAGGTCGAACACGCCGATAACCGAGAGCACCGACGAGTCCTTGATGTTGATAATGAGCTCGTTGGTGAGCGCCGGAATCGCGTTTTTAATGCCCTGGGGGAACACGACCTTGCGCATAGCCTGCCACTGCGACAGGCCCAGCGAGCGTGCTGCCTCGGCCTGGCCGGGATCGATGGACTCGATGCCGCCGCGCAGGACCTCCATCATGTAGGCGGTGGAGTTGAGCGAGATGGTGACGAGGCCAGCGGTAAAGGTGCTCCAGATCTGGTTGGCCTGGGCGGTCTCGAAGCCCATGCCGCGCAAAACGGTGAAGCCCGCGTAATAGATGAGCAGACCCTGAACCATCATGGGCGTGCCGCGCACGATGGTGGAGTAGACGGTCGCAAAGCCGCGGCCGATACTCTTAAAGAAGCGCACCAGGTCGTTGTCCACGCGGTCGAACGTCTGAATACGCAGGAACACAAAGAGCAGTGCCAGGAAGAATGCGATGACAGTGCCGAAGGTGGCAAGCGCGATGGTGATCTCGATACCGCGAATGAAGAAGTCGCCGCTCTTGTAGGTCATGTAGACCAGGCTCGACAAAAAGTCGCTGGGGTTGGAATCCGAGACAATGCTCACCTGCACCAGATCGATAAACGACATGACGCAGCGGTCGATAAAGAAAACTGCCGCGATGGCGACCACGACGTAGCTGCCTAAGCGTGCTCCACGACGGAAACGCTCAGATGCGAACGGCGACTTTTCGCGATAATCGCTCCAATGCATGAGTTTGGTGACGAGCGCCGCCGCCGACACGACAATCCAGGCCCAAAGAATCGCCCAAAGGCAATCCTGGAAGATACCGGTGGGGGCCAAGAAGCTCAGCGGCGTGGGGTTGCGCTGGCTAAACGCCAGGCCGAGCGCCGCGATAACGCTCGTGCCCAGGTATACATAACGGTGGTCGGCCTTAATAAAGGAGGCCAGGCGATTGACGGTTTTCATGCTGCCTCCCTATGCCGGCTGACGGTCGAGGCACGCGTCCCACATTTGGTCGCGCTCCTCTTGGCTAATGCCCTTGAGTGTCTTGTCGATGAGCTTAAGCAGTTTGTCCGAGCCCTTGCGGCAGCCGACGTTTGCCGCGACCTCCTGCTTAAAGCCCTCGCCTTCGGCTAAATGGATGGGAACGATGCCCGGGTTTTGAGCCATATAGCCCTTCTCGTTCTCGGTGTTGTAGGTCACGGCGTCGCAGGTGCCCTGCAGCAGGTTCGAGAACACCGTGGGGACGGAGTCGACCGGGTTTTTGTGCACAACGCCCGGGATCTCGTCGATGACGGTGTCGAGCATGGTGTCCTTTTGGCCGAGCACCGTGGCACCGCTAAAGTCGCTGAGTTTGGTGGCGTTTTGGTAGGGGGAACCCTCTTTTACGAACAGGCCAAAGTAGCCAATAAAGTACGGGTCGGAGAAGCCGACCGACTCCTCGCGCTCGGGCGTGGCGCTCATGCCGGCGATGATGAGGTCGATCTGGCCGTTGTTGAGCGAATCGATAAGGCCCGAGAAGCTCTGCTTGACGGCAACGGGCTCGCCACCGAGGGCCTTGCAGACGATCTTGGCGATCTGCACGTCGTAGCCATCGGCATAGGCGCCCTGCACGTTATCGATGGGGATAGTGTACTCACTGGCTTCGGAAACCTGCCAGTTGTACGGGGCGTAGGCCGCCTCCATGCCAATGCGGATCTTGTCCTTGCCGATCACGGAATCGGACAGGTCGTCGCGACCGCCGCCCGTCGTGGGCTGAACCACCTTGAGCGTGGACGGACGCTGACAGCCGGCGAGCGCGCCGGCGACGACGGAAGCGCTCGCAGCGAGAGCGCTACCCAAGAAGATGCGACGGCTGCACACCGGCTGTGGATGCGCGTCGCGCTGATGGGGAGAATGCATAATCTGCCTTCCCTGTTGAATCGTATGCTGACGACTTAACAGGATATACGCCAGCGACCAGCAGTGCAGCACAAGCTCGAAAAATTAATAGACACATGGTAGTCATTGGGGACGTCGATGTTTTGGCAATGCCGGCGAGCGACGTCCAGAGCGAACAAGTGGCATGAAAAAGACAAGGCATGACCAGAAGGTCTATGCCTTGCCTTTTGAATGACAAATTATCGCTCTGGACGGCACGCAGCATCGACCGAGCGGCGGAACCTCTAGAGCAAGGTGACGCTAAAGCTGCGTTTATCGGTAGCGCCGGGGGCCAAGGTGATGGTGTTGACCTTGTGCTCAAAGACGTCGTCCTCGGTGGACATGGTGGTGTGACCGGTCCAAGGCTCGAGCGCCACAAACGGGGCGTCGTTGGCGGCAGACCACACGCCGATGTACTTAAAGCCCTCAAAGTCGATCTTGACGCCGTGGCCCGACTTGCGGCCGCGCAGCGTGAGCGTGGAGCCCGGGGTATCGGTGAACATGATGGCGTCGTTATCGAAGCTGCGGTGCGTGATGGGCAGCACGTCCGAGTTATCGGGAGCCTTGTAGCTACCCTCGAACGTCATGAGGCCATCGGGCGTGATGATGGGGGCCTCGTTGGTCCAAGCCTCGGTAAATGCCAGCTCGTAATCCTCGAACGCCTCGTCCTCGGCACCGGGAGCAGGTACGTTAAATGCGGGGTGGCCGCCCACCGAGAACGGCAGGTCCACGTCGCCGGTATTGGTGACGGCAAAGGTCTGGGTAAGTGTGGCGTCACCAGTCAGGGCATAGGTCATGTTGAGCTTAAAGTGGAACGGAAAGGCCTTGAGCGACTCGAGCGTGTCGGTGATCTCGTACGTTACCGAGGAGCCGTCCTCCGAAACCTCGACCAGCTTGTGCTCGACGATGCGCGCGAGGCCGTGGCGCGGCATCTCGCAGGTGCCAGCCGCAGACGTCGCCGTGTTGTTGCGCAGCGAGCCCACAATGGGGAACAGGATGGGCGCATGCTTGCCCCAAAAGGCGGGGTCGCCCTGCCACAGATACTCGTTGCCGTTGAGGGCAAGGCTCGTGAGCTGGGCGCCCATGGAATCGATGGCCGCGGTGAGGCTGCCGCGCTTGATGGTAGTGACGGTAGACATGCTACTTCCTCCAAAAGTAAACAATAGTGTCGAGGGCTATTGTCCCACTCTTGGCGGCGGGGTTGAGCGACAGGCGCAGTTATTGAGCAATAGCGTAAAGGTCAAACCCGCCCTGCGGAGTGCTATCGACCGTATCGGGCGCCTGCGAGTTAAAGCTCACGGGAACCATGCGCTTTGAGGCGCGGAAGCGCGTGCCGTCGGTGGCGACGGGCGGTTCGTCGACGGTGAGCTCGTAGTCGCCGGGCTTGAGCTCGATGCCGTCACCAGCGGAATTGACGTATTGATACTCGTCAATCGTCTGCCCTTTGAGCGTACGCCCCACGATGTGGATGAGCATTTGGCTGTCGCCACGCGCGGTGTCCCACATCGCGCCGTCCTTGACCTCGACCGACACATGTACCGAGCGCGTGCGGCTGAGCGATTGCTCGACAGACATCTCGACCTTGGCGGCGTCTTGACGCTGCTGCTCGACATGGCTCCAAACGCTACCGATTGCCGAGCAGGCGATAACGCCGGCCATGAAGGCGATGAGGATGGGGCCGAGCGGAGAACGGCGGCCCGTGTCTTCCTCACGAGCCAGGTCGGGGCGATGTGTGGGCGCAGGCGCCTGGGCGCCTTGCGCGGGCACGTCGAGAATGCTGAAGGATGCCGTGCTGCCGGGGTCGATGTTATGGCGCGGCTGCGGGGTCTTGGCCGGCGAGATGGACATGTCGGCCGGCTCACCCAGCGTGGCCGTGGCATCGGCCTTAGCCTCGTCGGCCTCGGCCTGGGCCCAGGCCTGTTCAAAGGTTAGGGGCTCGGCGGCATCAGGCTCGACAGCGGCATCGTTGCCGGTCTCGTCCTCGTCGCTCGACACGTCACGCGGCGCGGGCTCGTCCCACTCCTCGTCCGGAGCCTCGCCCTCGCTATACCACCATTCAAAGTTATCGATATCCATACGGGGCGCCCCTTAGGCCTCGCAAATAAACACTTGCCAGCCTTATACCCTCAGACGGCACGAGGGCTCGCACGGAATGCGAAAAAGGGCTGCTCCTTTGTCGCATCGAAACGAATCTGCTTGCGTTTAGCCGCGGGTAATCTTATTTCTCAACAAGAAGTCGACTGCCCCCACGATTCTGATGCCATCGATGTCCGTTGGATGGTCGCCATCCCTGACAATCAGGATCTTCTCATACGAATCAGGAATTTTTCCTAGCGTGCTTAGCTTGAGCGGTCGCAGCTCGCGTTCTCTCGTCGCCTCGGCATCGATCCGTTCGGTAACCTGGATATATTTGCGGTCCGATCCCTCGCCGATTGCGACAAAGTCGATTTCCCCCGCGCGCAGATGGCCGCAAAACACTTCGTATCCTTCAAATACAAGCTGGTTGTAGATAACGTTCTCGAGCATCCTTCCGCTATCGCTACCTCTATATCCGTCAAGATAGCTGCGAATTCCCGTATCAGCTATGTAATATTTACCGCCTGTCTTAAGAAGCTCCCGCCCCTTGATGTCATACCTTTTTACTTTGGTAAACAGGTACGTCTCTTCCAGAGCGTCAATATATGTCGACACCGTCGATGCGTTGGTCTTACCGCCTGCCGATTCGTTGAGCGTCCCTACGATTTTGTTGACCGAGGTTTGGTTGGAGATGTTGTCTGCCAGATACGCACAGAGCCGCTCGAGAACATCGCGCTTGGTGATAGCTCCGCGACCCCTACGCGTCGCGCGCGACAGGATATCGCGCGCGACGATCGTCTGGTAGAGGCTACGGATATAGTCGCGGCACGGCTCACGTCTCGGCTCATCATGGGCCAGAAACGGCATGCCGCCGTAGGTTATGTACTGCTCAAGCACGGTATTTGAATTAAGGCGATCGCCCGTCTTGGAAACAAGTTCGACCCTCTCACCAAGCCCTTCAGCGGCGACCGCATCAATCGAGCGAAAATCAAGATATTCGCTAAACGTGAGAGGCTGCATCTTGACCTCGACATATCGGCCCGAGATAAGCGTTGCGAGCTCGCTCGATAGCAAAAAGGCATTGGAGCCCGTGACATAGATATCGCACGGCAAATCCACTCGGAGCGAGTTGACCGCCTTTTCCCAACCTTCGACATTCTGGAGCTCGTCAAAGAACAGGTAGGGATGATCGATGCCGTCGATGCGCTCCCGAACCATACGATAAAACGTCAGATAATCCGTAATTCCCGCGTACTCTAGAGATTCCATCTTAAAGGTCAGCAAACGCTCGGCTGGCACCCCCTGTTGCGCCAGATAGTCCCTCATCATGTCCAATAACGTTGATTTGCCACAACGGCGTATGCCCGTCACGATTTTGATGAGGTCGGTATCCTGAAAAGCAATGAGTCGATCAAGATAATGGCTTCGGCGAACGATATCCATAGAGCCTCCCTAGCGCCCGACCAGACATGAAATCTTATAAACTTGCATTTTTTACAAGTTTATAAGATGTTGCCTTAGAAACTTGAAGAATTTGAAAGTTTCTAAGGCATGGAATGCGACAAACGAACTGTCCCTTTGTCGCATCGAAGTTGCGGTGGAATAGTTCCTGTTTGCACACCTACTCGAGCTATTTAGGGACTATTTCACCGCAAGTCATTTGAGGGCGACGGGGATTTGGATGCAGCAGAAGTCCTCTTGGTGGGACTCGTCGTAGCTCGTGGTATCGAGGTAGCAAAAGTCGAAGGCGTTGCCAACGGGCTGGAGCGCGTGCTTGTCCATGCAGGCCACGATGGCACGGATGCCTTCGGGCTCGTACGGCATGCCCCAGCGGCTCATGCACAGGTATGTGCCCTCGGGCAGCACTTCGACGCCAATCTTTGCCAGCTCGGCAGCATCGCTCGGAGGCAGCTCCTCGGCACCGCGCGGCAGCACGGCAAAGGAGCCGGCGCCAGCAATAGGGTCGTCGGAATGCAGTGCCTCGCGACGCAGCATGGCGCCCCAACCGCGCATGGGGCGCGTACCCGTGAGCGCACGCATGCGCAGAATCGCGCGCATGAGCGTGGGGTGCAGCATCGAGCGGCCGCGCTCGATATCGCCCGGGAACTCCTCAAAGACCACGTAGCGGCGCTCGAACTGCTTGAGCTCCGGTTTGCCCTCGCGCTCGCGCCAATAGACCGCCTCGTCGTAAAAACTCAGGCGCTCCTGCACGCTCGCACGCTCGGCTTTGAGCCCGGCAATCTGCTCGTCGAGCGCCTGCACCCGCGAGCGCAGGTGGTCGGTCATCTCTCCAATGTCGAACGTCGAAGTCAGGCGATCGATCTCGTCGAGCTCCAGCCCCAGGTCGCGCAACATGCAGATCAGACGCATGAGCGGGATCTGCGTGGGCGAATAGAAACGGTAGCCCTTCTCGTTCACCACGGCGGGCTTAAACAGGCCGATCTTGTCGTAATAGATGAGCGTTTGGCGCGAAACGTTAAACAAACTCGCCATCTCGCTGATCGCATACATACCCGTCTGCATAGGTCCTCCCGACACACCAAAGCCCGCCGCCCACAGGGGCAGCGGGCTCAAACACTACTCGTATCCTACCCTAAAGATGCCTATGACCAGCGCATATAGTTGGCGCACGACACGCCGACGGCCTCGAGTGCCTTGGCGGCGATGTGATGCACCGCCTCATCGAGCGTGGCGGGGCCGTTGTAAAACGTGAGCATGGGCGGCATGAGCATGACGCCCGGCACGCGCGCCAGGCGTGCCATGTTGTCGACATGGATCGCACTGAAGGGCGTCTCGCGCACCATAAGCACCAGGCGGCGCTGCTCTTTCATCTGCACATCGGCCGCACGCAGCAACAGGTTTTCGCTGTAGCCGCTCGCGATGCCGGCGAGCGTCTTCATGGAGCAGGGAGCCACGATCATGCCGTCGACCGGATAGGTGCCGCTTGCGATGGCAGCGCCAATGTTCTTGTTGTCGTAGACCACATCGGCATAGCACGCAAACTCGTCGAGCGTCATGCCGAGCTCCTGCTCGATGGTGATCTCTCCCCCGCGCGTGACGACAAGCGCCGACTCAGCGCCGGCCTGGCGCAGGCATTTGAGGCATTCAAGGCCCAGTGCCGCACCGCTGGCGCCAGACACGCCAACGACAATGCGACGGGGACGAACAGAAGACTCAGGCATGACAACTCCTTAACTACTTGGTAGGGCTACTTACTAGAAGGCGAGCTCGGCGGCCCACTTGTCCTTGTCGATCTCCATGAACTGCGAGCGGATGAAGTTCTTCTTGAGGTTAAACGGAACCGTGCAGTCGAAGATGGCCTTGCAGGCGATACCGTGCTCGCGGATCGAAGGATCGAACGCGGGGTCGTTGGACGGATCGAGCACGTGGCAGTGGCAACCGGGGATGGTGATGAGGTCCACGTCGGCCTGGAAGCGCGTGGTCATGGCCCACATCACGTCGCTCATATCGAAGACGTCGACATCCTCGTCGACAAGGATGACGTGCTTGAGCTCGGAGAACGCCGAGAAGGCGAGCATGGCGGCGTTGCGCTGACGGCCCTCGTCATTTTTGCTCGACTTCTTGAACTGCATGATGGCAACGAACTTGCCGCCACCGCAGGGAGCGGCGTGAACGTTGAGCAGGCGGCCCGGGATAGCGGTCTCGACCATCTTGTAGATGGAGGCCTCGGTGGGGATACCGGCCATGGACACGTGCTCGTGCGAAGGGCCGATGCAGCTCTCCATAATGGGGTTGACGCGCGTGGTGACGGCGGTGATCTTGATCACCGGGCAGACCTTGGCGCCACCGGTGTAGCCGGGGAACTCGGGCATGGCGTAGCCGTGGCCGTTGACATCCTCGTTGATGGTCTCGTCGTGCATGAGGTAGCCCTCGAGCACGTACTCGGCATTGGCAATGCACTTCTGCGGAACGGTGACGCAGTCGGCAAGCTCGACGGCGCGGCCGCGCAGGGCGCCGGCGATCTGCAGCTCGTTGAAGCCGAGCGGCGTGGTGGGAGCCTCGAAGCCGCAGCACATGTACACGGCGGGGTCCAGGCCGATGGAGATGGAGATGGGCATATCCTCGCCGCGCTGGCAGTACTCGTCAAAGAACGCACCCAGGTGACGGCTGCCCGGGGTGATCCACATGGCGAGCTTGTCCTTGTCGACGCAGGAGAAGCGGTGGATGGTTACGTCGGACTGGGTGCCATCGGGGCTCGTGCCATAGGCGAGGCCCATGGTGATGTAGGGGCCGCCGTCAACGGGCGTGTTGGTGGGAGCGGGAACGATCTTGCGCAGGTCAAAGCCCTTGTCGGTCGCCTTGTACACGACCTCCTGGCAGTCGACGTGCTTGCCATCGGCGATCTGCTCGGGGGCGATCAGGTTCTCGAAGCGCTTGCCGATCTCGAGGCCCAGGTGCTCCTCGTCCAGGTCGAGCAGGGCGGCAACGCGCTTGCGGCTGGCAAGCATACCGATGCAGACCTTGGCGTCGTCAAAGCCCTTGACGTTGTTGAAGACCATCGCCGGACCCTCTTTGGTCGGGCGCATGACGGTGCCGCCAGCACCGACGTGACGGTAGACGCCCGAGACCTCGGCATCGGGATCGACCTGGGTGTCGGTCTCGAGCAGCTGGCCCGGCATCTCACGCAAAAAGTCGAGCGCGGAACGCAGGTCGTGGATCTGGGAAGCATCGGTAGTGGACATGGCGTACTCCTTTCGGGAGAGTGTCCGGCGACGGGGTGCCGCCGGACGGGGTAACGTAATGGGGCCGCGGCGCTCACAAATGGAGCGCTCGACCACTCGAAGTTCAAGCGCTTGGCTGCTTACAGCCGGGGCGCTCGACCGCTTACATCAGGCCAAAGAGGTGGAACCAGGCGGCCTCGACCAGCACGACGACAAAGACGACCGCGGTGAGGGGGATGCCCATGCGCATAGCCTCTTTGGAGGTGTAGCCGCCGGCGTCCTTGCCTTCGCCGATAAGGATCGGCAGGTTATGGAACGGCAGGATGTAGTGGATGTTGATGGACGTGAAGACGATGAGCGCCACGGCGAGTGGGCTCACGCTGGAGCCGGCGGCAAAGCTGATAAATGCCGGCACGCACACGCCGAGCACGGCCATGACCGAGCCCATGAACATGTGGATGATCATGGAAAGCGCGGCGACGAGCAGGGCGAACAGGAAGATGTTCTCAGGCACGGAGCTGGGGAGCACGACATCGGCGATCCAGGCGTTCATGCCGGTGGCACCGCCCACGGAGCCCACGGCCATGGCGGCCGTCAGGAACATGAGGGACTTGATGTCGACAGCGTTCCAGCTGGCGGGAGTGAGGACTTCGCCGATGATGGGCATGGCGAGAGCAACGCCAATGGCCAGGGTGACCCAGCCGATATAGTCGCCCGAGACGGTGAGCCACAGCGCGATGGCGATGACAAGCCACACGATGGTGCGGATCTCCTTGACGGAGAGCTTGCCGAGCGCGGCCTGCTTGGCCACGATCTGCTCGCGATCGTAGACGAGCTCCTTGCTGGGCTTAAAGAGGAAAAGGCCCAGGAACAGGGTGCACAGCAGCGCAACCAGCATAGGCACGCTCATGTACAGGAACCAGTCGACGAAGGACGGGCTCATGCCGCCGGCCTCGGCACTGTACTGCGCAACGAGCGGGTTAAGCGTGGAGTCGCCCGTCAGGAAGAACATGGAACCCGGGGCGGCAGCGGCAAACACGAGGAAGCCGAGCTTGCCCTTGTCGTCGTCACCGTAGCCGGCGGACTCGGCGATGACCGAGACGACGGCGAGGATGAGGAAGGCGCGGGGGAACGGATGCGGGATCAGCAGCGACAGCACAAAGGTGAGCGCGAAGATCGAGATGATGAGCGACTTGGCGTCGCGCACGAACTTGAGCATGAACGCGTAGGCGATGCGCTCGCCCAGGCCCGACTCCTTGACCGCGCTGGCGATGAGGTAGGCGCCGATGACGAGCCACATGGTGGCCTTGGTCCACGAGCTAAACGTGGAGGCGACCGTCGCCGAGATGCTCGCGGCGCCCGTGTCGTCCACGCACACCTTGAACAGGACGAGCAGTGCGCAGTAGAGCAGGCCCACAAAGCCCGGCTGTGCCACGCCGCATGCCCAGAACACCACCGTGGCGAGCGTCAGTGCCAGACAGGTCTGACCGCCGACCGTGAGCTCGACCGTCGAGCTCAGCTCCGCCAAAGGAAGAAACTTCACCAGCAAAAAGACAACGATACCCAGCACAAAGCCAATTTCGCGCTTGGTGATCTTAAACGCCTTCTTTTCCGCTTCCATCTCCCCACCTTTCTTGTTGGGGGCGCTCCGAATTCGCAGCCATGTTGCCGCTTAAAAAGGGGCGCCCGTTATCGGACACCCCTTACGTTGCGCTGTGTTGCGGCAATACAGTCAAGCGGATTTTTTGGATGAGAAGCGATTCCCTAGACAAAAACCGTCACAACATTCGACGCTTTTCCTCGTTTTCGAGATTTTCGCCGAATGTTGTGACGGTTTGGATGTGGCAAAGGGACTGTCTTTTTTACATAGCGAGGGCCGTGCGGATGAATGGGTCGCCGAGGGCCTCGCGGAGCCAGGGGGCCAGCTGCTCGGGGTGACCCTGCAGGTAGCCTTTGAGCTCGGACGGAGCCACGCGACGCACTTCCGAGATCTCCTCTTGGTTGATATGCAGCTCGCCCGGCTCAACATGGGCAAGGTAGACCTCGCACCATTCGCACTCGCAGCGACCGTCGCCGTGGTCCTCGCGGTACACCACGTGTCCGAGGTGCTTGAGCTGATCGGGCTCGCGCGTAATGCCGAGCTCTTCGTTGATGCGGCGCGCCGTGGCGGCCGCGACGTCTTCCCCGGGGAGCGGATGGCCGGCGCAGCTATCGGCCAGCACCCCGCCCCACAGGCGCTTGAGCGGACTGCGGCGACAGAGCAGCAGGCGCGCGTCTTTGCCCCGGCCCTCGACCAAAAGCGTCAGAAATGCCTGATGCAGGATGCCCTCACCAGCATGGGCCTCGATGCGGTCGACGGGGCCAAGCGCCTCGCCGGTCGCAGCATCGACCGCCACGACCTCGGCGCCCGCACCGCCCTCATCCCAGCCGGCGCGCAGAATGCGGGCTGCGGCTTCCTCGAGCGCGGCGATGAGCTCCTTGGTGGTGTCGAGCACGCGCTGCAGGTCGTCACCGCTCGCTTGTTCAACATGAAAACCCGTGCTTGCAACTACCGGCACGCCAAAGCGCGTGGCCAGCGCCGCCGCGATATCGTGCGCCGGGATCTCGTCTCGATGGCACGGAACGGCCAGGATGCTCACCGTCGCCGTACGGCCGGGCTCGGGGCGCGGAATGGCCTGTGCCGTGGCGCCCAGGTGCGCGAACTCCGGCGAGCAGGCGTACACCATCATGCCTCGCGGCGTCACCGTCAGCTGGGCCTCGAGCGCAAACTTGCCCTCGCCCACTGCAACCTTTGTCGTGTGCATACCCATGGGATCTCCTGTCGCCCGCAATGTACCTGAGACCATCTTCACCTGTATTGCGACTATACAGGCAAGCTCTCCATGTGACAAAGGAACTGCCCCTTCGTCACATTCTGTTAGAGTTGCAGGGATTGAATCCCGCTTATTCATGCGACATTGGAGTGACAACCTTGACCGCCGCAACCACGCCTAAAAGTAAGTCAACCGCCGCCGCGCTCTCCCCTGCGCGCACCAAGCTCTGCCTGGCGTTGCTCGTGCTGTTGGGATTCTCGCTCGGCTGCTCCGAGTTCGTGGTCATCGGCATCGAAAGTGACTTGGCGACGGAACTCGGCGTATCGCTTGCCACTGCGGGCCAGCTCATCAGCGTGTTCGCGCTGGTCTACGCCATCGCGACGCCGGTGCTTGCGCTCAGCACGGGGCGATTCCGCCGCTACCAGCTGCTCGTGTGCTACAGCATCGTCTTTGTGCTCGGCAACCTGGTCATGGCGTTGGCGCCCAACTTCCAGGTGCTGTTCATCTCGCGCATCATCCTGGGCTCCGTCTCGGGCGCACTGCTCGCCGTGGGCGTGACGTACATCCCCGAGCTTCTGTCTCCGCAGCAAACTTCGCTTGCCATCTCGGTGGTATATGGTGCGTTTTCCGTGGCAATGGTCTTTGTCACTTCGATCGGCAAGTTTGTGGCCGACACGCTCGATTGGCACGTGGCCATGTACGGCACGCTGGCCTTTGCCGTTCTGATCTGCGGAGCGCTCGTGGCGTTTATGCCGCGCGCTGGGCAAACCGACGAGCCCGCCACTTTTCGCGAGCAGGCGGGTCTGCTACGCGAGCCGAGCATCATCACCGGCATGCTCATCTTTTTGTTTGGCGTGGGGTCGGTCTACGTTTTCTACGGCTACGTGACGCCTTATCTTGAGCAGGTGCTGGGCATGGGTACGGTCGAAGCCAGTACCACGCTCATGGCCTACGGCGTGTTCTGCCTGATCTCGAACATCCTGGGCGGATGGATCGATGCGCGCTTTGGCATGAAGGCGCTACTCGTGACGTTTGTGCTGCAGGCTGCAGCGTTACTCGGACTGTTTGCTGTGGGCGGCACCATGCCGCTCGCGCTGGTCTTTGTCTTTAGCCTGGCGCTGCTCATGTACCTGTTCTCGGTGTCGTGCATCACGCACTTTATGGACGTGGCACGCAGCCGCCATCCCAAGTCGATGGTACTCGCAAGTTCGGTTGAGCCCATGGCGTTTAACGTCGGCATCTCGTTTGGCACCGCAGTGGGCGGCGCCGTGGTAAGCAGCGTTGGCATTGCATATGTAGGCGCAGTGGGTGCCGCGTTCTCGCTTGTGGCCTGGGTGCTTACGCTGGTAACGATTAAGTTGGCTCGCTGGGAACGCAAGAGGGCGATGGCGCAGGCGTAGATGCGATACTCGAGCTCGATGATGGCGATCGAAAGGAAACCGCATATGCAACGTGTACTGTTTATCTGCCACGGCAACATCTGCCGCTCGACGATGGCTGAGTCGGTGTTTACCGAGCTGGTGCGCCGCGCTGGGCGCGCGGGCGAGTTTGTCATTGATTCCGCGGCGACTTCAACTGAGGAGATTGGCAACCCGCCGCATCATGGCACGGTCGCCAAGCTGCGCGAAGTCGGGATCCCCGTCGTTGCGCACCGTGCCCGCCAGGTGCGTCGCGCGGAGTATGGCGACTGGGACCACATTGTCTATATGGACGACGAGAACGCCCGCGGCCTGCGTCGCATCTTTGGCGACGACCCCGGCGGCAAGATTACGCGCTTGCTCGATTGGACCGAGCGCCCCGACGACGTGGCCGATCCCTGGTACACCGGCAATTTCGATGCCACGTACCGCGACGTACTCGCCGGCTGCACCGCTATGCTCGAGCAGCTGTAGGTGCTCGAGCGGCGCGGGCACACGGACCACGCCATCGGCATAAAACGAGCGTGGATTTTCTCCCACTTTGAGCGTTCGAGTGCGCTCTAAACGGGAGAAAATCCACGCTCGTTATCTCGGTGGGAGAAAATCAACGTTCATGAATGTGGCAAAGGGACCGCCCCTTTGCCACATCCGGGACTGGCCCTAGACCGGCTTGACCTCCAGCTTTATCCCCTCGGCGCAGGAGTCACCCAAAACATCCGAAAGGGCCCAGGTCGCATATAGCGGCAAATAGAGAACCGCTCCGTTGCGCTCAACGTTGCCTCTCGAGAAAACAATCCCGAGCCTTACGCCATATTCAGCCGTATCAAGCACATGACCGAGCGCAGCGTGCGCGTGGTAATAGGAGCCCGATTTAACCTCGATCGGAACAGCCGCCCCATCCGGTCCATCGACCACAAAGTCCACTTCACCGCGCTTTTTTGTCTGATAGTAGTAAAGCTGGCGATTTTGGGCAGCCAGCTGCTGGGCCACCACGTTTTCGTAAATGCCGCCCAGATTGGGCTCCTTGCTATCAAGATACGCCGCTTGGGCGACTCCAACGGGGTAGCGCGCCATCAACATGCCCGTATCCGATTGATATAGCTTGAACTGCGATGGCCGTGCCGTCTTGAGCAGGGGCGATTTTGGCTCGGTTACGATATCGGCTTTGAGAGCAACGCCGGCATCGACAAGCCATACAAAATCTCGCTGATACTTCTCGTAGTGAGCCTTGGGGTCAATGGAATTGAGCACGAAGCGCTTGTTTTCGCCCTCGAGCATAATAGGGAGCTGATCGTAGATGCTCTGCACCTGCAGGGCTCGCCCGCTTGCATACTTGGAGATATCCCGCCGGTACTGTTCGTTGAGCTCTGACTGTAGCTGACGAACAGAGGCAAGGTCGCCCTGCGTGTCAAGGAAACGCTGCACGACCTCCGGCATTCCGCCGACAACGGTATAGGTCCTGAAGTTTGCCATCATCGCGTCATGAATGTAACCAGGAATGGGCTTCTCGTTGATGCACGCGTCGCGTATCGTTTGGCGAGCCCCTTCGCTCACCCCGATTGCCCAGCAAAACTCCTCAAAATCGAGCGGGAACATCCTAAGCTCGTGGACATACCCCACGGGATAGGACCTGACGCCCTTGAACTGGGTCCCAAGCATTGACCCCGAAAACGCCCAGCGGCACCTCCCGTCCTCAACAAGGAACTTTGCCATCGTCATGATGTCGGGGGCCTCTTGGACCTCATCGATAAACACGAGCGTTTTGCCTGGTGCAATCGACTTTCCCGAAAGAAGCGTCACCCTGCTGATGAAATCATCGGCATCTCGCGCCTCGAGAAGAGCATCTTTTGCCTGGCGATTTTCCATGAGGTTGAGTTCGATGTAGGTTGCGTGGTTGGCTTTGCCAAACGCGCGAATCGAATAGCTTTTGCCGATCTGGCGAGAACCCGTAACGAATAAGGCCTTTTGCTCGGCAGACTTCAGCCAACGCTCCAGCTCTGCCGCTATTTTCCTGCGCAGCATAGGCTCTCCCCTCAGTGTCATCAAATGAAATGCAAAGTTTTATGCGCTTGATTATCGATGAAATGTAGGATTTTTAGAACCTAAAATCGGATGAAATGCAGAGATTTGAGATTATAAGCAAAAGAAGGGGCACCACCGGCGAATGTGGCAAAGGGACTGTCCCTTTGCCACATTGCGCTCGACTACTCGTCAACGATCTCGGCAAGCCAGACGTTCAGTGTATCGACTTCGGGGCAGCAGAACTTTGCCGTGCCGGGCTCGTTTCCAGGCACGGTCCCGCCATAGCGCAGGATATCGATATAGGGAAAGCCCACATGGCAGGCCATGGCGCACATCTTGCCGCGGTCTCGGTCGAAGTCAAAAACGTCGCCCGGCTTGTGACCATGGTGACAACGGCACGCACCCAGCTGGTCCACGCAGCTCACGCGGATACGCGGACGCTTGCCACGCGACGCGCCGAGCGGCTTGCTCTCGCCCGCAGGCCTGATGCCGCCCTCGCCGGCGTTACTCATGGTCGATCACATCCAGGCAGGCCTCGATGGGAAGGCCGGCGGACTTGTCTTCCTGGTCGGCATTGCGCTCGATAAGCTCGGCCACCACGCGCATGGCATCGCTCGTCGCGCGCTGCAGGCTCCAACCAGCCATAACGCGGCCGACAAGCACCGCCGAGAACGTGTCGCCCGTGCCCGGGAAGTAAACCGGGATCAGGTCGAAGGGAATCGTGAAGTACTCCCCCGCCACATGGTCGTAACCGATGACGACATTCGCACCGTCGACCACAGCGCTCGTAATGACCACCGACTTGGCGCCCAGGGCACGCACGGCATCCACAAGAGCGCGGCCCTCATCGGGCGTGATTTGCTCGGCAATGGGCGCATCGGTAAGCAGGCACGCCTCGGTGTAGTTTGGCACCGCATAGTCGGCGCACTCGAGCAGGCTGCGCATGAGACCGATCGTGGACTCGGGCACGCCGGCGTAGAGCTTGCCGTTGTCGCCCATGATGGGATCGACGAAAACCTTAGTGCCCTTTTGCGCGCGGCGGTGGCAGAAGTCCGAAATGATGCGCGTCTCTTCCTCGGTCACGATAAAGCCGGTCGAGATGGCGTCGAACTCAAAGCCGAGCTCCTCCCAGATAGCGAGGCTTTGGCGCACGTACTCCGTGGTGTCGTGGATGTAGAACTTGGGATAGTTGAGCGTATCGGACACAAGTGCCGTCGGCAGGTTATGGATACGGTAGCCCATGTGCGACAGCACCGGCAGCATGGCGGAAAGCGCAACCTTGCCGTAGCCGCACATATCATTGATCAGCAGCAGCTGAGTGTTCTTCATGAGGGTCTCCCTTGGTTCGGGCACGGCGCAGCGGCGCCACAGTGCGACTAAGTGTAGCGCAGGGAGCGTTTGCAGCGTCGAGCGGTTACGGCGTTTGGCAAAACGCCGTAACTTAATAAGTTTGGTACCTTGACATTGATTTCTCACGCTCCTAAATTAGTTAGGCACAAAACAATTCCACTACCTAACTAAAGAAAGGAGCGAAGCTTAGATATGTGTGTTGAACCACTCGCCTATCCGCATGAACCCGGCGGCGACCCCTCACGGCCGGCAGACGAGCCCGAGACCCAGTCCAAGGAGGACCGTCTCGCCAAGAGAATCCTCCATGGGCTGGGATTTTGCGGCCATTACATGCATTTTCACGGCGGCGGCATATCTGGCAAGGCGCCTATTGTCTGCCTACTCGCCAAGCAGCCGACCGGCGAGCTGTCCCAACAGGAGCTCGGCATGCACTTCGACCTCAAGCCGGGGTCCCTTTCCGAGATTCTGTCCAAGCTCGAACTGGGCGGTCTTATCGAGCGCAGTCGCAATCCCAAAGACCGTCGGCAGCTCACCATCCGCCTGACCGATGCGGGATGGGAAAAGGCCCGCGTTGAGCAGGCAGCCCGCATTCGCTTTAGAGAGCAGGCCTTTAGTGCCCTCACCCACGACGAGCGCGAACAGCTCGCCGAAATGCTCGAGAAAATCCGTGTAACCTGGGAGGAACTGGATGATTAAAACCCTCATGGGCAGCATCCGCGACTATATGAAAGTCACTGTTGCCACGCCATTGCTCGTGCTTGGCGAGGTGCTCTGCGAAATGATGATCCCGTTTATCACCGCCGACATGATCGACGCCATCAAAGACGGTGCCACCGTCGCCCAGATGCTTCCCACCGCAGGCTTTTTGGTGCTCATCGCACTGACGTCGCTCGCTTTTGGTGCCGCTGCCGGCGTCACCTGCAGTCATGCGAGCTGCGGCTTCGCCAAGAACCTGCGTCACGACCTGTTCTACAAGATCCAGACGTTCAGCTTTGCCAACATCGATGAGTTCTCGAGCTCCTCGCTCGTCACCCGCCTCACCACCGACATCAACAACGTGCAGCAGGCCTTTATGATGCTCATCCGCATCGCCGTGCGCGCGCCGCTGGTATTGGTCTTTGCCTTTGCCATGGCCTACGCCATGGGCGGCAGCGTCGCCATGGTCTACCTGGTCATCATTCCGCTGCTGGGCTTTGGCCTGTTCTTTATCATCTATAAGGTGCGCCCGATCTTTGCCCGCGTGTTCCGCAAGTACGACGCGCTCAACGAGTCCGTCGAGGAAAACGTCACCGGCATGCGCGTGGTCAAGAGCTATGTGCGCCAGGACTACGAGAAAGAGAAGTTCGCCACCGCCGCGCGCGACGTCCAGATGGACTTTACCCGCGCCGAAAAGCTACTCGCCTTCAATAACCCCATGATGAACATCTGCGTCAACGGCGCGTTCGTTGTCATCATCTACCTGGGCTCCAAGCTCATCATCACGAGCCAGGGCACCTTGTTCGACGTGGGCCAGCTCTCCTCGATCTTTACCTATGGCTTCCAGATTCTGATGAGTCTGATGCAGCTGTCGATGATCTTTGTCATGGTGACCATGGCCGACGAGTCGGCACACCGCATTACCGAGGTGCTTGCCGCCGAGCCCACGATCGCCGATCCCGCCGAGCCCGTGCTCGAGGTCGCCGATGGCTCCATCGACTTTGACCACGTGAGCTTTAAGTATTCCGCGCATGCGAAGCGCCAGGCGCTCGACGATATCAACCTGCACATTAAGAGCGGCGAGACCATCGGTATTATCGGCGGCACCGGCTCGGCCAAGTCGACGCTCGTGAATCTGATCGCCCGCCTGTACGATGTCACCGAGGGCACCGTGCGCGTCGGCGGCGTGAACGTACGCAACTACGATCTGGACGCGCTGCGCCGCCAGGTAGCCATGGTGCTGCAGAAAAACGTGCTGTTTAGCGGCACCATCGCCGAAAACCTGCGCTGGGGCGACCCGAACGCCACCGACGAGGAAGTCCGCGAGGCAGCACATCTGGCCTGCGCCGACGAGTTTGTCGACGGCTTCCCCAAGGGCTACGACACCTGGATTGAGCAGGGCGGCTCCAACGTTTCCGGCGGCCAGAAGCAGCGCCTGTGCATTGCGCGTGCCCTGCTGCGTCGCCCCAAGATCTTGATCCTGGATGACTCCACGAGCGCCGTCGACACCAAGACCGACGCCAAGATCCGCGAGGGCCTGGCGAGTTATCTGCCCAACACGACCAAGCTCATCATTGCCCAGCGTATTAGCTCCGTGCAGGATGCCGATCGCATCATCGTCATGGAGGGCGGCCGCATCAAGGACATCGGCAACCACGACGAGCTGCTCAAGACGAGCGAGATCTACCGCGAGACTTTTACCTCGCAGAACAAGATGAGCGCCGAGGGCGAGGACGCAGGCGAGACCGCTGCAGCCGGCACCGAGGCATCTGCATCGCAAACCCAGACCCAGGAAGGAGGCGAGGCACATGAGTAAGGCCGCTACCGCCGAGCACGCACGCAACCGCAAGGGCGGCACCATGACGCGCCTCATCAAGATGCTCTTTGGCTTCTACCCGGTGCTTTTGCCCCTCGTCGTCGCCGGCGTGGTGCTCTGCGCCGTCATCAACTCCATCGGCGCGACGTTTCTCCAGAGCGCGCTGCAGGTCATCAGCGAATCATGGCAGTCGGGCGACTGGACGGCCGCGCAGCCCAAAATTCTGAAGCTTGTGACTACTCTCGGCTGCATCTACGCCGTGGGCGTCGCGTCTTCGCTCTTCTGGAACCGCGCCATGGCCGTCATCACGCAGGGCTCGCTCGAGAAGCTGCGCGAGAAGATGTTCAACCGCATGCAGGACCTGCCGATCCGCTACTTCGACACGCATCAGCGCGGCGACATCATGAGCCACTACACCAACGACATCGACACGCTGCGCCAAATGATCAGCCAGTCGCTGCCCAACCTGCTCATGACGATCATCGTCATCGTCACGGTGTTCTTCATCATGCTGTACTACAGCGTCTGGATGTGCCTGGTCATCATTGCCGGCGTCGCCTTTATGACCTTTATGACCAAGCTCCTCGGATCCAACTCCGCGCGCTTCTTCATTGCGCAGCAGACCGAGCTCGGTGTGGTCGAAGGTCATATCGAGGAGGTCATGAACGGTCAGAAGGTCGTCAAGGCATTCTGCCACGAGTCCGCCGCCGAGGCCGATTTCGATGAGCGCAACGAGAAGCTCTTCGAGGTCTCGCAGAAGGCCAACATGTACGCCAACATCCTCATGCCCGTCCTTATGAACCTGGGCAACCTGCTCTACGTGCTGGTCGCGTTAGCCGGCGGCATCTTCCTGGCGCTGGGCGTGCCTAACCTGAGCATCTCGGGCATGGCGCTTTCCATCGCCGTCGTGGTACCGTTCCTCAACATGACCAAGCAGTTCTGCGGCCAGATCGGCCAGATCTCGCAGCAGATCAACGCCGTGGTCATGGGCCTCGCCGGCGCCGACCGCATCTTTGAGCTGCTCGACGAGGAGCCCGAGGCCGACGAGGGCTACGTGACACTTGTCAACGCTCAGGTGAACCCCGATACCTGGCAGCTCGAGGAGGCCGACCACCACACCGGCATGTGGGCGTGGAAGCATCCGCACCGCGCGACCGGCGAAATCGAGTACGTGCCGCTGCGTGGCGATCTGGTCATGGACAACGTGGACTTTGGCTACACGCCCGACCACGAGGTGCTGCACGGCGTGTCCGTGTACGCCAAGCCGGGTCAGAAAGTCGCGTTTGTCGGTGCCACCGGTGCCGGTAAGACGACCGTCACCAACCTCATCAACCGTTTCTATGACATCGCCGACGGCAAGATTCGCTACGACGGCATCAACGTCAACAAGATCCGCAAGGCAGACCTGCGCCGCTCGCTGGGCGTCGTGCTGCAGGACGTGAACCTGTTCACCGGCACCGTGATGGATAACATCCGCTACGGCAACCTGGACGCTACCGACGAGGAGTGCATCGCGGCGGCAAAGCTCGCGGGCGCCGACGACTTTATCACCCGACTGCCCGACGGCTACGACACGATGCTCACCGGCAACGGCGCCCAGCTGTCGCAGGGCCAGCGCCAGCTGATCTCGATCGCACGCGCCGCCGTCGCCGATCCGCCGGCGATGATCCTGGACGAGGCCACGTCGAGCATCGATACCCGCACCGAGGCTATCGTGCAAGCCGGCATGGACAAGCTCATGGAAGGCCGCACGACGTTTGTCATCGCGCACCGCCTGTCCACCGTGCGCAACTCCGACGCAATCATCTGCCTGGACCACGGCCGCATCATCGAGCGCGGCAACCACGACGAGTTGATCGCCAAGCGCGGATATTACTACCAGCTGTACACCGGAGCGTTTGAGCTCGAGTAGGACCGGTTACTGACGGAGGGCGCCCCGAGGGTGGCGGGGTAATTCCTCCGTGCTCAAACATTCTCGCTTCGCTGCGAAACTGCGCGCGGAGGAAATACCCCGCCACCC
>DBFALE010000019.1:0-55162 GCA_048230835.1 Collinsella sp.
ATTTAATACTCAGTTGAGCCTCTCGGTACCCATAGGGGCGTTTGACCTGGTGTTTTCGTTATTCTTGCCGAAGCACTTCCGATGGGTAGCTTTATGGACCATATGATCGGAGGGCTTGCCGGAATCGGCCATATTATCTCAATAAATGGACTCGCTTTTCTGTTCCATGCCCTCATTAAACCAGCAGAAAGCAACTAACGAGGAGGAGCTCATGATTCGACAGATCTACCATGTGGGATTGACGGTCAGTGACCTGGACCGTTCCGTGGCGTTTTATCGGGATGTGCTGGGCCTTCAGTATCAGGGGGAGCTCCTGATGGAGGGAAAAGAGACGGAGGCAATGTTCCGGCGAGAAAACTGCAAGGCACGGGTTGCTTATTTGAACGGCTCGGATCAGCTGCATATGCCGCCGGTGGAACTGATCCAGTTTGTGGAGGATGAAATTCACCGCAAGCCCATGGATCTTTTCACAACTTCCATATCAGAACTTTGCTTCTGTGCAGAGGATGCCGATGCGGTCTATCAAAAACTGGCGGAGCAGGGCGTGGAGTGTTTCTCCGCTCCCCAGGAATTTGATTTTCGGCAGGATGGCTTTGGCCGGAGCAAAGCCTTCTACTTTCGGGATCCAGATGGAATCATATTAGAAATCATGGAGCCGCTGGACAAGTGATCTTTTGCCCCAGCGGGAAAGGAAGCATCCTGCATCGGGATGCAATCCGTGTAATCGAGGCCGTTCAGAACAATATCAAACGGAGATGGGTCGGTTTTTCCGTACCTGACAATTATGCGACAAAGACCAGGCTGCGTCTGTATTGCAACGGGCTCATCCCCCCGAGCGATCGCTTCAGCCTCTTCTCGTTGCCCCAGCGGATGTAGCGGTCGATCCATTTCGCCAACAGGCCCTTTCTGCCCGGATACCCCAGGGCTCGCTGGATGGCTGTCATGCGCTTCCCATTTCGCTAAACAAGCGTCAAAGAGGATTATCGATCGTTTCGGCATCGCCACTGAACTGCGCTATCAGCAAAGTGGCAGGAATAAAGGCCTCCGAATCTTCTGGTTCGGCGGCCTTCTTTTTTCATTGCTACCCGAAAAAGAACTCCTTGACGAACTCCCTTGAGCATCGGACGGCACTATCGAGCGTGAGCGTTTTCGTAGGCCTCTTTGATTCCTTCTGGCAAGCCGTCGGGAATCAGTGCCTTCAGCTCAGCCTCGCTGTTGCCCTGATTCAGCTGCCCGTAGTACCAGCATTTGAACTTCAACATGTCCAGCGCGCGGTTCATGCTCTCGATCTCCGACTCCATATGGGCCTTACGCTCCTCGAACATGGCCTTGCGCTGGGGGTAAGTGGACGGGCCCTCCGCACACCATTCCATGAACAGACGGATGTCCTTGATCTCCATCCCCGCTTTCTTCAGGCATTCGATGACTCGAAGCGCCTCGAGTTCCGTGTCGCCGAATCGACGAATGCCGGACGTCCGCTCCAGCCCCGGGAACAATCCCTGCTTGTCGTAATACCGCAGCGTTGAGGCGGGCAAGCCGAACATTTCCGCCACCTGTCCGATTGTGTACATGGCCCCTCCGAATAAATCTCGAATTCATTCCTTGACCTAAAGTCAGGTTTAGGTATTACCTTCATTCTCGTCAATATAAATCGGTAGCGCAAGGGGTGGTCCGTAATGGGCAAAACGGTTTTCGCCGGCGGCGTGAACGGCGTGGGCGAAATCGCTGGGCACCCTGCTCTTGAGCAGGCGCGACGAATGGGCATGGAAATCTAGGCGGGCTACTTAGCCGCGCGGAGACGGATTCGTGTCCAGAACCATCGATAGGAGGAAATCGATCATGGCAATTAAACAGACGGCGGGCAGAGACGCCCTGGGGGATTTTGGCCCCAAATTCGCTCAGCTCAATGACGATGTGCTGTTCGGCGAGGTGTGGAGCCGAGAAGACGGGCTTTCCCTTCGAGACCGCAGCGTGGTGACGGTGGTGGCCCTAATGGCGCAGGGGCTGACGGACTCTTCGTTCCAATATCATCTGATGTCCGCAAAGAGCAACGGGGTGACCAGGGCTGAGATAGCGGAAATCCTTACGCATGCGGCGTTTTACGCGGGATGGCCCAAGGCGTGGGCGGCCTTTCGCATGGCGAAGGAGGTCTGGGCGGACGAAGACGACGGCGCCGACGCAAAGGCCCGACACCAAAACGAGATGGCCTTTCCCATCGGTGCCCCCAACGACGCATTTGCGAAGTACTTTATCGGGCAAAGCTACCTCGTGCCCCTTTCCACCGAGCAGGTCGGCATTTACAACGTTACGCTCGAGCCCGGCTGCCGCAACAACTGGCACATCCATCACGCCAAAAGCGGTGGCGGGCAGATCCTCATCTGCGTGGCTGGTCGAGGGCTTTACCAGGAATGGGGCAAACCGGCACAAGAGCTATGCCCTGGCGATGTAGTAAATATTCCCGCGGGCGTAAAGCACTGGCACGGTGCGGCGCCCGACAGCTGGTTCTCCCATCTCGCGGTGGAGGTTCCGGGCGAGAAAGCCTCCAACGAGTGGTTGGAGGCCGTGGACGACGAGCAATACCTTAAAGCGACTGACAAGGAGGTTTAGGCATGGAGCAGTTGAAACTGACGCAGGAATGGGACAAGGTATTCCCCAAAAGCGACAAGGTTGAGCACAGCAAGGCGACCTTCCACAACCGATACGGCATCACGCTGGCGGCCGACGTGTACGTGCCTAAGAACGCGGAAGGCAAACTGCCCGCCATCGCCGTCAGCGGCCCGTTTGGCGCGGTGAAGGAACAGTCCTCCGGTCTGTACGCGCAGAAAATGGCGGAGCTGGGCTTTTTCGCAATTGCCTTTGACCCGTCCTATACCGGCGAGAGCGGCGGCACGCCCCGCTATGTAGCATCCCCGGACATCAACACCGAGGACTTCTGCGCAGCGGTGGATTTCCTTTCTGTGCAGGAAAGTGTTGACCCGGAGCGTATCGGCATCATCGGTATCTGCGGTTGGGGCGGCATGGCAGTCAATGCAGCAGCCATCGACACTCGTATCAAAGCTACCGCGGCTATGACCATGTACGATATGACCCGCGTGACCGCAAACGGCTATTTTGACGCCGAGGATTCCGAGCAGGCACGCTTTGAAAAGCGGAAAGCGTTGAACGCGCAGCGCACCGAGGACTATAAAAACGGCAGCTATGCGCTGGCGGGCGGCGTGGTCGATCCGCTACCGGAGGATGCGCCGCAGTTTGTAGCGGACTATTACGCCTACTACAAGACTCCGCGAGGCTACCATCCCCGCAGCTTGGGCTCCAATGGCGGCTGGAATGTGACGTCCTCGCTGTCGTTTTTGAATATGCCGATTTTGCAGTACGCCGGCGAGATCCGCTCTGCCGTGTTGCTGGTACACGGCGAGAAGGCGCACTCCCGCTATTTCAGCGAAACCGCGTACGGCAAGCTGATGGGGGACAACAAGGAATTGCTCATTATCCCTGGTGCCAGCCACACCGACCTTTACGATCAGATGGACATCATTCCGTTTGAAAACCTGAAAGCATTCTTTGAGGAATATCTGAAATAAGGCGTGCCTCGATTCAATGCCAAGCCTCCAGCAACGATTCTTCTAAAGAGTGGGAGTAGCTGAAACGAGGCGACTGAATAACTCCATACGTTTTGGTTAAAACAAAAAAATATGCCGCGCGCCTGCGGCATGAAGGAGGGAGATTTCTATGAATATCGTTGTATTGAGTGGTAGCCCGCGCAAGGGCGCCAATACCGACACCATGGCCGAGGCGTTTGCCGAGACCGCGCGGGAGGGTGGCCATACGGTCGAAGTCGTCCGCGTTGCCAGCAAGAAGATTGCTGGTTGTCTGGGATGCCAGTACTGCTTTACCCATGAGGGCACCTGCGTGCAAAAGGACGACATGGCCGACGTGATCGAGTCGCTGAAAGGCGCCGATATGGTTGTCTTTGCTTCGCCCATCTACTGGTTTGATATCACTGCGCAGGAGAAGGCCGCCATCGACCGCCTGTACGCCTTCGGTGCTACGGGCTTCCCGTTCACCAAGACGGCCCTTTTGCTCGATAGCCACAGCGAGGGCGTCTATGATGCGGCGATCGCTATGTACAAGTCAACCTGCGCGTACTGCAAGTGGGAGGACCAGGGCATTGTCACCATCAGCGGTATGACCGAGCGTGACAGCATGGCCTCCTCGCCCAAGTTGGAAGAGGTGCGAGAGCTCGCTCGCAAGCTTGCCTAAGAACAAGAAGAGTGCATGGCAATCGGCGTTATTTGAAGTGCTTGCCGTCCTTGCCAGGTGAATCGTTGATTGCCATGCGCCGTTGCCCTTGCGGACAATCTCGGCGTGCTAGGAGGCCTTCTCACTCAGGAACTCCCTGAATGCGGGGATGTCAAAGCCAACGAGACCACGCCCTCGCTCTCCGATGACGCCGTCCTCGAGGAGACGGCGTTTATATTGGCTTGCATAGTTGCTGGCAACGCCCATGCGTTTGGCTATCTCCGAGACCCTGCTGGGGCCAGAATCGGGCAGCATCGCGAGCAAAAACTCAATGTCTTTATCGGAAAGTTCCCGATAGGTCGTTTCGAGAGAAGCCCGACGTCATGCTTCTCGAGTTGCCTGAAGACGCCATTCATGTCCGTGCGCCAGTTACCCTGAGTCTCCTGAGCATATGTCCAATCGATGCCGACTGCCTCAATCTGAACGCTGCTTATGCACGCGCGAGACTATGAGAGGCGGCTATCTGCCGCTTCTTTGGTTCGCTCGATAATATCTTCGAGCATGCCTGGCATGGCGGAGACATTTGCTGCGATCCATGGTGGCCCCTTTGCAGGTTTTGCTAGTTTTTGCAACTTTTGCTAATTTTTGCAAGTTTTGCTAACGGTTTAACATGTCTTGTGCCGCGGGATTGCAGGAGTGAAAAACGGGGATTTCTATTATTCCGACTACGTTGCAACGAGCGGGGTCCGGGGCGCGATATTGCTGCGCTCCGGGCCCCGCTGCTTTGTAAAACTATGGCGGTTCTGCCGTCGTCCTAATCAAACAAACTCGGCATGTCGTTTTCCTTCATGAGGGCACCGGCTGAGGGGAGGCTCTGCGCGGTGAACTTCTCGGCCGAGACGCCGGCGCCAAGGATCTCCTCGGTCGTGCCGACGGTGGTGACCGAGCGGCCCTTCTTGGCGGTAAAGGCCTGGACGCCCTGCGTGTTGGTGGTCGTCTTGGTCTTGAGCAGCGACGTGTTGAAGTTCATCAGGCGGTAGTCGCTCGAGACCAGCGCGATGTCGCGGTCCTCCTTGAGCACCTGGGCATGCAGCAGCTTGCTGCCACCGTAGATGGCGTTCTTAAGGCGTTTGCGGTTGGTCTTGGTGACGTATCCAGAAAGCGCGACGCGCACCACGCGGCCGTTCTCAAAGACAAACAGCACGTCGGCCTTGTAGTCCTCGGGGTCGATGACCCAGATGACGCTCTCGTCGGGTTCCATCTCGAGATCGGTCGGCAGGTACGAGCCCAGCTGTGCCGACTTGGTATCCTCAAACGCCGCGACTTTGCACTTATACACCTGGCTCTTGTTGGTAAACACGAGCAGCTCGTGCGTATTGGAGGACGGGAACTCGATAAAGGGTTTGTCGCCGTCCTTGTACTTGAGCGTGGTCGCCTTCTTGAGCACGCGGTCCGTCATCTTCTTAAGATAGCCATCGCGCGAGAGCATGATGGTAACCGGGTACTCCTCGACCTCGGGCTCCAGGCTTACCTCGATGACCTCGTGGGGCTCGATCCTGCCCGTGCGGCGCGGCATCACGTACTTCTTGTTGACCGCGGCCAGCTCGTCGCTGATGACCTTCTTGATGTTCTCCTCGCTGGAGAGGATCTCCTCAAGCTCGGCAATCTCGCCCTCAAGCTTGGCAATGTCCTTGGTGCGGTTGAGGATGTACTCCTCGTTGATGTTGCGGAGCTTAAACTCGGCAACAAACTCGGCCTGGGTCTCGTCGATGTCGAAACCCTTCATAAGGTTGGGCACGACCTCGGCTTCGAGCTTGGTGCCGCGGATGATGGCGATGGCCTTGTCGATGTCGAGCAAGATCGCCTCGAGGCCGTGCAGCAGGTGCAGGCGCTCGGACTTTTTGCCCAGGTCAAAGTTAATGCGGCGACGCGTGGACTCAATACGCCACTTGACCCACTCGTGCAGAATCTGGCGCACGCCCATAACGCGAGGGTAACCATCGACCAGCACGTTGAAGTTGCACGAGAACGAATCCTGCAGCGTGGTCGAGCGATAGAGCTTGGCCATGAGCTTGTCGGGGTCGACGCCGCGCTTAAGGTCGATGGCGATGCGCAGACCCGAAAGGTCGGTCTCATCGCGGATGTCGGCGATCTCCTTGACCTTGCCCTCCTTGGAGAGCTTGACGATGCGCTCGATGATGACATCGGTCTTGGTGGTGTAGGGAATCTCGTACACCTCGATGATGCGCTCTTCGGGAATCCAGCGCCAGCGGGAGCGAATCTGGAAGCTGCCAAGGCCGGTCTCGATGATCTTCTCCATCTCCTCGCGACGGTAGATAATCTCGCCGCCGGTCGAGAAGTCGGGCATGGGCATGTACTCGAGCAGGTCGCAGTCGGGATCCTGCAGGTAGTGCATGGTGGCAGTACAGACCTCGTTGAGGTTGAAGCCGCAGATGTCGGATGCCATGGCGACGCCGATGCCCTTATTGGCCGAGACAAGGATGTTGGGAAACGTGGTGGGCAGCAGGCGCGGCTCCTTCATGGCGCCGTCGTAGCTGTCGACGAAGTCGACCGGATCCTTGTCGATGTCCTTGAAGATCTCGGCGCTGATGGGGGAGAGCTTGGCCTCGGTATAACGCGAGGCGGCGTAGCTCAGGTCGCCCGAATAGTACTTGCCAAAGTTGCCCTTCGACTCTACGAAGGGGGCAAGCAGCGCTTCGTTGCCCGTCGCCAGGCGCACCATCGTCTCGTAGATCGCGGCGTCGCCGTGCGGGTTGAGCTTCATGGTCTGACCCACGATGTTGGCGCTCTTCTGGCGCTCGCCCTTGAGCAGACCCATCTTGTACATGGTGTAGAGCAGCTTGCGGTGCGAGGGCTTAAAACCGTCGATCTCGGGGAACGCACGCGAGACGTTGACGCTCATGGCGTAGGGCATGTAGTTGACCTCGAGCGTCTGCGTGATCGGCTGGTCGGTGACCTCGGAGTGCAGGCCGATGACGTTTTCGGCGTTGACCTGCTTTTTCTTTGGCTGGTTCTTCGTCTTCTTCTTTGCCACGATTTCCTCTTGAACTTCTTATGGGCCGTCGTTATCGATTTGCTGCTATTGCAGGTCCAGCTGGTCCAGATATTCCTTGCCGTGCTCGGAGATATGGCGCTTGCGGCCTGCCTCGTCGTTGCCCAGCAACAGGTTGAACATGGTTTCCATCTTGGTGACGTCCTCGGGCTCCACCTTGATCAGACGACGCGTCTCGGGATTCATGGTGGTGAGCCACATCATGTCCGGGTCGTTCTCACCAAGACCCTTGGAGCGGTTGATGGAGCACTTTTGGTCGCCAATCTCCTTGAGGATGCCGTTCTTCTCGAGCTCGGTGTAGGCAAAGTAGGTCTTCTCTTTGCAGTTGATCTCGTAGAGCGGCGATTCGGCGATATACACGTAACCCTCGTCGATAAGCGTGGGCACCAGGCGGTAGAGCATGGTGAGCACGAGCGTACGGATGTGATAACCGTCGACGTCGGCGTCCGTACAGATGATGACCTTGTTCCAGTTGAGGTTGTCCAGGTCAAAGGCACCAAGGTTCTTGATGCGCTTGTCCTTGATCTCCACACCGCAGCCCAGCACGCGCATAAGGTCCATGATGATGTCGGACTTAAAGATGCGCGGGTAGTCCTCTTTCAGGCAGTTGAGGATCTTACCGCGGACGGGCATAACGCCCTGGAACTCGGCATCGCGCGAGGTGCGAATGGCGCCTGCTGCCGAGTCGCCCTCTACGATGTAGATCTCGCGACGGTTCTTATCTTTGGAGCGGCAGTCGATGAACTTCTGCACGCGGTTGGCCATGTCGGTCTTCTGCTGCAGGTTGGTCTTGATGCTCTGGCGCGTCTTTTCGGCGTTCTCGCGCGAGCGCTTGTTGATGAGCACCTGCTCCATGATCTTGTTGGCAGCGTCTTTGTTCTCGATCAAGTAGGTCGAGAGGCGCTCCTTAAAGAAGGCCGTCATAGCCTGCTGGATAAAGCGGTTGTTGATGGCCTTCTTAGTCTGGTTTTCATAGGACGTCTGGGTGGAGAAGCAGTTGGTCACCAGCACCAGGCAGTCCTGGACGTCTTGCCACTTAATGCCGCTCTCGTTTTTGTTGTACTTGCCCTGTTGCTTGATGTAGGCATCGATGGCGCTGGTCAGAGCGCTGCGGGCGGCCTTCTCGGGCGAACCGCCGTTCTCGAGCCACGATGAGTTGTGGTAGTACTCCTGCATCATGAAGGTGCGCGAGAAGCACATGCACGCGGTAATCTTCACGTTGTAGTCGGGCAGGTCCTCGCGGTCGCGACCGCGACGGTCGGCCTCGATAAAGAAGGGCTCGGTAAGGTAGTCGGTACCGACCTTCTCGAGCACATAGTCCTCGATGCCCTTGGGATAGCAAAAATCCTCTTCGGTAAACTCACCATCGTCACCCTCAATACGCAGGCGGAAGGTCACGTTGGCGTTGACCACGGCCTGGCGGCGCATGGTCTCGCGATACCAATCGTGGGGGATGCTGATGGAGGTAAAGACCTCAAGATCGGGGCGCCATTTGATGGTGGTGCCGGTACGGTCCTCGTCGCTGGGCTCAATCTCGAGTGCCTTCTTTTTGGCGCCAACGACCTTGCCCTTCTTAAAGTGCAGGGAGTACTTGTTGCCGTCGCGCCAAACCGTGACGTCCATGTACTCGGAGGCGTACTGGGTCGCGCACGAGCCCAGGCCGTTGGTACCGAGCGAGAAGTCGTAGTCGCCGCCCTGGTTGTTGTTGTATTTGCCACCTGCGTAGAGCTCGCAAAAGACGAGTTCCCAGTTAAAGCGCTTCTCGGAAGGGTTCCAGTCGAGCGGGCAGCCGCGGCCGTTGTCCTCTACCTGAATGGAACCATCGCGAAAGGCGGTAAGGGTGATGAGCTTGCCGTAGCCCTGGCGCGCCTCGTCAACGGCGTTGGACAGGATCTCGAAGGCGGCATGCGCGCAGCCGTCGAGTCCGTCCGAGCCAAAGATGACGGCGGGGCGCAGGCGTACGCGCTCCTCGTCCTTGAGCTGGCGGATACTGTCGTTACCATAGTTTGCGGTGTTTTTTGCCATACTCGCTCTCTCGGTGCTCCTTTGCTGCGTTTAAGTCATATAGATAGTCAAGGTAGCATAGCCCAGCCCGTGGGCGATTCCAACCAACACGAAATCCATCGAACAATCGTTCGGTTAGATAATGAATGCTCGGGATGCGGGAGGAGTCTGTCCTATCCAAACATCTGCGGCAGGTCGATGAAGACGGTTCGATCGCTTTTGCCAGCTTCGAAGCCCGAACGGGAGAAGAATCCATAGCGATGGCACTTGAGCCCCGTTGCCTCGACTTGGGCGATTTCCTCGTCGACCATTTTTTGCGTGATGGGGGATTTGCGGAACTTTGCTTCGTAGAATGCGTAACCCTCGGGGTCTTGCGTTACCACATCGAATTCGCCGCTCGTTTTGTTTGCGGGATCGTCGTACCAGTACTTGCCTATGGCGTCGAAAGCCGGTTCGATCTTGCCGGTCCTGTTCTGCCGCACGAGGTATTGACGGCAGATCTCCTCGAACATATGAGGAACGTAGTTTTTCTCGAAGTCTTGGGAGACGTGACGATCATAGAAGACTTCCGGGTCGAGCAGCTGACGCGCCGAGGCATTGCGGAAAACATAGCGATAGTAAAAGAGCGAAAGCGGATCCACTACAAAGTAGCCAGACTTGCGCTTGTTCGTAGGGTCATTGATGGGTGCACGCTTTTGGACGATTTCGAGTGACATGAGCTTGTCGAGCACGTCTGCCATGGCCGGACCGCTCGAGACGTGCGACTGTGCCAGCACGTCCCCCCAACGGGAGTAACCTTGTGCAAGAGCCCCGAAAACTTCGTTGGCGTTGGTCATCTTCGAGATCTCGGCGTTGAGATAGGACGGCACCTCGCTTTCTAAGCGTGCGCCAGGTTCCGTGACGAGCTCGATGATGTTGTCGCGTACGCTTTGGGATTGATCGATGAGGCGATTGTAAAAGGGGATACCGCCAAAAACGCTATAGAGCCGCACCTTGTCCTCGGGCGAGAACGCGGGATAGAACTTCGCAGCGTCAAAGTAATCCATGGGCTTAAGCTCAAGCGCGAGATCAATTCGCCCGTAGAGGGGGCTTTCATGCTCGATGAGGGATTTCATAATCTCAACGTAGGAGCCGCACAGGACAATGTTTAAACGTGAGTCTTCCCTGTGGGCGTCGATTGAGGTCTGAAGAATGCTGTCTAAGCCTTTAACCGCATCTCTCAAGTAGGGGTATTCGTCGAGAACGAGGGTAATGTTCTTGTCTTTAGCTTGGGCAAACAGAAATTCGATGAGCTCGCGGATGCCTGTGAAGGCGAGCGGAGGAAAGCTCAGCGCTTCAGCAACAAGGACGGACAGACTCTCGAGGTTGTCTGCCTCGGAGGTTTGGCGGCACTCGTAATAGACCGTTGCGACGTCCGACAAATCGGTTAGCGCCTGCTTGATGAGCTCACTTTTTCCGACGCGACGCCTGCCGTAAATGAGAACATTGCGCTGCTCGGGTGCTTTGAGCGTTTTCTTAATACGGGCGAGCTCACGCTCCCTGCCAATAAATTCCACTTACTCGGTTCCTTCCGACTCGGTTTTGTCCGAGTTAATTGTATCGCATGGATCAGTTTATGCTCGAGTTTACTCGGACAAAACCGAGTCGGTTCTGCCCGAGTAAATTTGAAGGCGGCCGAATGCGTCTTGCTGCGTTTGCGGTTGGATACGTTGTCGAAAACGTGTCGTGCGGATTGTTGGATCGAATCGAACATTGGGACAGACGTCTCGTTTTATGGGCCGGGGGCGTGCATGTGCGAGTTCTTTTGGCCCATAAGGAACGCTGGTGGGTCGTTATTTGGGCCACGGGTCACTTCGCCGGCGCCGTGTTTCGTCATACGCTCATAGTGGAAGCCGATGCCACGGGGTCGACTTGGGACTCGGGCAATGGATGAGCTGCAAGCCGAAAGGAGCGGTGAGAATGATGAGGCCCATGACAAAGAAACTGCTGTTAGGAATTCCCACCGTGACGCTTTCGGCCGTGCTGGCGTGTACAGTGGCCGGCTGTGGCGGTAGTGCTCCGAGCGGCTCGCCTGGCGGTTCGGGCGGCAGCGCGCCTGTGCAGGAAAAGCCCAGGGCCTATGATTCGCAGACGGTCGAGGTGGCAGGCATTACCTATGAGTCGGTGGCTCACGGTACGTTCTATCGCGGCGATGCCAAGCTGCAGGACGGCTTTTACCTGCACATCAAGATCACCAACAACAACACAAAGAACAGGACGTTCAGTTCCTTTAACGTGCATGCTGCCCAGGGCGATCTTGAGGCAGGCGACCCGTTGTTTACTTCCGGCAAGGCGGCCGTGCTCGACTACGTTGCAAGCGAGGCTCCCGATGAGCTGCACGAGGGCATCGACCTTTCCGAGAGGCCAGATATCGGCCCGGGCGAGACCGTTGAGTACGTGTATTTCTGGGCGCCCAAGACGGCGTACTACGGGCCCATCACTGTCGAGTTCGTAGACGCTTATGCCCCCGCCAAGAATCATGAGGCCATGCACTTTGACACCACGGGATGCGAGACCAAGGAGTTCAAGGCGGCCGGCGGCGTGGCCGATTCTGGCGAGAAGGCAGATTTAACGGGCATCGACTGCGCATCGTACAGCATCGAGGCCGCCGATGGGTACACGCTGGATTCGTCCGACGAAGAGCGCGAAAAGGCAAACTTCTTCCACGACGAGACTGGAGGACGCCTGAACATCAGCATCTTCCCGCGCTCGCCGGAGGAAGAGGTTGCAAGCCTAGAGCAGGTCTACGAAGGCAAGGAGACAACAACCGACCAGGTCGAGTACAACGGCATAACGTGGCTGCGCTTTACCGGTCCCGACAACGGCCATACGCTGTTTGCGACGGCTCCCGCGACGGGCGAGACCGTCCGCGTGTCGATTGGCTGGAAGATCGATTGGGACGCCGCCGCGCCCATGATGGAGGCATTGAAGCTCAAGTAGCGGGTTGCGATTCCCATGTCAGGCGACTCAGGGCTGGCTCCGAGTTATCGGGGCCAGCCCCTTTTGGTGTCCGATGAGCCGAGTCGGCGTCTCTCACAAAAGTAACTAGGAGCTAGCGAGACCTATCCGAATTGACCTCATTGGCGGTGTCTTTTTCGAGCGCCGTGCGGCGGGCGCTGTAGGCGATGAGGCCGGCGCCTGCCGCGGCGAGTGCTGTAGCGGCTGCCGTAAGGGGAGCATTGACATCGCCCGTGCCAGCGAGCGCGCCCGCTTTTCCGGAGCGCTTGTTATTGCTGTGGTCCTTGCCACTGCCGGAGCTGCTTCCGCCGGAGCCGCCGCCCTCGTCGGTACCGCCGCCACTCGAGCCGCCATCGTCGTCTGCTGTCATCGGGGCGTCGTGAAGTTCTGTCGTATCCGCGCTGTCGCATACGCCGACCTGAACTTCTGAGCGTTCGCATGCCGCGTCGGGCACATGAAGCTCGTGCAGTACGGCACCCAGCGCCGAGTTTGCGCCCGGTCGAATTTCCTCGAGCGTTACGGGATCGAGCGCCACCAGATTACGCGCCTTCGCATACAGCGTTACGCGTTTGCCCACCTCGTCGCCCCAACTCTCTGGGATGGCAAAGCTCATGCGGAACTGTGCCGTGCAACCCGGTGCCAGCACGGCGTTGCCGCTGTCGGCTGCCAGCGGGTGCGTAGCGAAGCGCTCGCCCAGCGTCTCGAGCGCGTACTTCACATGTGCCATGTCGTTGGCCGAAGCGTCCTCGGCAAGCTCTGGGTCGTAGATCGATGCCATGCGTGCGTTCACTCCGAACCCGATGGATGCGCTGGAGAACGGCTGGCTGGAGCCCTCTCGGTATAGATCGATCGTGCCGGCGGTCAGCAAGGTGTTGCCGTCGTTTCGCACCGTGACCATGAAGGATTCGCCTGCTGCTCCGGGCACCACCGCGCCCGAGGTAGCGACCGCGCCCGTCGGAGTGGCACACGCCACCAAGGGCACTTCGATGCCGTGCAGCTCTGCCTCGCTCTTCTCCGCGCTCACAATGTGCGTGGCGAGCGCGGAGAGCATGCTCCCCGACGTTAAAAATGTCGTTATCTGATCGACGGGATGGTCTAGCTCGCACATCACGAACGGCTCCGTAAACAGATCGCCTGCCAAGGTGCTGGCGAAGATGCGGAAGTGCTTGCCCATCACTGCTACCGGGTTGCCTTCTTCGTCGTAGGTTTGTCCCACCTTGCCATCGGTGTTCTCTACATAGAGCACGCACCTGCCGTTGTTGCTTACGCTAAACGATGCTGGGCCACAGTCTGCGGCACCCACGGGCTGCGTTGCAAATGCCGATGCGCCTCGCGTCCAGGTAATATGCTGCAGTTGCTCGTTGACGGTTGTCAAAAAGCCCGAATGTTGTGGCCACGGCACCGCGTGGGGTACTGTGGCATCTGGCGACATAACGCCCCAGCCCGCAATGGACTGGCCGATCACGGCGTACGATGCGCAGCCACAACCGCCTGCAGTCTCGTATGCAACGGGCACCACCATTTTGCCGTTGATATTCTCGGGCGCGCCCAGCTCGATACTCGACGGCGCTTGCGGAAAGCGGAGGACCTGACGGAACGTGAGACTGTCGCCCGAAACGTCCGACCACAGGGTAAAGCATTCCAGCGCAACCTCGGCCTCGCTGCCGAGCGCCTTCTCTGCGGTGGCTCCGTGGCGGTGGAGGTAGGCGCCCGACAGACGTCCGTCGACCAGCGTCTTGCCCACCGTGATGCGTGGGCACTGCAGGCAATGGTAGCCATCCTCCTGAAGGCGGCCGCGCGAGATGCTGCGCCACGACGTGTGCGATATCACGCGAACTCCGTCGTTGCTTATGCGCAGGCGCACAACGGACAGTATGCCGGATGTGCTCGCCGTATCGAAAAGGGTGTTGTCACCGGCGGGGCGCTCGCCCGAGACCAGCAACACATAGGCGTCCTGGTTTCCTATTCCGTCCGTATATTCCACCACGTCGAAGTCGTAATCGAATATGCCGGTGCGCTCCACGTCGCCCTCGCCAAACCCAAGGGGGAAGTCCACGGGCGTGGGAGCGGACCACGTGCCGTTCGTCTTTGTATGCACCACCAGGCGCGAACGACCATTCTCGCCGTAGCGCACCGAGGCGATACGGAATAGGCACTCCACGCCGGCAATCATCGTTAGCTTCATGTGGGCTTCGCTGAGCACGCCGGAAAACAGCACGTTGTCGCTCGAGGGTTTTATGCCGCCACGCTCGTCCTCCGACACGCCGGCAGAATTGGCGTTCGGGTCGGCAACGGTGTTCGTTGCCTGACCGATGTAGGTGTACTCATACATCGGCGCGGTGTTTTCGTCGTTCTCTATCAGTGCATGGACGAAATGCTCGATCTGTCCCGTGTCGTCGCTTTCTGCATCCGCCTCGAGCTCAATGCGCGTGACCGCTTGATCCCAATCGCGCACGACGGGCGCGACGTTTACGACAGCGGCCTTAACCTCGGCGCGTGCGAGCAGCTCGGCGTTGGTGACGATGATGGCCGATGCGATAAATTGCGGCACGCCGCCCGCCTCGATGTTGCCGGGCGTGCCGAAGCGGGCATCCAGCGTGTAAGGCGTATCTCCACCCAATGCGAGCTCAGAGCGCTGGAGCACATACTGGTTGCTATTGTTCACCGACATATTCCACGAATCGAGGAGTGTGGGCCACGACCCCGACCAAGCCTTGGCGGTCCACTTGAACATTACGAACTGGAGTATCACATCGACATCGACGTCTGCACCTACGCGCAGTCGCGGAAGCTGGTGTCCATCTGCCTTCTCGTACCCAATGAACAGCGTGAGGGATGCGGCGCCGCGCACGGCAGACGAAGCGACGCCTGCAACGCCGGCGCCAAAGGTGACGGCAAGCCCGATCTGGATGGTGAACGAGCCCGACGTGTTTGAATAGTCGAGCGAAATGTTCTTGAAAAACGCCGCGCCGCTGCCGTGCGTGTGGGCGCCCACGGCGAGCGCCAGCTTCGCCAGCACCCAGGGGTTGACGTTTAGGAAAAACGGCACCGGTCCTAGGGTAAACTGCTCGGTCCAATTGAGGTCGGTTCTTACCTGGAAGAGGGCCTTAATATTGCCGTATGCGGGGTCGTTGTTTTTACCCCAGGTTTTGCCCACCCAATCGTAGGCGAGCGAGCCGTACAGCTGTGTGGCGATATCCATCGTGAACAGCGGCGTGCAATGGTGACGAAGGAGCTTGGTGTTTCTTGGATCGGTGCCCGAACCGGCACTCATACTTTTGTACTGATTCCACTTCCCCTCCATCTCGTCGAGGTAGCGGTTTGCCTGCTTGGCGCCCGACTCACGCGGCGATTTCTTCCAGTATTCCGGATCAGGGTTGCCCGAATCGTTCATATAGCTGGCTGGTTTGTATCCTCCGCCAAACAGCACGTATCCAGCAAACGAGAAATCGAAGAGGATCGGAAATGTGGGCATCCAACACGTGAACTTATTGCCGCCGATGCCGGGAAACGCCGCGGGGAAATCAAACGGAGTGATCTCTTGGTCCATGGTAGTGGGAATGATGGTGGTCGAACCCGATTCTGCCTTTGCGGCCGGCGCGGTGACAACGGCCATGGGGGAGGAGAGTGTATAGGTTTTGCCCTGATAGTCAAGGACAAAGCGCAGCTTGCATCCTTCTTCCAGAAGGCTCGACGCTGCATCGAGGAACGTGTCTTCGAGCGTGAACGTCGCCAGATTATCCGCGCCCGATGCGCTGGCCTTGACTTGGCCAATCTGCGTGAAGGTTTCGGGTGAGCTGCCCGCGGCAGGCGTCACTTTGTTGATGCGCAGCGTTGCCTGTCCACCCCGTGGCAGATGTGCCTGCACGGTAAAGGCGTGCGTATCGGGCTGCTCGTTTGCCGTGTCGTCCTTCGGCAATGTCATGAACGTGGCTTCAGCGTACTGGATGTCCCATTCGTCGAATGTGAGCTGGCGGAAGTACGGCTCGCCGTCGGAAAGCGGACGCGTAGGCGCGGTTATGGCGGTACCGCCCTGGATACGCGCAAGGGGAATCTCGACATCGCGGTAGCCCGCCATGCTAATGGAGATGCCGCCGTTAAAGTCGCACGCGTCGAGAAGCGTCGCCTCGTCCACGTAGCCTTCCGAAAGCGGCGCGACCTCAAAGATGGCCGTGCCTTCGTCATCGGTAGTGGCGGTGAGCTGCTTGCCTGCGGCATAGCGCGAGGTGAGCGTGACCTGGGCACCCGTGATGGGCGTATTCTTGTTGCCGACGTCGACCACGACCACACCAAACATGGTGCGCGAGAGAACGAGTACCCTGAAAGGGTCTTTTTCGTCGGCATAGGCTTCGGTGGGGATGAATGGCAGCATGAAGGCGTTTGCGCTGCCCGGCACGCGAGGCAGCATGATGCCTGCCAGCGAGGATGCTCCGGCGATAAGTAACGAACGGCGATCAAGCATTTTGGGCTCCCATCCCGCAAATATCGGAGGAAATAATCCAATTTTGCGAGAAGGTGCCCCGTGGCGGTAGTGCCGTTCGATGGCCAAAATGTCCAATTTGAGTGCGCGAAAGTGTCAGGCCCCCGGAGCGCTTTCGATACGCCGGGCAGTTTGGCCGCTAGCGCAACATGTGGGCAATCAGCTCGGCGCGAGTTCCGATACCAAGCTTGGCATACACTCCTGATAGGCGGTTTTTAACGGTGCCCGGCGATACTCCCATGTGGCGTGCGATTTCGGCGTTGGTCCATCCGCGGCAGGCGAGCATGGCCATGGTGAACTCCGTGGTCGTTAAATCGTCGGCTACGTCTTCGCCCGAATCGGGATTGTGGATGCGCCGCCAGCCGTAGCTGAAGCGGTACGTGATCTCGATGATGCGAGCGAAATCGTCGGGGTATTGCGATTTTAAGCACGCCTCGACAAGCCCCTGCAAAAGGCCGTGGTGCTCGCCGATGAGTTCGATAAGGCCGTCGGGACGCGCAATGTCCCAAGCGGCTCCGAAGTGTGCTTTTGCGGCGTCGATGTCCTTGAGGCTCATGCATGCCATGGAAGCTGCCAGGTGCAGGAACAGTTCCGAGATCGGATAGCTCCCTTGTTTCATGATCAGGGCGTTTTCCGCCATGCCCAGACTGCGGCCATATTCGCCGCGCAGGTACAGGGCATGCGCCATCACGTAGCTGGCGAACAGGCGCAGGCCTTCGGGCAGATGCGGCGCAAGCGGATAAAACGCTTCGGCAGAATACGGGGAAGACAAGTGCAGCAGGACGCTTGCGGCCGAGGCGAACAGGATATGCGTGGCGTGGACGGCGGGTGATTCCTCGTCAGTTGGCGTATCGAGGATGCCCGCAAGACAACGGCGGGCGTCGGCGATACGGTTGAGCGACAGACTGGCGTATCCGCAGATAAAGCATGCGGAATAGCGCAGTGCGGAATCGGTGGCGTCAAGATAGGGGCGCGCCGTCTTGGCAGCGAGGGCGGCCTGTCCGCGAAAGTACAGCGCTTCTGCCATGGCGATGGTGCGTGAATCGGGGTCGGAAATGCCTGCAACCGCAGCGTCAATCTGCCCCGGCACAAAGGCGGTGCACATCAACGGCATGGGAACGCATGGGTAGCCATCGCAGTCCATCTTCCATCTCCCATCAGGTGGCAACAATGCAGCAATTGTACCCCTGTTGCTCGGGACCCCTTTCGTTTTACTGTTCGGTTAACGCTGCGGATCGTTTTGGAAGGCTTACGAGCATGGTAGTCCCGTTCTCGGAACTTGCTTCGACCTCTACCGTGCCACCGTGAAGTGCTGCAATCTCCCAAACAAGCGCTAGCCCGAGTCCTGCGCCGCCGTATGCCCTGCTGCGGGATTTGTCTAGACGAAAGAACGGCTGGAAGATGCTCTCTCGGTACTGCTTGGGTATTCCCGGGCCCTCATCTTTGACTCGCAGGAGCACGTGGCTGTCGCTGCCGCTGATGGAGACGTTGACAGTCGAGCCGGAGCGGCTGTAACGGATGGCGTTTTCGGCCAGGTTGAACAGCAACCGATAGAGGAGCGTGTCGCTCCCGATTACTAAAGCGTCTCCAGCACAGTTGAGGGCTATGCTCCTATTTTCGGCAAGTGGCGCAAGGTCAGTGAGGACCTCTTCGGACAAGGGACCGAGTTCAACATCGTCCTCGCAAGGAACGCTGCGGAGCTCACTCATCTCAAGCAATACCTTGGTCATTCGAGACATGCGCTCGGTTTGTTCTTGTAGCAGGCCGAGCAGCTCGGCTGTTTCGGGTTGCAAACCGGAGTGCTCGGAGATGAATAGTTCAATCTGTGCTTGCATAAGGGCGAGCGGGGTGCGCAGCTCGTGTGCGGAGTTGCCGGTAAACTGACGCTGTGCAGAGAATCCTTCGCCAAGACGGGCGATCATGTCGTTGAAAGAGGCGCTGCATCGTTGTAGCTCGGTGGGCACATCTTCACTGAGTCTGATTTCGCTTAGGTTGTCAGGCTGCACGCGCTCTACCTGGGCGGCGAAATCCCGTAGCGGTTTGAGTGCACGGCCGCTCACAAAGTATGCCAGCACGCCGCCAAGGAGTGTGACTCCAGCCGTGATGTACCAGGCTGTCGTGCCAAAAGACTCCTGTGCGTCGTCTACGACGATCGTGACCCTGTCATCGGGGACCGCTTTCGTCGGGTCGAACGCCTGGGGCGAATCTTCGCCGGTTGCGTTAAAGGCCGAGATGTTACTGCCGATGGCATCCATGTAGCGCATGCCCGTATAGCCGACCAGGCAGTTCGTCAGCACGCACGCCGCACACGTGAGCAGTGCCGTCATAATCGTTATGCGCCATTGCAGTGAAAGCCTTTTCATTCGCTATCCTCCATAACGTAGCCCTCTCCAATCCGATTGCGAATCGGGTCGTATCCCAAAGCGCTGCGTAGCTTTTTGCGGAGTGACGAGATATGAACGCGGGTTGCGTTGCTAAAGCTGTTTACGCTGCTATCCCAAACGTGCTCGATAAGCTCCTCTTGACTTACCGGACGCCCCTGATTAAGCATCAGGTATTCCAAGATTCCCGTTTCCTTGCGCGTAAGAGATAAAGCCTCGCTGTCCACGGAAGCGATGCGCGCCTTGGTGTCAAAGCTGAGTTTTCCGCAGGTTAAAACTACGTCGCTTTGTGTAAAGCGTCTTAGGGTAAGGCTGCGGATCCTTGCCGCAAGCTCGTCCAGATGAAACGGCTTGGTGAGGTAATCGTTGGCGCCGGCATCGAGTCCGGCGACTTTATCTGATACTTCGCCACGTGCGGACAGAATCAGTACCTTAGTCTCGCAGTCAGTTTTCCTAAGTTCCCTGAGTACGGTCATGCCGTCGATGCGGGGAAGGTTGAGGTCGAGTACCACGAGGTCAAAGACTTCGACGCCCAGCAGGTCGAGCGCCTCCTGCCCGTCGTGGCAGCAGTCGACGCTGTACGCCAAGTTTCGCAAGCTACGCGCGATTGCGTCACACAGCGCCTGCTCGTCCTCGATGATCAAAATACGCATAACGGTCTCCTTGCACATTCCAAATCGCGCTTAACACGGATTTTATAGCCGATATGGTCCAATGGTCGCGTAACGAAAGGAGTGGTCAGGTTGTTCAAAGCGGTAAAACCCGTGGTACAGGTCGCTTTGTTGATCGTCGGAATTGCCATGGTGTGCTTTGGCGTTATGCGTGGCGAGGCGGATGCCGTGCTGGCCAAAGCGATTAGGCTGTGCTTGGAGTGTATCGGAATTGGATAAAAGAGAAAACACTGCGTCGCATGTTTTGACTCGATTTCGCGGATTCATTCAGGCGGCGGCGACGCTCGTCACCAACATTCACCTGCCGAACTTTGCCAAAGGCGGCATCTATCAGGGCGCGGGAAAAACCGTCTGCGTGCCTGGACTTAACTGCTATTCGTGCCCCGCGGCATCGGGTGCGTGCCCCATCGGGTCGTTCCAGTCGGTAGTAGGTTCATCCAAGTTCAACTTTTCTTACTATGTTACCGGTACGCTCATTTTGCTCGGCGTGCTGCTGGGACGCTTTGTATGCGGCTTTCTGTGCCCGTTTGGCTGGCTGCAGGAGCTGCTTCATAAGATTCCCGGCAAAAAGCTTTCGACAAAAAAGCTCAAGCCGCTCACGTACATCAAGTACGTCGTGTTGCTGTTTGCCGTGGTGCTGCTACCCGTCTTGGTGGTTAACGACGTGGGCATGGGCGACCCGTTCTTTTGTAAGTACATCTGTCCGCAGGGTGTGCTCGAGGGCGCCATTCCGCTGGCCATTGCCAATGCCGGCATTCGATCTGCGTTGGGACAGCTCTTTACTTGGAAACTTGCCGTTCTCATTGCCGTGGTAGTGCTGAGTGTTTTGTTCTACCGCCCCTTCTGCAAATGGATTTGTCCACTCGGTGCATTCTATGCGCTTATGAATAGGGTGTCCCTACTGGGGATTCGGGTTGACGCATGCAAATGTGTCTCGTGCGGCAAGTGCTCAAAGGTTTGTCAGATGGACGTTGATGTGGTCCGCGCACCCAATCATGCCGAATGTATCCGGTGCGGAAAGTGCATCGGGGCCTGTCCCGTCGATGCCATTAGCTATCGCTATGGCCTGGATGTGTCGGCGGAAAAGCTCCCCTTGACCGCCGATAAAAAGTAAACAAGCTTCGACAAAACGGAGGAACGACTATGAAGCTTTCTAAGATTGCGGCCCTGTTTATGGTGCCGGTGCTGGCCTTGTGTCTTGTGGCGTGCTCGGCACCTGGCGGCAATGCGAGCGAATCTGCGAGCTCCGATCCTAAGATCGCAGAACTCACTGCGCAGAAGCCGGCCAATGCCGACGAGGCCGCCGAGCTGTATGCGAAGCTCATGCAGAAGGAGAACGAGATCTTTTCGAGTGATAACGCGCTGTGGGAAAAGGTATTCAATGCGGCAAATAAAGACTCGGCAATGATTGAGGACGGCAGCAATTACGGCGATTTCCTGCTCAAGACCATCGACGGCGCCAAGGATGAGTTCACGGCGGATGAGCTCAAGACGCTCAAGGCCGGTGCACAGCAGATCAAGGAGATCGAGGACAAGCTCGAGAGCCTGGAGAAGGAGTTCCCCGGCTGTGGAAGCACGCCGAGTGCAGGCGAGAGCGTCGACGCTTCGACCGCTGGCATGACGGCTGGTGCCAATGCTTCGAGCGAGGCGACGAAGTTCCCCAGCTTTACGGGCAAGGACCTGGATGGCAACGACGTGAACAGCGACGAGCTGTTCTCTAAGAACAAGGTCACCGTCATGAACTTCTGGTTCACTACTTGCAAGCCGTGCGTGGGCGAGCTGGGCGATCTTGAGAAGCTGAATCAGGAGCTTGCCGAGAAGGGCGGCCAGGTCGTGGGCGTCAATTCCTTTACGCTCGATGGCAACAAGGGCGAGATCGCAGATGCCAAGGACGTGCTGAGCAAGAAGGGCGTGACATATAAGAACATCTGGTTCAAGTCGGATAGCGAGGCCGGTAAGTTCACGTCAAATTTGTTCTCGTTCCCGACGACGTATGTCATCGATCAGAACGGCAACATCGTAGGGGATCCAATCGTGGGAGCCATTAGCTCCGCCGAGCAGCGCGCAGCACTCGACAAGCTTATCGACCAGGCGATTGCGAATAGCGAGCAGTAAAAAACGCGTAAAGCATGGCGAGGATCGTGCGCCGCTGCGCGGAGTGGTCCGCTGCCTTTCAAGATAATCTCCACCATATAGAGGTCCCGCTCGGGACCTCTTCTTTTGGGCGCCGTCCCGTTCGTTTTTTGGCGCGGTTTGTTACATTCCTCACTGGCGTCGGCAAAAAATGGGGATAGAGTAGGACAGAAGCGTCGAATACGAACGGCGGAGGAGAGCGGGCAGGGTGCCTGCGCAGGAGAGGTTGCCGTCCATGCTGGAGCTCAAAGGTATTTGCAAAAGGTACGTTACGCAGTCGTTTACGCAGGTGGCGCTCGACAACGTAAGCCTGTCTTTTCGCGATAACGAGTTCGTGGCCATTCTGGGTCCCTCGGGTTCGGGTAAAACTACGATGCTCAACGTTATCGGTGGGCTCGATCATTTCGATTCTGGCGACCTGCTGATCGACGGTATTTCGACCAAGGATTTTCACGATCGCGATTGGGATGCCTACCGCAACAACCGCATCGGCTTTGTGTTCCAAAGCTATAATCTCATTCCGCATCAGACCATCTTGGAAAACGTGGAGCTGGCGCTTACGCTCACAGGTGTGGGGCATGCCGAGCGCCGCCAGCGTGCGCGCGAGGCGCTCGAGGCGGTTGGCCTGGGCGAACACGTTAACAAGCGCCCGAGCCAGCTATCGGGCGGGCAGATGCAGCGCGTGGCCATTGCCCGCGCCCTGATCAATGACCCTGAGATCGTCCTTGCCGACGAGCCGACTGGCGCTTTGGATTCAACGACATCCGTGCAGGTTATGGATTTGCTCAAAGAAGTTGCGCGCGACCGTCTGGTCATCATGGTCACGCACAATCCCGACCTGGCATACCAATACGCCACGCGCATCGTCAACCTGGCGGACGGCAAGATCACCGACGATTCCGACCCCTTTGATGTTGTCAAGGCCGCGCGTCTCGAGGCTAAGCCTACGCGCAAAACCTCGATGAGCTTTGTGACGGCGCTGGGGCTTTCTGCCCGAAACCTCATGACCAAAAAGGGCCGTACGGCCATGACGGCCTTTGCGGGGTCGATTGGCATTATCGGTATCGCGGCGATCTTGGCGCTCTCCAATGGCGTGAACAATTACATCAAAAAGGTCGAGGAAGATACGCTCTCGAGTTACCCGCTTACGATCTCCAAGCAGGACTACGACCTGTCGTCCATGATGGGCGGACAGGGGGCTGCGGATGATGACTCGCCTGAAAATGTGGATTCGTCCGACGACAGTGCCGGCGGCAAGGCTCAGGGAACCGATAAGATTCCCGTGGTCACGGCCGTAAAGGATATGTTTGCAAGCGTTAAGTCCAACGATATGACGAGCTTTAAGGCATGGCTCGATGCCGGTGGTGACGGCATCGATAAAGAGGTCAACGCCATTCAGTACGGCTACGGTGTATCGCCGGTTGTCTATCGTGCCGGCAAGGGCGACGAGAAGCCCGTCCGGCTTGTTCCCAACGCCATGACCGAGGCCATGAGCGGAGGCGCGAGTTCGGCGGCAACGGTGAGCATGGAATCCATGGGAACCTCGGTCTTTAACGAGATGATCGACGACCAGAGCCTGCTCGACAGCCAGTACGATGTCGTCGCCGGTCATTGGCCCACGTCTGCCAACGAAGCCGTGATGGTGCTTTCGAGTCGTGGCACGGTGGGCGACTACACGCTCTACAGCATCGGTGCGCTGGATATCGATGAGCTCAACGATCTGGTAAACAGCGCTATGACGGCTGACGGTGGGGTCGAAACGCCCGAGACCGGCACCGAATTTACCTACGACGATGCGCTGTCTACCACGTTTAAGGTGCTGTCGCCGGCTGATGCGTATCGCAAAAACGAAGAGACTGGCATGTGGACTGACATGTCTGACGATGCCGACTTTATGACGGCCAAGGTTGCCGACGGTATTGACGTGCGCATTGTGGGCGTGGTGCGACCTAACGAGACGGCCAATGCGAGCGCATTGACCCCGGGCATTGCCTATACGCATGCGCTGACTCGCCAGCTTATGGAGCGCGCCGCAAATTCGCAGATTGTGCAGGAGCAGCTTGCCCACCCCGAGACGGATGTCTTTACGGGCAAAACCTTCGACGAACTGCAAGGCGAGGCCAAGCAAGGCGTTGATCTGGGCAGCATGTTCAGTGTGGACGAGGCAGCACTTAAGAGCGCGTTCTCGTTTGATGCGTCTGCGCTCTCGGGTGCGGCCAGCGGTATGGACCTTTCTGGCATCGATCTGTCGGGGCTGAACATTGACCTTTCGGGCGTTGGCAAGGACATCGACTTCAGCGACATCATGGCAAAAGCGCCAACCCCAGATTTCTCGGGTATCTTTGACGGTCTGGAACTCACGCCCGAGCAAATGCAGCAGGTGGGAACACTAGCCAACCAGCTGTTTGAGGGCTTTTTGCAGTCTGATCAGTTTAAGGCGCTGTCGCCCGAAGATCTTAAGGACGCGTCAAAGCTCTCTGCCGCATTCTCGACGTATCTTGAGAATGATGACACAGCTCAGCAAATCCTGGCCCAGCTCAAAGCGCTCGGCGGCGATGCCCTGGCCGAGCGTCTGCAGCAGGCGATGAGCGACTATGTGCAAAAGCAGCTGGCTCCGTATCTGCAGCAGGCTATGGATCAGGTGATGAAGGCAATCAGCGAGCAGATAGCGTCGACGGTATCATCCCAGCTCAAGGCGGGCACGGCAGGGCTTATGGACCAGATGGCGACGCAGATGTCTTCGAGTTTTGCCAACCTAGTGAGCGCTATGCGTGTGGATGCGAGCGCCTTTGCCCGCGCCATCCATTTCAACATGGACGCCGAGGACCTGAGTTCGCTCATGATGAGCTATGCCAAGGCGTCGAAGCTCACCTACGATAACAATCTGACCACACTGGGCTATGCGGACGAGGCCGATCCCATCTCGGTTAAGATTTTCCCGCGCGACTTTGAGGCCAAGGAGCGCGTACTCGATCACATCGATGCGTACAACAAGCAGGTCAAAGCCGCTGGCCACGATGATCGGGCAATTTCGTACACAGACTACATGGGCATCATCATGGGTTCGGTGACCGACATCGTGAACACCATCAGCTTGGTGCTCATCGCATTCGTGAGTATCAGCCTGGTGGTGAGCTCCATCATGATCGGCATCATCACCTACATCAGCGTGCTGGAGCGCAAAAAGGAGATTGGCATTCTGCGCGCGATTGGCGCGTCGAAGCACAACGTGGCCAACGTGTTCAATGCCGAGACCTTTATCGAGGGCCTCATCGCCGGCGTCTTTGCCATTGTCGTCGTGGTGGCCGTGAGCTTCCCGGTTAATACCTGGGCGCTTGCGGCCAAACAGGTCCCCAACCTGATGAGCCTGCCCGTGCAGGATGCGCTGGTGCTCATTGCAATTTCGGTGTTGCTGACGGTCGTTGCCGGTCTGCTGCCGGCCCGTAGCGCATCCAAAAAGGACCCCGTGGAGGCCCTTCGTTCCGAATAATGTGACAAAGGGACAACCCTTTTGTCACGGCTAAAAGCAAGGAAGTCGCAAGGGTTGGGGCGGGGTTGTCGGCGAGTGCCCTCGGATACAATCGAAGCCGTGCTAGAAAGAGGCTTCGATGATTAGAAAATCGTTCTTTAATCCGTTCTCGTCGCTGCTGCTTGCGCTTGCCGGGCTGGCTTTTTTGGTCGATGTCCTGCCGCAGGTGGAAGGCCAGACGGGCGTGTTCGCGCCAGATGTGCTCTTTTTGATGTGGCTGGTGGGCGGCCTGGTGCGCCTGTTTTACGAAAATGAGGCCAAGCGCAGCTTTGATCGCCATATGTTTAAAGCGAACCACGCGGCCGTTTGGAAACGCGTCGATGCGTGTTGGATTCAAGTTGATGCCGACCGGCTTGTGCCCGGCGACGTCGTCCGCCTATATGCCGGCATGCTCTGCCCGGTCGACGTGACCCTTGCCAAGGGCGACCAGGTCCTTGTCTCGGAATCGTCGCTTACAGGCGAGAGCGGTCAGACCGCCAAGCGGGAAGGGGAGACCGTTCGCGCGGGAACGACCATTGTCGACGGCAAGGCGTCGGCAACCGTCCTCGCCCGCATTGCCGATGAGCAGCCCGTTTTGCGCCGTCGCGCTCGAATGGGCACACAGTTTGGTGCCGGCGCCAAGAGCATCTGCGCCGCCCTGGTAAGATGCATGCTCATCGTACTGCCGTTTGTCATTATGATTCGAGGCTTTGTGCTGGGCGACTGGGCGCAGGCACTGCTGTTTGCCCTGGGCACGGCCGTGGGCCTGGTTCCCGAAATGCTGCCGGTTGTCACGAGCGTTTGCCTTTCGGGCAGTGCCCATCGACTAAAAAACAAGCAGGTCATCGTTAAGAACGTTGACGCCATGGAGTCACTGGGCTCCATGGACGTGGTGTGCGTTGACAAGACAGGCACGCTCACCGAAGATGCCGCGGTGCTCGAGTACTACACCGATATCCTGGGCAACGAAAGCGAGCAGACGCTCAACCTGGCGTATCTGGAGAGCACGAGCCAGGGGGCCGCTGCCAATCAGCTCAATCGGGCCATTGCCGATGCGTGCGCGGCACCCGAGCTGCACCTTGCCGCGAAAGACCTTGGCCACGCCTTTGCACTGCATGCCTCTGACCCCTTCGACCACGTCACCAAGGCTTCGGGTGTCAAGCTCGACGCCACGCCCGGGGCGCTTGGTTGTTTGGGACTACAGGTTCGCCCCGGCAATCATCTGACCATCGTAAAGGGCGAGGTTGAAAGCGTGTGCACACGCTGCGCCTGGGCAAACTTTAAGGGCGAGCTGGTGCCCATGGATGCCGATGGCCGTCAGAGCGCCTACGAGGTTGCCGAGGACATGCGCGCCGATGGCATCAAAGTGCTCGCCGTCGCCTATAGCACGACGTCGGCGGACTGGGATGACCTGGTGCTGTGCGGCTTTTTGGGCTTTTTCGATCGGCCCAAGGCGAGCGCTCGTGCCGCCGTGCAGGCGCTGTCTAACCTTTCCGTCGAGGTGCGCGTGCTCACGGGTGATTCGGCTTCGGTCGCTCGCTCAACATGCTCGCGCCTGGGCATTCCCGCCGATAGCGTTATCACCGGCAGCATGCTTCAGGCCATGGAGGAATCCGAAGCGCTGATCCGGGTGGGGAAGGCTCGCGTGTTTGCCGAGCTTACGCCCGCACAGAAGGCGCAGATCGTTAGCCTGATTCGCCTCTCCGGCCACATCGTCGGCTATATCGGAGACGGCGTGAACGACGTGCCGGCGCTCACATCGGCAGACGTCGGCATTGTCGTGGACTCGGCTGCGGCCGAATCCAAAAAGGTGGCCGACCTGGTGCTGCTCGAGCGCGACTTGGGTGTTGTCGCCGAGGGCGTCAGCGAGGGCAGGACTTCGTTCGCCAATGCCTCCAAGTACATCCGTATCGCATCGAGCTCCAACTTTGGCAATATCTGTTCGGTTGCCGCCTCGAGCATTTTCCTGCCCTTTGTGCCGGCAACCGCTACCCAGCTGCTCTTGCTCAATCTGTGCTACGACGCCACCTGCCTGGCGCTTTCGTGGGATAACGTTGACGATGCAGAGATTGCCCGCCCCAGGGCCTGGTCGGGTAAGGGGCTCGGCAGCTTTATGCTTCATTTTGGCTTTGCGAGCTCGGCCTTCGACATCATTACGTTTGCCATTCTGTTCTTGGGCGTATGCCCCGCCGTCTGCGGCGCGCCCTTTGCCGCGCTCGACGCGGCGGGTCGAGCGGCCTTTATCGCGACCTTCCAAGCCGGCTGGCTGCTGGAATGCGCATGGACCGAATCGCTCGTGCTCCTGGTGTTGCGAACGCGCAGTGTCCGCGACGGGGATCGTCCTTGCACACCGCTCGTGGTGATGGTTGCCGTCATGCTCGTTGTCACGGCGCTCCTTGCGCTCAGTCCGGTGGCGCAGCTGTTTGGGCTCGCCACGCTGCCTGTATGGTATCTGGGCATCGTTGCGCTGCTGAGCGTGTTGTATCTTGTTGTTGCTTCGACGATCAAGCGGGTCTATCTGGCCCGCTCGAGCAGCTTGTTCTAGGGCGGTTCTATGCGTACCAACAGAACCAACATCGCGATTACGCCGGCCGAGGCCGCCGAGCTCAGCAGCGCGCTGTTCTCGTCTGGCAGCGCTGCCGCCCTGGAGCTCGCGCCCGTGTTTGCCGATATCGCATCGGGCAAGCTGACTGCTATCGAGCTGGCGGTTGCCGGCTCGCAGGCAAGTGCCGCCACTGGACCCATCGTTATCGGCGAGCTTTCGATCGACCTGGCCTCGCGCACCGTCAAGGTGTCGGACGCGCCGGTCTCGCTCACGCCCAAGGAGTTCGACATCCTTGCCTTTTTGGCGAGCAACCGGGGTACGGTCTTTAGCAAAGAGGAAATCTACCGGGCGGTGTGGCAAAACGAGTATCTGCTCGATGACAGCAACATCATGGCCTTCGTCCGCAAAATTCGAAAGAAGATTGAGCCCGAACCAGACAACCCCCACTACCTGCTGACTGTATGGGGCGTGGGCTACAAAATGGCCGAGTAACGCTTCGGGTATTCGCTCCCATCGATCCAAATAGTCACTTTGACAATCCTTGCCAAATCGCAAGAAAGCCGCAAGAAACCAGCCATGTGCTCGGTCTTGCGGCTTTTCTATTCTGTAGACAGTCGCGGACGCGAAAGAGAGGTGAGGACCGTGAGCGGCGGTGACAGTACCAGTAACGCAGGACGAAGTTGCCGGCGCGGGTCCACTTTGATGGGGGCGCGCGGCTGATTCGCCCTGCGTCCGATCGATAGAACGGAGCGAGGCAATTGAAGAAGATGACTATGCGCCATACGTCGTCTGCGGTTCAGGCGCAAAACGAACTGATGAGGCATCGCGCGGAGGGTCGCATCCAGTATGCGGCGACCATTCCGCTGACGGAGGCCCTATCCTGGGTCGGCTCGAATCTCGGCGGCCTTAATCGCGACGAGGTCGCGCACAGCGAAGCCGACAACGGGCGTAACGTGGTCACGCGTGGCAAGAAGAAGTCGATTGCCCGCAAGCTTGCGGACGCGTTCGTCAATCCCTTCACGGCGATTCTGTTTTTCCTGGCCATCATTTCGGCAGCGACCGGCATGGTGTTTCCAGCGTTGTCGATGATGGGCAGCACGCCCGAAGACTTTGACCCGCTGACGGTGATCATCATCACCACGATGGTCGTGCTCTCGGGCACGCTGCGCTATATCCAGGAAGCGCGCAGCGGCAACGCGGCCGAAAAGCTGCTCGATATGATTACGACCACCGTGACAGTCACCCGCGAGGATGCCCCTAGGACCGAGATTCCCATCGACGACGTGGTGGTTGGTGACATCGTGCACCTGTCCGCCGGTGACATGATTCCCGCCGATGTGAGAATCATTGAGGCTAAGGACCTCTTTGTGAGCCAGGCAAGCCTGACGGGCGAGAGCGAGCCGGTCGAGAAGGTTCCCGCGACGTGCACCGAGTCCGATTCGGCAACGTCGTTCGAGAACATCGCCCTCATGGGCAGCAGTGTGATCTCGGGCAGCGCGACGGCGCTCGCCTTTAGCGTGGGCGAGCAGACCTTGTTTGGCTCTATGGCATCGAGCCTGTCCGAGGATGCCGTAGAGACGAGCTTTTCCAAAGGCGTCAATAGCGTCTCGTGGGTGCTCATCCGCTTTATGATGGTGATGGTTCCGTTTGTCTTTATGATTAACGGCGTCACCAAGAGCGATTGGCTTAATGCTGGCCTGTTTGCCATCAGCATCGCCGTGGGCCTGACACCCGAGATGCTGCCCATGATCGTTACCACGTGCCTTGCCAAGGGCGCCGTGGCTATGAGCAAAAAGCAGACCATCGTTAAGAACCTCAACTCGATTCAAAACTTTGGCGCGATGGACGTGCTGTGCACGGACAAGACTGGCACGCTGACGCAGGACCAGGTGGTGCTGGAGTATCACTGGAACATCGATGGCCAGGAGGATTCGCGCGTTCTGCGCCATGCCTACCTCAACAGCTATTTCCAGACGGGCTACAAGAATCTGATGGATCTGGCGATCATCAAATGCACCGAGGAAGAGGAGCAAAACGACCCGAGTCTCACCGACCTTTCCGAGGCCTATGTGAAGGTCGACGAGGTGCCGTTTGACTTTACGCGCCGTCGCCTTACCACCGTGGTGCGCGATCGAAGCGGCAAAACCCAGATGGTCACCAAGGGTGCAGTCGAGGAGATGCTGTCGGTGTGCTCGCATGCCGAGATTGACGGCGGCGTTCACGTGCTGGACGACGAGGTGCGCGAGCGCATTTTGGCAACGGTCGCCGACCTTAACGACGACGGCTTCCGCGTGTTGGCAATCGCTCAAAAGTCCAACCCGTCGCCTGTCGGTGCCTTTAGCGCCGATGATGAGCGCGACATGGGGCTGATCGGCTACCTGGCGTTTTTGGATCCGCCCAAAGAGTCCACGGCCGATGCTATCGAGGCGCTGCGCAACCACGGTGTAGCCACCAAGATCTTGACCGGCGACAATGAGAAGGTCACGCGCACCATCTGCAAGCAGGTGGGACTCGAGGTCAACAACATGCTGCTCGGCAGCGATATCGCCGCAATGGACGACGCCGAGCTCGCTCGTCGCGCCGAGGACGTGCAGGTCTTTGCCAAGCTTACGCCCGATCAAAAAGCGCGCGTCGTGTCCGTGCTGCGTGCAAACGGTCATGTGGTGGGCTACATGGGCGACGGCATCAACGACGCCTCGGCCATGAAGTCGTCCGACATCGGCATCTCGGTCGATACTGCGGTCGACGTGGCCAAGGAGTCGGCCGATATCATCTTGCTCGAGAAGGATTTGATGGTGCTCGAGGAGGGCATCATCGAGGGGCGCAAGACCTACGCCAACATGATCAAGTACATCAAGATGACCGCAAGCTCCAACTTCGGCAATATGTTCAGCGTGCTTGCCGCATCCGCCCTGCTGCCGTTTTTGCCGATGATGAGCATCCAGCTGATCCTGCTCAACCTGATCTATGACTGCAGCTGCCTGGCGATTCCCTGGGACAACGTGGACGAGGAGTTCCTGCGCGTGCCGCGTACCTGGGACGCTTCGAGTGTTGGCAGGTTCATGATCTGGATCGGGCCCACCAGCTCCATCTTCGACTTTATGACCTATATCTTTATGTACTTCGTTTTCTGCCCCCTGTTCGTGAGCCATGGCGTGCTGTTCAACGACCTGGCGAGCGTCTACTCGGGCGCCGCGCTGGAGCAGATGCAGCTGGCCTACATCGCGCTGTTCCAGGCTGGATGGTTCGTCGAGTCTATGTGGAGCCAGACGCTGGTCATCCACATGATCCGTACGCCTAAGTTGCCGTTTATCCAGAGCCGTGCCTCGGCTCCGGTGATGCTGCTCACGATGACGGGCATCGCGCTGCTCACGCTGATCCCGTTTAGCCCGCTTGGCCCCACGCTGGGTCTGGGCGCCCTGCCTGTCGAGTACTTCTTGTTCCTGATTCCGTGCATCTTGCTGTACATGGCGCTGGCGACAAGCCTTAAGAAGGCCTACGTCAAGCGCTACGGCGAGCTGCTGTAGTGGGGGATTGATGCAGAAAGGAGCGTTTGCATGAACTGGACGCAGATTTGGATGGACTTGTTTGGCACCACGGAGTGGCTCGGCCTTAACATGGGCTTTTGGGTGGCCAACGGCGTGGTGTTGGTGGTTGTCGTGATTATGAACGTTGTCTTTTGGAGCATGAAACCGCTGCCGAGGGATGAATAACAAGCGAGGGGGCCGCCTGCCGGGCGACCCCCTCGCTGTTTATAAGCACCAGTAAATCGAAGGTGAATGGTTTCCCGAGAAGTGAACGACCTAATTTGGACCCCTGAAGCACCCACGTTTTTCGACGCTAAAACCGCAGGATTTGAGTGATAAAACCGCAGGAATTGGCCTTCCCAAAGTGTCGATGCGTCGAGGGTCCGATTTCACCCGTTCACTTCGCGGAAAAGCATTCACCTTCGTTGCGTAAGGCGACGGATGGAAGGGTGATTATCGTCAAGCAGCTACCTCTGCCTTGTGAATCATCTGAAGCACAAGGCATAATGCATGTAACAAGGGGGCGGTTCCTTTGTCACATCCGTTGATATGAGAGAAGAGTAGATGATTCTTTCGCTTGCCCCTATGGAGGGGATTACCGGGCATGTGTTCCGTCGCGTGCATGCGGAGTGCTTCGGTGCGCTCGATTGCTATTACACGCCGTTTTTGCCGCCGCCGCGGGTGGGAAACCGCTTTGGCGGCAAGGCGTTTAAGGAGATCGATCCTGCCAATAACCAGGGGCTCAACGTGGTGCCTCAGTTGATGTCCAAGAACGCGGACGAGTTTGTGTGGGCGGCACAGGTGCTCGCCGACATGGGCTATCGCGAGGTCAATCTCAACTTGGGTTGTCCCTCGGGGACGGTTGTCGCCAAGGGCAAGGGCTCGGGCTTTTTGCGCCACTTGGACGAGCTCGAAGTGTTCTTGAGCGATGTGTGCGAACGTTCGCCGTTGCCGGTGTCGGTAAAAACCAGGCTGGGGCTGGAGAGTGACGACGAATACGAGCGCGTGCTTGACCTGTACTGTCGCATGCCGCTGGCAGAGCTAATCGTGCATCCGCGCGTGCAAAAGGATCGTTACACGGGCTCGCCGCGCAAAGCGTTTTACGGCGAGACGCTGGAGCGCGCGCCGTTCCCGGTGGCATACAACGGCGACATCTTTGATCTTGAGGACGTGGACGCGCTGGTGGAGGCCTATCCCGGTACACGCCATGTGATGCTGGGGCGTGGCTTGCTTGCGAACCCCGCGCTGGCTCGCATGGTCAAGGGCGGCCCTGCTGCAACGGCTGCTGAGCTGCAGCGCTTCCACGACACGCTGTTTGCGGCATATGCAGAAGAGATTGGCGGCAATGCGGTCTTCCGCATGAAGGAGTGGTGGTTCTACGCCAAGTGCGCTTTCGCTGATCCCGCTACCGTCCACAAGATCGTACGCAAGACCAAAAAGGTCGACGAATACCGCGCTGCCGTCGAGCGCGTCTTTCGTGAACAGCCGCTTGCACCCACAGCTCGCTTCCACGGCTAACTAGTCATCGGGGGCGTTCTTTAACGACTGGTCATTTAAGGATGTCCCCAACGACTATGTAGCAAAAACATGTACACCAGCATCCAAAGATGTCGAAAAATGTCGACTTTGGATGCTGGTGTACATGTTTGGGTCCGACGGGGGAGCGGGCCTAGGCAATCAGTGCATCAAGTGTAATGAGCTCTCTGAGCCGCTCCGTGCGTGTTTGCCCATGGCGTTTGGCTTTTTCGTCAAACGCCTCAAGAATCGATTCGCCCACACGTGCTGATATAACGACGCTCGGCTCATCGGAGATTGGTGGCCTTCCCAACTTGATGGTGTGACCTTTCGGCCACTCATCTTTTTCGTAGGCTTCCGCGGCTTTCTTCAACTCTCCGGGAGCAAACCCCATCATCTTTTCGAGCTGCTTAGCATCCATGGCGCCTCCTATCGATCGACATAATGTCGAGCGCCGGTTCTCGGATTCTCTTTTTGTATACAATTTTGTAGACAAAAATACAAGCAGTTCATCGGGCTAATTAGCTTGTTTTGACCTGCCTGTTCGATAGGAAATGAGCATTGACGGCTTCGATACTCCTTTGCTTTTCAGCTTGGAATTTGGATGCTCATTGAACTTCCGGAGGGGAGCCCTTTATTAAGCTATTGAGATTCTGGGCAGGAGCTCTCACTGGTCTTCGGTAATGGGGCCAGCTTAATTCGCGACACAGTGTGTCGCGAATGGGAGTAGTCGTTAGGTGTCCTTCAATGGCTACTCATATAAGAACGTTCAAGTGTCGGATTTTGTCATTTAGTGTCGCTCTCAGCGACTATTCTGGAGGGTCGTGGTCAAAAAAGGGCAAATATGAGTACTGTTGCCATTATGGTTGCATTTATTTGCTATAAATTGTAGCTCCTGATGAGATTTGTTCCCATTAAGAGCTACTTTTATTGAACATATGAGGAGAAATAACGTCGTCTGCGGACGAGTGGAACGTTGAATAGTTCCTGAAGTGATCAAAATCGCTGCTACTAAACAGGTAGCAGTACTCATATTTGCCCTTTTTTGACCACAGCCCTCTCGGAAACCTTTCCAGAGGCGTCAAACAGCCATAATCCAAAGGTCTCCTCAAACAATTAGCCGGCCAAGAGCGTCCATGACTACCAAAAAGCTGTACGCCAGCATCCAAAGATGTCGAAAAATGTCGACTTTGGATGCTGGTGTACATGTTTGGGTCGTATGGGTTGGGGCCCTGGACGGACAGAGCGTGCGTACTAGAGCAGGTTTTCCTGCACCCACGCGATGATGTCGCTCGATTCGTAGAGTGGTTTGCCGTCGATGAACAGGCAGGGAACCTGGCGTTTTCCGCCGACGGCGATGAGTGCCTGTTCGGCATCGGAATCGGTCGAGATATTGCGCTCGGGAATGGTCACGCCGTTATCGGCCAAAAAGTGCTTGACCTTTAAGCAATACGGGCAGCCGGTCATAACGTACAGCGCGAGCTCGTGATTAGTAGCCATAGGTCTCCAATCGGTTGAGGTTTTGATTGAAATACCCAAAGCCGCCGCGGTCTATGCGCGCGTCAGCGAAGACTCGATGGCCTGGACCAGAAACGCCGTGGCTCCGGTGGCGCAGGGCTTGTCGTAGTAGTCAACAAAGCGCTGGTCGGCAAGATAACCGTGGGCGAGGCCCAGGTACGCCTCGTCTTGGGGCTCGCATCCCCAGTTGAGAGCAATCCAGCGACGATGCATCGCGACAAGCTTACGAGCCTCGTTGCTCTCTGGGTCGCCAATGCCCATGGCAATTGAGAGCTGGCCCAGAATAGCGCGTTCAAGTTCCTTCATGTCGTTCCATGTCTCGGGGTCCATGTCCAGCAACGCTTCGTTTGCTGCATCGATAGCCTCATCGCCGTAGCGCGCCCGCGCCTCGGCACCGTAGCGCGCCTCGTTTTCCTGCACGGTGCGCCAGCGCTCCAGTTGCGGCAGGACGGCGCCCATGAGCGAGACGGCTTCGTCGAGCGACATGCCGGTGTTTTGTGCCAGGCGCGGGGCACAATCCTCAATCATTGCCTCCATGGTGGTGTCATAGGTGTACTTGCCGTGGTCGTAGCACCACTTGCAGTAATGATCGGTCGCGGTGCCCGTGGCATCGGTGCCGCAGTCGTCGGGCGTGAGTATCATGCCGCAGCTCTGGCAATAGTGCTCAGGCATTTCGAGCAGGTGGGACAGCGGTTCTCCGGTTACGGCGGCGATGAGCTTCATCATGTCGATGCCCGGTGTGACCTCGCCGCGCTCCCACCGGCTGATGGCCTGGCGTGTGACGAAGAGCTTAGCGGCAAGCTGCTCTTGGGTAAGGTGATGGGCGCGACGGACAGCAATGAGCTTTTCTGCAAAGGCCATAGCGGCTCCTTTCTGCTGGTTGATGGCTTAAGCATACGCGGCGGCAGGCGCCCTTCCAAGCAACCGTTGGTTGCACGACGGGGGACCGCGGCGAAGAATTGCGCGCAACGCCCCACGCCTCCATGCCGTACAATGACCGGCATGGAACCTATCGCACGCATACATACCGACCTGCCGCAGAAGTTCGGCATTCCGCGCAACAGCTTTTTGGCGCCCCATCTGCAGGGACGAATCTTTTTTGAGCCGGAATTTGCCTCCAATGCAGCGGTTGAGGGCCTGGACTCCTTCTCTCACCTGTGGCTGCTGTGGCGCTTCGAAAACGGAACGCCCGGCGGCACGGCTAAGGATATTGCCGTCGACGCTAAAACGCAGGACAGGTCCGGCACCAACGCAAAATGGTCGAAAACCGTGCGCCCGCCGCGTCTGGGCGGAGCCGAACGTGTGGGAGTGTTTGCCACGCGCAGTCCGTTTCGCCCTAATCCCATCGGGCTCACCTGCGTCAAGCTTGATCGTGTCGAGCTCACCGACGATGGCCCCATCATCCATGTGTTGGGGGCCGACCTGCGCGACGGTACGCCCATCTACGACATCAAGCCCTACATTCCGTTTGCGGACTGCCACCCGGATGCGACCGGAGGCTGGATCGAGGATGCTCCGTGGCAAGAGCTCGATGTTGAGTTTCCGCAAGCACTGCAGGATATGGTCCCGCCCGCAAAGCTCCTCGGCTTGGTCGAGGTCCTTCGCCAAGACCCGCGCCGCGCGGGCAGCAAGCACGAGCCACACCGCGTCTATCATCTGGCTTACGCCGGGCTCGACATATCGTTTACGGTCGATGAAACCCAGCTAACCGTAGTTGCCGTCAACGACGCGCAAGACTAACCAGCCATTCGTCTGCACCCGTCAAATTAAGCGCCAAACCCCGCGCCAAAACCGCCCACGCTGGTGGACAATAACGCCTACCAAAACAATCAACTTTGCACGGGAGTCCAGCATGAAATACGACTTCACTTCAATCATCGACCGCCACGGCATGGACGCCATCGCCGTTGACTCTTGGGGTGAGATCCCCGGTATGGCCCCGAACGCACCCGACGAGGGCTTCGACCGCATTCCCATGTGGGTGGCCGACATGAACTTTGCCACGGTGCCCACGGTCCAGGAACACATCATTCAGCGCGCCCAGCACCCCATGTTTGGCTATTTCAATCCGCGCTCCGAGTATTTCGACCGCATCATCGAATGGCAGAGCCGCCGCAATGGCGTCGAGGGCCTGCGCCCTGAACATATCGGTTACGAAAACGGCGTGCTGGGCGGTGTCGTGTCGACGCTGCGCGCGTATGTCCAGCCGGGCGATGCGGTGCTGGTCCACAGCCCCACCTACATCGGCTTTACCAAGTCCATTGAGGCCGCGGGCTATCGTATTGTCCATAGCCCGCTTAAGCTCGACGATCAGGGCGTGTGGCGCATGGACTTTGAGGACATGGAGTGCAAACTCGCCCAAAACCACATCCATGCCGCGGTGTTCTGCTCGCCGCACAATCCCTGCGGCCGCGTATGGGAGCGCGACGAAATCGAGCGCGCCATGGACATCTATCGCCAGCACGATTGCGTGGTGATTTCGGACGAGATTTGGTCCGATATCATCCTGCCGGGGCACAAGCACATCCCGACGCAGTCGGTGAGCGAGGATGCCCGCATGCGCACGGTTGCCCTCTATGCGCCGAGCAAGACGTTTAACCTGGCGGGCCTTGTCGGCAGCTACCACATTGTCTACAACGAGACGCTGCGTGACCGCATCTGCGCCGTGTCCAACAAGACCCACTACAACGAGATGAATGTCCTCTCCATGCATGCGCTTATCGGTGCCTACCAGCCGCAGGGCTACGAGTGGGTGGACGAGCTCAACCAGGTGCTTGCCGGCAATATCGAGTACTTCTGCGATTACGTGGACGGGCATTTTGAGGGCGTGTCCTATTCGCGTCCGCAGGGCACGTACATGGTGTTTCTGGACTGCACCGAGTGGTGTCGCGAGCATGGCCGCGATATTCAGTGGCTGCTCGACGAGGGGGCGCGCGTGGGCGTGGGATATCAGGACGGCCGCCCGTTCCACGGGCCCTGCCACATTCGCGTGAATCTGGCGCTGCCGCTTTCGCGCGTAAAGGAAGCGTGCGACCGCCTGGACCGCTACGTTTTTAATGCACGGTAAGTGAGCACTGCATGCGGGGCCTTCTGCCAAGTCGGCTGGAAGGCCCCACATGGTAAAACGTCTGTAGCCATTGGGCACTCGTGTGGTTTTGTTTGCTATTATTTTTTACCATTTCAGTCTGTAAACAGGATCGTATGGAGCTCGATGAAAAGGTCCCGTCGCTCGGTTGCCATTTCGTTGTTTGTTGCGCTTGCGGTAGCGTGCGCCTTTGTCGTAGCGATAGCCGGCTGTTCCGGGTCGAATGGCAGAGCCTCGACGTCTGCATTAGAAGGCCTGGATGCCTCGCAGGCCAAAGACGACAACCTTAAGACGCTCAACGTCGGCAGCGACCTCTATCCACCGTTTGTGTATACCGACGAGTACGGCGATATCGTTGGCCTGGATGTCGAGATATTGACCGAGGCTTTGACTCGCATTGGTTACAAGCCAAAATACCAGCTGATCGACTGGGAAAAGAAGAAGGAGCTGCTGGCGAGCGGCGAACTCGATTGTGTCATGGGCAGCTTTAGTATGACGGGTCGCGAAAACGAATATCGTTGGGCCGGTCCGTACCTTGCGAGCCGCCAGGTGGTCGCGGTCGATCCCCAGAGCGATATCTACACGCTTGCCGATCTTGAGGATAAGATCGTGGCGGTTCAGTCCACCACCAAGCCCGAGGACATTTTGCTCAATCGCAAAAATGAAAACGTTCCGCAGATCAAGGAACTCTACAGCTTTTCGGACGGTTCATACCTGAACCCGGCGCTCGTCGAGGGCCTGGTCGACGCTATCGCCGCGCATGAGTCCTCGTTCCTCACCTACGAAAAAGACTATGGTGTGGCATATCGCATTTTGGATGAGCCGCTGCTAGAGGTCGGTTTGGGCACCGCTTTCGATATCAACGATACGCGTGGCATCGACGTCAAGCTCACTCATGCCTACCAAGAAATGCTTGCCGATGGCACCATGGAACGCCTGGTGTCAAAGTACTTCGATGACCCTTCGCCATTTTTGAATATGGAGGGCCTGTCATGATCGATGCGCCCGACCACGCCGCTCAGGAGCGGGACAATCGTTCGACAGGGGCATGGCTCCTTGTCGCTCTGCTGGGGATAGCGCTCTCGGTTGTTGCCGGCATGATGAGCTACGATTACACGACGGCCCAAGCCGAGCAGCGCTTTGCCGACGTTGTCGATTACGTGGCGACGCAGAGCCTTTCCTACGATGCATTCAACAGCGCCTATACGACCAAAAACCTGATACGCGTTATGGAAATCGCCGGAGAGGCTGCCCGCGATATGGAGCGCGACGGTTCGGTGGATAACGCCATGCTGGAGCAATACGCCGACCAGTTCAACGTGAGCGCGCTGATCGTGACGGACGCATCGGGCAATTTGGTGTCCGAGTCCTCGACGGGCGATGTGGACTACGGGTCGCTCGCTACGTATCTCAAAGAATCACCCGTGCTGGAGGTGGCAACTCATCCGCTTAAGTCCTATACCGCCCGCATCACGCTTGCGGATGATTCGGTCGCAGACATTGGCTGCGTGACTCGGCAGGATGGCGAGGGCATCGTTATCGCGGTAAGGCATCAGAGCGCGAAAGCGGTTGCAAGCAATACACTCAAACTGCAGAGCTTGCTTGATGGCTATGAAACCATCGATAGCGGCAATATCGTGATCGAAAGCGACGGCAAGGTCGTTGCGACCAATGCCGTTGAACCCACCGTATTGGGCGTGTTCGATCTGCCTGCGACGGATGTCTTTATTGTCGACGGTATTAAGGATCGATGCCTGGCTGGTAAGGTCAGATTGGTTAACGCCGACGGCGAGTGGTATTTGGGCACATTTGGAAAAGCGCACAAATTCTATGTGTACACCTATGCCTCGGCGCAGCGCTACTTTGAGGTCGCCGCGGCTGTTGCCGCCGGCGTGCTGGTACTCTACGGCGGTGTTATAGCCGTTGTTGTGACGGTGCGTCGCCGCGCTGATCGTCGACGTTTGACGGACTTGCTGCAGCAGGAGCGCGACTATGGCGACAAGCTGGCAAAGGCGGCGCGTGAGGCCTCGTCTGCCAACTCGGCAAAGACGGAGTTTCTGCGTCGCATGAGCCACGATCTGCGCACGCCCATCAACGGCATTCGCGGCATGGTCGAGGTTGGCGATGCCAATGCGGACGATCTGCAAAAGCAGACTGAGTGCCGCTCAAAAATCTGGACGGCATCGGGACTGCTGCTCGACCTTGCCAACGAGGCGCTCGATATGAGTCGCCTGGAGAGCGGGCAGGTCGACCTGAACCTCGTGCCCATAAATTTGGTGGCCCTCAACTGTGAAGTGCGCGATATTCTAGAGCGCCAGGCCGAGGAGCGTCTGGTGACAATTATCTCCGACCAGCAGACGCTTAATCATCCCTATGCGCGGGTGAGCGTGACGCACCTCAAGCGTTTGTTGCTCAATATTGCCGGCAATGCCGTCAAGTACAACCGCCAGGGCGGCTATGTCCGCCTGGTGTGCCGCGAGGTGGAGCCAGCGGATGGCGTCCCCGTCTATGAATACACGATCGCCGACAACGGTATTGGCATGAGCGAGGAGTTCCAAAAGCACCTCTACGAGCCGTTTTGCCGCGAGGAGCAGCAGGTGGAAGGCGCTTCGTCGGGAACTGGCCTGGGCGCGCCTATCGCAAAACAGCTGGTCGAGCTTATGGGCGGAACCATGAGTTTTACGAGCGTCTTGGGGCAGGGGACGACGTTTACCATCCGCCTGCCGTTCGAGAAATGCAAACGCTCCGAGATTCCTCAGGCAGTTCGCGTGGACGCGGGAGACGGCGATGCACTCCAGGGCTTGCGCGTTTTGCTCGTAGAGGATAACGATCTGAATGCCGAGATCGCGCAGTTTACGCTCAGCCGTGCCGGTGCCGTCGTGACACACGCTAGGGATGGTGAGTCTGCCGTCGAGATGTTTGCCGCGAGCGTGCCGCACGAGTACGACGTGGTGTTGATGGACATCATGATGCCGGGCATCGATGGCCTTGAGGCCACACGTCAGATTCGAGCACTCGATCGCGAGGATGCCGCGACCACGCCGATTATCGCCGTGAGCGCCAACGCCTTTGCCGACGACCGCAGGCTTTCGCGTGAGGCGGGCATGAACGCGCACCTGAGTAAACCCGTGAGCTCGCAGGAGCTCATTGAGGCGCTTGCGCACATAGCCGCCGACGCTCTATAAGCATATGGCCTGGTTCCAAGGTGGGTTGGAACCAGGCCATATTGTTATTGATGAGGCCTGCTGAGGGGCTTACTTTTCCTGAATCTGCTTGCCGCAGAGATGCTCAATCGAAATCTCGTAGAGCTGGACGCCCTTGATGTCCTTGGCGATTTCCTCTTCGACTTCTTCGGCAGAAGGGTAGTACTTAAGGGCGAGCTGGCGGACTTTGTCCTCGATAAACGCAGGGGTGTCATTCGCCAGGCAACAACGGCCAAAGACGACGGTGCTCATAACGTAGGGAGCCCAGTCGCCGTCCTGGTACCACTCGTTGCCGTAAACGGTAAAGCAGACCTTGTCATCGCGCTTGAGTGCGTCGACCTTGTGGCCAGCCTTGGCGCCATGGAAATAAATCTTGTCCTGCTCGGCGTCAAAGAAGTAGTTGACGGGAATGGCGTACGGGTAGCCATCGTCACCGTTGACGGCAAAGACGCCGCGCTTGCAGGTGGCGAGCAGTTTGCGCGCTTCCTCGTCGGTGATGGCGCGTTTCTTTCGACGTAAGGGCCTAAACATCGTTGGCTTCCTTTCTGGTCGTGCGTGGTTGCTGCAAAAACTATAGCGAAACGGATCCGTTTTTCTTGATGCGGGCGAGTATGTTTTTGAGCTTGTTAAAGTCGAGCGGTTTGGATAGATGGGCGTTCATGCCGGCGTCGTGTGCCGCCTTGGCGTCCTCGGCAAAGGCATTGGCGGTGAGCGCGATGATGGGGATATCGGCTGCATCGACCTTCTCGCTCAGGCGAATCGCGCGGGTTGCCTCGTAGCCGTCCATGCCCGGCATCATGATGTCCATCAGAATCGCATCGAAGCTGCCGGCGGGACGGCCAACGTATAGGTCGACCGCTTCGTTGCCATCGGCGGCGCGAGTTACGACAATGCCTTCGCTTTCGAGCAGCGCCTGGGCAATCTCGGCATTCAATTCGTTGTCTTCGGCGAGCAGTACGTTCATGTCGGCGAGCGAGCAGTCGAGCGCCCTCTCGACCGTATCTGCCCGCGTCTGAGGGTTCTTGTCGATATCGAGCGGAATCTGGACGTTGAACGTACTTCCCACGCCAACCTCACTCGAAATCTCAATCGTACCGCCCATCAGTTCAATAAGCGACTTGACGATTGGCATGCCCATGCCGGTTCCTTGGAACTTGCTGCGCGCATTGTCACCTTCTTGTGCAAACGGCTCATAGATGTGCTTTAAAAACTCGGGAGCCATGCCAATGCCGGTATCCGAAACGCTAAAGCAAAAGAGCGCGCGCCCGTTATCGAGTGGCTTGGTCTTTGAGCTAAAGGTGACGGAGCCGCCGTGCTTGTTGTACTTAATGCTGTTGTTTAACAGGTTGATCATAATCTGTCGGATATGGGTGGGACTGCCGATCATGTATGGTCCCGTGGCGTACGGCAGACTATTGTCCTGCATGGTGATGCAGTTATCGGATGCGCGGAGCTTGCACAGCACCAGCGTATCGTCACAGAGCTCTTTGAGGTTAAAAGGCACATGTTCCAGTGTTAGCTTGCGGTCTTCGATTTTGCCCATCTCGAGGATATCGTTGATCAGTGAGAGCAGGTGATTGGCGGCAACGCGCGCCTTGGCACGGCTCTCGCGGGCGACCTGGATATCACCTTCCTTCAATTCCTCGATCTCGATAAGGCCCAGGATGCCGTTGAGCGGCGTACGGATGTCGTGGCTCATGCGCGTGAGGAATGCCGTCTTAGCGGCGTTGGCGGCGTCGGCTTTCCGCTGTTCTTTCTGCGCACGTTGAAGCGACCAGGCAAGGATGACGATGCTGGTGAGCAAAATGCAGATGATAACAGTCACAATGGCGGCGCGGTTGCGGTAGAGAAACTGGAACGTGTCCGATTCCTGTGCCGTGTACGACGTTGAGGAGTAGCTGCTGGCGGAGAGCGATTCGCCGGCATTGATGATGCCCTTATTAATGATTCCCAGCAGTCCGGGCTTGCCACGAGAAATCCAGCACGAGAGCTCACAGGTGTCAGGGAGCTCGACCGTCTCGCAGTCCTCGAGATCATAACGGTCGCCGATGGTTTTTACGCGTGAACTGGGAGCGACGATGCAGTGCACCGTTCCCTTCCTGAGGGCGTCGAACGCTTCATCGTCGGATTGGTATTCGGTTACGGTCGCTGTGGGGAACAGACTTTCAAGTGCATTTTGGTTGATAAACGATGATTTGGTACAGGCGATGCTCTGAAGGTCTTTGTTCAGGTCGCTGCCGGTGTGGATGGCGGTGAGGGACATGGTCCCCAACGATACCGACTGCACAACGCCTGTTTGCTCGGCAAACCAGTAATCTCGGTATACCGGCAGCGCAACGTCTATGCTTCCCTTTGACAGGGCCTTTGACATCATCTTGTAGCTATCAAAGGCGACGGTTTTGACCGTAATGCCAAATTTATCGTGCAGCGTCGTCGCAAGCGATGCGAGCGAGCCTTCCATTTCGCCGTCTTCGTCTTCGTTACAGTAGGGGAGTTTGCCCGTAATGTAGCCGAGCGTGATGGTGTTGTCATTTGCTTTGAGCCAGGAACATTCGGGGCCGTTGAGCGATGATGAACCGCTGTTTTGGGTTGAGTAGCTAGATTTGACTTCGTCGTTATAGCGTGGGTTGACGCGGGCGATTGCCGTCATGGCAGCATTGATGTCGTTCATCAGGTCGGGGCGGCTTTTGGGAACGGCAAAGTAGTAGTCGCTCGAACCAATGTAGAACATGGGGGAGGCACTGGGCGACGAGATCGTGTCATTCATGATGACGGCATCGACCTCGTTGTTTGCGAGCGCGTCAAAGAGAACGGAGTCTCCGTCATACTCCCTGTATGTGCAGGCGATTCCTTCGTTGGTGAGCCACTGCTGGCCAACGAAGGTTTGCATAACGCCGGGGTTGTAGCCGATGGTAAGGCCCTGGAGCGCTTGGGGGTCACCCTTGGCCAGATCGTCGCGATCGGGCCTGGCGTAGATGTAGTAGCGTTCGGTGCCCTCGGGGTTTGAGGAAAAGAGCAACTTTTGGGCGCGTTCCTCGGAGTAGGAGATGTTGGGCATGAGGTCGATCTCGCCCGCCTCGAGCATGTCCATAAGCTCGGTGAAGGTGCCGGTGACGTATTCGTACCGCCAGCCGGGCGTGTAGTACGACAGGGTCTGGAGGTACTCGTAGCCCCATCCCGAGAGACGCTCGCCGGGAGTGCCGTCCTGGAAGCCCTCGTTGTTGACGAGCCAGCCAACGCGGACCGTCTTGACTTGCTGATCGGAGTCGGCGGCAAAGGCGGGGGCGGGCGCGACGGCGCTCAGTACGGTGAGCGCGGTAAGCGCAACGACCAGAGCGCGACATATAACTGAACGAAGGACAGTGGCAGCTCTCACATGCAATCCTAACGAATCGAGGCATTACCGCATAAGAATACCAGCTCCGCCTGCCCAGTCGGCAGCAGCACCGCTAGACGGTTCCGCCCGGCAGTTGGGGTCAGTCCCTTTCTGCCGGCACAAAAGGAACGTTCCTAACTGCCGGTTGTGGGACAATACCGGGCGAGTGTGATTGGGCGTCTGGGAAAAGGGGTCGCGATGAACAAGTTGAGGACGCTTGCCGACGTGCTACGCCAGGCTGGTTTTGCGCGCATCACGGGCCTGTTTCTCGTCTTCTATCTGCTGTGCTCAACGGCTGTCTGGCTGTCCGAGCCCACGACCCTCACGTTTGGCGACGGGCTCTGGTTTAGCTTTGAGACCGTCTCGACCATCGGCTTTGGTGATATCCCGGCGGAGACGCCGGTCGCCCGCGCCATTACCGTCATCCTGAGCGTTATCAGCATCTTCTACATCGCTATGCTCACAGGCGTGGCAGTGAACTACTGCAATACGCTCATCAAGCTGCGCCAAAAGGACACCATGGCGCGCTTTATGGACGATCTTGAGCATTTAGAGGAGCTCGATCATGACGCGCTCGCCGACCTGTCGCGCCGTGTGCGCGAATATCGCCGACGCCAACGCTAGAACGGGCGCCGCGCGTCACGACGAGGGGGACTGAATATGAATATCACGGTATACCTGGGCGCCAGCGTTGGTGACGACCCAGCATTTCTGCCTGCGGTGCAAGAGCTGGGCAACTGGATTGGCTCCAACGGGCACGCGCTGGTATACGGCGGGTCCAAATCGGGCCTGATGGGCGCGCTCGCCGATAGCGTGCTCGATGCCGGCGGACATGTGACGGGTGTGGAGCCGAGCTTTTTTATCGAGGCCGAGTTTCAGCACGACGGTATTGACGACCTCATCGTGACGAGCGATATGGCAGAGCGTAAAGCAAAGATGATTGAGCTCGGTGACGCGTTCGTTGCCTTCCCGGGTGGCACGGGCACGCTCGAGGAGATTGCCGAGGTCATGTCCGCCGTGTCGTTGGGGCATCTCGATGCGCCGTGCATCCTGTACAACCTCGGGGGCTACTACAACGACCTCAAGGCGTTGCTCGAGCACATGATTGATAAGGGACTTTCGAGCCCGCAGCGCCAGCAAGGCATTTACTTTGCCGAGGATCTGCGCGAAATCGCATCAATTATCAACGGATAAGCCTTGAGCCTGTCCCGCCGTGGTTCCCGGTGGCTCCGTTTGCAGCGCAGACGGTTGGCTTGCCTGGGCCACGCTCGCTCTACAATAAAACGTATCTATGTCGACTTTGACCGCGGGAGGACCCGATGGATAACCTTGCCAAACCCACGAACCGCGCGCTGTTTTTAGTTAGTGTTGCCGTGACCGGTGCGTTCGCGGGTGCCGCAGTCTGGCTGTTCTTTTTTGCGATGGAGCACGGCATTGATTATTTGTGGACCGAGGTCCCGCATATGCTGGGTGTCTCTTCGCCCGAGCTCGCCAGCGGCCCGTTTGGCTTTCTGCCGTACCCGTTTTTTGTCTGCCTGCTGGGCGGCCTGTTAATCGGTCTGTACGAAAAGATGACAGGCACCAAGACCGATGACCTCAATCAGGTGATGGCTAAGGTCAAGCAAGACGGGCGCTACCCGTACGACAACCTGGGCCAGCTTTCGCTCGCGGCATTGCTGCCGCTGCTGTTTGGCGGAAGTATTGGACCGGAGGCTGGCCTGACCGGCGTCATCGCGGGCCTGTGCAGCTGGGTTGGCGACCGTATGCGTCGCTTTGGCGCCGAGTTTAGGGGGCTCACGCTGTTGGGCACCCAAGCTGCCTTGACGGCGCTCTTTACCGCGCCCGTCTTTGGCTTTGTGGCGCCGCTCGCCGGTAGCGCAGACGGCGACGAGGGTTCTGCGTCCGACGAGATCATGATCAAGCTGCCCAAGGCGCAAAAGACGGTGGTCTATGGCATTGCGATTGCCGGCGGTCTGGGTACCTACCTGCTGCTTGGCCAGTTTGTGGGCGGCGGCATGGGCATGCCCAGGTTCGAGTCCGCCCAGGTGGGCAACCTGGAACTTGTCTGGCTCATTCCGCTGGCGTTGGTCGGCACCGTATGCGGTTGGCTGTACTTTGTCTCCGAGCATGCAAGCGAGGCACTGTCCCATGCAATAGGGGAGCGCCCTGTCGTCAAAGCCATGCTAGCCGGTTTGGTGCTTGCTATCTGCGGTGCGGCTCTGCCCTTCACCATGTTTGCCGGCGAGACGCAGGCCGACGTGCTCATGGAAACCTATCTGACCATTCCCGCCGGCGTGCTTATCGCGACCGGTCTGGTCAAGGCCATGCTGACCCCCGCTCTTATCAACTTGGGCTGGCGCGGCGGCCACTTCTTTCCGGTTATCTTCTCGGGCGTGAGCCTGGGCTACGGCTTGGCCATTCTTACCGGTGCCGATCCGGTCTTTTGCGTCGCCGTCTGCACGGCCTCGACGATGGGCGCCGTTATGCGTCAGCCGGTCATGGTCGTGGGCCTGTTGCTCATGTGCTTCCCACTCAAGGGTATCGTCTGCATGATCATCGCCGCAGCCATCGCCGCCGGTATTCCGCTGCCCAAGCCGCTGCGCAAGTAGTACGGTTTTCACGATTCAATTCCAGGGGTGCGAGATGATTCTGTACTTTAGCGCGACGGGGAACAGCGATCATGTGGCGCGTCGCATTGCAGCGGCGACAGACGACAAAGTTATGTCGATCGAGTGTTTTGATGCCGAGGCCCTTCACCTTGCTGTGACGGAAGGTCCCTGCCAGCTGGGGTTTGTCGCCCCGGTGTATACCTGTGGCTTGCCGACGCCGATGATCGAGTTTTTAAAGACTGCCGACCTGTCGATTGCTGCCGGCGCAAAGGGCGGCGAGCGCCCGTATACGTTCTATGTCTCGACATATGGTTCGACGACCGGGCAATCGGGCAAGTTTGCCCGCGATCTGCTACACGAGAGTGGGCTCGAGTTGGATGCAGCGATGAGCGTCAAGATGCCCGATACCTGGACGCCCGTGTTTGATTTGTCCGACTCCAAAAAGGTCGAGAACATCAACAAGGCGGCCGAGGTGCAGATCGATGCGGCGATTAAGGCAGTTCGGGCGCGCCGCACGGGCAACATGATGCGCCATCGCGTGCCTCTGTTTGCATCGTGCGCGTATCACGCAATTGGGCTGCCGCGCATGCAACAGACGAGCAAGTTTGCCGTCGATGCCGATCGCTGCATCGGCTGCAGCCTGTGTGCCAAGCGCTGCCCCATGGCGGCGATCGAGATGCGCGACGGCCTTCCCGTCTGGACAAAGCCGGAGTGCGCAGCCTGCCTTCGTTGCCTGCACTGTTGTCCCATATTTGCCATCTCGCACGGTAAGCGCACGGCATCCCACGGTCAGTACAGGCATCCCAAGCCAGGTGTGAGGATGTAGCGGCTGCTGGCCGCGCTACTTCCAAACTGCGAGCGCGGCGGTGCCCAGTACGATGAGGGCGAGACCGATGACGCTGCGTCGTGAGAGTTTTTCGTTGAATGTCAGGCGCGCAAATAGTACTGATACGACAATCGATAGTTTGTCGATCTGCACCACGACGCTCACCTGGCCTGTGGCGATGGCGTAGTAATAGAGCAGCCACGATGCTCCGGTCGCAATGCCCTATGCCGCGAGAAATACGAGTTCGTAGCGGTCTACGTGCACGGCTTGGCCCATCTTGCCTTTAGCTGCCACGATTGCCCATGCCATAACCAGTACCACACAGGTACGGATTGCCGTGGCCAGGTTGGACTCGACGCCTTCGATGCCAACCTTGGCAAGGATGGACGTGAGCGCCGCGAACACGGCGGCGCCGAGGGCGTAAGCGAGCCAGGTCCGGTCTTGCTGCCGCTCGGGTCCGGCAGACTGCTTCTTCTCGATCATTAAAAACGTGCCGAGGGTGATGACAGCGGTTCCCACGAGCTTAACCGCAAGGTTGCTCGTCTCGCCAAAAAGCACGATGGCGATCAGTGCAGCGAGTACGGTGCTCATCTTGTCGACCGGTACGACCTTATTGACGTCTCCGATGCCCAACGCCTTAAAGTAACAGATCCACGAAGCACCGGTAGCGAGTCCCGAGAGGACGAGAAAGAGCCAGGATCTGGGTTCGATGCTGCCAATGGTTCCAATGGATCCAGAAATGCCCGCCATTGCCCAGGCGAAAACGAGCACCACGCAGGTGCGAATGGCCGTCGCGACATCGGAGTCGGTCTGCTTGATGCCGCATTTGGCCAGGACAGATGTGACGCCGGCAAAGAAAGCCGACACAAATGCTGCTGCGACCCACGACACGGGTGAAATGCCTCCCCAAAGAACGACCGCGCCAGATTTACGGCGCTCGTCCGATGATACCGTCCCGGCATGAAGCTTTGATATCGCTGTGGTGAGACAGGGGCCATAGTTCGAGAGGACATTTGGTTAAGGCTCGAATCGAAGGTGAATGGTTTTCCGCGAAGTGAACGAGTAAATCTGGACCCCTGGAACATGCACATTTTTTTCGAACAAAACTGCAGGATTCTTAGACAAAAACCGCAGGAATTGAGTCCTTAAAAATGTCGATGCTACAGGGCGCTGTTTTTACTCGTTCACTTCTCGGAAAAGTATTCACCTTCGATATGCTGACGGTGTCTTTTTGGTTGCCAAGAACTAGACGGCCTGCTGTGAAGGGCGGTGGTGACGCTATGCCGCCTTGTTTCATTGAAAAAATAAGCGGGGTACCACCTAAGCTTTTTTAGCCGTCGATTACAGATCGCGTACTCGATAAACCTTGGTGCTGACAGCGCAGCTGATTGCACATAGCGCGAGCGCCAGTACGGCAATTCCTGCACACAGACAGCCAAGAACGGCGGGATCGGGATTCGCTCCGGCAATCGACATGAGCCAGTTGCTAATGGGGTTGGAAGAGCTCAGCATTGCCATGGTACCGCAGCCCATCAGGGCAAACAGGCCGACGGAAAGGCGCAGCGCCTCCATGTGTCCAAATTGAAAGAACAGCGGCTGAGCCAAAAACACCATCATGAGGGAGATGAGCATCGATGCGGCGGAGGCTATTGTGATCTCAAAGACGGTCTGTCCCGTCAAGGGAATGCCCGTGGGATCGAAGAACGGAAGGGCGATGATGTTCAAAAGCACGGCGGCGCATGCCATGACGGCCGAGAAAGCAATAATGCACAGGTAGCGTGCGCAGATGATGTCTTTGCGCGAGAACGGCAGCGTTGCCCGATAGCGCTCCCAGCCGTTTTGGTTATCGTAGCCAGCCAGTGAGTTCATGATTATGATGGGCGACATGGCGCTGACCGCGCAGGCGCCGGCGCTCATACCGGAATCGCCGTCCGATGCGTTGGCAAGGGTTAGCACGACGAAGATGAACAGGCCGACGCCCGCAATGCTCGGGATGAGCGTGCGAGCGATGGCGAGCTCGGACATAAAGGCGCGTTTCATTTCGAAGCCCCTTTCAGCGTGAGGCGAAGATAGTCGTCAATGGTTGCCCGATCGCAGGGAATCTCGGGAAAGGCCTCGAGCGTTTCGCGACGGTTGGGCACGAGCACGTCCACGCTGTAGGCGTGGCGGGCGGCATGGGCACCTTCGACGCAAGCCATAAGCTCGGCGGCCTGCGCTTGGGTGCAGTGGGCGATGCCGGCTCGGTCGGTAATGTCCTCGCGCGGCAGGTCAAACACAATCGAGCCGTTATCGATGCAGATGACGCGGTCGGCGGCGCGATCGAGGTCGGACGTAATGTGGCTCGAGAGCAGCACGCTGTGCTGGCCGTCGGCGACAAAGGCAAGCAGCTCATCAAGCAGCTCCTCGCGTGCCATGGGATCAAGCCCCGCGGTGGCTTCGTCCAAAACGAGCAGCTTGGCCTGGTGGCTGAGCGCGCAGGCAAGCTGCAGCTTCATGCCCATGCCGCGGGAAAGGTCCTTGACCTTTGCCTTGGGATCGAGGCCAAATTGGCTGAGGAGGTCGGCGAAGGTGCCATGGCTCCAGGCGGGGTACGCCGGGCTTACGAGTGCCTCAACTTCGGTCACCTTGAGTGTGGAAGGGAAGGGGCATGTGTCCAGCACGAGGCCGACACGAGTGTGCAAGCAGCGCTGCGCTTCATCGGGCGCGTCGGCGCCACAGTGCTGCCCAAACAGGTGCACTTCGCCGGCATCGAGCTTTATAAGCCCAAGCGCGGCGCGAATCGTCGTTGTTTTGCCGGCGCCGTTTGCGCCCACAAAGCCAACAATCTGGCCGGGCTCCACGGCGAGCGTGACATCGCGTAGTGAAAAGCGGTCGCTCACACGGCGTGAGATACCTTTGAGTTCTAGCAAGTTCTGCATGGTATAGCCTTTCTTGCAGATGGCTACTGCATGGTTTCGGGGGCTACCAGGTCGAGCATTTCGTGCAGCTTGTCGCGTGTGACGCCCAGGGTTTCGGCTTGGCTTGCCGCTTTCGCAAGCAGCTCTTCGATATGGCAGAGCTGGTTTTCACGCAAGAGCTCCTGGTTGCCCTCGGCGACAAAACAGCCCTTGCCCTGCACGGTGCAGATAAACCCGAGCTGCTCCAGGTCGGCGTAGGCGCGCTTGGTGGTGATGACGCTCACGCCAAGATCGCTCGCGAGCGCACGGATGCTGGGGAGCTTTGCTCCCGCGGCGAGCGTGCCCGAAAGGATCTGAGCTTTGACTTGCGAGGCTATTTGCTCGTAGATGGGTTTGTCGCTCGAATTGGATAGGATGATGTCCACAGCGGCTCCTTAGCTGTTGGGCTACACGTGTATATAACCGGTAAGCACAGTATATATACACTATACACAGTTATGCAAGAGGTAAATAGGGATTGTCCGTTCGTTCGGTCATCTCAATCTGTAACAACTGGAGAAGATTTTGGCTGCTAGATGTTACAGATCGAGACATTGGCCACCCGTCTATTCTTACATCTCAATCTGTAACAGATAGACCCGTTTTGAGTGGCTAGATGTTACAGATCGAGATCTTTCTGGGACGCCCACCTGTTTGTCTCAATCTGTAACAGGTAGAGGTTCAAAAACCGTCTAGATGTTACAGATCGAGACAAACTGCTGCGGAGTGCCGCCATCGACTGCTGCCCCATGCCCCAACTGATGAATTTGTCCTGATAGGTGCCCTATGGCGGAATTTCGCGGCTACAATAGTGCGGTTACAACGACGTAATGCACTCAATGCAAGAAAGGATCCGCATGGCAAGCCTGTCGGATGAAATCTCGTCGCGCCGCACATTCGCGATCATCAGCCACCCGGACGCCGGTAAGACCACGCTTACCGAGAAGCTGCTGCTCTATACCGGCAGTATCCAGACCGCCGGCTCGGTCAAGGGCAAGAGCTCGGCCAAGCATGCCGTCTCGGACTGGATGGACATCGAGAAGGAGCGCGGCATCTCCGTCACCTCCTCGGTGCTGCAGTTCACCTATAACGGCGCCTGCGTCAACATCCTCGATACCCCCGGCCACCAGGACTTCTCGGAGGACACCTATCGCGTGCTCGTCGCGGCGGACAGCGCCGTGATGCTCATCGACGCGGCCAAGGGCGTCGAAGCGCAGACCATCAAGCTGTTCAAGGTCTGCCGCCTGCGCAACATCCCGATTTTCACCTTTGTCAACAAGATGGACCGCGCGGGCAAAGACCCGTTCTCCCTGATGGAGGAAATGGAGCAGGTGCTCGGCATTCGCGCCTGCCCGATCAACTGGCCCATCGGCACGGACGGCGACTTCAAGGGCGTTTACCACCGCGACACACAGATGGTGGAGCTGTATGAATCCGGCGACCACGGCAAAACGCGCGTGGAAAAGCAGGATGTGCCTCTTGACGACCCTCAGCTGCCGGAGCTGCTCGGCGACCGGCTGTACAAGCGCCTGATGGACGAAATCGAGCTGCTGGATATCGCGGGCGATTCGTTCGATCTGGATCTTGTGCGCAAGGGCGAGCTGACGCCGATGTTCTTCGGTTCGGCCATCACCAACTTCGGCGTCGAGCCGTTCCTGACCCGCTTCCTTGAGTACTCCACCCCGCCCGCCTCGCATGAGAGCGACATGGGGCTGGTGGAGGCCGACGATCCGGATTTCTCCGGTTTCATCTTCAAGATTCAGGCCAACATGAACCCGGCGCACCGCGACCGACTGGCCTTCATGCGCATCTGTTCGGGCGTGTTCACCAAGGGCATGACCGTCTGGCACAGCGGCACGAACAAGATGATTCAGCTCAAGCAGCCGCAGCAATTCATGGCGGATGAGCGCGAAGCCGTTGAAAACGCCTATCCGGGCGACATCATCGGCCTGTTCGACCCCGGCATTTTCGCGCTGGGCGATTCGCTCTGCACGGGCAAAAAGCGCCGCTATCCGGGCATTCCGGTGTTCGCGCCGGAGTTCTTCGCCCGCGTGAGCAGCATCGACAGTCTCAAGCGCAAGCAGTTTGTCAAGGGCGTTTTGCAGCTGAGCGAGGAAGGCGCGATTCAGACCTTCAAGCGGCCGGGCATCGGCTTTGAGGAGATCATCGTCGGTGTGGTCGGCGTGCTTCAGTTTGAAGTGCTGGAACACCGTTTGAAGACGGAATACAACGCCGAAATCCGCCGCCAGCAGCTCCCCTACCGCTTTGTGCGCTGGATCACCAAAACACCGAAAGCGATCGAGGATTTGAAGCTTTCCAGCACCTCTTCGTTAGCGAAGGATGCGCGCGACCGCGACGTGATTCTTTTTGAAAACGAGTGGTCAATTCGCTGGGCGCTGGAAAACAACGAAGGCCTGGAGCTGGCGGAAACCGCGTCGAGGCTGGGGTGATGTCGGGGCTTTGCCCCGAACCCCAGCAGGAACCTGAGGTTCCTGCACCTCCCGCTTCTTTATCGCTTCGCGATAAAGGACATCAAATCATCCTTTATACGGGAAGTCCAGAAACCTCAGGTTTCTGGCGGAGTTTGAGGCAGAGCCTCAACGTCCCCCCGTTTACCATCAACCATATAGAAAGAAGGGCTTCCATTTGGAAATGATTCGTGAGAACATCCGCAATATCGCTATCATCGCGCACGTTGACCACGGCAAAACCACGCTCGTCAACGAAATGCTCAAGCAGGGCGGCGTTTTCCGCGAAAACCAGCAGGTCGCCGACCGCGTGATGGATAACAACGCCATCGAAAAAGAGCGCGGCATCACCATTCTGGCGAAGAATACCTCCATGTATTATAAGGACGTGAAGATCAACGTCGTCGATACCCCCGGCCACGCGGATTTCGGCGGCGAGGTTGAGCGCGTGCTCAAGATGGTGGACGGCGTGCTGCTGCTCATCGACTCGTTTGAAGGCCCGATGCCGCAGACCCGTTTCGTGCTCCAGCATGCGCTGGCGCTCGGCCTGCCGGTCATCATCGTCATCAACAAGATGGATCGTCCGGACGCGCGCTGCGAAGAGGTCTATAATGAGGCGTTCGACCTGATGATCGACCTCGGCGCGGACGAGAGCCAGCTCGATACCCCGGTCGTTTACGCCAGCGCCCGCGCGGGCACGGCGACCCTCGACCCGAACGAGCCGAGCAGCGATCTGCGTCCGCTGTTTGAAACCATCCTTCAATACATTCCCGCTCCGAAGGGTGATCCGGATGCCCCGGCGCAGATGCTCATCTCCACCATCGACTACAACGAGTTCGTCGGCCGTATCGGTATCGGCCGCATCACCCGCGGCACGCTCAAGCTCAACAGCATGGCGACCCGCTGCAATCACCTCAACCCCGATCTCCACGAGAACTTCCGCCTGAGCAGCCTGTTCGCGTTCGAGGGCCTCAAGCGCGTGCCGGTCGAGAGTGCCAGCATGGGCGAAATCGTCGCCGTCACGGGTATCGAAGATATCATGATCGGCGATACCATCTGCGCGCCGGATGCCGTCGATCCGCTGCCCTTCGTCAAGATCACCGAGCCGACCGTCGCCATGACCTTCTCCGTCAACGACAGCCCGTTTGCCGGCCGTGAGGGGACTTACGTCACCTCCCGCCACCTGCGCGCCCGCCTGATGCGCGAGCTTCAGACCGACGTTTCCCTCCGCGTGGAGGAGACCGACTCCGCCGATTCCTTCCGCGTCAGCGGCCGCGGCGAGCTTCACCTCTCCGTCCTCATCGAGAATATGCGCCGCCAGGGCTATGAATTCCAGGTTTCCAAGCCGGAAGTGCTGTTCCACTACGACGAGAACGGCAATAAGCTGGAGCCGATGGAAAAGATGGTCGCCGACGTGCCCAGCGAGTACGCGGGCGCCGTCATCGAGAAAATCGGCCGCCGCCGCGGCGTGCTGGATAACATGACCGGCACCGACCGCGTGCGCCTTGAGTTCACCGTGCCGAGCCGCGGCCTGTTCGGCTACCGCAGCGAGTTCATGACCGATACCCGCGGCGAGGGCGTCATGAGCGCCGTGTTCGATCACTATGAGCCGTATAAGGGCGATATCCCGCACCGTAACGTCGGCGCGCTGGTCTCCACCGAAACGGGCGACGCGGTCATGTATGGTCTGTTCTACGCGCAGGATCGCGGCACGCTGTTCTGCGGCCCGAATACCGCCGTCTATACCGGCATGATCGTCGGTCAGAACGCGCGTCAGGGCGATATCGACGTCAATGTCTGCCGCCAGAAGCACCTGACCTCCATCCGTAACGCCGCCGGCGCTGAGACCGCGATGAAGCTTACCTCCATGCGTACCCTGACGCTGGAAGAGTGCCTGGAGTTCATCGATGACGATGAGCTGCTGGAAATCACCCCCAAGAGCCTGCGTATGCGTAAGCGTGTGCTCGAAACCGAACTCCGTAAGAAGCTCGCCGCCAAAAAGCGCGCCGAAGCCAATAACTGATAGCTTTCGGTTTATCGCCGCGATGCGAAGAAGGGAGTCTGAGGG
>DBFALE010000020.1:0-9747 GCA_048230835.1 Collinsella sp.
GCTTGCCGGCGTTGTAGAGGTCGACTATCTGCCTCTTGAACTCGTCGGTGAAATGCCTCGGGTGCCTGGGGTCCCTCATATACGGCCCTCCCGTCTCCTGCGCCCCTCCCGGAACTGTCCACATCAGTGTAGCCAATCCAGTCCTCCGATCTCCCGGGGCCGGCCGGCCCGGCCCTCAGGGTATCGGATTCCCATATTCATCCGTACATGTACGGATGAATATGGGAGGTGTTCGGATGAAGTTGATATTCAAGGTTGCCCGCAAGAGGCTCCATAGATTATATAAACGCCCGCTGGCGCGCTGACCCTTTGATACCATGAAACGACAGGTATTTCCTAAGGAGCACATTTGTCTACTAACGCCTCTGGCAGCCCTGTTCTGTCGCTGCTTATTCCCATTTACAATGTTCAGCGCTACCTGCGCGAGTGTCTCGATTCCGCCCTGGCGCAGACGCTCAAGGATATTGAGATCATCTGCATTAACGACGGGTCGACCGACAACTCGCCGGCGATTATCCACGAGTATATGGAGCGCGATGCGCGTGTGAAGATGATTGATAAGGACAACAGTGGTTACGGCGACTCTATGAACCGCGGGCTCGATATGGCGCGCGGCAAGTACATCGGCATTCTGGAGTCCGATGACTTTATGGCGCCCGATGCGCTGGAAAAGCTCGTGTCAGCTGCCGAGCGCTGCAACGCCGATTTTGCGAAGGCGAATTTTGATTTTTACTGGTCTAAGCCCGAGGAGCGCCGCTCGCTACACGAGATGTTTAGGCCCAAGGACTGCGGCAAGCCGGTACACCCGAGCGATACGACGCAGTTCTTTAAGCAAAAGCCGTCGATTTGGTCGGCCGTGTACCGCCGTGATTTTCTTGAGCGCAACGGCATCAAGTTTCTGCCGACTCCGGGAGCATCCTTTCAGGACACGTCGTTTGCCTTTAAGGTGATCGCATGCGCCGACAAGGCTGTTTACCTGCACGATGCTGTGCTTTCGTATCGTCAGGACAACGAGAGCTCCTCGGTCAATTCTTCGGCTAAGGTCTTTTGCGTCAATGCCGAGTATGCCGAGATTGAGCGTTGGATCAGTGAGGAATATGCCCGCGACCACGCAAGTGATGACGTCGCGCGCATACTCAAGTTCAATCAGCTCATTAAGTACGATTCGTATATGTGGAACTATGTGCGCTTGGCGCCCAAATTTTATAAGGAGTTCCTGGTGCAGATGGCCAAGGAGTTTCAAGCTGCCTTGGACGCCGGGGAGTTTTCGCTGGACGATCTGAAGCCATGGAAGCGTGCGAATCTCGCTGCCATCCTTAAAGATCCTGAGGGCTGGGTTGACGAGCATCCGAGTTTTGCGAAGGATGGTGCCTTGGGGCGCGCCAAATACTACGCATCGGTTGGAGGCCCCGGCGTACTTGCCGCCTTCCTCATCGAATCGCTGAGGGGGTAGGTCGGTATGGGAGAAGCCACGAGCCCCAAAGCGACCATTGTCGTTCCCGTATACAACTCCGCAAACTCGGTTCAGCGATGCCTCGATTCGCTGCTGGCCCAGTCTGAGCGCTCGATTCAGGTTGTCTGCGTCAACGACGGTTCGGCTGACGATTCGCTGGGCGTCTTGCGTCAAATTGCGCAGACCGTCGACCGTGTGCTGGTGATTGACCAGGAAAACGCGGGCGTCTCGTGCGCTCGAAATGCCGGAATCGATGCCGCCAAGGGCGAGGTGGTTTTCTTTGTAGACGCCGACGATTACATCGACGCCCAGACGGTCGAGTGCGTGCTGCATGCCATGGAGTCTTCAGATGCCGAGGTCGCCGTTTTTGGCGGCGTTTGCGAGCCGTCCGACGCCGCACCTAAACGCGTCCAGCAACTCATGAGTCCCAAGGCGGGCACTTTTGGCGCCCGTAATCCCCAGCTGCTGTTCCACGCAAACGCACAGCCCTATGCCTGCCGCGCGGCTTTTTCGCGCGAGCTGCTCAATCGCGAAGGCATTCGCTTTGCCCCCGGCTTGGCCTTGGGCGAGGATGTCGTATTCCAATTTGCGGCCTATGCGCTTGCCCGCAAGACCGTTGTCATGCCGGACAAGTTCTACCACTACGTGATGGAGAACGACTCGGCTACGCACGAGTTCAACAGCGCCGAGGCCCGCGCCAAAAAGCTTGATACCCACATGAGGATGCTCGAGGAAGTTTTGGAGGATTGGGCGGGTTACGGCCTTTTGGACCTGTGCCCCGGCGAGCTGATCACTTGGTTCCTAGACCTTATTGTGTTTGACTTGGCGCGTCTGGACGCCGATGGTTTCCGTCGTGTGGCCGGTCGCGTCAATATGGATTTCACGACGTTTTTGGGAACGGAGTGGGCGGATATGCCTGCCAAGGGCGCCGTTCGCCGTGTTGCCCATAAGCTCGTTGCGGCGACCTCGAGCGTTTCGATGGCAGACGCCACGCTGTTCTATCTTTCGACCCGCGGTCTCAAAGCCTGCCTGGAGCGCTTTATCTAATTCTAGGCGCTGCCGTTGTCTGTTGCTTCACTGCTAAAATAACCCTGTTACACGCTATTCAACAGGAGGTTCTCTTGCAGAACTCTGATACCCCTAAAGTTTCGCTGCTTGTTCCCATCTGCAATGTTGAGCGCTACCTGCGCGAGTGCCTCGATTCTGCCGTTGCGCAGACGCTCAAGAACATTGAGATCATTTGCATCAACGATGGCTCTACCGATAGCTCGCCGGATATCATCCGCGAGTACATGGAGTGCGATGCACGCGTCAAGATGATTGACAAGGTAAACAGCGGCTACGGCGACTCGATGAACCGCGGCTTGGAGATGGCGCGTGGCGAGTACGTAGGCATTTTGGAGTCCGATGACTTTATGTTCGAGGATTCGCTTCAAAAGCTGGTTGCCAAGGCCGATGCCGAGCACGCCGATGTGGTTAAAGGCGATTTCTATCTGTATTGGTCCACGCCCAGCGAGCGCCGAGAGCTTTTTGGGATAATCGACGAGCATATGACGGGCGCGGCGTATCGCCCCGCCGATCGCCCGGGTATCTTCTACCGCAAGCCTTCCATTTGGTCTGCCATCTATCGACGCGAGTTCCTCAACGCCAATCAGATTCGGTTCCTCCCCACGCCGGGCGCCTCGTATCAGGACGCAGGCTTTAACTTTAAGGTTTGGGCGTGCGCCGAGCGCGCTGCGTTTATTGCGGATCCCATTTTGTGCTATCGCCAGGATAATGAGAAGAGCTCTGTTAATTCGCCCAATAAGGTGTTTTGCGTGTGCGACGAATATGCCGAGATGCAACGTTTTTTGGATGAACGTCCCGAGCTTAAGGCTCAGCTTCAGGGCATTTTAATGCGCATGAAGGTCGATACGTACCGCTGGAATGACGAGCGCCTGGTCGATGAGTTGCGCGAGCAGTTTTGGGAGAAGGCATCTCCCGAGCTCAAGGCCGATTGGGATGCCGGTCGCTTTGACCTGTCCCTCTTCGACCCGCGTGGGGAGACCGACCTGCGTTTGATGGTCAAATCGCCCCGTGCCTATATCGATTCGCGCTTTGATTTTAAGAAGCCGGGCAAGCTCAATACGTTTAAACACTACTTTAAGATCGGCGGCCTGCCGCTGGTTTGGCGCGTGCTGACGTATCAGCGCGCCTACGGCGATAACCCGCATCCCGACGACGTGCCGGCGGCACAGTAGGAGCGCGTGACCATGGCTACCCCTAAGATTTCCGTCGTCGTTCCCATCTACAGGGTGGAGGAGTGCCTGGCATGGTGCCTCGACTCCTTACTCGCACAGGATATGCCCGATTGGGAAGGTGTACTGGTCAACGATGGTTCGCCGGATGGGTCGCGCGACATCGCCGCTGCCTATTGCGAAAAGGATACGCGCTTTAAGCTTGTCGATAAGCCCAACGGTGGTTTGTCGAGCGCCCGCAATGCGGGAATCGCTGCGTCCTTGGCTCCTGTCGTCGCGTTTTTGGATTCCGACGACCGGTTTTCCCCTGATGCGTGCCGCGTAATCGTCGATGCCTTTGAGCGTGAGGATTGCGATGTTTTGACCTTTGGCGCGAACCCGTACCCGTTGGAGGCGGGGTATCCGTGGCTTAACTATGTACTGAGCCCGCGCGATGTGTCGTTTGTGGGCTATAGCTCCGACCTGCTGTTTAAGGAAGCGTCTCGCCCCTTTGCATGGCGCACCGCTTGTAAGCGCGCTTTTTTACTGGGCAACGGGATCGTGTTCGATGAAACCGTTAAGTATGGCGAGGACCAGGTCTTCGATTTTGCCGTGTACGGTCGTTCGCGCAAGACCGCGCTTATCTCGAACAAGTTGTATGACTACCGCGTGGCGCGCAAGGGTTCGCTCATGGACACCATGCGCTACGACGACGAGACGCGTCTGCTGGAGCACGTGAAGATTTACTCCGCGGTGCTGGCTGACTGGCAGCGCGACGGTCTCGATGCCCAGCATGCCGATGACCTGGCGTACTTCCTGTGTGATCTGGTACTGTACGATGCACTCAGGCTGCTGAGCTCGGGTTGCGGCAAGGTGTTTGCTGCTGTTTCCGTGACGCTTGCCGGTTCTGCCGTGGGCAACGATGCCGCGCTCGCGCAATGTGCTCCTTCTGTTGCCGCTATGGTGCGTGCGGCACTTGTCGGTAAGGCGCCTGCTGCTCGTTCGTGCAAAAAGCTCATGTTCGATTACGACGTCTTGAGGTTTGGGCGCCTGGGCGCGTGCAAGCGCATGGCCGCGAATGCTCTGGGAAAGCGAGAGGTGTAGATGAGTATCAAGCGTTTGGCGCTTTGCCGCAGTCAGGGCCGCCTGTTTGTGCTGCTTCGTTTTGCCGGCCAGGATATCGCGGGGCTTATTGAGCAGGATGGTTCCCAATCCTTTGCTCACGCGACGACCAATGACGCTTGCGTGCTGTCTTTGGCACTGTCGGTCGATCATGGCCGCGTGCTTGCGCATTGCCCCTCAGTTGCCGATTATGAGCGTGAGCTCGTCGTCTTGGTGCTTCCGTTTATGGACGGCTCTACAATTGACGTCTCATTTGCGTCCGGCGGCAAAGGGCTGGGCTCCATTCGCCTTGACAGTCGTATTGCCAAGCTGGAATCTAAGATTAACTACAAAGCAAAGCCTGCGCTGTGCGCGCTTGTTCGCGATACGCAGCGCGGCGAGTGCTGCGGTCGCTACGAGATTGATGCCGTTCGTTATTTACCGGCAGATGAGGGCGCCGTCTGGCGCTATGAAGTCAAGTGGGCTGGAGACCCCCAGTGCGCCCCTGAGCTCCAGATTTTCGATACGCGCATGAATGCGATTGATGCCACCGTGCATGTGTTTGAGTCGCAGGTCGATGTTCTCCAGCAAAACGGATGTCGTGTCAATAAAACGTATCTAAGCGTGGAGATGCCTCAGGATATACGCGATTTTGTCGCGATTGCGGCTGATCCCACGGGCCAAATCCAGAACGGATTTTGCGCCATGGATGGTCGTTTGTACAACGGCATGGTCGACGACAGCTGGAATCGCATGAAGGATGCACGCGCGGACGACGCCGCTTATCGACGTTGGTTTGAGCAGCATCGCGCAAAGCCGGGTGATTTGGCACGCCAGCGTGTCGCTTCGGCGGCATTTGCCTATAGGCCGCTCGTGAGCATTGTGGTGCCGTGCTATAAGACCGATCGGGTTTACCTTCGCGAGCTGCTGGACTCGGTTCTAGCCCAGAGCTATGACAACTGGGAACTGCTGCTTATGGACGCCTCGCCCGAATGGGACGCGGTGTCCAATCTTGCGGCCGACGCCAATGACGAGCGGATTCGTCGCATTGAGCTGCCCGGTAACGGCGGCATCGTGGTCAACACCAACGCGGGTATTGAGCAAGCGACGGGCGACTACATCGCATTTTTGGACCACGATGACATTCTGGAACCGGACGCGTTATTCCAGTATGTTTCCGCGCTGAACAAGGCGGCCGAGGGCGAGCGTCCGCAGGTCCTGTCCTGTGACGAGGACATGTTCCAGAAAACGGGGGAGTGGGGTCAGCCGGTCTTTAAGACGCGGCTCAACGTTGACCTGCTCTATAGCCATAACTGCGTGACGCATTTTCTGATGGTGGAGAAGGCACTTATCGATCGCATTGGCATGTCGCCGGAAGACGTCGCTGGCGCCCAGGATTATGATCTGACGCTTCGCTGCCTTGCATCGGGCGCACGCTTTGAGCATATTGCCCACGTGTTGTATCACTGGCGTGTGCACCCCGGTTCCACCGCTGACGGTTCTGCCGATAGCAAGCCGTATGCTATTGAAGCCGGTCGTTTGGCGTTGCAACGCCATTTTGACGCGCTGGGCGTTCGCGGAACGGTCGAGGAGACCGAGACGCCGTTTGTCTACCGCATGCGCTATGCGCTGCCGGAGCCTGCGCCGCTGGTGAGTATTGTGATTCCCACCAAGGACCACGTCGAGACGCTCGACGCCTGTGTGATGTCGATCGCCCAGAAGGCCACGTATGCTAACTACGAGATCGTCTTGGTGGAGAACAACAGCGAAGATCCGGAGACGTTTGCGTATTACGAAACCCTGCCGGAACGCGTGGCCGCGGTATCTGAAGGCAAAGGTAACGCACGCGTTGTGTACTGGCCGGGCGAGTTCAATTACCCCCAGATCATCAACTTTGGCGTAGAGCACGCCAAGGGCGATTACCTGATGCTGCTCAACAACGACACCGAGGTCATAAGCGCCGACTTTATCGAAGAGATGATGGGCTATCTGCAGCGTTCCGATGCGGGTGTGGTGGGCGCCAAACTCTATTTTGCCGATCATCTGGTGCAACATGCTGGCATTTTGGTTGGCGTGCGTGGCGCACTTGCCCATGCCAACCAGGATTTCTCGGCAAAGCGCGAGGGCTATCTTGCCCGTGCCGTGCGCCCGGGCAACTTTAGCGCCGTAACGGGCGCCTGCCAGATGGTCCGACGCGGCGTATTTGAGCAGGTCGGAGGCTACAACGAGGAATTCGCCGTCGGCTTTAACGACGCGGACTTTTGCCTGCGCGTATGGGAGGCGGGCTACCGTACCATCTTTACGCCCTATGCCGAGCTATACCACTACGAGTTCACCTCGCGTGGCAGGGAAGAGGCCAACGAGGAAAAGCTGCGCAGATGGAAACGCGAACAGGCGCTGTTCATGCAGCGCTGGCCGGAGTTATTCTTGACGGGCGATCCGTGGCTGGGGCCGAACTTATCCGCTGAGAGCGAGTATTTCTCTGTCTAAGGCAATGGTTTTTAGGAAGTCCTTAACTTTCTTTCGCTATGAGCTTGGAAGAAAACAGCGTTGGACTACTTGCTAAGATAAATTACGAAAGCTCGATACTTTCGCGATAAGTTTATACAAGCTTATATAACTCGATATTATCCGATATAGTCTACGATAGAAATATAAGCAATGATTGACTGTTAATCGATTCCCTAGGAAGGCAAATAAGTGAGCGTCACAGCATTCCATAACCCGTTTCGTCCCACTGCCGGCGCTGAGCCTCCGCGCATAATTGGTCGCGATGATATCGCCCTTGAGTTTACCGAGAGTTTGAATGCGGGAATTGGTGCACCTGCGAGGCTCATGCGCATTGCTGGACCGAGGGGCTCCGGAAAAACTGTTTTGCTCTGCGACCTTAGGGATCGTGCGCGAGAGCTTGGATGGAAGACCGCTATTGTTTCTGCTGGCCCTAACCTATTGCTGGACTTGAGGGATCAGGTTGCTGATTCTTCCCTTGCGGCCAATGCTTCGGTCGGCGTAAACGCCGGCTTTGTTTCCGCGAAAGTCGATGTTGCGCCCAAAGAACCGAGCCTTAGAAAGTTGCTGAGTTCGGCAGCGAAGTCATCCAAGGGTCTTTTTATTGCCATCGATGAAGTTCAGGACGCCCCGATTGACGATATGCGCGACATTGCGTCTACGGTTCAGCTTTTGACAGGGGAAAAAGTAGATATCGCACTTGCCTTTGCCGGTTTACCCGCTGGTGTTATGGATCTTATTAACGGCAAGGCGCTTACGTTCTTGCGTCGTGCCCTCCCCGAAGACCTGGCGCCTATCAACCAGGTGGAGGTGGCGCTCTCTATGGGCGACAGCTTTGTCGCGACTGGCTTGACCATAGAGGACGATCTTCTGTCGAGAGCCGCTAAGGCCACTAAGGGCTATGCCTATCTGGTGCAACTGGTCGGTTACTCCATTTGGCAGCGCGCCAACTTGCATCGTGCCAAAAGTGCCATCGTGAGCGAGCGCGACGTTACCGAAGGCATTGCGCTGGCAGAAGCTCGTTTTCACGATGTTGTTCACGAGCCCGCGATTTCTGGACTGGGGCTCAACGATATCAAATACCTTTTGGCCATGTGCGAGGATAAACAACAGTCTAAATCAGCCGAGATTGCTAAGCGCATGGGCAAAAAGACCAATGAGATCAGCTCTATTAGGGCCAAATTGCTACAAAGAGAGGTTATTCAGGCACCACAGAGGGGCTATGTGCAGTTTGCCGTGCCGGACCTAGATATCTATCTGCGAGAGAATGCCGAGGAGATTCTCGAACGGTTCTAAATCGAGAGAGGCGACGTCACCATCTTTAAGACTGCCGCCAGCGTCGATTGCCACATCGGGTTTTTTCTGGGGCGATAATCCCCGTGATAATAAGATGTGGCGCTCCTTATCGCCTGCCAATCAGATTTCGTCTATCTATAGCATTGCGTGTTTTAATTTGCCACAGCAAAGATACCATTCACGGAGAGTGAGGGCTTTCTTGCCCGCGCTGTGCGCCCCGGTAACTTCAGTGCCGTAACGGGCGCCTGCCAGATGGTGCGACGCGATGTATTTGAGCAGGTCGGCGGCTACAACGAGGAATTCGCCGTCGGCTTTAACGATGCGGATTTTTGCCTGCGCGTGTGGGAGGCGGGCTACCGTACCATCTTCACGCCCTATGCCGAGCTGTACCACTACGAGTTCACCTCGCGCGGCAGGGAAGAGGCCAACGAGGAAAAACTGCGCCGCTGGAAGCGCGAGCAGGCGCTGTTCATGCAGCGCTGGCCGGAGTTCTTCCTTGACGGGCGATCCGTGAAGGGATGCCAATCTTAGCAGCGAGAGTGAGTTTGATGATTTGTGATTCTGGGAATGGCATCGCTATTGAATTAGCTTTGCACGAACGCCGTCTGGCGTAAATATCGTCCATTGGCCCGAGCGAGCACTGATTAAATGCCGGCTTCCGATAACATAAAGACAGTTATTAATTGTGGAGGATTGTATGAAGCGTCTTTCAATTACTTTATCTCTTGCGGTCGCGCTGTCTCTGTGTGTATGCTCCACGGCTATTGCTGCTAGCCCAGCAGATGCCGCGCTGTCGCAGGCTGAATCAATTTCATGCACCGTCTCTGCTGGCCTGTCGGCGCCCGCCCCCAGGGCGGAGGCGACCGGCGACGGCGAGGTCACCCTGACCTGGGAGCCCGTCGAGGGCGCCGAGCGCTACGCCGTTGCGGAGGCCTTCTCCAACGGCACCTACGCCACCTTCACCAAGTCCCTCACCGGGACGTCCTACACCGCCACCGACCTGCCCAACGGCTACGACCACGACTTCCTCGTCCAGGCCTACGTGAACGGCCGCTGGTCCTCCTTCGGCCCCGCCAGCCTCGTGCGCTGCAGGCCTGAGGGGACCGTCAAGCCCGCGCCCGCGGCGACCGCCGGCGACGGCAGCGTCGAGCTGTCGTGGGGCCGCGTGCCCGG
>DBFALE010000021.1:0-51364 GCA_048230835.1 Collinsella sp.
GACCCATCGAAACACATCTCCACCGTTCCTTCAACTGGGAAAATGCCGCCCCCGGGGCCTGGGAGGGGCACCGGGGGCGTTCGGCTAACTGCGGGAACGGCCTATCCGCTTAATGTGTTCGGCTGAGACTGGAAATCGACCGTTCGCGCGTGGGCGTAAACTTTTAGTTGGGCAAATCCGGCAGATTGGAGCTTGAAACATGAGGGATATGCACCTCATGTCGCTCATAAAACGTCTCCTGACCTCGAAGGAGAACGTTTTTTAGCGACAGAAGGAGACATAAATATGATCTGGTTTACCAGCGACACCCACTTCGGGCATGAGAACGTGCTGAAGTTCACCGACCGCCCGTGGGAGACGATTTGGCAGATGAACGACGCCATCGTCGACAACATCAACGGCAAGGTTGCCGTGGACGACGAGCTCTACATCCTGGGGGATTTCTCATTCAAGATGACCGCCCAGGATGCCTATGGGCTGCGCAAGCGGATCGCCTGCAGACGCATCCATCTCGTCCCGGGAAACCACGACAAGGACTGGACCCAGCCGGCGGTCGCAGGCGCGTTCACCGTGGAACCGCCGATCTGCGTGCTCAAGATCGACGGGCAGAAGATTGTCCTGAGCCATTACCCCATGGCCGACTGGCAGGGCATGAGCCATGGATCGTGGCACCTCCACGGGCATATCCACAGCAGCGGCGGCGCGTACAACGAGTTCAACCGCAAGCAGGGCCTTCTGCGCTACGACGTCGGTTGCGATGCCAACGGGCATTCCCCGGTGAGCCTCGACGGGCTGAGGGAATGGTTCGCGGGAGTCGACGAGCCGTGCGGCCGGGTGAAGTGGCCCTGGTGGGTCAACGAGACCGGCGACAGGCAGGTCGAGCGCGAGCTGGCGGCGTACAAGAGGGAAGAGGCGATCCGATGACGGTCTATGTGACGGGCGACATCCACGGTGGGCTCGACATGCAAAAGCTCCGCGACTGGGAGCTTGGGGATGGCCTTACCGGCGACGACTATCTCATCGTTGCCGGTGACTTTGGCTTTCCGTGGAACTTTTCCGCTGAGGAATGCGCCGACATCGTTTGGCTGGAGTCGCGCCCCTACACGGTGCTGTTCGTCGACGGCAACCACGAGCGCTTCGATCACTGGGCGGAGCGCCCCGTGGAGTTATGGCATGGCGGGCTGACGCAGCGCCTGTCGGACACCTCGCCCATTCGGCGCCTGACGCGCGGCGAGGTCTTCGAGCTCGACGGCTCGACGGTCTTCACCATGGGCGGTGCCACGAGCGTGGACAGGGAATACCGCGTTCCGTATTCCAGCTGGTGGCCTCAGGAGCTCCCGGACGAGCGCGAATTCGATGCCGCGCGGGCAAAGCTCGACGAGGTCGGCTGGAAGGTCGACTGCGTCATCACCCATACCTGCTCGACGCGCATGCTCTCGCCGACGCTCTACCCGGACCCGGGCTGGGAACGCCCTGATGTGGACCGGCTGACCGGATTCCTTGACGAGCTCGAGGACCGCCTGGACTATAAACACTGGTATTACGGCCATTTTCACCGAGACGGCAACCCGGACGAACGGCACACGGTGCTGTGTGACCGGATCGTGAGGCTCGGGGACAAACTCCTGCCGTGGGGTGCGTACTGATGGCTATCTATGTGACGGGCGACGTGCACGGCAGGGCCGAGTACGGGTCCAGCCGGTTTGCCTTCAAGTCTTGGCCACTGGGCCGCACGCTGACGCGCGATGACGTGGTGATCGTGGCCGGCGACTTCGGCTTTGTCTGGGACGGCTCGAATGCTGAGAGGTATTGGCTCGACTGGTTCGAGTCGAAGCCATGGACCACGTGTTTCGTAGACGGCAACCACGAGAACCACCGGATGTTGGCAAAACTGCCGGTGCGGGAGTGGAGCGGCGGCCTCGTCCATAAGGTACGACCGCACGTGCTGCACCTCATGCGCGGAGGGGTATTCGACATCGCGGGAACCACGGTCCTTGCCATGGGCGGCGCCGCGAGCAACGACAGGCAGTATCGCAAGGAGGGGAGGAGCTGGTGGCCCGAGGAGATGCCGAGCGAGGAGGAGATGGACCACCACTGTCGTTCCTCGCTCGATCGCGTGGACTGGAAGGTCGACTACGTTGTGACTCACGAGGCTCCTGCCGACCTGGCAGAGCAACTATGCCGGGAGCGCGAACGCGAGTATCTGGACGACCGGCTTCAGCGATTCTTTGCCGAGCTCGACGGCCGGCTCGGCTACCGCGCCTGGTTCTTCGGCCACTACCACGGCGACAAATGGTGCAACGCCAAGCATCGCCTGATCTACCGAGACATCGTGCCGATCGAAGATGCTGCGCCCGGTTCTAGGAACCTTCTGGAAGCGCTCTAGAAGATTCCTAGAAATCAGCAACCTGACAGGAGAAACGCGGGGCTACTCGTCCTTCATCTGGGTCATGACCTCGACCTTGGCCTCGGCCACGGCCGCCCGCTGCTCGGAGGCGGCAAGGCAGTCCTTGAGGGCGGCGACCTCGGCCATCAGGTCGCGCTGGGCCAGGAGTGCGTCGTTCAACTCGGCTTGGGCTTTCAGCGCGGCATCACGCTCGCCGCGCAGTCGCTCGATCTCATCGACCATGCCCACGGCCTCGGCATGGAGCTGGACGACCTGCCTGTCGAGTTCCCGAGCATCGGCGAGATATCTGACGCTCGCGGCATGGAGCTCGTTGTTCTCGATCTCGAGGCTCGCGGTATCGAGTTCGAACTTCTCCTCTATAAAGGCAATCCGCTCATTGCAGTCGGCCTCAATCTTTTCATTCCGATCCGTCGCCTCGGCGAGCTTGCGGCTGGATTCATCGAGCTGGGCCCTGAGCAACGCGTTCTCGGTCCTGAGGTCGCCCGTCTCGCGCAGCAGCTTCTCCCGCCACGTCGCCTCGATCCGCTCGGCGGCCTCATCGAGGACGGACTTCACGCCGTAGATCTCCCTGATTTTCTTCTCGTCTGCCATGGTGCGGCACTCCAATCAACAACAGGCATGGCTCCGCCATGCCATATGGCTGGGAACAATGCACGGCCGCTGTTGATTTGTGTTCGCCCTGCGATCGGTGAGTTCTAAAAGGCGTCTCAAGTCATGCGTTCACGCAGGTTTTCGGTTGGAGAAATACCGCACATTTTCATGGTAACACGTGCCTTAAAGAACGGGCGGCCATATCGATTCGTTGTAAATAGCGTCTACGACGTGTTGGTGGCAGGAGGTGAGGGCGTTAAAGATGTCGAGAATGATTGTGGGAGTATTTTAGATGCAGGCATGAGAAAGGGTCGAATCGAAGTGTCTGGCCGGACGCCAATTGTCCGGGAACTGTTTCGGTTCGACCCTGCTTCATTTTACATCCGCGGCATGTTCTTGTGGGCATCCTGACGGTGACCGACTCTCACGACCTCGATAGTCGGTTTGTGGGCTTAAAGTTTCGGAGGCTCCCAAGCGTTTTCAATCGCGGCGCGGTAGATTGCGGCGTAATTAAGCATCCAGCTGCCATCACCAACTTTTTGAATATACCCCTTATCCTTCAGAGAGGTATAGGCCCGGGATATCGTGTTCTTACTCAGGCGGTAGTGATCCTCAATCCATTTGCTTTTAGCGCAGAAGCCCATGGGCCGTTTGTTTTTGGAAGGTTTTCCAAACTTCCATACAAGGCCGAGGATGAGACGCTCGGCGGCAACGGTGGTGACGCAGCACGCCCACTCGGGCACTGAAATAAAAATAGCCTTATCCATTTTTCCCGTAATCTCTCGTTGCTCAGTAGCATCATCGCTAAATATGTCGGAAATCGACGGAAGCTCGCTCATGTTTACCACCTAATCAAGGTGGGCGGTACGACCTTCAAGCTGCTTGAAAAGCTCGTAGAACGAGCTTTCAAACATGTAATTAGAGCGATGGATCTGGATGAGCTTGCCGGACTCTCGCATAAACTTGCGTGCGGTGTTTTCGCTCCAGCCAGTGAGTTCGCGGATATCGTTAACGCGGAGCAACCGATCGCACTGAGCGGCACCAGTGGGGAAAGTCGGTGTGGACGCCTGAGTGCTAATCTTTGGAGTAGCCATGATGAGCTATCCTTTCAATGAGGGCCCTCCCTGTGCTTGTAAGACGTACCAGGTTCATAAGCACTTGGGGGGCCGGTTTCTATGACTACATGCGTAGCCATCTGACAGCTTTAGCATGTATTAAAACTCATTAGATGTCAATCAAATAAAGCATCTACCTGCGGAAACGGTATTATAGTACCGTAATATTATGAAATAAACGATGAATGAAAAACATGCTATTTCTCGCTTCTCTGTATATAGGCGTTGATGAAGGCTTCGTAGCCTTTAACTGCTTTTATTTCTGATTGTTGAACGAGGCTTGTATACGTTTTGAGCGTGATATTGGGGTCCGCGTGGCCAAGAATACCTTGCACGCTTCTAACGTCCGATCCGTTCGCCAGCATAAAAGTGCTTACACAATGCCTGAGCTGATGCGGGCAGATGCCCTTATATAGTTTTCCGCCAGTCGAATTGTTCGGCTCATAGATTCCAAGATTGCAGCTAACTGCGAAATCGCGAAACCAATGGTTGAAGATGTAGTTTTTCATGTGACAGACAGTAGGGATCCCTTGCTCGACAGCAATATCGCTAATGATGGGAGTGCTGCCAGTCTGGGACAGCCCCAGAGAGGCCAGGAGCTCTTTTTGTATGGCTGACCATGATTGAAGACGTTCGGTCAAGGTTTCTCCAACGGGGATTTTGCGTTGGCTTTCTTGTGACTTGGGTGCCCTCAGTTCATGGTCGTTGGTGTACTGCCTGTCAATTTTCAAGGTTTTATTGGCAGGGTCCCAATCGCGCCATTCGAGGCCCAGCATCTCGCCTTTCCGCATACCCGTATACACTAGTACTAGTGTACCAACAGCTTCGGCGGTGAGCTCAATGTGTTGAAGATGTGTGCATAGGGTAGCTACTTGGTCGATTGTCAGTGATTCTCTTTTGTTGCGTGGTCTGCGAACATGAACGGTAGCGCAGGGGTTTCGGTCAATTATTCTCTTTGCGACTGCATTCGACAAAATCTGACGCAGTTTCGCATTGATTCGTACAAGCTCTGATGGTTTGTATTTTCCCGTACGACGAGCTTCGGCATATGTTTCTTCGATTAGATCGGGAGTTAGCCCCTCAATTGTCTGAAACGCACCGAATAGGTCTTCGATATGCCTGCAATCGTACGCTTCTCTTTCATAGCTCGTTGGCGCAAGCTCGGTGTCCCTATTTTCATGAAAGGCCCAGCAGTAGGACGCAAGCAAAGTGGGCTTTTTAGTTTTAGTGATCGTGCCAGAGGAGTTGATTTCAGCCAGCTTGGCCTGCATTGCAGCCTTAGCTTCTGTTTTAGTCTTGCAACGAACTGTATAAGTTGGGGATCGTTTGTAGCGCCCCGTCTTAGGGTCCTTGACTCCAAGGGAAAAATAATAGCGATAGGTGTTAGGTGATCTCTTGTCTTTCCAACACGTGCCTCTTCCGCTAATTAGTGGCTGTTCTGACATCTTTGCGCTCCGTTTCTTTGAATAGTTTTCAACAATTCATTGAGTGCAGTTTAGCTAAAGCTGTTAGTAATATGTTTGTAAAAGCGTAGGCGCAGCTACCGGAGGCAAAAGACACAAACTGCTATGTTTATCTGCGGTTATATGATATTCAATGATGCTTGATAAATGGTAGGGGGTAGCATTAAATTATATCTCCTAAAGCGGGTGTCGACGGTTCGAATCCGCCCGGGGGCACCAGAGATTTGCCGAGCCCGGTACCACCACGGTGCCGGGCTCTTCTGGTCTAAGGGCCGGATTCGGGCCGTCGACACCCGCGTCACCAATTTCCCCGCGGGGGGGGGAGTTTTCGAATCCGCCCGGGGGCACCAGAGATTTATTGAGCCCGGTACCGCCATGGTGCCGGGCTCTTCTGGTTTAAAGCCGCGTTCATCCATGGGCGGCAATCCCACATCAAAAGAAAAGCGCCCGCTTGCTGGGGGAGCAAGCGGGCGCTTCTGAGCGAATGTGTTTGCGGTCTAAGCCGCTCGGAGCAACAAGCGATCGACGTTAGTTGCTAGACTCGGAGTCGTCGCCGGAACCGGAGATGGAAACCGTCAGCGTGATCGTGCTATCGGTGGACTGCTTGCCGGTGGGGGAGACACCCGTAACGGTGGCGTTTTCGTTGCCGCTCACGGGGTTGCCGTTCTGATCGCAGAATGCGATGTTGTAGAAACCGGCGTTGTTGAGCGCGGTGACGGCGGCGGAGATGCTCTTGCCGTACAGGTTGCCCGGGACGCCGGCCTTGCCGGACTTCTTGGCGATGACGACGGTGATCGTGGCGCCGGGCTTCTGCTTGCCGCTGGGGTTCCAGCTAATTACGGTGCCCTCGGTAACCGAGTCGTTTTCCTGGTAGCTCACGTCGACGCCAAAGCCAGCCATGTCGAGAGCGTTGCGCGCCTGGGCCTCGGTCATGTCGGTCAGATCGGGCACCGAGGTGGTGTCCGGGCCGCCAGAGACCTTGTACGAGATGGTCGTGCCCTTCTCGACCTCTTTGCCGGCAGCAGTGCCCTGCTCAAAGACCTGGCCCTCTTCGGCCTCATTGGCTTCCTCCGAGGCGCTGCCCTTCAGGCCCACGCTTGCCAGTGCGGCCTCGGCCTGGTCCTTGGTCAGGCCGAGGAGCTGCGGAACCTCAACCTTCTCGGAGGGCTTAGGGCCCTTGGAGATTACCAGGTTCACCCTTGTGCCCTTGGCCTTCTTGGTGTTGCCGTTGGGGGTCTGCTCGGCGACCTTTCCCTCGTCGACATCGTCGTTGTAGCTCTGGTCGACGGTGCCAACCTCAAGGCCGGCTTCCTTGATCAGCTCAATAGCGGTCTCCTGGTCCTTGCCCAGCACGTCGGGCACCGTGACCTGTTCGCCACTGAACATGCCCGTGGCAAAGGCCACCACTACGCCAATCACGGCGACGGCGGCAATCACGGCGGCGATGATCTTGTTCTTGTTGGACTTAGGCTTCTCGACCTCGTAGGAGCCCGTGGAGCCCGAGACAGCGCTACGGGCGGTATTCTGACCGCTCACGCCCGAGACGGGACGAACCATAGCGCGCGTTGAGTCGGAAAGCTCGCGGGTCTTGGTGGCACCCAGGTCGCCGGCGGCACCGATGATGCGCGTGGGCTCCGAGACGTTGACGGCACGGCCGGACAGGTAGCTGTTGAGCACCTGGCGCAGCTCGTCGGCCGTCTGGAAGCGGTTCGCCGGGTCCTTCTCCATGCACTTGAGGATGATGCGCTCCAGATCGGCATCGACGCCGGAGTTGATCTGGCTCGGCGGAATAGGCAGCTCGTTGACCTGCTTGAGTGCGACCGAGATGGCGTCGTCACCGTCAAAGGGAACGCGGCCGGTGGCGCACTCGTACATCACGACGCCCAGCGAGTAGATATCCGAGGTGGGGCCGAGGTCCTGACCGCGGGTCTGCTCGGGGCTGACGTAGTGGGCGGTTCCCAGCACGTTGTTGTCTTGCGTGAGGTGGCTGTTCTTGGCGCGCGCGATGCCAAAGTCCATCACCTTGATGTTGCCGTCGGGCAGCACCATGATGTTCTGCGGCTTAATGTCGCGGTGGATGATCTCGTGCTTGTGGGCGACCGAAAGCGCAGAGCTGATCTGCGAGCCGATCTGGGCGACCTTCTTGGGGTCGAGGGCGCCGTGGCTCTTGATGCCGCTCTTAAGGTCGGTGCCGCGCAGGTACTCCATGACGATGTAATAGGTGTCGCCGTCCTTGCCCCAATCGTAGACGCCCACGATATAGGGTGAGGAGAGACCGGCTGCTGCCTGGGCCTCCTGCTTAAAGCGTGCGGCGAAGGTTGCGTCGCCAGCATACTGCGGCAGCATGATCTTGACGGCTACCGTGCGGTCGAGGACCTGGTCCTGTGCACGGTAGACGGTCGCCATGCCGCCTGTTCCCACCTTATCCTTGAGGAGGTATCTTCCCCCGAGGACCCTCTGTTCCATTCCTGCTCCTAACATAACTATTCGCTCAACGATGTGTGTAGTACCTACGATGTGGCCGCTGGGGCCGTGTGACGCGTTGCCGCTAACCCTTAGGCCGCGGCGCGCCTCGGGTGTCCGATTCGATCATGGGCATCACGCTCCCTGTGCGGCAAGCGCCGCGGTCAGGACGATACCGGCGATCTTGGCGGCCTTGACGTCATGCTTGTCGAAATCCTCCAAGGCCACCGAGATGGCGACCGTGGGTGAATCGTAAGGTGCAAAGCCAACGAACATCGAGTTGACGTTGGTGCCGCCGGTCTCGGCCGAGCCGGTCTTGCCGGCGACCTTGACGCCGGGGATTTGGGCATCGGTGCCGGTGCCGGACTGGACGACGGCAAGCATGGCCTGCTTGACCTGGTCGGCCGTGGCGGAGCTGACGGCCTGACCAAGCGAGCGGGACTGCGTGGTCTTGACCACGGTTCCGTCCGGGGCGAGTACCTGGGCTACAAAGTACGGGTCCATGACCACGCCGCTGTTAGCGATGGCGGCGGCAATCACGGCGTTTTGCATGACGGTGGTCTGCGGGCCGGGCGTGTGGTCCATGCCGACAGGCTGGCCGGCGCCGGCCCAGGCGGTCTCCCACTCGGTCATGAGCGACGGGTCGGCCATGATGGAGGCCGCGGAGGTCAGGTCCTGGCCGAGCTTTTGGCCGTAGCCAAAGGCGTTGGCAAACTGCACGAGCGTGTTTGCGCCAACTTCGTTTGCCACCTGGCCAAAGACGACGTTGGAGGACACGGCAAAGGCCTGCTGCAGGCTGATGGTGCCGTAGCTCTCGTTGGCATAGTTGGTGACCGGTGCGTTGCCGATATCCATGGAGTCGGGCGCCTGGTAGGTGCTGGTCAGGCTGGCGGTACCGGTCTCGAGTGCCGCGGAAAGCGTAACGACCTTAAACGTGGAGCCCGGCGTGTACAGCGCGTCCATGGCGCGATTGTACATGGAGCCGTCCTCGCCGCCGCCCGTCTGCAGCAGGGCATCGATGTTGGTGTTGTCGTAGGTGGGCGAGCTGGCACATGCGAGCACCGCGCCGGTACGCGGGTCGATGACCACTACAGCGCCCTTAAAGCCCTTGAGTGCCTGCTCGGCCGCCGTCTGGATACGCGAGTCGATGGTGAGCTTGGCGGTGTTGCCCGGCTGGGTCTGGCCCGCGAGCGACGCGATGGCATTGTTCCAGCTGGAGTAGTCCTTAGAACCGGTGAGCGTGTCGTTCATGACGCTCTCGATGGCGGTGGTGCCATACTGCTGGCTCACGTAGCCAACCACGTGAGCTGCCAGGTTACCGTTGGGGTAGGAGCGTACGTAGGTGCCGTCCTCCTGCTGCAGCGACTCGGCCAGCGTCACGCCGTCGGACGTGATGATGGAGCCGCGCTGGATGTACTTGGAGCGGGCGATGGTGTGGTTGTTGGTCGGCATGTCCTGATAGTCCTTGGCCTTAATGACCTGGACATAGGTGAGGTTGCCGATAAGGATGGCGAACAGCGCCGTAAAGGCGAGCACCGCGCGGGTTAGACGGTTGGCAAGAGCAACGCGGCCGAGCACACCGGATTCAGGCGTGTCGAGCAGGCGACGGCGCATGCGCGAGCCGACGGAATGGCTGCCGCTGCCGTAGGAAGACGAGGTGGCAAAGCGCGTGCCCGTCGGGGCGGCGGCAGATGCGACCTGATCATCGGTGATGGCGGCCATGGTGCCGGTGCCGGTAAGCTCGGCCTCGCGTCCGGTCGCCTCGTCACCGGCGCGCAGCAGGAGCGCGACGATGATAAAGCTCGCCAGCAGAGAGGAGCCGCCCTGGCTCATAAAGGGCAGGGTGACGCCGGTCAGCGGGATCAGGCGGGTGACGCCGCCCACGATCAAAAAGGCCTGGAAGCTGATGGCTGCCGTAAGACCCGTGGCGCTAAAGGCGGCGAGGTCGGATTTAGCGCGGGCAGCTGTGGTGAGGCCACGCACGGCAAAGAGCATAAACAGGATGAGCACGGCGCCGCCGCCCAAAAGGCCCATCTCCTCGCCGATAGCCGAGAAGATAAAGTCGGACTCGACGACAGGGATGTTGTTGGCCATGCCGTTGCCGATGCCAACACCGACCAGACCGCCATCGGCAAGCGAGAAGAGCGACTGGACGATCTGGTAGCCCTGGCCCTGGGCGTCCTTAAACGGATCGACCCAAACCTGGAAACGCACCTGAACGTGCGATAGGAACTTGTAGGCGCCCACGGCTCCAACGGCTAAGAGCGCAAGGCCGATAACGACATACGAAAAGCGCCCCGTGGCAACGTAGAGCATCAGCAAGAAGATGGTGTAGAACAGCACGGCCGAACCCAGGTCGCGTTCGAAGACGACGACGAGCAGGCACACACCCCACACGGCAAACAACGGCAGCAGCAGTCGCAGGCGAGGGATCTTAAAGCCCAGGATCTTGCGGTTGGAGATGGAGAGCAGCTCGCGGTTCTCGGCCAGGTACCCGGCCAGGAACAGCACGATAAAGACCTTGGCGAACTCGCCGGGCTGGATGGTAAAGCCCGCGATGCGAATCCACAGCTTGGAGCCCGAGATCGTGGTGCCGATAAAGATGGGCAGCATCAGCAGGATGATGCCGATAATGCCAAAGGTGTACTTGTAGCGCATGACTACGTCGAGGTTTTTGACCAGTGCGAGCGTTCCCACCATGAGCGCCACCGAGACAAACAGGATGATGAGCTGTGAGATGGCGAGAGCGGGGGCGAGACGCGTCACGAACGTGATGCCGATGCCCGAAAGTATAAATACGATGGGTAGGATGGCGGGGTCGGCGCCGGGCGCCAAGATGCGCACGGCGATATGTGCCGCAGCGAAGGCGGCAAAGAGGCCGATCGGCACGGCGAGCGTCTCAAAGGAGATGGCGGCGCCCGCGGTGAGCACGTACATCGCATACAGCAGGATGACGGGGAACGCCGAGGCGATGAGCAAGAGCAGCTCGGTGTTGCGGCGACTCATAAGCGGCACTCCCTTTCTAGTTCTTTTCGGAGGCTTCGGCCTCGGCGGACTGTTCGGCGGTTTTCTCGGAATCTGATTCGGAGGTCGATCCCTGATTGGTGTTGTCGCGAATCGTTTGCGCGTCGATCACCTGGCGGGTCTGCTCCTCGTCGATCTGGTGGCGGTACTTGGATATCGTGTCCTGCGCATCGTCGACACTTGTTTGCGGAATGCCCGCCTTGAGGCGGTTTTGCGTGTCTTCGGGCAGGTCGGACAGCTTGATGCTGGTTTCGCTTTCGAGCCAGTGGAGCTTGAGTCCGAGTGGCTTGCCGGGCAGGCCGCGCCAGACGGCGACATTGCCCTGGTAGGTACCCAGGTAGTACGAGCCGGTGACACCCGTGTAGGCCCAGATGCCAGCTGCCAGCACAAAGACGAGGGCCAGGATGGCGGCGATAGTAATGTTGCGGCGACGCACGCGTTGCGCCTCGCGCATAACGCCATCGTCAACCAGGTCAACGACTACTACGGTCACGTTGTCGTGGCCGCCGGCGGCAAGCGCCGCGTCCACTAGGTTGTCGACGCAGATTTGCGCGGTTGAGGACTGCGTGGCGATGTTCTCGATATCGCTATCGGGAATCATGCTCGAGAGGCCGTCGGAGCACAGGATCAGGCGGTCGCCTTCCTCGATATGCAGAGTGAAGTGGTCGGCATACATGGCGGGGTCCGAGCCCAGCGCGCGGGTGATGACCGAACGGTTGGGGTGGACGCGAGCCTCGTCTGCCGTGATCTCGCCGGCGTCCACGAGCTCCTCCACGTAGGAGTGGTCGCGGGTCACGCGGATGAGCGTGCCCTCGTGGAGTAGGTAGGCGCGAGAGTCACCCACGTGGGCGATGGCGAGCGTGTCGTTTTCGATATAGGCGCAGGTGGCTGTGCAGCCCATGCCGGGCTTGCCCAGGCCGTTCAGGGCTGCCTCGATTACGGCGGCGTTGGCTGCCTCGACGGCTGCGGCCAGGCGTGCTGCGTCGGCGGACTGTGGGGCCGTCTTGGCTATAGTCTCGACAGCGATAGAAGAGGCTACCTCGCCGGCGGCGTGACCACCCATGCCGTCGCATACGCAAAAGAGCGGCGACTGCACCAGGTAGGAATCCTCATTGTGCGGGCGCACACAGCCAACGTCGGAGCGGGCGCCCCACATGAGTTGCGTGGTGGTGCCGGCATCATAGGTCGAGTCGGTCTCGATGCGCTCCTCGGTCAGGGGCTCAAAGCTCATGGTCGACCCGGGGTCTTTGAGCTTGGCCTCTACGGCGGTAACGTCGATCTCTGCTGTGTCACCGGGAGAGACGGTGTTTGTCTCGGCGTTTGATTCGGAATCTCCGGTGTCCGGGGAGTCGGGCTCCTCGGACACGCGGGCGGTCGACTCGTCATCTTGCGGGCTGACGTCTATAGGCTCGGGCGTCGCAAAGTGCGACGGCGCGGGCGTGTTTTGCGACTGGGCGGCGGGCTCGGCCACGGCATCGGACTCGCTTGCGGGCGCAGGCTGCGGGGTCTTGGGTGCAGGGCCGTCCTCGGGGGATGTCCCCGCCTCGGGCGCCGGCGTAGACGCGGGCGCAACCTCGGATGCCGGGGCTATGGGAAACGCCGGCGCGGCGGGCTCGGGTGCTGCAAACACCGCAGCGCTCTCGTTGATTGCCGCGGCGACGGGCTCTGCAAAGTGAGCCGGCGCCGGGGTTGCTTCGGGCGCTGTGGGCTGTTCCGCAGCATGTGCGCCGAAGGGCGCCGCTGCGGCATCCTCTTCGCCCTCGTTATCGGCGAGATCCGAAATATCATGCGTTACATGCGAAAGAGGCAGGGAGAACACGGTGTCCTCGGGCTCCACGGGTGTGGAGTCCGCCGGAGCGGCGTGGGCCGGTGCAGCTACGGCGGCAGCCGGTGCCTCGGTCATGGTCGCGGACTTGTTCTCCTCGTCGATCATCGACGGTTCACCTTCATGACCACGTCGCCAATCTGGACTTCGTCGCCCTCACGCAGCGTCGCGGGCTCCACGAGCTGGCGGCCGTTGACGAGCGTGCCGTTAAGCGAGTTGAGGTCCTCGATGATGAGCGCCGGGCCCTGCAGCGAAAAGCGCGCATGCGAGGCCGAGACGAACGGTTCGTTGATGCAGATGTCCGAAGATGGCGAGCGACCGACGATGACGGGGCCGAGCATGTCTACGTGGATGCCGCGGATACCGCGCGGACCCTTGTCCACATCAATCGTCCAGATAGCCGAGTCGCGGCGCTGCCCGCGCACAAGTCCCACGCCGGTCTTCATGACGGCGAACAGGAAGATATAGAGCAGGGCGACCAAGACGATGCGGCCTGCAAAAAGGACGATATCGATGTTCATAAGCGACTATCCCCTAAATTCAAAGGTACTCAGGCCAAACGTCAGCAGATCGCCGTTGCGCAGCGGGCAGCGCGTAATGCGGCGGTTGTTGACGAGCGTGCCGTTGGTGGAATTGAGGTCCTCGATCGACCAATCCGAGCCCGTAAAGGTGAGCTGGGCGTGGCGGCGCGACACGTTGGGGTCGCGCAGGGCAATGTCGGAAACTGAGCGCTCGCGACCGATGGTCACCTGTGCGGAGGTGATGCTATGGCTCTCGCCGCTCACGACGTCGACGAGCTGGGCGAGCGGGCGCTGCGGGGCGCGAGTGCTCGCCATGTTGGAGGCGATGCCGGCTGCGGCGCCTAGGCCCACGGCGGCACCGGTCGCGGCGGCTCCGCCCATGCCGGCAAGCGCGTCGCGCGAGACGGTCTGCGGCACCGGGATGGGTGCTGCGGCGGGGTCGGGGACGCTAGGCGCGAAGGGGTCTGCCACGGCAAGCGGGTCGGGAGCGGCGGCGCGAGGCGTCGGCTGCTGCTGGGGCATGGCGGCGGGGCGCTGCTGTTGCGGGGCAGCAAACTGCTGCTGGCCGGCGCGCGGGGCGCTGGCGGCACGGCTTGCCGCGGAGTTGTTCTGGCCCAGGCCGTTTTGATAGGCGCGCTCTTCTTCGTACAGGCGGCCGAGCGTGGGGGCATCGACGTTCTCGGCAAAGACCGAGAACTTGCCGGCGCGCAGCTGCGGATCGATCATAAAGCGCACGAGGGGCTCGCCGACAAAGACATAGCGGCGCTTTTCGGCCTGCGCCTTCACAAACTCGCGGACCTCGCGCGAAAGCTCGGGGTAGAACGGGGCGAGCATGGGATCGTCGTCGGCGGCGATAAGGATGGTATAGAGTGCCGGCGCCGTGTTGACGCCGTTAATCACCAGAGTCTGATCCTCCATGTCGCGAGCGGCCTGCTTGGCAAGCTTCTTAAAGGAGAACGGGGCACGGGTGGCACCGAAGATGCCGGCCACGTGGTCCTCGAAGATGTTCAGGAAGTTCACGAAAGATCACTCTCCGTATAGGTTCTTTGGTATCCGAGCAAATATAGGCATATCCCAACGATTATAGAGGATAGGATTCCCGCAACCGCCGCCTTGGCGACGACCGCGGCTGCAAGGCTGGCAATTTCCATATGGTGTGCAAGACAGGACGCCGCTGCGCAGCCGATGCCGGTGACAGCGATGGCGGCGATTGCGGCAAGGTTTGAGCCCTGGTCGGCACGCTTGGCATGGGCATTGAGCAGCGCGGATGACGCTGCGGCAGTTGCCGCGACCAGCCCAAAGGCAGCCCAAAGGAGCGGATCTCCCAGCGCTGCGGCAACGTTACCGAGCCCCAGCACGCCTCCGGCTGAAAGCGCGACCGTGGCCAGACGGGCAAAAAGCGCGCCCATGCCCGTTGCCGCGGCGGCGCTTGCCGGGCCGAGCCAAAATGACGCGACGCCGGCGGCGACCCCAGCTGCCAGGAAGGTATTGCCGGTCAGACAGCCAAGCGCGAGTGCACAGGTGAGTGCGGCGCTCGCGGCAGCCTCGGTGCGACCCCAGGCGATCCACCAACCGGACATGGCGGCGGCAAAGATCACCGCGACGGGCAACATCGACAGGATGCCCTGCGCCTGCATGGTGGCGTTGGCCATGAGCACCAAAAAGCCCACAGCCGAGATGGCCGAGCCAATCTGGGGGGCCAGGCCAGCCGCCGCTCCGATTGCGATAGCCGCAATGACCAGGCCGGGAAGCGCCGCGACCCCGGCCGTTTGCATCAGCAAAAAGCTAAAGGTGCCGCACGTTAGCGCCGAGATAATGCGCATGGTGTAGTCGCGCGCATGGCTCCAGCGCGTGCCCGCCCAGCCGAGTACGGGGTCGACCTCGATGGCGTCGTCCTCGTAGTGCGACGGCTCGATACCGTCGAGCTCCTGCTCGTCATCCGAAAGCTCGCCAACCATTTGCTCCAGGCTGCGACGGCCCTCGCGCACGCTGCCCAGACCGGCAAGGAGCTGGTCGCAAAATGCCTCGATGCTGTTGGGGCGGTCCTGCGGCATGGGGGAGAGCGCGCTCATGAGCGCGGCCTCGGCTCCCGGGGGAAAGTGTGGTATCAGCTCGCTGGGATAGGTGGCGCCGCCGATGATGCGGTCGAGCGAGTCGGCGGGCGTGGCCGCCATAAAGGGAGCGTTGCCGCACAGGCCCTCGTAGATCACACAGGCGAGGGCAAAGACATCGGCGCGCTCATCGACCGTGCCGGTCTCGATATCGAGCTGCTCGGGCGGCATGTAGCCGATGGTGCCGCCGCGTGAGCCGCCAAAGCCACCGGCAGACGACAGTCGCGCCATGCCAAAGTCGGTGAGCTTTACATTGCCCGAGTGGTCGATGAGCACGTTGGCGGGCTTAATGTCCAGGTGGAGTACGCCGTTACTGTGGGCGAAGGTGAGCGCCTGGCCCAGGGCATCGGCAATGGCCGCGGCCTCGTCAAAGGTAAGTGAGTGGCCGTCCGCGCGGTGCAAAAACTCGGCCAGCGACATGCCATCGACATATTCCATAACCAGGTAGGCATAGGCTGTGTCGTGCGTAAAGTCGATGACCTGCACGATGTTGGGATGTTGAAGCATGGCGGCAGTGTGCGCCTCGCGCAGGACATCCATGATGTCGCTAGCGGGCATGCCGGCACCGTTAATAAGGGGGATGCGTTTAATGGCGACGCGGCGGCGCAGATGCGTGTCGCGGCAGATCTCGATGGAGCCAAAACCGCCGGTCGCAAGTGTCTCGAGCGGCTGGTACCGCTTGAGCAGCTCGCGAGAGCTGGTGCCCTCCAAAGGAACGTCCGGCGAGACCCGGGCGGTATGTTGCGAGAAAAGCGGCATGGCCAACCCTCGTGCGTTTAAAGTTCGTTTGCGAGCGGCGGGCGCGGAGCCGAGCCGTTCGCGGTGGCATAGATGCTGCTAGTGTAGCACGCGCAGGTGGGCGACATTCAATTTAAGCTCCGTCTGGGGTCTGGACCCTGCGTCCGGCCTAGTGCTTCTTCTTGTTCTTCTTCCGCTTGCGCTGCTTGCCCTTGTTGTCCTGGGGCTTGTCGCCCTGCTTGGCCTCGGCGGCGGCCTTCTCGGCCTTCATTTTCTTCTTCTTGGTCTCGATGCGGAGTTTTTTGTTGATGCGGGCCTTGAGGAAGGGGCCGAACTGCTCGGCATCGCCACGGACGAAGGTGTCCTTGGGGATCGTCACGCCCTGGTCGGCGAACATGGCCACAAAGATGCGCTCGCCGTCGAGTACGTGGTCGAGCTTGTCAAACGGGAAGAACTGCGACTTGCCGCTCTTGCCCCAAACCATCAGGCCGTCCTCGTTGGCGGCGACGCGGCGATAGCGGCCACCCATGGACTCGTCGGCCTCGACGGCGTCGATAAAGTCGCGGGCTAGCGTGTGGTGCAGGTTCTTGCTCCACCAGGCCAAAAAGGCGCCGAACACGATCAACACGACGCCAAACTTGATCCAGTTGCCGCCGGCCACCAGCATGCCGATGCCGATGAGCGCGGCAACTGCCGCGGCGACATACAGCGAGCCGCGACGCCTGGGCGAGGCGACCAGGCGGGCGAAGTCGGTGACGAGATCGTTTTCGTACTGGTACTCGTTGAGGTACAGGATGCCATCATCGGCTGCGGCCTGCTCCTCGAGCGCGACCTCGACCTGGTCGGCTGCTTCGGAGGGAACGAGGTTGCTCTCTGCGTCTGCCATGCTCTTTGGACTCCTATCGCGGCGGGCTCGCCGTACGGGTTATTATGGAATGCAGTATGCCGTGCGACCGCATGGCCGCCGCGGCAACAAGACTCAGTATACCCGGGGGAGCACCCATGGAATCGTTGTACCGAAAGTATCGCCCGCTCACCTTTGACTCCGTGGTGGGCCAGCAGCATATCGTCTCGACGCTCGAGCACGCCATCACCGAGGGGCGCCTGTCCCACGCCTACCTGTTCTGCGGACCGCGCGGCACGGGCAAGACCACCATGGCGCGCATTCTGGCCAAGGCGCTGCTGTGCCGCAATGCCGAGGCGGCGCGCGCCGAGGGTGCAAGCGGCTGCATGCCCGACGGTACTTGCGAGGAGTGCGAGCTCATTGCCGAGGGTAACCACCCCGATGTCTACGAGCTCGATGCCGCCTCCCGCACGGGCGTGGACAATGTGCGCGAGGAGATCATCAACTCCGTCAACTTTGCCCCGGTGCGCGGCAAGTACAAGATCTATATCATCGACGAGGTCCACATGCTCACGACGGCGGCGTTCAACGCGCTGCTCAAGACGCTTGAAGAGCCGCCGGCGCACGTGATCTTTGTGCTGTGCACCACCGACCCGCAAAAGATTCTGGAGACCATCCTCTCGCGCTGCCAGCGCTTCGATTTCCACCGCATCGGCAACGAGGATATCGAGCATCGCCTGTCTTACGTGTGCGAGCAGGAGGGCTTCGATTACGACGACGAGGCACTCGCCATTGTGGCGCGCCATGCCAAGGGCGGTATGCGCGACGCGCTTTCCACGCTGGAGCAGCTGAGCGTCTTTGGCAACGGTTCTGTGCATGCGGACGACGCCCGCTCGCTTTTGGGCGAGGTTTCGGACCAGATTCTGGGCGAGTTTTCCCGCGCCATTGCCGATCGCGATGTTGCCGAGCTCTATGGACTGATCCGTGCGCAGGTCGAGGAGGGCAATGACCTGCTGGAGCTGACGCGCGACCTGGTGGCGCATGTGCGCGACGTGTACGTTGCCTGCGTTGCCGGTGCCCGTGCCGAGCTGTTTGAGGGCGGCTCCGAGCAGGCCGAGGCGCTTGCTGCCGAGGCCGCTGCCTTTGGCGAGCATCCTGCCGACCGCCTGGCCCGCGTGCTGACGGTGCTCGACGATGCCGCACTGGAGATGAGGGACGCGAGCGACGTGCGCCTGGTGCTCGAGATTGCCTGCACGCGTCTGGCGCGTCCCGAGGCCGATTTAACGATTGAGGCATTGGCCGAGCGCGTGGCACGCCTGGAGGCCATGATTGCCAACGGCGCCGTGCCGGCGAGCGTGGCTGCTGCTCAGGCCGCCGCGCCTGCAGCATCCGTACCCGCTGCTGCCCAACAGCCGACGCTCATTTCGGGCGCTCGTGCTGCCGCTCCGGCGGCATCCGCTGCCCCCGCTGCTACGTCCGCGCGCCAGGGCGGTATGCCTTGGGACCGCGGCGCTGCTGTTCCGGCTGCCCAGCCTGCGACCAAGTCCGCGGCTCCTGCGCCGGCGCCCAGACCTGTAACGCCTGCACCTCAGCCCGTTGCGGCTCCGGCTTCCGCGCCTGCTGCATCGACCGTGTCGGTGTCCAAGCCCAACAACGCCGCCCAGGTTGCCGCCGCCGGTGCTGCCGAGACCCCCGCGGTTGAGGACGCCGGCGAGCTCCAGCGCAAATGGGCCGAGGTCGTCGAGCGCGTCAAGGCTCGTCAGGCCTCCTACGCAGGGCTTTTGCTCAACGCCCGCGCCACGGCCGACGACGGCTCCAAGCTCACGGTCTCGTTCCCCGCGGGTTCGACTTTTGCCATCAAGATGCTCGGTCGCGCCGATACGCAGTCGGTGGTCCTGCCGACGGTCTGCGCGGTCTTCGGTCGTCGTACCGTCGACTATGTCCTGGATGGGGGTGGCACGCCGGCTCCTCAACATGAGGAGCATTCTCCATCTGCACGGGCTGCGGTATCTGCGGACCCGCAACCCGTGTCCTCGGTGCCCCCTGCATCCTCGAGCGCCAGCGCGACGCAGCCAAAAGCGGCGCCGGTAGCGGCACCGACCCCGTCGGCGCCTGAACCCGCTGCGCCCAAACCGGCTGCTCCGATCCCCGCGCCCAAGTCCGCTGCCGCGCCTGCGCCCAAGTCATCCGACCTGGCCAAGGCCCCTTGGCTGCGCTCCGACAACCCTGCCGGTGCTCCTGCCACGGGCAAGCTCCCGACCGAGCCCGCGCCCCGAGCGCCCGAGCGCGCGTCCGTCCCCATGACTCAGCCGCCTGCGCAGGCTGCGCCATGGGAATCCGAGCAGGTGCCCTACGACGATGCTATGGTCGGTGGTTTTGCTGCCGATGCCGGCGGGGACGATCTGCCCCCGTTCGACGTGCCGGGTGCGGCGTCCGCGACCAAGGCCGCTGCTGTGGCACCCGCAGCCTCTGCAAACGACGACGTCCCCGCCGCTCCCTGGGAATCCAATCCCGGTGCTGGCAGCCCCTTCGGCCATCAGGGCGCAGCCCCGAGCATCCCGCAGACCGAGGACGAGGCCAAGGCCCTCATCCGCAGCGTCTTTGGCCAGGCCACCATCTTCAAGCCGGTGGAGTAGCTGCGCAGGCGGGTATACTGCTCAAGAAGAGGACCCCTTGTCCGGGCGCATCTGTATTTCGGACATGTGTAGTGTGGTGCCGCGTATCTCGCATTCGAGCAGACAGGTGCGTGACGGTCGGCCTAGGATGCTGAGGTCGATGCGATACGTCGCATGGCTGTCCGTGTACTCGACTTGCTCGGCGTTAATGGTTGCTCCGATTGCCAAATAAACGCCTAGCTCGGCATCGACAATCTTGAAGTCCTTTATCTTGACCTTGAACTCTTGATAGAGGGACGGGCTGTTGTAGTAGACGGTTCGGGTTCCGTCGGTGCACTCATCGGTCGTCTCCCATTTGACGACGGGCTGGTCCGAGCTGGCTATCAGCAGTTCTGCTCCAAAAGCTATGGCATGGGTGATGACAACCAGCAATGCCCAGCCGACAAAGAGATAGAGAACCACATATGCAACGGGGTGTTTTGAGCGGATGTTTTGGAGCGCGTTGGGGGCATTCATGGGGCACCTCCAAATTACTATCTATGGCAATCAAATTATACCCTGCCGCCATGTGCGCCGCCTCGAGCAGCGGTTCGGCATTTAGCTATTTAGTGGCGCACATGAAATGCCGGATTCGGCTCTACTAGATTGAGTGTGCGATATTATGCAACCTTGCATAATTCGACCTTGCATAATCTTTGAGTGCGGTTTGTATTGGAGGACATGTATATCGACTGAGGTAACACGTCCGCCCCGCTCTCTCGCCGCGCGCCGTGGTACGATTTTTGAGTTTGAAAGTCCCGCCGTGCTCCGGCTGCCCTTGCAGCTCGGCGTGCGGCCGCACGTAAAGGAGCCATCATGGCCGGTATGAACATGCAGCAGATGATGAAGCAGGCTCGCAAGATGCAGGAGCAGCTTGCCGCCGCGCAGGAGAACCTCAAGTCCCAGACCGTCGACGCCTCTGCCGGCGGCGGCATGGTCAAGGTGACCGTTAACGGCGAGATGGAGCTCGTCAACCTCACCATCGATCCCGATGCGCTCGATCCCGAGGACGTCGATATGCTGCAGGATATGATCATGGCTGCCGTCAACGAGGCCGTCCGCGGCGTCAACGAGCTCGCCAACAAGCAGATGGGCGACATCACCGGCGGCCTCAACATCCCGGGCATGCCGTTCTAAGACACGCATATATATGAGTGCCAACCACAGTCTGCAAAAACTGCTCGATGAGCTGGGCCGTCTGCCGGGCATTGGTCCCAAGTCGGCCCAGCGCATCGCCTATTACCTGTTGGAGGCCGACGCCGAGGAGGCGCGCCGCCTGGCCGAGGCCATCCTGGAGGTCAAGCAGGAGGTCCACTTTTGCAGCCGCTGCTTTAACTACGCCACGGCCGACGAGTGCTCCATCTGCCAGGACCCGATGCGCGATACCACTCGCATTTGCGTGGTGGGCGAGCCGCGCGATGTCCAGGCGATCGAGCGCACGGGCAGCTACCACGGCCTCTACCACGTATTGGGCGGCGTGATCAGTCCCATGGACAAGATTGGCCCCGAGCAGCTGCACATTCGAGAGCTGCTGGCACGCTTGGGCCACGAGGACATCCACGAGGTCATCATCGCCACCAACCCCAATATTGAGGGCGAGACCACGGCGAGCTACCTGGCCCGCACTATCAAGCCGCTGGGCGTCGAGGTATCGCGTCTGGCAAGCGGCCTTCCCGTGGGCGGCGACTTGGAGTATGCCGACGAGCTTACGCTTGGCCGCGCCATCGAGGCCCGCCGCGCGATTTAGGTGGCGAGCCTGCTCCTGCCGTATGTTTTCCTCGCGACGCACGGGGTAGTCATAATTTCCCCGTGCGACTGTGAGTTTGTTGTGCAACAAAGATGCTTCGTATCCGCTTATCGCATGGATGCTTCCGCTCGCATCCTTAATTTGTCCATTCGTTGCGTAACCTTTTTGGCTCGCTGATACACTCAAATATGGATTCGAATGAATGCGCCGCTCCCGAGCGGCGTGTTTTTGTTGGAGGAGAACGCATGCGGCCCGGTGGCACTCAGACAAAGCGCGGCGCCGCGGTGCGCATACGACGCCGACTGGGCTTGGCGCCGCGGGCGTACGCACTGCTATCGTGCTCGCTGGTGCTGGTCATAGCTGGCGTTTCTGCCTATGGCATGACCGTGCCGTCCATGATGCAGGCGCATGCCGCACGCGAACCGCGCGTGGGGCATGAGGTCAAAAGCGATCTGGGCACCACGACTGGATATGCTTGGGCAAGTGTGGTCGGGCATATTGTGTTTGGCACCGACGATGCGGACGGCGCCGAGGCCCCGGACAACGAAGTCACGCTTGCCAATGGCAAAACCATCGTGCTCACCAACACCAAGATCATCGATCGGTTGTCCAACAATAGCGTGGCGGCAACGGTGAATAAGGTCGAGCAGCAAAAGGAGCAGGACGCCCAGCAGTCCGGAAAGCCCGGTAGCTCGGATACTTCTGGCTCCGGCTCGGGTTCATCGAGTTCGGGCGGCGGCTCTGGGTCGGGTTCCTCTACCGGAGGGTCTGGAAACGGCGGCTCGATGGGCGGCAACACTGACAACGATGCAAACTCCGGTGGCCTTTCCGCTGCTGAAGAAGAGAGCATTCACAGTTGGCTTGTGACCAAGTACAACATGCTCGACGGCTATGTTTCTCGTGCCAATGACGTGGTCTCGACCTATAACTCTACGGGAGATCCCAGACCGTGCGACAGCCTGGTCGGGGAGATGTTTGTCATTCGAGCCGAGTTCGGTCGTCAGACATTCTCGCCCCGGTCAAAGTGGTATCAGCAGTATGCCAATCTGTGGGGCTGTTACACCAACCTATGTCAATGGGTCGGCCATTACGGCGATGATGACGTCGCGCTCGGTAACTTCAACAATAACGTGGCGGCGCTTGCCCTATGATGACCGATCTTGCATCCACCACACCACAATCGCTCGGTCGCGATCCCATGGTCGGCCTGCGCCTGGCGCGTGTCGACGGGTTTGAGCCGGCCATTGCGCTCGGTCAGGACGAACTGCCTGCCTATCTGCGTCGTTTTACGATGCTGTTTGCCGACGATGCCACCATGCGCCGTGGCGGTATCGGCCGCGTGACGCGTGCCGTCAACGCCCAAGGCGAGGCCGTGGCACTCAAGCAGCTCATCTTGCCGACGCGCGATGAGTTTGACGACGATGCCGCTCACGAGGCGCTGGTCGCCAAGTTCAAGGCGGCGTTTCGCGAGGAATACGAATGCCATCGCGCCCTTTCGGGCCTTAAGGGCTTTCCCCGCCTCTATGGCTGGGGCGAGGTCGACGGTGTGCCTGCAATTGTCATGGAATGGGTCGAGGGCGAGACGCTCGCCCGCTTGCGTTCGCGACTCGCCGTGGACGATGCCGGACGTCTGTCGCCGCTCGTGGCGGCGCGTCTGGGTCGCGACCTGTTCGATTTGCTCTGCCGTATGAGCCTGGTGGGCGAGGGCTTTGTCCATCGCGATATCTCGCCCGCTAATATTATGGTGCGCATGGCGCGTCTACCGCTTGACCGGCAGCTTGCCGAGGGCACCTTTGACCTGTGCCTGATCGACTTTGGCTCGTCGCTGGCGCTTGAGCCTGCGTCGGCCGTGGCCGGTACCGGCGGCAAGGCGTCGTTTACGGAGCGTTATGCCACGCTGCGTCGCGCGACGGTTGCCTATGCCCCGCCCGAGATGCTCACCGACGATATTCCCGACCTGCGCGCTTTGCGTATGTCGCCGGCGATTGACGTCTACGCCGCGGCAAGCACGGTTTACGAGCTCATTGCCGGCGTCGCGCCATACGAAGCCGCGCCGAGCACTTCGGGCACCTCGGGTTCGCGCAAAAAGACGCGCGACATCGCGAGCCCCTACCGTCTCAAGATGGACACGCGGCCCGATTATCCCATTGGTGCCCATGCGCTCGGTTGTGATTTGACTCAGCTGCTTCGTCGTGAGCCCGATGTGGCGCTCGCTGCGGCCGAGCAGGCCCAGCAGCTAGGGCTTGAGCCGGATTCCGAAGAGCTACGCGATGCGCTGGCGTTTGTCGATGCCCAGCTGTTCGACGTGGTGATGGCCTGTCTGTCCAGCCATCAAAAAGATCGTCCCGAGCCGGCGGCGGTCGAGGCGGCGCTCTCGGCGTTTTGTGACCACTATGCGCAAAATGTCGGTCGTTCGCTTCGCGGCGAGCCGCTCACGCCGTGCCCCATGGATGCGTCTGGCCGCGCGGTTCGTCGCGCGCTGATGGTCGGCGCGACGGTCGTCTGTGGCGTGGTTTGGGCTGTGGTCGTGGTTTCGGCCGCGCTGCTGGCGTCGGGCACTCGCGTGACGGCGACTTTGGGATCGCTCGTGTGGTCTGGGTCGCTACCGGGCATTATTGCCGCACTGGCGTTGGCGCTGCCAGGCATAGCCGGCGTTGCCGCGGGGGCACTTGCGCGCGATCGGCGCTCGGGGTTCCTGCAGGGTGTGCTTGCGCTTTCTGCCTGCGAGGTTCCGGTGCTGGTTGTGGCTGCATGTAGCGTATTTTCCCAACGCGCCGTGATGGGCGGCCTTGTTGCCGCTCTGGTTGCAACCTATACGCTTACGTGGTTTTTGCTTGCGATGGGCTTTGCCTTTGAACTTCCCGTTTCGGCACCGCGACGCACAAAAGCCCAGATGGCGACTCCGCTTGCCGGTGGAGCCGCAGCTGCCCGTACTTTTGGCGGACCTGTCGAAGTATCGTCCGATTCTATTTCTACGACTAAGGAGGCCTAGGTCATGGCATCTCAAGTTGAGCTCACCCCATGCGGGGCCATGTTTGACATCTTTAAGCGCGCGGCGCATCTGAGCCATATCGAGCTGTGCGGCTTGGTGCTTTCGTCCCGTCCGCTCGCCGACGGCCGCAGCCCGCAGAGCCGAGCCGCCGATCGCTCTTGGGTTTCCCGCTTTATCGTTCGCGCGCCGGTCGGCACGCTTCAGCATCGCTACTTTGCCGAATACGGTACCTCGGCTGCGCGTATTATGTCGCAACTGGCCCTGCGCCAGCGCAATCCCATGGACTCCACGGCTGTGATCAATATGGTGCGCGGTCCTGCAGGTGAACCGATGGTACGCGCGCTCGAAGAGTGCCACCAGGACACGAATCTCTATCGCAACGCGCTCGATCGCCTGTCCCAGGCGGCGGAACTCATGCCCGCCGAGCGCGCCGAGGCCGTGCTGGTGCTGTTTGTCGCCGTCGGTTGTTCGGCGGATGTGCGGTCCTCGGTGAACTATGCCATCGACTACGCGCACGCGACCTGTGGCGGAGGCACATCCACGCCGCGTTCGCTTGGCATGTCGATGACCGCGGGCGAACGCGAACCCGCCCCGGCGCACCCCTTGGGCTTGCTGCGCGTACAAAACAGTTTTGTCGTGAGCGCCCCGCGCTGGATTCAGCCGAGTGAGCAGGGTGTTGAGATTGGCGCGCTGGCCACTGGCGAGGGCGATATTACCGACGTCAGCGACGATGTCTCGGCCCGCCATGCCCATATCTGGTGCGATGCTCAAAATATCTGGCACGTCGAGGACTTGTCGTCCACCAACGGAACCGTGGTGGTAAACGGGGCCACGCGCGTCTGCATTCAGGTCGAACCCGGCCGTTCCGCCCAACTCAATCCCGGCGACGAGCTCAAGCTCGGCGAATCCACTACCTACGCCATTCTCTTCGGTGCCCTCTAGCCGGCAGATAGGGACGTTCCTTTTCTGCCGGCACTTGGGGACACTCCTTGGCGCACCAGAGCCGGTCTCCCAGGGATGGAGGGGCCATTTTGGCCCTTGGCGGTCAGTCGGGGCGAAACTAGAAGATCTTTCCGATTCGCGGCTGTTCATGCTTGTAGAGCATCTAAAACAATAGGATGTTATTCTGGAATATGCCGGGTGCGTGAACTTGCCTGTCTTAGCCTTAATAAGGTATAGGGGAGTTTGGCTCAGGGGTTCCGTCTTGTTCTTCAGCGCAGTATTGTGGGACAGATTTGCTGAGATTGGCGCCTTACACCGCAGAGCGCACGGAAGGCTCTCGATTTGTGTTCTGGCCCCAGAATACAGGGCCTGATACTTACCAACTGTGGCATGGATGTAACATCTGTAGAAATCAACCCTTTTGTTGTCGACCTTTGTAAGAAAAACACTGCCATCAACTCTTTGGATGACGAAACTAGGGTGCTTGAGGGGAGCCTTTACTCCCCTCTGAGAGATGACTCATGTTTTTCGCTTGTCGTTGTGAATCCTCCGTTACTGCCGATTCCGGATGAGATTCCTTATCCCTTCGTTTGAGATGGAGGACAATCGGGTCTGGATAAAACACTTCGTATTCTTAAGGGTGGCGATACGCATTTAGAGAAAAACGGTAAATACTGCTAATAGGGGTGACGACGATGGTGCAGGGGCGACCCGCGATGCTCTCATCAATACGTCGGATACTTGGGAAATCAGGTCTAGATGCATGTATGATGATGCTGTGTGGCTATTCAATTAATCCGCGTTCCGAATGGGTGCAGGGTATAGCTGCGACATCGTATGCTTTTGACCCGGCGCGATACTCAGATATTTCTGAGGCGGTTGACGAAGTTTATACGCACTATGCCGCGCAAGGCGTTTCGGAAGTTTGCACATCTACGTTACGGGCTTAGGTTTCTTCAAGCGAGCAGGCCGGTTGCGTTATTTCGAGCGATTTTTCTAGTCTAGACGACAAAAGGCAAAGGATTTGATGGGTATAAAACGCGGACGTTTGTGGGCGGATGCTCAAATCTATTGTGGCAATCGGGCGGTTGAAAAAGATATTTCAACCGCCCGATTGCCAGGTTCGTCGGAGGAGATGTCCGATTCCGACTCTCTTGTAGGAAGAGCTTGAGATCGTATTGGCCCAAGGCAATCTTAAAGCAGTCTCATTGGCAAATCTTCGCTCCTGTTGTGTTGAGGTGTAAGGTATCAGTGATTGATGTTTTGTGGCGGGTAGATTGGGGCCTTCCTTGATTCGATGCGTTCTCTCGAGGTTCATCAGAGCAAAAGGGGCTTTCGTCTTCATTGCTATCACGGTGATTGGAACCGCTCTCTCCTATGCCATGCCATACGTGAACGGGAAATTCTTAGATTTTCTTCTCGGTAACCGCAGCGAAAGAGACGCCGTACTCTTCGCGCTCCTGGTTGCGTCAATAGGAGTTTTCTCCACCCTCTTTACTTATTTTGCAGGAACACTTTCCATTCGCATAACCACGAGACTTTCCTTTGATCTTCTCAGGGAGGCCGTCTTGCGTTTTGAAAGAGACGATTACTTGGTGAGTCGGACCATCGATCCAGCCTATACAACGCAACGGATTATTTCCGACTCCAGCGTGGTCTCATCCTTCGTTTTGGCGAATTTTATCAGTGCGCCGCTGTCCATTGTAGCCATTCCCATCGTATTGCTTATCATATGGTCAATTGATTCAACTCTCGCGGTGTTTTCCATCATTCTCCTCATCGTGTATTTCTGTGTAATTACTGGGTTGAGGAAACTTTTGTATAGGGTCACGTATGAGAAGAAAGAGGCGGACAGCGCCTTTTACGCCGCAATTGCATCGCAGCTTAATCAGATTCTCAACATTCAACTGACATCTTCGTACGGCAAGAGCGAACAAGCGCTCGACGCTGGGTTTAAGAGCTATTTTCCCAAAGTTTTGCGCTCCGGAAAGCTATCATATTCTCTGACATCGCTCGATGGTCTTTTCGCAGCGTTGTTTCAAGCGGTGATACTTGTTGTTTCCGGAGTACGAATCATTAACGGAACTATGTCAATAGGCGAGTACACTATCATCGGTACATACTTCGCGGTTCTCTTTAAGACTTTGAAAAGTATGATGTCATTGTTCAAATCCTATCAAGATGCCAAAGCATCATGGGATAGGACGGCTATCGCGACGAGAGAAAAGGAGAGATCGGGGTGGAATCGGACCGATTTAGCTAAACTCGATGAAATAAATGACATTTCGGTATCTGATTTGGAATTCTCGGTTGCCCTTCCAGACGGATCTGTCCGAGAGGTCCTCGGCGGGTTTTCTTTCAAGTTTTCCGGTCCTGGTACATATTGCATAGTTGGGGAAAACGGAAGAGGCAAGACGTCACTTCTTCACTTGATGCTCGGGCTATACTCATCGAAAGGCAAAGTAAAATACAACGGCGTGCCAATCGAAGAATGCGACTTCGATTACATACGTGCGAGAGAGATATCGTGCTGCCCACAGTCGTGCTTCGCGCCGGACGAAACGGTGAAAGAGCTGTTAGAGTATTTCGACACGCCCTTTTCTTCCTATCACCGGGGTGTAGATGGCCTACTTTCGCTGGAAAACAGCGTGAAGGAGTTGCTCGGGAAACGTTGCTCCGCGCTTTCGGGCGGTGAGCTGCGCCGAGTGTACTTATGGTCGGCGATTTCACGCAAGTCGTCAGTTTTGGTACTCGACGAGCCCACGACTGGGTTAGACGCTGTAAGCCGCGCCGAGCTTGCGGCCTATGTTAAGCGCAACAAGCAAAGCCAGCTGATCATCGTTGTCTCTCACGATGACGAGATGGTCGGCGCGGTAGAAGGGGTAGTGGATTTAGGCAGCATGTACCAGGGTAAATGATGACAAGTGTAGTGCTACCCAACTGGCAGAGATAACAAAAAGGCGATGCAGATGCACGTAGCATTCAGGCGGTTCGGACTCGGTGCCTTCACGCCATCGCAACGCTTTCAGATATAGTTCTCGTTCTCTTACTAAAGGAAACTTTAGTCTACGTCATCTTGTCGAGACAGAGGTGAAGCGAAGTGTTGTCGCGACGTATCTTATTCCAGGTGGCTCAGTATCAGCGTGAGAATCGCACCAAAGTGTACTTACGATTCTCGTGTCCCACGGACAACATGAGCTGAGCATTGAGGTTCCACCCTTTGCTGCAACTACACGGGGTTGGACGGCAATGAATATGCCGGGCCGCATACCACGCGCAGCGGGGGTCCATGTCCCAGTATGTTGCCTACAGCAGCCTCGATGTCCACGCACACATCATCTCTGCCTTCGCGTTCAATCCATTTGCCGGAGAGTGCGAGGGTTGCCAGGCCGTAGAATTCGAGCCGAACAAATGAAATGCGGTATCAGCGCATAGGATTAAACTGACGATTGCTTTGCACTGAGAATACGCTTGGAAAGCCGCTATGGGTGGCGGCCCGGGTTAAATAGAGAAGCCCGTCCGATCACTTTCATGTGGCGAACGGTCGGGCTTCTTATTCCACTTGCCAATGCTCGGCTCATATTGGAAGAAAGCTACGCTAATGTTTGCGTGACACTCCTATTTTCTCCGAAGAAAGAGTCGGATAATGAAGAATAGAATTAAAAAAGGTGCCAGATATAACGCAAGTATAAAGGCTAATCCAACGAGACCTTGCAATAATGGCATAACTCCTCCCAGACACGAGATTTTGGTATTTGGTCCCATCTTATTCTGAATTGGACCAAATAGTTCCTAGCCACAAAACTACTCGTCAACTGGATCGCACCAATCTGCTGGCAAAACACAGCTTGATTCTTTATCGACATAGCACCAATCCGCAACAGGGCACTCGGCGATGTCGTAAAAATTGCATATATCAACTCCAAGACAACAAGGCTCAACGGGAGGATGTTCATTTGAACCAACAGGATGGATATGCTTCATAACAGCTCCTCACCTTAATCCAATTAGAGACTACGTTTGATCAATGCCACAGTGATCTACAACGCAGATGCTGCCGCCATCCATGTCATAGTCGCAGTAATCGTATGCACCACAGCCATCTGCTTTATCATAAACAGTACAGATGTCAGTAATGCCCAAGAGGCAGTCAAAAGACATCGGCTTCACGCCTGCCTCGTCGCCACTTCCTGGATTAATCGGATGAATATGCTTCACGACTACCTCCCTTTGAGTGCAGAAAAACCTCAATATTGTGTATAACAAACCAAGATGTCTAGTTCACCATATTTCTAGAATGGTTTCGGCGAACGTAGCAATAAGCTTCGCAGACGGTAATCAGAAGAACGAACACCTCCACAATGGTGACAGCAATGCGCTGAACCGCTTATTCCGATACAGTAGCTTCTCGTTGATTTTTCTCCTGCGAAGATGAGTGGCGGGAAATAAGGTCAAAAGCCATCTCGTAGCACATCTTTCTATATTCACATGATGCAGGGTGTAGACTCTTGGGCAAGTAGCCGTGCTCGTCTGCAGCCTCCCAGCTACAGCCCCCACCACAGAAAGACCGAGCCCAACAGTCCGTACAGTCAATTCTTTTTTCGACACCCTGACTCCAGTTTTCAATATACCTAGTTTCGTCAATTCCGGTGACGATGTTGCCCATTTTGAATCGCATCATCCCGACAAACCTGTGACAGGGGTATACGTCCCCTTCGGGAGTCACGGAAATAAAACGCCTGCCAGCCCCGCATCCGACAAAGGCGATCCTGTTGCTCATAATCAAATCAACTGCAGTTTTCAATGTTCTAAACAAGGGCTTTTCCCCTTGATCAATCTGTTTGAGATATTGATCCGCCAAATCTATTAGGCCCGCCCTGATTTTGTTTAATGAGTGTTCGTCGAGTTTGATATTCTCATCGAATGAGCTCACGGGCGAGAAGTAAATCCTTCTGAAGCCCATCTCTTTAAACTGAAGATAGTCTTCAACAAGGTTACAGTTATTATTTGTTAAGGTCGCTCTTGCGCCGAAGGGGAACGACTCGGAAAAACGACGAACGTTTTTGTCGATATCGGAGAAAGAGCCGCCTCCCGTCTTGTACGGGCGCGATGCATCGTGCTTGCATCCTGTACCATCGAGACTAATCAGAACAGAAAACCCGTGCTCCTTGAAAGAATTCACAGCAGTGTCATTCAAAAGCGTTCCGTTGGTCGTAATAGAATAGGTAAAGTTTCTATTGGGGTATATTCTTTTTGAATAGTCGACCGTTTTCCATATCAGCGGCTCGTTAATCATGGGTTCCCCACCAAAAAAGACGATCGCAAGCGTTTCGTTTTCCGATGAACTTGCGACGAGGTAGTCGACCGCCTTGAAGGCTATCTCGTCTGTCATCAGCAGAGGAGACGTTCCATAATCTCCTTTACCGGCAAAACAGTAACTACAACCAAGGTTGCATGCATGTGAAACGTGGAGTTCGATGGATCTTAGTTTTCGAGGCGTGTCTTTTGTTAAGAAAGTCCGCTCAGACAATCGTTGATACTCATCAATGTCGTCTTCAAGTTCTGCTATGGTCGTTTGGTCGTAGCCTTTCGCAGCAAGTGACTTTGTTAGCAACTTCGAGTTGACCGTTCTTCCCGATGCTTCAAATATGCGAAGCGCATCTTCTGATGCTTGGTCAACCTGAAAGCAATTGCGAGTGACCTCATCGAAGCAGTAACGACGATCACTTACTGAAAAAAATGCATACGTTCCTCAATTTCATGCTGGACTGGCACTAACCTTGTTTATTGTTGCGCAGCTATAAAAAACCACCAGCGGGGATTCGGTGTGCGGCCCAATCGGACTCCCAAAAGGTTCTATTTGAGACTGGCAAGCTTTGTGTTGTTGGCACTTCGACAGCGCTCTTTATTCCAACATGGAGCCTTGCAGTTTGAGTCGACTTGCCTCTGGAAGGTCCGATCTTAACTTGATTTAGGATGAAAACAGATTACAGGCGCGCTCCTCTAGAAAGAAAGGAAACCAATCGCCGCCTTTCACCAGGAAAGTTTTTATAGCCCACCTCGAGCAAAATGAAAGATGCGAGAGCGATTGGGGAACAACGCGAATCTCCCCTTTTGGGTGGGAGCGAGCCTTCAGCCACCGGCGAACGACTCGCCCTGGTCAGAATCTGGAAGTGGTGCCGGGCCGCTTGGGCCTCCCCGGTGACTTCGTGGGGCTTGCCTGCCTGACGTCGAGGAGTACATCCGCAAGATTCGTTCCCTATGCCGTTTGCTCTCACGCCCGCCTTAGTTCCAAGTCGGGCGAGCCGCCGCGCTCATGCGACCCGTGGCGGCGACACGTCGACGCCGCGCTCGCTGAGCACATCTTCGGTCGCGGGCGAGCACGAGGTCGCGCCGGCGCATCCGCTGGGACTGCTGTGCGTGCAAAACGGCTACGTGGTGAGCGTCCCGCGCTGGATTCAGCCGAGTGAGGAAGGCGTTGAGATCGGCGCGCTGGCAACGGGGGAGGGCGGCATTACCGACGACGTCTCGGCCCGCCATGCCCATATCTGGTGCGACGAGTCTGGCGCATGGTTTGTCGAGGACCTGTCGTCCACTAACGGCACCGTGGTGGTAAACGGGGCCACGAGTGTGTGTATTCAAGTAGAGCCCGGCCGCTCCGCCCAGCTCAACCCCGGCGACGAGCTCAAACTCGGCGAATCCACCACCTACGCCATCCTGCTCGGCGCCCTCTAGCCGGCAGTTGGGGACGTTCCTTTCCTGCCGGTACTTGGGGACACTCCTTGGCGCGTCAGAGCCAGTCGTCCGGGGATGGAGGGACCATTCTGGCCTTTGGCGGTCACCCGAGGTAAACCTTTACCGCCCGCCTATATTTGCCGAAATTACACTTGACGGCGGGGTACAATAAACCCGCATGCGGATTTCCGTTGCGGGCGCTTCCCATCGCCGGGGCGTGCCCGGGAGCATCCGGCATGCGGCCTTTGCGGCGCTCGGTCATGTGCAAGACGGGCGGTCGGGTCTGTGGGGCGCATCAGCTGGCCCTCGCCTCGGCATGTCTTCTCTCCACGCCACGTACCTGCTGCTGAGCCTGCCTGCCAGATGATTGGAAGCAACAGCGTAAATCCCATCACGCCAACATCCCGGCGATCGCCGGGGCCTGTATACCTATATGAGAGGAGAGGGGTATATGGCGCGTAAGTTTAAGTCTATGGACGGCAACGAGGCGGCCGCATATGTTTCGTATGCGTACACCGAGGTAGCGGGAATCTATCCCATTACGCCGTCCAGCCCGATGGCCGACCATGTCGACCAGTGGGCGGCCCAGGGTCGCAAGAACATCTTCGGCACCCCGGTCAAGGTCGTCGAGATGGAGTCCGAGGCAGGTGCAGCCGGTACCGTTCACGGTTCGCTGGGCGCCGGTGCTCTGACCACCACCTACACGGCTTCCCAGGGCCTGCTCCTGATGATCCCGAACATGTACAAGATCGCGGGCGAGCAGCTCCCGGGCGTCTTCCACGTCTCCGCGCGTTGCGTCGCTTCGCACGCCCTGAACATCTTTGGTGATCACTCCGACGTCATGGCCTGCCGCCAGACCGGTTTCGCCATGCTCGCCGAGGGCAACGTCCAGGAGGTCATGGACCTTTCGCCGGTGGCTCACCTTGCCGCCATCGAGGGCAAGACCCCGTTCCTTAACTTCTTCGACGGCTTCCGCACCAGCCACGAGATCCAGAAGGTCGCCATGTGGGACTACAAGGATCTGGCCGAGATGTGCGACATGGACGCCGTCCAGGCTTTCCGCGACCACGCGCTCAACCCTGAGCACCCGCACACCCGCGGCAGCCACGAGAACGGCGACATCTTCTTCCAGAACCGTGAGGCCTGCAACAAGGTCTACGACGAGCTTCCCGCCGTCGTCGAGGGCTACATGAAGAAGATCAACGAGAAGCTCGGCACCGATTACGGCCTGTTCAACTACTACGGCGCTCCCGATGCCGATCGCGTCGTCGTGTGCATGGGCTCCTTCTGCGACGTGCTCGAGGAAGTCATCGACTACCTCAACGCTCACGGCGAGAAGGTCGGCCTGGTCAAGGTTCGTCTGTTCCGTCCGTTCTCCATCAAGCACTTCGTCGACGTTCTCCCCGAGACCGTCCAGAAGATCGCCGTCATGGACCGCACCAAGGAGCCGGGTTCTATCGGCGAGCCGCTCTACCAGGACGTCGTCTCCGCTCTCTACGAGGCCGGCAAGACGGGCATCAAGGTCGTCGGCGGCCGTTATGGCCTGGGCAGCAAGGACACGCCTCCCGCGTCCGCGTTCGCTGTCTTCGAGGAGCTCAAGAAGGACGAGCCCAAGCGCGAGTTCACCATCGGCATTGTCGATGACGTGACCAACCTGAGCCTGCCCGAGGCCGAGGATGCGCCCAACACCGCAGCCCCCGGCACCATCGAGTGCAAGTTCTGGGGTCTGGGTGGCGACGGTACCGTCGGCGCCAACAAGAACTCGATTAAGATCATCGGCGACCACACCGACAAGTACGTCCAGGCCTACTTCCAGTACGACTCCAAGAAGACCGGCGGCGTCACCGTCTCGCACCTGCGCTTTGGTGATTCCCCGATTCGCTCGCCGTACTACGTGACCAAGGCCGACTTTGTCGCCTGCCATAACCCCAGCTACATCGTTAAGGGCTTCAAGATGGTCCGCGACGTCAAGCCGGGCGGCACCTTCCTGGTCAACTGCCAGTGGAGCGACGAGGAGTTCGCCGAGCACATGCCCGCCGTGGCCAAGCGCTACATCGCGAACAACAACGTCAACGTCTACCTGATCGACGCTATCGACTTGGCGGCCAAGGTCGGCATGGGCAAGCGCACCAACACGGTGCTCCAGTCCGCCTTCTTCGCGCTGGCCAAGGTCCTGCCCGCCGAGGACGCCCTGCAGTACATGAAGGACGCGGCTACCAAGTCCTACATGAAGAAGGGCCAGGCCATCGTCGACGCCAACCACAAGGCCATCGATGCCGGCGCTACCGCTTTCCGTAAGTTCGAGGTTCCGGCCGACTGGGCTACCGCCGAGGATGTCGCTCCCGTCGAGCTCTCCGAGGAGACCAAGTCCGCTATCGCCCAGCAGGTCAAGAACCTGCTCGAGCCCATCGATCGCATGGACGGCGACAGCCTGCCTGTTTCCGCCTTCGTCGATTGCGCCGACGGCCAGTTTGAGCTGGGCGCCTCCGCATACGAGAAGCGCGGCGTCGCCGTGGTCGTTCCCCACTGGGATGAGACCAAGTGCATCCAGTGCAACCAGTGCGCCTACGTGTGCCCGCATGCCACCATCCGTCCGTTCGCGATGACCGAGGACGAGGCTGCCGCCGCGCCCGAGGCTACCCGCACGCTCGACGCCATGGGCCCCAAGGCCAAGGGCATGAAGTTCACCATGGCTGTGTCCCCGCTCGACTGCATGGGTTGCACCAACTGCGTCAAGGTTTGCCCCAAGGGCGCCCTCGAGATGGTTCCCACCGAGCAGGAGATGGACCAGCAGCCCGTTTGGGACTATATGGTCGAGAACGTCTCCGAGAAGAAGGGGCTCATCGCGGCCAACGTCAAGGGCAGCCAGTTTAAGCAGCCCTACCTGGAGTTCTCCGGCTCCTGCGCCGGCTGCGCCGAGACCGCCTATGCACGTCTGGTGACCCAGGTCGCCGGCGACCGCATGTTCATTTCCAACGCCACCGGCTGCTCCTCCATTTGGGGCAACCCCGCTGCCACCGCTCCTTACTGCAAGGACAAGGACGGTCACGGCCCGGCGTGGAACAACTCCCTGTTCGAGGACAATGCCGAGCACGGTCTGGGCATGGCCGTCGGTTACGAGGCCGTCCAGAAGAAGCTGATCGCCGCTACCCAGGAGATCATCGCTGCCGATGGTCCGTCCGATGAGCTCAAGGCCGCCGGCCAGGCTTGGATCGACTCCGTCAACGACGCCGAGGCCTCCAAGGCCGCTGCCGCTGCCTACGTTGCCGAGCTCGAGAAGTGCGGCTGCGACGCTTCCAAGGCGATCCTCGCCGACAAGGCTTACCTCACCAAGAAGTCCTTCTGGATCTTCGGCGGCGACGGCTGGGCCTATGACATCGGCTTCGGTGGCCTGGACCACGTCCTGGCTTCCGGCCACAACGTCAACGTCTTCGTCTTCGACACCGAGGTCTACTCCAACACCGGCGGTCAGGCCTCCAAGGCCTCGAACCTGGGCCAGGTCGCTCAGTTCGCCGCTGCCGGTAAGGTGACCAAGAAGAAGTCCCTGGCCGAGATCGCCATGAGCTACGGCTACGTCTACGTGGCGCAGGTCGCCATGGGCGCCAACCCGGCTCAGACCCTCAAGGCCATTCACGAGGCCGAGGCCTACGACGGCCCGTCCCTCATCATCGGCTACAGCCCCTGCGAGATGCACTCCATCAAGAAGGGTGGCATGCAGAACTGCCAGGCCGAGATGAAGAAGGCTGTCGAGTGCGGTTACTGGAACCTCTTCCGCTTCAACCCCGAGGCTGCTGCCGGCAAGAAGTTCTCGCTCGATTCCAAGGAGCCCGCGGGCGGTTATCAGGAGTTCCTGATGAACGAGGCCCGTTACGCTTCGCTGACGCGTTCCTTCCCCGAGCGCGCCGAGGAGCTCTTCAAGGAGAATGAGCAGGCCGCCATGGACCGCTACGCTCACCTGCTGAAGCTCAAGACGGTGTACAACGAGGCCTAGGTCTCCCACCGCAGGATCTGAGGGCTGACCTTCGCGGACGTCCTCGGACATGAAAGAACCCCCGCTGCGCACTACGTGCGGCGGGGGTTCTTTCGTCCTGCGGAATGTCCGCGAAGGTCAGCCCTCAGATCCTGCTACGACTACGTCCTCGGATTGTGGGGGCGGATGACGGATGTGGTTGGTCGGGTATTCCGTCTCCTTCGCCGTTTCGTGGTTTTGCCGCGAAACCTCGCGCCACTTTGGGGATGGATGGGGGACTTGGCTGTTGCCGCCTTCTATCCCCGTGCTTTGCGGGCTGGGTGCCCTTTCGGAGCCCCTCTTTATTCCTATTGCTGGATGAAAAGCCCCTTGTTTTTGCAGGGATGCATACTCGTCCTATAAGTGCATAGAATCTCGTATAGTGCGAGTAAGATTTAGCGCTTTCTGTTTGGTGTTTAGCAAAGATATAGTTTGCATAATCCAGTCTAATTCTTGCTCCATTAAAATAAAGTCGCACGTAAATGGCGTAAACATATCTGAGCTGGGGTTCTGTACGCTGAGCGGATAAAAACGACCGTTCACCGTTCAACTATTTTCAAAATGAATAAAATGAGCGATAAAGAGAATATAAACCTTAATAAACTCGCGTATCGCACGGACGCGGGTTATTAATGGGTTGTAGGCCTTTTACAGAAAGGATTCCAGCAATGTCTAAGCCTCTTGGCAAGCCCGATCGTATTGTCGTCGCCCTTGGCGGCAACGCCCTCGGCAACAACCCCGTCGAGCAGATCGAGGCCGTGAGCAACACCGCCCACGCTCTCCTCGGCCTCATCGAGCAGGGCAACGAGATCATCATCACCCACGGCAACGGCCCGCAGGTCGGCATGATCCAGAACGCCTTCGCCGCTGCCCACGATGCCATCGGTACCCCCGAGATGCCGCTGCCCGAGTGCGGCGCCATGTCCCAGGGCTACATTGGTTATCACCTGCAGCAGGGCATCGGCCGCGAGATGCACAAGCGCTATAAGCGTTGGCACGCCGCCACCGTCGTCACCCAGATCGAGTGCGACCCGGATGATCCCGCGTTCAAGAACCCGACCAAGCCGATCGGCCCCTTCTACACCGAGGAGCAGGCCAAGGAGTTCATGGCCGAGGATCCCTCCAAGGTCTTCGTCGAGGATTCCGGCCGCGGCTGGCGTCGCGTCGTCGCTTCCCCCGATCCCAAGAAGATCGTCGAGGCTGACTCCATCCTCAACCTGCTCGACAACGAGTTCATCGTCATCGCCTGCGGTGGCGGCGGCATTCCCGTCGTCCGCGACTACGAGAACAAGGGCTGCTACAAGGGCGTTCCCGCCGTCATCGACAAGGACCTGGGCGGCGAGCTGCTGGCCGAGGACTGCGATGCTGACGTTCTGTTCCTGCTGACCGCCGTTGAGCATGTCGCCATCAACTTTGGCAAGCCCAACCAGGAGGAGCTCGAGGACATCACCGCCGACGAGGCCGAGCGCCTTGCCGACGAGGGCCAGTTCGGCAAGGGTTCCATGGAGCCCAAGGTCCGCGCTGCCATCAAGTTCGCGCGTTCCCGCAAGGGTCGTACCTGCATCATCGGCGCTCTGGACAAGGCCGCCGAGACCATGGCCGGCCTCTCCGGTACCCGCATCCACGAGTAGTCTCTACTCTGCTGACTCTCTTGTGGGCGCCAGGCAAGGCGCCCACAAACTAGCCTCTCTTCATGAGCCCCGCAGTCCGCTCCGACTGCGGGGCTTTTGCTATTCACCTAGTCATTGGGGACGTTCTTAGTCATTGGGGACGTTCTTAAATGACTAGTCAAACAAGAGCGTCCCCAATGACCACTCATTTAAGTCTGTCCCCAATGACTAGTAGTAGGCCCACATGGCTTCGACTTCGTTGAGGACCTCTACGACGCCCCAGCGGCGGGCGCTGCGGCTGGCCGAGTTGGGGTCGTAGACGCCAATCTGGTTGGCATCGTCGATGCCGTAGAGCACGATGTAGTGGCCTACGTTGGTAAACGTACCGGGGCGCACTGCGGCGATGACGGGCGCACCCGAGCGAAGTGCTTGGGTAATCGATTCGCGATCGTTATAGAGCTGTGTTCCGTTGAGCCCTAGCTGCCACGCACCGCCTGTCATAAACGACCACTCGGTGGCACCAGTGGGGGCGTAGTTGCCGGCTTCGGCCAGTGCGCATACATCGACCGGCGTCTTATCGGTGTGGCCGGTCTTAAAGATATAGACCATGGTGAGGCAAGTGGGACCGCAAGCGTTTTCTCGAATAGTGCCACCGGCATAGGGCAGCTCCGACCATGCGGGGTCAATTTGGTAGATGTGGGGCATGGTGCCGGCCTGCCATTGCGAGCGTGGGGTCGAGAACGCAAAGGAGTAACCGGGCGCGACGGGAGCTTTAAGCAGCCTGTCCTCGGCAGTGGGCTCAAGACCGGCTGATCCGTGGGAGATACAGGATCCCAAAAACACAAAGACGAGGCAGGCGGCGATGGAGCAAAGCGCAAGGCGTAGGCGGCGGGCCGGAAGCGCGTGGCTTGTGGTGTGAGACGCGGGGTGAGGGGCGGAATTGCCGCGATCGCGTTGAGGTCGCGAAAAAGAGCGCTTAACGTAGTAGTCGGTCTTATGTCGATCGTAGCGGCGTGGCTGCAATGTGTCGGTCTGACGTTGGCGTGTGCTCGTACTCACGCGGTCTGACTGCTGCACGGTACGGCTTTGCTGCCGTGAAGAAGCCCCGGGCTGCTCTTGGGGGCGCTGCAGGCTGTCGTTGTCGGAGGTGCTTCTGGGCGTTGGCGTGGTGCGGCCGGCAAGGCGCACGCTTTGTGGCCGTTGGTCGCCGTCATTGTATCCGTATGCCATTCGAATCACCTTGCCTCATGTGTAACTTGTCTATCCTACATAAAAAGATGCACGACACATGGGCATGTGCGCCAAAAGCCCGACAAATGGTATGAACGTTGCCGCGCCGCGCGCCAAGCGCCACGGCAAAAGGTATTCAAAAGCAGACAAGATGAAAGCGTCCAAGACGAATGACGTCTCCCGCCGTTCGTCCCAAAAACGGTGCCGCTCGTTTTGCAGTCCTGCCTTCGGTCGAGCTGCGAGCGGCACTGCTGCGCCAAGGCCGTATCTTAAAGCCATGGAATAAAAGCGCGCGGCAAAACGGACCGCGCAAGGGGTGACGCCAAGGGCGTCAAACAGGAAAGGAGGGGAACAATGGCGGACAAGAACGCAGAAGTTGCAGTCGAGGATAACGGCGGCATGAAGAAAACGCTTTCGCTCTGGAACTTCTTCACCATCGGTTTCGGTGCCATCATCGGTACCGGTTGGGTTCTGCAGGTCGGCGACTGGATGGTCGTGGGCGGCGGTCCCGTTCCCGCTATGATCGCATTCCTCTTGGGTGCAATCTTCCTCGTGCCCGTCGGAGCTGTTTTCGGTGAGCTCACGGCTGCTATTCCCATCTCGGGCGGCATCGTCGAGTATGTCGATCGTAGCTTTGGCCGTACGCTGAGCTACATCACCGGATGGCTTTTGGCCCTGGGCAACGGCATCCTGTGCCCGTGGGAGGCCATCGCCATTTCGACCCTCGTGTCCGAGATGTTCGGCAGCCTGCCCGGCCTTGAGTGGCTGCGCGCCGTCAAGCTCTATACCATACTGGGGGCCGACGTCTACCTGTTCCCGACGCTGATCGCGCTCGGCTTTGCAGTCTACGTCATCTTCCTCAACTTCCGCGGCGCTAGCTCGGCCGCCAAGCTCCAGGCCTTCCTGACCAAGGCTCTGCTCTGCGGCATGCTGCTCGCCATGGGCGTCTCGCTGTTCACCGGCTCGCCGGACAACGCCATGCCTGTGTTCTCCCAGGTCACCGGCGCTGGCGGCGGCAAGGCCGCTACCGAGAGCACCAGCCTGTTTGCCGGCATCGTGTCGGTCCTGGTTCTGACTCCGTTCTTCTACGCCGGTTTCGACACCATTCCTCAGCAGGCTGAGGAAGCAGCCGAGGGCCTCAACTGGAACAAGTTCGGCAAGATTATCTCCCTGGCCCTGCTGGCCGCTGGCGGCTTCTACATGGTCTGCATCTACTCGTTCGGCACCATCCTCGACTGGCATGAGTTTGTTAAGAGCCCGGTTCCCGCGCTTGCCTGCCTCAAGGGCATCAACATGCTTCTGTACCTGGCCATGCTCGTCATCGCCACGCTTGGACCCATGGGCCCGATGAACTCCTTCTACGGCGCTACGAGCCGCATCATGCTCGCCATGGGCCGCAAGGGCCAGCTGCCCGAGCAGTTCGCCGAGGTCGACCCCAAGTCCGGCGCTCCCAAGCTCGCCTGCGTCGTTCTGGGCGTCATCACCGTCGTCGGTCCGTTCCTGGGCAAGAACATGCTCATCCCTCTGACCAACGTGTCGGCTCTCGCCTTCATCTTCTCCTGCGGCATGGTCGCCCTCGCATGCCTGCGTATGCGCTTCACCGAGCCCGACCTGCCTCGTCCCTACGAGGTGCCCGGCGGCAAGTTTGGCATCGGCCTCGCTATCGCCGCCTGCGCCATCATCATCGGCCTGCTCGTGATTCCGTTCTCTCCCGCCTCCCTCAACATGGTGGAGTGGAGCATCGTGATCGGCTGGTTGGCTATTGGCCTGGCCCTCATGGCTTTCACCAATTCCCGCAAAAAGTAACGCCGAGCCGGGGCGGATCGGGTGCGCGGGCCCCTCTCTTCCGTGCACCGAACCCGGCGCCACTTGGGTAGCTTTGTGAGGCCTTAACCCAACACGGCCTCGCCCACTATATGGATCCATAAGGAGGAACCATGTCCACTAAGTATGCAATCGTTGGCGGTAAGCTCATCGACGGTACCGGTGCCGAGCCGGTCGAGAACTCCCTCGTTCTCGTCGACGACAACGGCAAGATCGAGTACGCCGGCGCCATGCAGGACCTTCCCGAGGGCGTTGAGGTCATCGACGCCGCCGGCAAGACCGTCCTTCCCGGCCTGATCGACACCCACCTGCACTTCTCGGGCAACTTGACCGACGATGACACCGACTGGGTCATGCAGCCGCTCCTCGAGAAGCAGGCCGTCGCCGTCAAGCAGGCCTACGACTGCCTCACCCACGGCCTCACCACCGTCTGCGAGATCGGCCGCTTTGGTATCCAGATCCGTGACTGCATCGACAAGGGCGTCTTCAAGGGCCCGCGCGTTCTGGCCACCGGCCTTGGCTTCTGCCGCGTTGCCGGCCACGGCGACTCCCACCACTGCAGCCAGGAGCTCAACAAGGAATCGCACCCCTGGGGCGATCAGGTCGACGGTCCTTGGGATCTGCGCAAGGCCGTCCGCCGTCGCCTGCGCGAGAACCCCGATGCCATCAAGATCTGGGCTACCGGTGGCGGCATCTGGCGCTGGGACTCCGGCCGCGACCAGCACTACTGCTCCGAGGAGATTCAGGCCGTGGTCGAAGAGGCAAAGATGGTCGGCATCCCCGTGTGGAGCCACTGCTACAACAACCACGCCGCTGCCTACGATTCCGTTCGCTTTGGCTGCGAGCAGCTGATTCACGGCTTCGATATCGATGAGCGTACCATGGACCTCATGGCCGAGCAGGGCACCTTCTTCACCCCGACGATCGCCTTCCTGCCCACCTGGTACGCCACCTATCCGCCCGTCTACGTCCCCGAGCTGCACGACAAGTACGAGGGCACTCTGGTCGAGAAGGAGCTGCAGCGCAACTACGACTGCCTGCGCGAGGCCAAGAAGCGCGGCGTCGTCATGACGATCGGCTCCGACTCCTTCTCCTTCGTCACCCCGTACGGCACTTGCTCCATCGAGGAGATGTACGAGTTCGTCGACAAGATCGGCTTCACTCCGGTCGAGACCATCACCTGCGCCACCCTCAACGGTGCCAAGATGTGCCACATCGAGGACGAGACCGGTTCCATCGAGGCCGGCAAGTGCGCCGACCTGCTGGTCGTCAACGGTGACGTCGCCGCCGACATCCACGTGCTCAACACCGACAACATGGACGTCATCATGAAGGACGGCTGGATTGTCGAGGCCGGCACCTTCGGCGAGGCAAACAAGTACAGCGCCTAAGCTACCGTTCATCGATGGCTTGATGTAAAACACAGTATTTGATGCATAATGCAATGGAGAGGGTCGCTTGCGGCCCTCTTTATTGCTATGGGGTGCGTCAGTAAGAAGGAGATGACGGTGGGTCTCAATAGGCTGATTCTGGGCAAGAGCTACAACTCTACCAAGGTCTTTCGTACCGCTCAGCATGTGGTTCAAGCCATCTTGCTCGGTATTGTCGTTCCGCTGCTTATCCTGCTGCTCATCTGGGATCTAACCGATAATCCCAATCCCGTTCCGGCCGTTGTCGTCATTGCCGGCTTGGTCATGCTGTGCTTCTTCTTCTCGTACGTCTTTGTCGTTCCCGACGACCTCACATCGAGCGCAACCGACCGCACGCTCGCCATCGCTTCAAAAATATTCGCCTACACGTCGCGCGGCCTTACGCCCGAAGCTGCCCTGGGCGCCTCTAAGATCATCCTGTCCGAAACTATCGCCTCTGCCATCTGCTTTACCGACGGCAAGCAGGTGTTGGCAAGCTGGGGCGAGGACTCGGCAAAATGCCCCGCGGGCACCCCGGTGGTACTGCGGACTACGCTCAACGTGATCAACAGCGGTGAGCAAAGCGTGTTCTCGCGCGATGCCTCGACCGAGACGGGTGGCTACTTTCCGCGCCTGCGCGCCGGTATTGTCGCACCGCTTACCGTGCGCGGGCATTGCGTGGGCACGCTCGAGCTGTATTATCCCCGTCTGAGCAGCATCGATATGCGCCAGACGGCGCTTGCCTCGGGCTTTGCCGACCTCATTTCCACGCAGCTTGCGAGCTTTGAGCTCGAGCGCCAGGACGAGCTTACGGCCCGCGTGGAGCTGCGCGCCTTGCAATCGCAGGTCGATCCTCATTTTCTGTTTAACACCATCAGCACCATCGTGTCGCTCGTTCGAACCGAGCCCGACAAGGCCAGGTCGCTGCTGATCGACTTCTCCAACTACTATCGTCAGACGCTTTCTGATTCCGATACGCTCACCACGCTCGAGCACGAGGTGGAACAGGGCACTCGCTATATCAATCTTATGCAGGCCCGGTATGGCGACGGCCGTCTGCGCGTCTCGGTCGATATCGACTTTGAGGTGCGCGATTGCATGGTGCCGCCGTTTATCTTGCAGCCGTTGCTCGAAAACTGCATCAAGCACGCGCAGCGCGAGACCGAGCCGCTTTCTATTCACGTTAGGGCTTTCGAGACCGATGACGGTTTGGAGATCATCGTCGAGGACGACGGCATCGGTATGAGCGAAGAGGTCTGCGCGCATCTGTTTGAGCAGCATCGCCTGGAGGAGCCCGAGAGCATTACCGCCGACGGCTCCATCAAACGAGGCTGCGGCTTGGCGCTCTTCAACGTGCTTCAGCGCATCCATTTCTTTTACGGAGAAGATTCTGGCATGCGCGTGAAGTCCCAGGAGGGCGTTGGCACGCAGGTCATCGTCGAGCTGAACGGCGAGCCGCATGAGCCGGCGCCGTTGACGGCGTAGCACGCGGTTGGATTGAGAGAAAAAGAGGGGAAGCACATATGTCCGAAGGCTGGAACATCTTGGTGGTTGATGACGAGCCTCCCATTAGGGCCGAGCTACGCTATCTGTTGGAAAAGGATACGCGTGTGGGCCAGATTGCCGAGGCGGGCAATGTCACCGAAGCCGTGGAGTCGATTCTGTCGAACAAGCCCGACGTGCTGTTTTTAGACATTACCATGCCCGGTCGCTCGGGAATTGAGCTTGCCGAGACGCTGCAGAACCTAAAGACGCCGCCGGTGGTTGTGTTTGTGACGGCGTTTGCCGAGTATGCGGCCGATGCCTATAACCTCGATGCCGTCGATTATGTCGTCAAGCCGGTCGAGGACGCACGCCTGTCAAAGGCACTCGACAAGATCGAGGCAGCCTTGGGTGTCCGTCGTGTTATCCACGCTCCGCGCCAGCCTTTGCGTCTGACGGTGGACCGCGGGGGCAAAAAGGTGTTCATTCCCGCCGCAGACGTCTGCTACTTTGAGGCGCGTGCCGATTTTTGCAACGCCGTCTGCGCCGAGGGAACATACCTGATCAATGAGTCGATTTCCTCGCTCGAGCGGCGCCTGGCCCCCGAGGGCTTTATCCGTGTCCACCGCAGCTATCTGGTCAATTTGGAGGACGTGCACAATGTCGAGATCGGTTCCACGGGTCTTATGGAGCTCAGGCTCGATCGCGTAACCTCGACGGTGCCCGTGTCCCGCCGTCGCGCTGCCGAGGTTAAAGCACACTTGGGGCTTGCGTAGACGGTCTGCGTGCCGTCGTTTACCATCGCAGGTTTGGCATGGGCGCGCGGTGGGCATAAGGGGTGGCATCGAATGAAATCGAAAGGATCATTATGCCCGCGCTTATCACCCATCATCTGTTTGGCGAGGAAAGCATCGACCGTCTTCCGCAGGGCGTCATCACGTCCGATGAAGAGCGCATTGCCTTTATCTTGGGCAACCAAGGCCCCGACCCGTTTTTCTTTCACATTCTGACACCGCGTGTTTCCGACTGCACGCTGCTGGCGCAGGTCATGCATCGGTCGCGCATGTCTCGCCAGTTCGCGTGCCTGCGCGACGGCGTGTCGCATCTGCTGCCGCGCGACGCCAGCTTGGGTCGCGCCTTTGCGCTGGGCCTGCTGTCTCATTACGTGCTCGACCGCAACGCCCATCCTTTTGTCTATGAGCAGCAGTTTGGCATCGTGGAGTCCGATTCAGAGCTTGAGGATTCGAGCAGTCAGGTTCATGCCGTGATCGAGAGCGACCTGGATGTACTGATGCTGCAGCTTAAACGCGCCGGCGCTACGGTCGACGATTACCCGCCGGCGGGCGAGATCGTCACCACCGATCGCATCAATCGCGTGGCCGGCGTGCTGATGAGCTATGTTGCCGGACGCGTGTACGGCATTGACATTCCGGCGGGGGAGTACGGTGCTGCCGTTGCCAATATGCAGCGACTTTACCGCGCGATTGAGCCGGCCGGCTCCGCAAAGACGCGCGCGATCTCGCTGGTTGAGGGCTTGGTGCACGACTACTCGCTGCTCGATGGCCTTGCCCATCGCGTGACGACGGAGCTGCCCGAGCGCACCGGTAACCTGGGCCATCTGACATGGAAGAATCCCTTTACCGACGAGGTCTCGACCGAGAGCTTCCCCGAGGTCTTTGAGCGCGCGCTGGCCGATTACGAGCTCACCGTTGCCCGCTTTATCGAGACCGGTGACATGGATGCCGTGACCGGCCATATCAACTATAGCGGCCGCGTACTCGACGCCGATGAGGAGTTCGACCGCGAGGAATAGGGCCCGTGCGTGCCCCTTTGCCGAATCCTTACCGGCGGTTCTGGACAATTGGGGTACGATGAACTAACTGCATATCGGGCGAATACGAAGGGTCCCTGTCCATGAAATACACCAAGCTCGAGCGTAACTGGGTTATGTATGATGTGGGCAATTCGGCCCTCGTGCTGCTCAATACCTCGGTGGTGCCCATTTACTTTAACGCCATCAATACCGGCGCTTCCTCGGCCGACCTGGTGGTCGCCTGGGGCAATGCGCAGACGATCGCCTCGCTGGTCATCGCCATGCTCATGCCCATTCTGGGCGCGCTTGCCGACTACGCTGGCAACAAGATCAAGTTCTTCTTGGGCTTCTTCCTCACGGGCCTGGTGCTTTGCCTGGCGCAGGCTATCCCAATGTCCGCCATGGCATTTTTGACCGTGTACGTGCTGTGCACCATCGGCCTTAACTCTTCTATGACGTTCTACGACGCCATGCTGCCCGACATTACCACCGACGAGCGCATGGACGCCGTGTCCAGCTCGGGTTATGCCTGGGGCTACATCGGTTCCACCGTGCCGTTCGTCATCTGCCTGGCGCTCATCATGGGTGGCCCCGCTCATGGTGTCCCCACCATGCTGGCAACGCGTCTGTCGTTTATCATCACCGGTGCCTGGTGGCTCATCTTTACCCTGCCGCTCATTCGCACCTATAAGCAAAAGTACGGTCGCGAGCGCGGTCCCGAGGACACCATCGGCCACATCGTGGGCGGTGTGTTCTCCGAGGTCGGACACACCATGCGCGAGATCGCCCACAACAAGACCGTGCTGGTCTACATGATCGCGTTCTTCTTCTATATCGACGGTGTGCACACGGTCATTTCCATGGCAACCAGCTACGGATCGGCCTTGGGCATCGATTCGACCCAGTTGGTCCTGGCGCTGCTCGTCACGCAGTTCGTGGCCTTTCCGTCCGCCATCATCTACGGCAAGCTCGCCGGACGCGTGGGCACGCTCAACATGATCCTGGTGGCGGTCGCCGCCTACATGGGCATTGTGCTGTTCGCCGCGTTCTTCCTAAAGACCGCCTTTGAATTCTGGGTGCTTGCCATTATGGTCGGCCTGTTCCAGGGCGGCGTGCAGGCGCTCAGCCGTAGCTACTTTGGCCGCATTATCCCCAAGGAAAAGTCCAACGAGTACTACGGCTTCTTTGACATCTTTGGTCGTTATGCAAGCGTTATGGGCACCTTCCTGGTGTCGGTCGTCACCTCGCTGACCGGCAACCCGTCGCTGGGCGTCCTTTCCATTGGTGTGCTGCTGGTCGTTGGCTTTATGCTGCTGGTTCGCCTGTCCCGCATGACTCGGGCGGCAGAGCATGCCGCATAGGAGCGAGCGGCTATTGTGCCTGTCCACGGTACTCTTTTGGGGTTATCCGCAATAAACATTGCGACTTGCGAGCAGTGATTTGCCCAAGTGGGTATGATGGAATCAGCTAGGTCGCGGGGCGTCGCCTGTGTTTGGCGGCGTCCCGTTTTTGTGTTGCAGGGAGGGTAAGGCATGAACGCCACGGTCGTGATTCCAACGTATTGGGCGGGCGATGACGCTTGCGCAAACGCTCCTGGCACCTATGACCATTCGACGCGACTCAACGCCGACAATCCCGAACTCGACCGCTGCCTGGCCTCGCTTGAGCAGGTACGTGACATCCCGCGCATCATCCTTTTGGTGGTCTGTCCCGTTTCTGCCACAGCCGATGTGTCGCTGCGCGTGCACGAGATTGTCGACGCGCATCCCACGCTCAAGGTCACCGTTGTCACCAACACCCAGGCCTCGCGCATCGCAGACCGGGTTGCTCAGATCGCGCCCAAGGGTTCGGGCGAGTGCGTGAGCCTGCGAGGCTACGGCGCCATCCGCAACATGGGGCTAGCCTGTGCCGCTGTGCTGGGGCATGACGCGGTTATCTTTTTGGATGACGATGAGACTGTCATCGACGCCGACTTTATGAAGCGCGCGACCTATGCGTTGGGGCAGCAGACGCGTCAGGGCTTGCCGATCTTGGTCAAGAGCGGCTATTTCTACGATCGCGACGGCTCGCCGCTGGCTCCCACGGACAAGGCGGGCATCTGCCATCGTTGGTGGACCAAGCGCATCGAGTTCAACCGTTGGATGAAAAAGGCGCTCTCGGGCACCCGCATCTCGCGCTCCAACTACGTGTGCGGCGGCCTGATGGCCCTGCACGCCCGCGCCTTTACGCGTGTGGCCTTTGACCCGTTTATCACCCGCGGCGAGGACTTGGATTACCTCTTTAACATGCGCATGTTTGGCTACGACGTGTGGTTCGATAACGAGTGGACCGTGCGCCATCTGCCTCCGGAGTCCGAAAAGCGCTCACCGCGCTTTATGCAGGATGTATACCGTTGGTACTACGAACGGGCCAAGTTGACATTCGCCGCGCATCAAAAGGAGCTCATTCCCGTTACGGCGGCATCGCTCATGCCCTACCCGGGCCCTTGGATTTCGCGCGAGCTCGACGACCGCGTGCGCAAGACCGCTATGGTCCGCAGCGTGTTTACCCGCGAGCATGAGGGCTACCTGCGCATTTGGCGCCATGGTATCGTCGAGGCAAAGGCCTATGCGCGCCAAAACGCTGCAAGCTATCTGCGTTTCCAGAGCTTTTGGCCCAAGATCATGGACGGGCTTTGGCGTGACGCACAACTGATCAGTATCCTGGAGGGGGCCGAATGATCGACCGCCGCGCCCAGCGCGATAGTTCAATATCAATCTTTCGCATCATTGCCGTTGCCTGCGCCATCTGCGTGCTGGTGTACTTTATTTTTGCCTTGGTGACCGGTATCGAGCCGATCGCCACGGTGATTGCCTGCGCGCTGTTGTGCATCTTTCTGTGCATCTTTATCTTTTTGACGCTCAATCCCGATTCGGTGCGCTCCCAGTACACCGAGGAGACGCTCTCGGTGGCCTCGGCCATGCTCGAGGACATTAAGGGCGGTCTGACGCAGGAGTCGGCGCGTTTGGTGTGCCGGCGCATTTTGCCCGAGACGCGCGCCATGACGGTGGCCATCACCGACGAGGGCAACGTGCTTGCCTGCGCGGGAGAGTTTGAGGAAAAACTACTGCCAGATTCTCCCATCCACACGCTTGCCACACGCTACGTTATCGAACATGGCATCGTGCAGTCGTTCAACCGTATGGTGGATGTCGTGGGCTCGGACGGCTCGCACAACCAAGTCCCCGCCGGCATTATCGCCCCCATCAAGGTAGGCGATCGTACCGTCGGCACGCTCAAGTTCTACTACAAGACCCCGCGCGCCGTCGACCGTACCCAGTACGCGCTTGCCTCGGGCTTTGCCGAGATCTTGTCCACGCAGCTCGCCATCCACGAGCTCGAGGTGCAAAAGGAACTCACGGCGCGCGCCGAGGTGCGTGCGCTGCAAGCGCAGATTAACCCGCACTTCCTGTTCAACACGCTGAACACCATTGCATCGTTTACGCGCACCGACCCGCTGCGGGCCCGCGAACTGCTTCGTGAGTTCTCATCGTTCTATCGTGCCACGCTCGACAACTCGGGATCGCTTATTCCGGTCTCGCGCGAGGTCGCACAGACCAAGCGCTACCTTACCTTTGAGAAGGCCCGCTTTGGCGAGGACCGCGTGCTTGCGACGTTCGATGTGTCCGAGGACGTGGAAGATACGCTGGTGCCGGCGTTCGTGATCCAGCCGATTGTCGAGAACGCCGTACGTCATGGTATGGGCGATGACGACGCCCTGAGGATCGACGTGACCGTTCACCAAGACGGCGAGGATGCAATCTTGATTGCCGTGGCCGATAATGGCGTGGGCATGGATGAGGGTACCGCCGCCAGACTGTTTGACGAGCGCTCTGCCCGTCCCGACGCCAGCTCTCCCCAGGGTGGCGGCGCCGGTGTGGCCATGCACAATATTTCGGAGCGCATCCATCGCTTTTATGGGCCGCACTCCTATACGCGCGTCGAATCGGCGCCGGGCAAGGGCACCAAAGTGCTCCTTCATCTTGATTTGTCAGAGAGCATCTTCGACATTCAAGAGTAAAATAAAAGGCTACGGGCTCAACGTCATGCGACGGATGCCCGGCGTAGTTAGTTGACGAAAGGTTTTATCCCTATGCTGCGTGCGATGATTGTGGATGATGAGGCGCCGGCTCGCTCGGAGCTTCGCTTCCTGCTCGAGCAAACGGGCAAGATCGGCACGATCACGGAGGCGTCGAGCGTCCGCTCCGCCATCGAGATGCTTATGGAAAGTCGCGTGGATGTCGTGTTTCTCGATATCTCGATGCCCGGTGCCTCGGGCCTGCAACTTGCCGAGGCGCTGCATAAGCTCAAAAATCCGCCGGCGATCGTGTTTGTGACTGCGTATAGTGACCATGCGGTCGAGGCATTCGACGTGGATGCCGTCGATTATCTGATGAAGCCGGTCGAGGAAGCTCGCTTGGATCGCGCGATTGAGAAGGTCATGCAACGCGCCAAGCCGGTTACGGACAGCAAGGTGACCATCGAGCGTATCCCGGTGGAAAAGGGCGGCCGCAAGGTGCTCATTCCCGTGGACGACATTCGCTTTATCATGGCCAAGGACGATTACTCCTGCATCTATACCGTCGATGATCGCTTTTTGTCGACAACCTCGCTGGCGCAGTTTGAGGCCAAGCTCTGCGACTTTGGCTTCTTCCGTGTTCACCGCCGCTATATCGTCAACTTGGCGTGCGTCACGGATGTGGAGACGGTGCCCTCGGGCGCCATCCAGCTGGGCATTACGGGCGTCGACGAACGCGTGCCGGTTTCGCGCCGCCGCGTCGTGCCGCTCAAGAAGGCTCTGAGTCTCTAGCACACTGGCCCCGCAGCCCTGTAGACCCATCGTCTGCGGAGCCGTGGGGCCTTTTTGTATGTATCTGCCGAATCGTTTTTTGCGGAAGGGATCCCATGAACAGTGCAAGCGCCAAGCGTATCGACATCATCTCGGACACCCACGGCTATTTATCGCCTGCGCTCTTGGATGAGCTTGAGGGCGCAGACCTGATCATCCACGCCGGCGACCTCACGTCAGAGATAGACTACGAGCACCTATGCACCATCGCCCCCGTGCGGGCCGTACTGGGCAACAACGATTACTACCGTGACTACGGCCCCGATGTAGACCGTCTTGCACTCTTTACCTACGAAGGCCTCAAATTCGCCGTAGCCCACTACCGCGAAGACCTTCCGGTGGGATCCGTAGACGTAGCCATCAACGGCCACACCCACGTAACCAAAGAAGCCCAAGTGGGCCGTTGCTTAGTCCTCAACCCGGGCAGCGCCAGCTACCCCAGAGGCACCCGAGGCCCCACCATGGCCAGAATGCTAGTAAAAGACGGCAAGATCCTAAGCACTAAGTTTATTGACCTAGAGTAATCACAACAAAAACGGGGGATGCAGATGCGTCCCCCGTTTCCATTTGAGCTAAAGGCAGAGTTTCAACAAGAACCTTAGACAACCCCGCCGCGGAGAACGGGGCCGCCGAGCCGCGAAGCGGCGAGCAACAACAACGGCTCGAACAAAGTGACGGCAGGGAGGGTCTCCGGGGCCGGCTGGCGCGGGTTAAGTTTGCTGCTCTACAGTCCTGCGCAAGACGGAAAGCACATTAAGTGCTTTCCTTTGCGTGCGGAACTCGCGACAAACTTAACCCGCGCCCGCTCGGCGAGCAAGCGGACGACAAACACATCTGTCCAACAATTCGTCCGAAACATAATGAAAAACCGTTTGATGTGAGTTAATATAAACAACGTCGTGAATCTGACTCCTGCCACATGCATGA
>DBFALE010000022.1:0-55044 GCA_048230835.1 Collinsella sp.
CGGCCTATCCGCTTAATGTGTTCGGCTGAGACTGGAAATCGACCGAAAAGAGTTTTTCGAGACCATTTCGAGCAAATCCCACCGGTTTCATAGGAGTAAACTTGCCCCACTGCAAATGCTCGAAAGGACCGGCATGAAAGAACTCTCCAACCGCACGGCAACGTTTACCGATTCCGTCATCCGCCGCATGACGCGCATCTCCAACAAGTATGGCGCCGTCAACCTGTCGCAGGGCTTCCCCGACTTCGATCCCCCGGCGCAGCTGCTCGATAGCCTGAGCACCATCGCCAGCGACCCCAAGCCGCTCTATCACCAGTACTCCATCACCTGGGGCTCCCAGGCCATGCGCGAGGCGCTCGCCGCCAAACAGGAGCACTTTATGGGCATGCCGGTGAACCCCAACGAGAATATCGTAGTCACCTGCGGCTCCACCGAGGCCATGATGGCCGCCATGATGACGGTCACGAACCCCGGCGACAAGGTCGTCATCTTCTCGCCGTTCTACGAGAACTACGGCGCCGACACGATCCTTTCGGGTGCCGAGCCCATCTACGTGCCGCTCAACCCACCCACATTCGACTTTGACCGCAAGACACTCGAGGCGGCCTTCCGCGACAACGACCCCAAAGCCATCGTCCTGTGCAACCCTTCCAACCCCTGCGGCAAGGTCTTTACGCGCGAGGAGCTCACCTTTATCGCCGACCTCTGCAAAAAGTACGACGCCTACTGCATCACCGACGAGGTATACGAGCACATCGTCTACGCACCCCATGAGCACGTCTACATGGCCACGCTGCCTGGCATGTTTGAGCGCACCATCAGCTGCAGCTCGCTGTCCAAGACCTACTCCATCACCGGCTGGCGCCTGGGCTACACTATCGCCCCTGCCGAAATCACCGAGCGTATCAAAAAGGTCCACGACTTCCTCACCGTGGGCGCCGCCGCTCCCCTGCAGGAAGCCGTCGTCACCGCCCTCAATTTCGACGACAGCTATTACGATGAGGTCCTCGACCTCTATACCGCCAAACGCGACCTGTTCTGCCAGGGACTCGACAGCATCGGTCTTGAGCATAACGTGCCGCAGGGCGCCTACTACGTCATGATGGACATCTCTGAGTTTGGCTATGACAGCGACCTCGAATTCTGCGAGGACCTCGCGTCTAAGGTGGGCGTGGGCGCCGTGCCCGGCTCGAGCTTCTTCCGCGAGCCCGTCAACCACCTGATTCGTTTCCACTTTGCCAAGCGAGACGAGACGCTTAACGCGGCACTGGAGAACCTCAAGTCCCTGCGTGATAAAATCAAACCGCGCGGGTAAGGACGGCCCGGCAACTAAAGTAACTAAAGAAGCCCCGCACCGCCTGCCGCGTTGCGAGGCTTCTTTTTATAGCGCTTTCTTAAATGGTTTAGAGCGCTATACTTTAGTCACGGAGCAACTCGTCCTAGAGAGAGGAACACTATGGCAGAGCAGCAGCTTATCGGAGCGCTCGAGGCCGGCGGCACCAAGATGGTCTGCGCCACGGGCTATGCAGACGGTACAGTCCTGGAACGTGAGCAGATCGCGACCACGACCCCGCAGGAGACCGTTAAGGCCGTCAACGCATGGTTTGCCGACAAGGGCATCACTGCGCTGGGCATCGGCGCCTTTGGCCCCACCGCAGTCAACCCTGCCTCGCCCCAATACGGCAAGATCCTGGAGACCCCAAAGACGGCATGGCGCTACTTTGACCTGCTGGGCACCATCCAAAACGAGCTCAATATTCCCTGTGGCTACGACACCGACGTCAACGTTGCCTGCTTGGGCGAGGTCACCTTTGGTTGCGCCCAGGGCCTCACTGACGTTGTGTATCTGACCATCGGCACCGGCGTAGGCGCAGGCGTGCTCTCGGGCGGTAAGCTCGTGCACGGCATGATGCATCCCGAGGCCGGCCACATCCTGGTCACGCGCGACCCGCGCGACACCATTGGCGAGCACAGCGCCTGCCCCTTCCACGACAACTGCCTCGAGGGCCTCATCGCCGGCCCCGGCGTTAAAAAGCGCTGGGATGGCAAGAGCGCCGGAGACATGGCCGATGACCCAGAGGCCATGGACCTGCTCGCCGGCTATCTGGCACAGGCGCTCATGACCTACACGCTGTGCTACGCACCGCAAAAGATCATCATCGGCGGCGGCGTGGCCGACCACACCCCCATTGTGCCGCTCGCACGCAAAAAGTGCGCCGAGATGCTCAACGGCTATATCGTCACGCCCGAGGTCAACGACATCGATTCCTATATTGTCAACAACAGCCTCGAGGGCAAGCAGGGCATCATGGGCTGCCTGGCCCTGGGCGCACAGGCGCTTCAGTAGCAGACGCACCCACAGGGCGTGGCGCGCTCGGCAAATCCAACCTACGGAACGACGCCACCACGCCTCATATAACCCCTCAAATAAAAAAGGCCGCCTAGGACCAAACAATACGTCCTAGGCGGCTTTTTTGGCGCACATCAGCCACCGTAAGAGATATCGGAGCACAACGCCCGTTGCCGCTCCACAGCAGTCGATCATCACATCGGTGATCATGCCAGCGCGTCCCGGCACAAAGAGCTGAATCGTCTCGTCGATCGAAGGAATCAGCAGCAGGAACACCGCCGTGGGCAGCAGCACGTCAAAGGTGCGCCGGCCCTCAAAATCAAAGGCATGCGTTGCCAGGATGCCGAGCACCATATACTCGGTAAAATGCGCGCACTTGCGAACAACAAAGTTGGTCACCCATTCATATGGAAGTCCCACGCCGTGCAGGAAACCGCGGATAGCTTCCATGACCGTCAGGCTCAGCGAGCCCGACCCCGAGCCGGGAACCAGCGAATTGCCCCAGATCAATAGCGCCATCAGGCAGGTTACAACCGCCCATTTTCGATTGATCTTAACCATGCAGAAGTTATGCCTCCGCGCGGAGCGGCGCGAAGCTGGCGGTACCGCCCTCGATAACGCTCAGATAAGCACGGCCCGTACGCTTGCAGGTAGAGGACTGTAGGCGCTCGATCTCTTCCTCGAGGATCTGATTGACGCGCTCGTGACGACGATTTTCCATAATGCCGGCGGCAATAGCCTCGGCCCGCTCGATGCTCTCGCGCGAGATGCGGGCGGTATCCTCGGGGAACACAGCGCTGTGACGGCCGACATAGGCGGGGGCAGCAGGCTGAGGGGCAGCGACGGGAGCGGGGGCTGCAACAGGAGCAGGCTCGTCAATCTCATCCAGAATCGCGGTGGCGGCGGCCCACATGCCCTCGTGGCCCGAGTAATCGGCCATGGGAACATCAACCTCGAGCGAGGCGTCCGGAAGGTCGCCGGTGTCGATGCGATCTTGGGCATCAATCGATGCGGTGATGGCTGCAGGCTCATCGAGGTCATCGAGATCGATGTCCGCGGCACCGGAGATGATAGGCATGCTGGCGAGGTTTGCATTGTACGGCGCAGCCTCAGCCGCCTGCTGCTGGGCAGGAGCGCCCCACAACGAGCTTTCGGCGGCACGGCGGGCGGCAACGGCCTCCTCGTCCGCAGTCATGGCTTCATCAACGTACGAATTGTCGGCAGAAGCGTTCTCGTCCGCCGAGGTGGCGTTGTAGGCGTTATTGGCTGCCGCGTTGGCAACGAGTGCCACGAAAGCCGCCGTGCTGCCCGCAGGGGCGGCCTGGGAGCCCGACACGGCACGCGCCGCGGCGGCGATGTCGTCGCGATTGAAGGAGCCGGTCTGCCCGCCGTTGGTGAGCTCGTCGATGGCGACTTGATAGACGTCGCGCGAGTGTGCAGGGTCGCAGCTCACCGGCGAATCGTCGTCGAGCATACTGTCGATCATGGACCAAGCCTCGGCCTCGTCCATAGCATCTGCAGCTCGAGCGATGGTAGGGACACCATCATCGGCATGACGGCGCTGGAACGCACCAGTCAGGCCGGAAAGGAATGCCGAGGTAGACTGCTCCGCCTGAGCCTGAGAAGCAGAAGCCGCAGCGTAAAGAGTCGCATCCTGCTGCTGAGCTGGAATCGAGGCAGTCTTGAACTCGCTTTGATGCTGATTGAGATTGGCGGCACCGCCCATGGCATCGGGCTGGAACAGACGCTCTTCACGCTGCGCACGATACTCGGAGATACCCAGCGAGGCGGCATAGATACCCACGCCCGCCACCGCGCCCACGGCGAAGGGAACCGCACCCGCCACGACCATCTCGTTCACCGACGAAAACGGCAGCGTCGCGGCATACATAACCACGGGAGCGGCAAGGCCGATCCCGCACGAAAGTCCGGCAAGGACTGCTCGTTGTGTTGCATCAGAAGAAGCCATGAGCTCTCCCCATCTTCCAGCACCCAAATCGCATCATTCAGTTGGCTGCGCGAGAGAAGATGAAGCGGGGCTGTGCCCCAAAGCAACGGTATATGGTTCGTTTCATCTGCGTTTTCCGTCACGAAGCTTAAAAGCTATTATGCGAAACCGCCCTGTCGATTGCAAGCGACGATGTCGGATTGAAACGGGAAACCTGCTGCTTGCCAGTCTTATGGTCAAAAATAAGTGCGAAGCGGCGATATAGAAAAGGGCCGAGGCTCAAAGCCCCGACCCTTTATCGCATTGATGATTAACGCTGCGTGTGGATGACAACCTAGAACGTCTGCTCGTAGTCGCTGTGTTTTTTGGCCGAACGCACCAGGAACTCCTGATTGGTGTTGGTGCCCTTAAGACCCTTGATAAACGATGCGGCCGCGCGCTCGGTGTTGTTCATGCCGGCAAGGATGCGACGTAGACCAAAGACAAACGGACGCATCTGCTCGTCAACCAACAGGTCCTCGTTACGCGTACCGGAGGCAACGGGGTCGATAGCCGGGAAGATGCGGCGATCGGCCAGGTCACGGTCGAGCTTAAGCTCCATGTTGCCGGTGCCCTTGAACTCCTCAAAGATGACTTCGTCCATCTTGGAACCAGTGTCGATGAGGGCAGAGGCCAGGATGGTGAGCGAACCACCGTTCTCGATATTACGGGCTGCGCCCAGGAAGCGCTTGGGCGGATACAGGGCCGCCGAATCGACGCCGCCCGAAAGGATGCGGCCTGAGGCGGGCGCCGCCAAGTTGTAGGCGCGGGCAAGACGCGTGATGGAGTCGAGCACCACCACAACATCGCCGCCCAGCTCCACGATGCGCTTGGCGCGCTCGATAACGAGCTCGGCCACGCGAGTGTGGTTGTCGGCGGGCATATCGAAGGTCGACGCCACAACCTCGCCCTTGATGGAACGCTGCATATCGGTGACCTCTTCGGGGCGCTCGTCGACGAGCAGGCAGATGAGGTGCACCTCGGGGTTGTTAATCGAGATAGACTGGCAGATTTTCTTGAGGATCGTCGTCTTGCCGGCCTTAGGCGGGGACACGATCAGGCCACGCTGACCCTTGCCGATCGGCGACACGATGTCGATGGCGCGACCGGTAATGGAGTCCTTGCCGTGCTCCATGCGTAGCGGCTCGTTGGGATAGACCGGGGTGAGGTCGCCGAACTTGGGACGGTTGCGAATCTGCTCGGGGTCCAGACCGTTGACGGTCGTGATTTTGGCGAGGCCGGCGCGCTTGTCGCCGCCGCGCGAAGGACGAAGCGAGCCCTCGATGACGTCGCCCGTGCGCAGGCGCGCGGAGCGGATGAGGTAGGCGGGCACGAAGGCGTCATCGTTGGACTTCATGTAGCCATGGGCATGGATGATGCCGGAGCTGTCCGGACGAATCTGCAGGATGCCCTTGATGTCGCGGAAGCCCTCGGCCTTCGCGGCGGTGGTGTAGATCTCCTCGACGAGCTCGGCTTTCTTCTTGCCGGTCGTCTCGATCTCGAACTCCTTGGCCTTCTCGCGCAGTTCGGCGACCTTCATGGCAGCGAGCTCCTCACGCGAAAGCGTGGGCTCGGTGGGAGCGGCATTACGCTCCTTGTTGCGCTGCTTGCGATCGCGCTGGCGGTTGCGACGGTCGTTGTTGCGCTCGTCCTTGCGCTCATTGCGCTCGTCGTTGCGCTTATGCTGGCGACGGTTGGGGCGAGCGCCGTCTTCGGCCTCGGCGGGCGCGGCGCCATCGGTTGCGGCGGCGTCGGCATTGGCCGCAGCGGCTTCATTGGCCTCGGCGCCGGAATCGACCTGCGCTTCGACATCAGCCTGCTGCTCGGACGCCCTGGCCTTAGCGGACTTCTTACGACCGCGCTTGGGCTTCTCAGACGCAGGCTGTTCGACGTCCTGGGGCTCGGCGGCATCAGTCGATGCATCGACGGTCGTCTCGGCGGAATCCTCGGACGCACCCTTCTTGGCAGCCTTGGCCTTGGACGTGCGCTTAGCAGCAGTACGACGGCTGCGACCGGGACGGACGTCGGCGGGCTCGGCATCGGCAGAAACGGCCTCGGAAGTCGTAGCATCCTGGACGGGCGCGTCGGCAGCGGTTGCAGACTCGGCGGTCGCCGCAGCATCCCGAGCGGCGGCGGCTGCGGCTGCGGCCTTCTCGGCCTCGACGAAGGCCTTGGGCTTGCGACCGCGACGGTGCGGGCGCAAAGCCGGATCGACAACGGGAACTTCGCTGGCCTCGACAGGCGCAGCGGGCTCAACAGGCAATGTGCCCTCCCCTGTCGCGGAACGGACCGAAGCCTCAGTGAGCTCGGGGGTTACCTGATCGGCAACCTGCTCGGCCTTAGCAGCCGTGCGACGGCGTGTGCGCGGTACCGACTTCTCGGTCGGCTGGTCGGCGGCAGGGGTCTCGGGCACAGACGGGGCTGCAAGCTCGGTCAGAGCCGCGGCCTCACGCTCGGCAGCACGACGGCGGGCGCGCACCACCTGAGCCTCGCTAATCTGCGCCAACGCACGTGCCTGCGCGACCTCATCGGAAATCGGCGCCGAGGAGTCGGCTGCAACGGTGCGCTTGGCGCGCGTCGTGCGCGTAGTACGGCGCTTGGGCTTGGTGACCTCCTCGCCGTCAGCAGCAGGCTTGGTCGTGCGGCGCGTACGCTTGGGCTTTGCCGGAGCAGCCTCCTCACCAGTTGCAGGCACGGCCTTCTCAGCCGCTGCAGGCGTAGGCGTCGAAGCAGCCTTAGGCGTCTCAGGAGCCGAGGCTTGCGCGGGCGCCGCGACCTGGTCCGACGCAACCGGTGCAGCGGGAGCGGCCTGCGTCGTCGTTATTTCGTTTTCTTGCTGTTGATCAGACACAGTGTTTGCTCAACTTTCTTTTCAAGCCCTGTGATCACATGCTCCCTGCATAAACCTTCAGGGCGGCTAAACAGTCTAGCTCCGTCAAATACCGACGGACATCATTGATCTGTATCGAGATATTTGCGTCATATACGCAGCGTTAGTGTAACACAACCGCCGCCACCTGCAACTTAGTCATTGGACGTTCTTAAACGCCCAGTCATCAGGGACACTCCTCCTCAAAAGCGCCTTGAAATGTCGCGCCAGAGGAGTGAAGCCGTGGCACCTGGAATAGCCGCGCCACGAATCGCGCCCATCTGCTACGTTTGCCCCGAGCCCCTGACCATACCCTTGTTTTTTCAAAAACAACGAGTCTGCTACCTGCGGTTTTAATATCGTACTTTTCGGCATGGTTCGGGATATGCGTCCAAACGTAGGAGATGAGCCCAATTCGTGACGGACGGTATCCCGCCACCCCTCTTCGAGACAAAAATGATCCGTTTTCCTCCGTCCCCAAGGGACAATTTTCAAAACTACGCCGGATTACGGGGCCAGGATGCTGCAAGCCAACCATACCCTGCATTATCAAGAAACAATAAGCCATCTACCTGCGGGTTTAATTTCACTATTGGCACCATGGTCGCCAGTTGGCGATTCAGCCCCGTAAACCGGTATAGTTGCGATTTTGTAGCATTTCCCAGCAAACCAAATAGTCTCACCAAACGCAAAAAGCCCGACCTCCGCATGTGAGATCGGGCTTATAGGGCTCAGCAAAGCCGAACCTACACGGTCAAATGATCCGTAGCTTACATCTGCTCGGGAGCGGAAACGCCAACGAGGGTGAGCACCAGGGCGAGCGTCACGCGGACGGCATCGCAAGCGGCCAGACGGGCGCGCGAAAGCTCGGGGTCGACGGGACGGCCCTCGCTCGGCAGCACCTGACAGGCAGCGTAGAAGCTGTGGAAGTCGCCGGCGAGTTCCTCGGCAAAGTGCGTCAGACGGAACGGGGCGCGGTCGCGAGCGCAGCTGGCGATGAGGTCGGTGAGCTCGTTGAGCTTACGCGAAAGGGCAAGCTCGGTCGGGTCGGTCAGCAGCGAGTAATCGACGTTCTCGCCGATGGCCTTCTCGGCGACGGCCTTCATGCCCATCTCGGCGGCCTGCTCGGCGGTAACGTCGGCGGCGCGGCGCAGGATGGAGCACACGCGAGCGTGAGCGTACTGCACGTAGTACACCGGGTTGGAGTTGTCGCGCTTCTTGACGGCCTCGATATCGAAGTCGACCATCTGGTTGGAGCTCTTGGAGATGAGCGTGTAGCGAGCGGCGTCGGAGCCGACCTCGTCAACAAGCTCCTGCAGGGTCACCATGGTACCCTTACGCTTGGACATACGGACGGGCTTGCCGTTACGCAGCAGGTTGACGAGCTGGCCCAGCAGAACCTCAAACTTGCCGGGGTAGCCAAGAGCGTCGCAGACGCAGCGGACGCGGTCGATATAGCCATGGTGGTCGGCGCCCCAGATGTCGATGACGTGGTCGACGCGCTGGAACTTATCCCAGTGATAGGCGACGTCGGAGGCGAAGTAGGTGTACTCGCCGTCGGACTTGATCAGCACGCGGTCCTTGTCGTCGCCCAGATCGGTGGAACGGAACCACAGAGCGCCGTCCTTGGTGTAGAGGTAACCCATCTTGTCGAGCTTCTCAAAAGCGCGGTCGACGGCAGAGGTGCCGGCGGTCTCGCCCTCGGTGTCCTTCACGTACAGCGAACGCTCGGAGTACCAACGATCGAAGTCGCAATTGACGGCGTGGCAGAGGTCGCGCATGTTGTCGACCATCTTCACATAGCCGCGCTCGCGGAAGCTCTCCATGCGCTCCTGCGGATCGGCGTTGACCCACTTATCGCCGTCGGTGCGCCAGAACTCGGCAGCCTCGTCGATGATGTAGTCGCCGCCGTAGGAGTCCTTGCCCAGAGTCTCGGCAAAGTTGTCCTGATACGGATGGGTCTCGGGGTGTTCGTCGTTCTCGTCGGCAACAAAGGCGTCGCGGTCGGCGATCAGCAGCTTGTGAGCCTCGTCGATATCCACGCCCTGCTTGGCGATGATGTCGGCAAGCTGCATATAGCGCGTGCTGATGGAGTTGCCGAAGGTGTTCATCTGAGAGCCGTGGTCATTGATGTAGAACTCACGCTGGATGTCGTAACCGGCGTGATCCATGACGCGGCAGAGCGAATCGCCCAGAGCGGCCCAGCGGCCGTGGCCGATGTGCATGGGGCCGACGGGGTTGGCGGAGACGAACTCGACCTGGGTCTTCAGGCCACCACCGACGTTGGACTTAGCGAAGTCCATGCCCTTCTCGCGGGCCTCGCCAAAGATGGCATTCTTGACGGCGACGGAGAGGTAGAAGTTGATGAAGCCAGGGCCGGCGATCTCGACCTTCTCGATCGCGGGGTCCTCGGGCATGTGGGCAACGACAGCCTCGGCGATCTTGCGCGGGGCGCAGTGAGCCAGCTTGGCGGACTTCAGGGCCATGGTAGAGGTCCACTCGCCATGAGAAGTGTCAGCCGGTCGCTCGATAGCGCAATCGTCAAGTTCAAATGCGGAAAGGTCGCCGGCCTCCTGGGCCGCAGCAAGCGCAGCGCGTACCAGCTCTTCAATCTTCTCGGGCATAGATCCTCCTTGTGTTAAAGCCCCCGAGCTCTTGGTCACTCGTAGGGCAAAAGCCAGAGTTTGTAGCACTCTATCACAAGCGACGGGCACTGTCGCAGGGTAAAGCCAATCGATATTGCATATGCACAAAAATGACTACAGCTTGTATGGAGTCACTCAAAGATGCCAGTCTGCCTGCAGATTATGCAGGCGTTGAAAATGCATAAAGGTGTGAATGAGCTGCGTCTGTTATCGAATACTCTTACCTATCAGAGTTGTGTGCTTTTCCTGCATAAAGTAAGGGTTTGCGCACGTCAGCGTGTTATTCTAGACATACGCAAATTCGTATAAGTTGGAGGTAGCATGTTCTCAATCGGTCAACACGTCATTCATCCGGGCCAGGGAGTCTGCACCGTCGTCGGTTTTAGGGACGACACACCGCAGCCCATGCTGCTGCTCGAGACCAAGCAGGGACATGCGCAGACGATCCTCATGTACCCCGTGGCGCAGGCCGACCGTTTGCACGCCGCCATCTCGCAGCAAGATGCCGAGCACCTGCTGAGCCACTATGACGAGCTGGAGTGCGACACCTTTACCGAGCGCAACAGCTCGCTTGAGGAGACACACTTTAAGCAGCAGCTCAAGCTGGGCGCGCCCGAGACGGTCCGCGTGGCAAAGACCATGATGCACCGCATTCGCCAGGCCGAGGAAGCTGATAAAAAACCCAGCTCCTACTACATGCGCGTACTCAAGGAGGCCAAACGCCGCTCCATCGAGGAGTTCGCCGTGGCCCTTGGCGTCACCGAGGAGGCCGCCGAAGCCCGCCTAGCCCAAGCCGCCCTCAACTAACCCATCCGCGCCAAAAACCACCACAAAGGGGACAGGCACCTTTGTGGTGGTTTTCTTGTTCTAGTAGTATTCATTCTTATCGATACCCACGAGCACAAGGAGTCTCTTATGGCAGAGCCGCTTACCGCCGGAATCACCCGCGACCGCGCGTTCGAACTGCTCAACGAGCACAACAAGGACCCGTTCCACATCACCCATGGCGAGACGGTCGAGGGCACTATGCGCTACTTTGCGCGCGAGTTCGACCCCGAGAACGAGGAGTTTTGGGGCATCGTCGGCCTGCTGCACGACTTGGATTGGGAGGAGCATGAGGACGACCCCATGAACCACACCATCTATGCTGCCGAGATTCTTAAGGGCGAAGGTGCGTCTCCCGAGCTCATTCGCGCCATCCAGACGCACACGTCGGACTTCAACACCTCGCTGCCCAAACCCGAGCTGCAGATGGAAAAAATCCTGTTTGCCTGCGATGAGCTCACCGGCCTGATCGGCGCTGCAGTCATCATGCGCCCGAGCAAGAGCGTTATGGACTTTACGACCAAGTCGCTCAAGAAGAAGTTTAAGGACAAGCGCTTTGCCGCCGGCTGCTCGCGCGACGTGATTTCGCAGGGCGCCGAGATGTTGGGCTGGGAGCTCACCGAGCTCTTTGACCGCACCATCGCGGCCATGCAGTCCTTCGCCCCCGACCGCGATACCTTCCAGGCCTAACCGCCCACGCCACCTTAAACCGCCACAAAGGGGACAGGCACCTTTGTGGCGGTTTTTCTTGCGCGGTCGTTAGGGGCGGACCTGGCCGGTGCCTCGGAGCTTGTATTTGTAGGTAGTGAGGGCCTCGGCGGCAAAGGGGCCACGGGCGTGGAGCTTTTGGGTCGAGATGCCGATCTCGGCGCCCAGGCCAAACTCGCCGCCGTCAGTGAAGCGCGTGCTGGCGTTGGCGTACACGGCCGAGGCATCGACCGCATCGAGGAAGCGCTCGCAAGCGTCCGTGTCCTCGGCAACGATGGCCTCGGAGTGCATCGTGCCGTAGCGATTGATGTGTGCGATGGCCTGGTCCTCGTTTGCCACGACCTTCACGCTCATCTCGAGCGCCAGGTACTCGCGACCCCAGTCCTCCTCAGTCGCGGCGACGTAGTCATCGCCCTCCACAAAGCCGGCGTCGGCGCACGCGGCGCACGTGTCCTCGTCGCCGTGAATGAGCACGCCGTGATCGTGCAGCACGGCAACGACCGCAGGCAAAAACGCATCGGCCACAGCATGGTCGACCAGCAGCGACTCGGCGGCATTGCACACGCCTACGCGCTGGGTCTTGGCATTAACGATAATGTTGAGCGCCTTATCAAAGTCGGCGGATTCATGCACGTAGATGTGGCAGTTGCCCGTGCCCGTCTCAATCACCGGCACAAGCGACTCGCGCACGCAGCGCTGGATCAGGCCTGCACCGCCGCGCGGAATGAGTACGTCGACAATGCCGCGGAGCTTCATGAGCTCGCCAGTGGCCTCGCGGTCGGTGGACTCGATCATCGACACGGCCTCGCGCGGGAAGCCCTTGGCCTCGAGCGCATCGGCCAGCAGCTCGGCGATCATGGCACACGAGTGATAGGCCAGCGAGCCGCCGCGCAGAATGCAGGCGTTGCCGGTACGGATGCAGATGCCTGCGGCGTCGGCCGTCACGTTGGGGCGCGCCTCGTAGACCATAGCGACCAGGCCCAGCGGAACACTCACACGGGTCAGGTCCACGCCGCTTGCAAGCACGCGGTGGTCGAGCACGCGGCCCACGGGATCGGGCAGCTCGGCGAGCTTTTCCAGGCCGGCGGCCATGCCCTCGACGCGCTCAGGCGTCAGCAGCAGGCGATCGAGCAGTCCGGCCGAAGTGCCCGCATCGCGCGCGGCGGACATGTCGAGCTCGTTGGCGGCGACGATGGAGTCGACACCGTTGCGCAGTGCTGCGGCCATGGCGCGCACGGCCTCCTGGCGCTGCTCATCGCTCGCCGTGGCAAGCGAGGCCGACGCTGCCTTGGCGGCAACGGCAAGATCGTGGACATACGTGGCTATATCGACCGACATGGGCGGCCCTTTCTCCTAGAAGTTTGCAACCATGGTAGCCGATTTGTGCATGGCCTCGCCCGCGGCGGTAGAATTGGTCAACCCGAAACACCGCAACGAACGGAAGACTCACATGGCCCTCATCACTTCGTACCACGTCCCCGGCCTTTACGTCGAGGATCACAGCATCGACGTCCCCCTTGACTGGCGCGGCCTGGAGCCGATGCTCCTGGCCGTCGGCAGCACCATGCGCCGCGGCGCTATGCCGGCACCCATCGCCGGCGCGCCCGAGAGCATCAAGCTCTTCTACCGCGTGGTTTGCGCGCCCGACCGCATCAACGACGATCTGCCACTGCTCCTGTTTTTGCAGGGCGGCCCCGGCGGCGAGAGCCCGCGTCCGCTGTCGCCCACAAGCGACGGCTGGATCGAGGAGGCCGTCAAGCACTTCCGCGTGGTCCTTCCCGACCAGCGCGGCACCGGACGCAGCAGCTGCGTGGACGGACGCACGATCAAGGCACTGGGTGATCGCGCAACGGCCGCCGGCGCCGATACAGCACGCTCGCAGGCGGACTTCCTCAAGCGCCACCTCGCCAGCTCCATCGTGCGCGATTTTGAGTACCTGCGCCTAGTGGGCTTTGGAGGCAAGCCGTGGGTCACGCTCGGCCAAAGCTACGGCGGCTTTTTGACGCTGAGCTATCTGTCGCTCTTCCCCGAGGGCGTGGCGGCGAGCTTTACCTGCGGCGGCATCCCCCACGTGCCGGCGAGCGCCAGCGAGGTCTACGCGCACACCTTCCCGCGCATGGCCGCCAAGACGCAGCAGTATTACGACCGCTACCCCGCCGACGTCGAGCGCGTGGCAGCCCTGGCCGATGCGCTCGAAGCACAGAAGCCCGTGCTGCCCGACGGCTCGCCGATGACGGTCGAGCGCCTACAGCTCATGGGCAGCGACTTTGGCATGAAGCCGAGCTTTGAACGCATGCATTGGATTATCGATCACGCTTTTGTTGATGGCGACGGCGCGCTGACCTGCGACGCCTCGGTATCTGACAGCTTTTTGATGCGCGCCTTCGAGCGCACCAACACGCGCACGAATCCGCTGTATTGGACGCTGCAGGAGTTCATATACGCCGACGGTGACACTATGCCCATTGGCTGGGCCGCGGCTGAAGAGAAGGCTCACCGCGCCGAGTTCGACACCCTCGCGCGCCCGCTCATGTTTACCGGCGAGGCCATGTTCCCGTGGATGTTCGAGCAGATGCCCGAGCTCAAGCCCTTCAAGCCCGCCATGGACCTGCTGATGGAAGACACCAGCTGGGACAAGATCTACGACCCGCAGCGACTGGCGTGCAACGAGGTGCCCCTGCAGGCCGCGGTGTATTTCGACGACATGTACGTGGATTCGGGCCTGCAGCTTGATACGCTCAGCCGCGTGGGCAACTCGCATGCCTGGGTGACTAACGAGTTCGAGCACGATGGCCTGCACGGCAGCGTGGTGTTCAAGCACCTCTTCAACGAAGCCCTCAACCGAGGAGACCTGCGCCAGATCTTCTAACAAAAGAGACTCACCACCTGCCGGCACATAAGGAACGTCCCCAAGTGCCGAGAACAGCAACATTGCAGGAAGAGGACGGAAAGCGAAAACGCCCCTAAGCGAGCAAGGTGACGTGAAAGAGGAGGGCATTGACCTTTTGGTCATGCCCGACGATTGAACGTCAGATTGCCGCTTAGGGGCGTTTGCAGCGTCAATTGGTTAGGCGAAGACGATTAAATTATCCCTGTGTATCGCCGGCTTCTCGGCCAAGTTAGCGAGCAGGCGGTTGCTGGCGATCTGGTCCTGGCGGCGGCCGGCAGCAAGCTCCAGCACGTCCGAATCGGCCTCGGCGATACCGCGGGCGACGACCATACCGCTCGGATCGCACACATCGAGCACATCGCCCTCGGCAAACTGGCCATCGACCTCGCGAATACCCACCGCCAGCAAGGAAGAGCCACGGCTAACCAGCGCCTTCGCAGCACCATCATCAACCGTCACCGACCCATGTGCCTTGTCGCCCAGCGCGATCCACAGCTTGCGGGGCGCGATGTCCAGACGCTCCGCCGGCGGATCGAACAGCGTGCCCACGCTCTCGCCGCGGGCGAGGCGCACGAGCGCATCGGGCTCCTCGCCCGAGCAAATCACGCTCTGAATGCCCGCCGTCATCAGGATGCGGCTCGCGCGGATCTTGGTAATCATGCCGCCCGTGCCCACCGATGTGGAAGAATCGCCCGCCGAGGCAATAATCTTGGCATCGATCTTATGCACGACAGGAACAAACTCGGCCGTGGGGTCCTCGTGCGGATTGGCGGTATAGAGGCCATCGATGTCCGAGAGCGTCACGCACAGATCGGCAGAAACCAGGCAGCTCACAAGCGCCGCCAGCGTGTCGTTGTCGCCAAACTTGATCTCGTCGACGGTGACGGTATCGTTCTCGTTGACGACTGGCACCACGCCCAGCTCCACCAGGCGCAGCAGGGCGTCGCGCGCGTGCAGGTAGGACGTGCGGCGCGCCGTGTCGTGGCGCGTGAGCAGCACGAGCGAGGTGAGCAGATCGCGCGCATGGAACTCCTCGTCGTAGGCCGACGAGATGATGCACTGACCAGCCGAGGCGCAGGCCTGCAGGCTCGGCAGGTCGCCGACCGGCTTGCGGCCGAAGCCCAGCACGGGATAGCCGCAGGCGATAGCGCCCGAGCTCACCACGACCAGGCGCCAGCCGAGCTTGCGCAGGGCTGCGGCCTGATCGGCAAGCCCGCCGATAAAGGAGCGGTTGACCTTGCCGTCGGCGCCCACCACCGTGGACGAACCGATCTTTACCACCATCGTTTTATAAGAAGTCGTCATACGTCAAACCAATCAACTGTTCAGCGAACGGCCAAGCTGGCGGCCAAGGGAGCGTGACTCGCCCCTACCGCCCAAGGAATTAGTGAGCCCAGGGGAAGGCAGAAGCCGCGGCCATATTCTTGCGCACGAGTTCGTCGCGCACCTGTGCCAGGCCCTGCTCCATGCCCACCACATAAGTCTGCGGGTACAGGAAGCGCTTGAAAGCTGCGTCCAGATGATCAAGCGCCCAAACACAGCGCTCGCGCGCGTCCTGGATGCTCTCACGCGGAGCCACCGCACTGCCGTCGCGCACGATCGGCACCAGCAGCTCGCGATACTCAAGTTCGGACACGTCGGTCACCAGGGCGGCATCATTCACGGCCACAAGGGTATTGCCGCGCGCGGCGCCCTCCCCCGCCAGATGGTCCTCGTCGTAGATCATGTCGCAGACCGGGCCGCCAAAGCCGTCGTAATAGCGGCGCACACGCTGCACGCCCGGGATCGTGCGCTTGTAGGGCTGCTCGGAGAGCTTGACCACCGGCGTCCATGGATCTGCCTCGCTCGCACGGCGGGCGGAAAGCTTGTACACGCCGCCCAGCGCCGGCTGGTCATAGCAGGTCGCGAGCTTGGTACCCACGCCAAAGCTGTCGATGGGCGCGCCCTGGTCGAGCAGCGACTGAATCGTATACTCGTCAAGATCGTTCGAAACCGAGATCCCCACATAGGGCAGGCCCTCGGCATCAAAACGGCCGCGAACATACTTGGAGAGCTTGGCGAGGTCGCCGGAGTCGATGCGAATAGCCGACAGACGCTCGCCCACCGCCTCCATCTCCTTGGCAACCGTAATGGCATGCTCGCAGCCCTCGCGCACGTCATAGGTGTCGATGAGCAGCGTACAGTTCTTGGGGCTCGACTTGGCAAAGGCGCGGAAGGCCTCGAGCTCGGAATCGAAGCTCATCACCCAGCTGTGCGCATGCGTGCCAAAGACGGGAATACCGTAGCGGCGGCCGGCGAGCACATTGGACGTAGAGGAGCAGCCGGCAACGTAGCTCGCGCGCGCGACGGCCAGGCCGCCATCGGGACCTTGGGCTCGGCGCAGGCCAAACTCCGCCACGGGGCGACCGTCGGCGGCGAGCACCACGCGCGCCGTCTTGGTGGCGACAAGCGTCTGGAACCCGACGATGTTGAGCAGCGCCGTCTCGAGCAGCTGGCACTCCAGCGCGGGGCCGGTGACACGCACCATGGGCTCGCGCGGAAAGACGAGCTCGCCCTCGGGCACGGCGTCGATATTTACATGCGCACGAAAATCGCGCAGGTAGTCGAGGAATGCGGACTTGAACATCGCGCCGCCGGCCGGGGCCTCAAGCGATGCGAGGTAGTCGATGTCCTCGGGCGTAAAGCGCAGATTCTCGACCAGCTCGGGCAGTTCGGCGGTGCCGCACATGACGGCATAGGCGCTACCAAAGGGATGGTCGCGGTAAAACGCGGTAAAACAACCCTGCTCATTGGCCTTGCCGCTCTCCCACAGGCCCTGGGCCATAGTGAGCTCGTACAGATCGGTGAGCATTGCAATGTCGGTGGGATGCGAGATGTCGGTCAAAGCCATGGGGCGACCTTTCGGATGTGTGGTGCAGAATTTGAGGGTTGGACGAGAGCAGAGCATGCGGACATGATGCCCGATGCAAATCGGTTAGAGCAGGCCCATGCTAGTCAGGATCGTGTAGCCCATAAAGATGACAAACGCGATGAGGGCAAGGACAATGATGATTTTTTGAGCCGGCGCCATGCCAGGGATCTCGTTCTCGCCCGTAGGCTCCTTGGAGGTAACCATGCGCTGGGCAAAGGTCATCTCGTCACGGCTCGACTTGGGCTCGACGGACTTGGGACGAGCGGCCTTTTTAGGCTGAGGCTTGGGCGCGGCAGGTGCGGGCTTCGCGGCAGCGGGCTTGGGTGCGGGCGCGGGCTTGCGCTCGGATGCGGCGTTCGCGGCGACCTCCTCGGCCTTCGCACGCTCGGCGCGCAGGGCAGCTAGCTCCTCGCGCTCGCGACGGGCCTCTTCCTGGGCCTCGCGACGAGCCTTCTCGGCGCGGAGTTCCTCCAACTCGGCGCGCTCCTCGGCAGACAGTGGTTGGGACTCAAGCTCGGCCATGGTATAGCCCTTTCTTTTAAAAAAAGCAAAAAAAGCCGCCGACACAATGTCAGCGGCTTATCAAATCCAAGGGTGGAGACGAAGGGAGTCGAACCCTCGGCCTCTGCCATGCGACGGCAGCGCTCTCCCAACTGAGCTACGTCCCCAGGACAAGTCGATATTTTACCTACGGCTCGCCAACTGTCAACGCCCAATAACCAGTCTTTTTGGGGCGCGGCTATTTTGGCAACTTTTCGAACAGGCGATGCTCTCGATGATTTTTTATCCCCGTCCCAGAAAATTCATCGACGAACGCACTACTTTGCACTGGTGAGAACACCGGTGGTGTCGAAGGCCGGGGTGAAGCTCTCGTCTACCGCGCCGCCCTCTTGCCAGAACATCGTCGTAAAGCCCAGGTCGTCGGCATGGTCGAGCACCCGCTCGTACTCCTCGCGCGTCACGGCGCGCGCCAGATCGCCGCCCTGCTCTCGCATGAGCGCATTGGGCGTGTATTGGTTCATGACCGAGATCGGCACGTCGCCCACCGTCTGCCGCACTAGGTCCAGTACGCGACACGAATCGTCCGCATGCCCCGGAAGCACCAGGTGGCGCACGATGATGCCGCGCTTCATGAGCCCGTCCTCATCCACCAACTCTCCCCCGCGGCGCTCGATCTCGCGCGCCATCTGGGCCAGACCCGACACGGCCACGCGCGGGTAGTCCTTAATATGAGAAAGCGACTGCGCAAGCCCGGCATCGGCATATTTAAAGTCGGTGAGCCACACATCGACCAGGTCGCCCAGCGCCGCCACGGCACTCGCACGCTCGTAACCACTCGTGTTGTAGACGATCGGGATGACCAGCCCGCGCGCCCGCGCCGCGGCAATCGCGGCAGGCAACAGGTGCGCATAGTGCGTCGCCGTCACCAAATTGATGTTGTTGGCACCCTGGTCCTGCAGTTCCAGCATAATCTCGACCAGACGCTCAGACGAAATCTCAAGGCCAAAATTGCCGGTCGAGATCTCGTGGTTCTGGCAGTAGATACATTTAAGCGAGCAACCGCTAAAGAAGATCGTGCCCGAACCGGCCTCGCCCGAGATAGGCGGCTCCTCCCACATATGAAGCGCCGCGCGAGCGACCTTAAGCGTGTCGTCGGCACCGCATACGCCGCGCGCGCCCTCATCGCGCGCCGCACCGCAACGGCGCGGACACAAATGGCAGGCGGGCGAAAAAAGTTCGGTCAACGACGTCGGCATAAAAAAATGCTCCAAAACAACGATTCAGCAGCTCAAACGTAAAGGGCCAGACCGCGTAGACGGCTCCGTCCCTAAGGCGCCGTAATCGTCCGACACGATTTTTGTAATGTCAAGACTGGAATCGATAAAGTGCCGCTTTATGATGTAGATATTCCGCCCCCCGCGGAGCAACTGGGTGAACCGTCGCGTTTATTTAGGGAGCCCACACAGTCGTACCTAGTACAGGTATCCTTCGTTGTTAAGGACGCTGGAACAGTCGATGAGGGCACCCACCTGTTTTAGGTGGGTTCATTTTCGTAACGTGGGGGGTGGTTTTCTTTTGCCGAAAATCACCATACAGTCCATATGGATCCCCGCCGGCATCCCGACAAGCCATCGACAACATCCCAATATCTGGTAAGCGCGTGATTATCGCTGCGTGCAATTACATGCACCCCCCTTGGTCGAGTATTATGGTTCGGCTATGCCCTTTGCGCATGGCGTTCTTCTGACCTTTTCCTTCGACGCTTGGCGGTTTTTAGATTCATGGCTTCATCCCCGAGCTACATACCGTACCTATGCGTGGCAGCGGCGGCTTTTATCACGACCTTCCTCGCGGTGCCCCTGGTCAAGCGCTTGGCAATTAAGCTCGATGCCGTCGACTATCCTTCTAAGCGCCGCATCAACACCAAGCCCATCCCGCGTTTGGGCGGAACGGCGGTGTTTTTGGGCCTGGTCGTTGCCTGCATTGTGCAAATCCTAGGCACCTGGTACCTAGGCTGGCCACCCGTCCTGGTACCGCACCCGCGCCTTCACATTAGCTATCCCATGCTGGCGCTCTCCTTTACCGTCATCTTTGCGACCGGCGCTATCGACGACGTCTTCCAGCTCACGCCCAAGCAAAAGCTGGCCGGACAGGTCCTCGCCGCGCTTATCGCCTGCATGGGCGGCCTAAAAATCGGCGTCATCGTCAACCCGTTTGCTCCCGGCGAGATCATGCTCGGATGGCTCGCCTACCCCATTACCGTGATCTATCTGGTGGCATTCACTAACATCATTAACCTCATCGACGGCCTCGACGGCTTGGCCACGGGCATCTGCGGCATCGCGTCGTTCACCATGTTTTCGATGGCCGTTCTCTCGGGCCGCATCGACGCCGCCGCGCTCTCCATTGCGCTCTTTGGCGCCTGTCTGGCCTTTTTGCGCTACAACTTCAACCCCGCAAGCATCTTCTTGGGCGACTCGGGGTCGCTGCTTCTGGGCTTTGCGCTGGGCTCCATCTCGCTGCTCAACGTGAGCCGCACCGCCGCACTCACCTCGCTTATCATTCCGCTCATTGTTGCCGGCGTGCCCATCATCGACACGTTCAGCGCCATCGTGCGCCGCAAGCGCGCCCACATTAGTATCGGGCAGGCCGACAAGGGCCACATCCACCACCGCCTGATCCAAGAAGGCTACAACCAAAAACAGGCCGTGCTGCTCATCTATGCCTGGTGCATCATGCTTTCGGCCGGCGCCGCCGCGATTAACCAGGTCGAGGTGCCCATGCGCGTGCTCATCTTTACCGTGCTCGCCATTGGCTCGGCTGCCTTCGCCAAGCACCTGCACCTGTTTGAGCCCGTGCTGCGCCACCATTACAACAAGCGCACGCACGAGGACGAGCTGGTCACCCCCGACGACCCCGCTTTTAAGCAGGAGGAGCAGGCAGCCGAGGAGCGCAAAGAAGAGCGCCACCACAAGCTCTAGGGCAAGCTGCCGAGGATGTGCCGAGGCGTTGGCAGCCGTTCGCGCGAACGCCGCGGCGGACTTGAAAGCCGGCCCCTGGCAGTCCCTCACCCACTCACGCCCACCCCTCTCAATAAACACGCTATCATCAAAACCTGCGAACGAACGTTAGGATCAATCATGCCAAACGAGAACAGCTACGAAGTCGCGCTGCAAAAGAGCAACGCCATTCGCGAGGGCCTGGCCAAGACGCCCGAGAAGTTCACCATGCTTACCGGCGACCGCCCCACCGGCCGTCTGCACCTGGGTCACTACTTTGGCACCCTCAAGGGCCGCGTGGAGCTGCAGAACATGGGCGCCAGGACCAACGTACTCATCGCCGACTACCAGGTCATCACCGACCGCGACACCACCGAGCACATCCAGGACAACGTGTACAACATGGTCATGGACTACCTTGCCTGCGGCATCGACCCCGACAAGACCATGATCTACGCGCACTCCGCCGTGCCCGCCGCCAACCAGCTCATGCTGCCGTTCCTGTCGCTGGTGTCCGAGGCCGAGCTGGCGCGCAACCCCACGGTCAAGGCCGAGATGGAGGCCTCGGGGCACGAGCTCACCGGCCTTCTGCTCACCTACCCGGTGCACCAGGCCTGCGACATCCTGTTCTGCAAGGGCAATGTGGTGCCCGTCGGCCGCGACCAGCTGCCGCACATCGAGCTCACCCGCACCATCGCCCGCCGCTTTAACAACCGCTACGGCAAGGTGTTCCCCGAGGTCGACGCGCTGCTGTCCGAGACCCCGCTGCTGCCCGGCCTGGACGGTCGCAAGATGAGCAAGAGCTACGGCAACGCCATCAACATCTCGATGACCGCCGAGGAGACGGCCAAGCGCATCAAGAAGAGCCAGACCGACTCCGAGCGCATGATCACGTTCGATCCCGAGAACCGCCCCGGCGTGTCCGGCCTGCTTTCGACGGCCGCCATCTGCACCGGCCGTTCCGAGGTCGAGATTGCCGAGGAGATTGGTATGGGCGGCTCCGGCCAGCTCAAGAAGTACGTGACCGAGGCCGTCAACGAGTACTTCGCCCCGATCCGTGAGCGTCGTCAGCGCTACGAGAACGATCTGGATTACGTCAAGGACGTCCTGCACGAGGGCAATCGTCGCGCCAACGAGATCGCCGAGCAGACCCTGGCAGAAGTTCAGGACGCCATGGGCATGGTGTACTAGACCGATCTGCTGGCTTGAGCTTTCGATTGCTATAGGGCGGGCGCTACGGCGTCCGCCCTTTTTGGAGCCGGACCGCTTCGGCTCCGTCCATCGCACTCCCCCGACAAACAGGAACAGGCCCGCTGGCAGTTAGTTGCCAGCGGGCCTGTTCCCGAAGTACACCGTTGAATCGCACAGAGGGGAGGGATGCGAATCAAACTCAACAGGGCAGGCTTTTTCATCGCCTATTGCCTGCTCCGTTGCTGAAACCAATATAGTTCACCGTGGTTTACTTTCTGACGGCAAAGTACGCCGCCACACCTTCTCCATAAGTTAGCTCTGGTAAACCTACAGCGTAAAACCACCACAAAGGGGACAGGCGCCTTTGTGGTGGTTTTCGCCACGGCAGAACCGCTAGAGCCCGGCAGGCCAGCGACAGGCGGCCAAGTCGACGTGCATGTCGTCCTTAAACGCCACACCTTCCCCTAGCAAAAGCTCACGTTGAGCATCGGGACCGCCAAAAGCGAAGCCCTCGCATATGTGCCCGTCGGCAAACACCACGCGGTGACAGGGAATCTCGCCGGGGCGCGGATTACTATGCAGGGCATACCCCACGTACCGCGCACTTCGCGGACGACCGGCAAGCAGCGCCACCTGGCCATACGTGGCGACCATCCCCTCGGGGATCTGCTCGACCACCTCGTACACCCGTTCAAAAAAGCCCTCAGACGCCATTGCTCGCTCCCTTCCACCCGGAAAAGCATAAACCACCACAAAGGTGCCTGTCCCCTTTGTGGTGGTTTATGGCAGGTCGGTTAGTTGGCGGGCTGGAAGAAGGCTACGGCGACGGCGCCGGGGCCTACGTGGGTGCCGATGGTGGCGCCGATGGTGTGAACGGGCAACTCGCCCTCGGTGTGGCCAGCCCACAGTGCCGCGCTGTCCTCGACATACTTCTTGAGCACCGCATCCGAAAGGCCCGTATAGCCCAGCGCCAGCGGCATGGAAAAGTCGATGCCGCCTGACTTTTCGACCTTTTGGTTCAGCAGGTTGCGGCCGTTCTTGGAACCGCGCGCCTTGCCCAACTGCACGATAAGGCCGTCCTCGACAGCCACCACGGGCTTCACGTTGAGCAGCGTGCCCACGGCGCCGGCCGCAGCAGATAGACGACCGCCGCGAACCAGGTACTCCAGCGTCTCGAGCAGGCCGATGACGACCACGCGGTCACGGACGGCCTCGACGGCCGCCGCGATCTGGGCCGCACTACGGCCCTCGTCCACCAGGCGCAGGGCATACTCGACCAGGACACGCTCACCCAGAGTGACGTTGTTGCTATCCACCACGTACACGTCGCCGCCCGGCGCCTCGGCAAGTGCGGTACGGGCACTCTGATTGGTGCCCGAAAGCTTAGCGCCCACGGTAATAATCACAGCCTCATCGCCGGCATCACGCGCCTCGGCAATAGCCTGCGAAAACGCGTACGGGTTGACCTGGCCGGTCTTGGGCAGCTCATCGCGCTCCACGAGCATCTCGTAAAAGCGCTGGTGATCGATGTCGACGCCATCCATGTACACATCGGTGCCAAAGGTGACGGACAGCGGCAGAACACGCAGAGCGGGGTGCTCAGCCGGCGACATATCGCTCGCGGAATCGGTAATAATACGAATGGACATAGCGAATCCTTTCTTTCGCGGACCTCTCGCGGGGAATTTTGACAGCAATGCCCCGGCACGGCATACGCACTCAAACGGGACTATGCAGTTGTTAATTGGAAGCAAATGCCTTGGCGGCCTTAGATCTCGCGCAGGGTGTTGAGAATCGTGCGCAGCGACGCATACATCTGCTCGCGCTGCTCCACACCCATAGCCTTACCGGTGGTATCGAGCACCTCGCGAATGATGCGGTCCGCCTCGCTCATGCTCTCGCCGCCCAGAGCGGTCAGGCGCACCGGAGCACGATACTTAACGGCGGCATCGCCCGAATCATCGACCTCGACGTAGCCACCCTCCTCCAGATGCGCCAGCGTACGCGAGACGGCGGCGCGGGTCACGCCTGCCATGCGAGCCAGGTCGGCGCCAGTCAGGCCGTCCTTGCTGCGCTCAAGATAGTACAGGCACATAACGTCGGAGCCCTTGAGACCCAGCCTTGCGCCCTCAGACGTCTTAATGCGCTGGATCTCCTTATAGAGTCCGCTGATCAGTCCGACAAAGTCCTCGAAACGTGTCTCGTCGCTCTGCTGCATGGGAGACGACCGCCTTTCGCTTGCATAATGCTAACGGGTAAACATCTTAGCCGTACTTAACGGCCGGCAGCCCTGCACGCCCCATTTGTTAACCCATCAACATAAAAACCACCACAAAGGGGACAGGCACCTTTGTGGTGGTTTGGGGCATCAATAGGTTCTAGGCGCCGCTACAGCTCCACGCAGGGATTGTCGCGAGTCACAAGCGTCTTAACGACAACCGTCGCTCCCAGATAACGCTCGAGCAACTCAGCGAGGCGATCGATCGCGGCCTGGCATTCCCCCATCCGCTCGGGCTCCACGCACTCAATCGCCAGGAACGCATCGGCCGAATCATCGGACAGCGCCGTGCGAACGCCGTCGCGCCAGTTCCAGCAGCGGCACACGGCGCCCGCATCATCGATATAGGCAAGCTCACCGGGTAGCGTCGGATCATCTGCCTCCTCGCCAAGTGGCAAGAACGCGTCGCCGCCGTCGGTCACCGCCAGGCGCAGATTGCCCTCGATAGCACGCAAATCTTCACCGCCAACGGGCAACGCATAAGTCAACGAAATCGTGTTGTAGATATCCACCGCCGGCGTAATGTGGCCGACCGGCTTGCCTTTGAGCACGCGCTTGAGCAGGTTCTCAACTGAGCAACGCGCGCCCTTCTTGGTCTTGAACAGGCGATACGCCTCGCGCCATGCCTTAACCGGCGCATTCTCGCTGATAGTATCGCTGGTCAGATGACGCTCCGCATCGATGTCGGCGCGGTCAAGCAGCGCGGCGATCGCATCCACGTCCTCCTGGGGAATCTGCGCCGCGGGCTTCATGCCCTTTACGACCACGACGCCGACCGCCGCCTGCGGAAACAGCTCCCAGAATGAATCCTCGGCAATAAAGCTCTTCATACGCTCTCCCTTCATTGTGCGCGCCCGAGCGAGGGCACCTAAAAAGCGCCCTTACGACGGCCACCTTCAAAGTCCTACGGTGCCGCCACAAGAGCGCTTACGCTGCCCCCATCCGGAGAAGGGGCGATATGTCAGGCGTATTGTAACCCGAGTCTTTCGCGCGAGCAAAACCACCACAAAGGTGCCTGTCCCCTTTGTGGTGGTTTTGAACTCGCGTCGACGCTAGTGGCGGAGTCCCAGCAAGCCGCGGCCGCGATGGCGGGCGTCGGCGGACACCTGGGCGTGCGGGCCGGCGGCTTTGACGGACTCGGGCAGGTGCGAGTACTTCTTCTCGAAGTTCTCCTCGAACATCACCGCCAGGTTGTGCGCGGCCTCGTCATAGCGCGCGGTGCTCTGCCAGTATTGGCGCGGCACCAGGATGCCATCGGGCACGCCGTGGCACGTCGTGGGAACGTCGACGTTAAAGATGTCGTCGTGCACGAACTCGCTGTCCTCGATGGTGCCGTCGAGGGCGCGCGCGACCAGCGAGCGCGTGTAGGCAAGCTCGATGCGATGGCCCACGCCGTAGCCGCCGCCAATCCAGCCGGTGTTGACCAGGTACACGCGCGTGCGGCCGTCGGCAATGCGCTCGCCGAGCATCTTGGCGTAAACCATGGGGTCGAGTGGCATAAACGGCTCGCCGAACAGCGAAGAGAACGTGGGCGTGGGCTCGGTGACGCCGACCTCGGTTCCGGGAATCTTAGCCGTAAAGCCCGTCACAAAGTGGTACATGGCGGCGTCAGCCGTCAGGCGCGAGATGGGCGGCAGCACGCCAAAAGCGTCGCAAGTCAGGAACAGCACGACACTCGGAGTGGTGCCCATGCCCTTAGTCCACGCGTTAGGAATGTGCTCCACGGGATAGGCCACGCGCGTGTTGTGCGTAATCGAGATGTCGTCGTAGTTGGGCTTGCGGTTCTCGTCGAGCACCACGTTTTCGCAGATCGCGCCAAAGCGGACAGCGTTGAAGATCTCGCGCTCGTGGAGGGCGTCCAGGCCCTCGCATTTGGCGTAGCAGCCACCCTCGATGTTGAAGATGCCCATGTCGGACCAACCGTGCTCGTCGTCGCCGATAAGTAGTCGCGTGGGGTTGGCAGAAAGCGTAGTCTTGCCGGTACCGGACAGGCCAAAGAACACGGCGGTCTCGTGCGTGACGGGATCCATGCTGGCCGAGCAGTGCATGGGCAGCACGTCGTCCTCGACGGGCAGCAGATAGTTCATGACACTGAAGATGGACTTTTTGATTTCGCCGGAGTAGCCGGTACCCGCGACCAAAATCACGCGCTCCTGGAAGTTGATGACCACGGCGGCGCTGGAGTTGAGGCCCTTGATGGCAGGATCGCACTGGTAACCGGGCGCTGCGAGCACGCAGAAGTCGGGCTCGCCGGTGCGCGCGATTTCGCGGGCGAGCGGACGGGCGAGCATTTGCTTAATGAAGAGTGCCTGGCTGGCACGCTCGCAGGCAACAAGCAGGCGACGCGTGTGGTTGCGGTCAGCGCCCGCCATGCCGCGCGTGACGAACACGTCGCGCTCGTTGAGATAGTCGACGATGCCGGCCTTGATGGCCTCATAGCTCTCGACGGACAGTGGGCGGTTGACCGCACCCCAGGCGATCTTGTCGTGAACATCGGGGGTGTCAACGATAAAACGATCGTTGGGCGAACGACCAGTGCGCTCCCCCGTCTCGATCACGAGCGCGCCATTAGAAGCCATACGGCCCTCTTTGCGACGAATAGCGTGCTCGACAAGCTCTGCCGCCGGCAGGTCCACCAGCAGACGGGGTTGATTCTCGGCGGGATCTTCAACGAGCGAAATACCAAAGTTGGACAGAACTTCTGCAGGGGTAACACCAGGCATGGGGCCTCCTTTAAAAACGCGACACGTTGACGCGACGCGCACTTTACTCACGTAAAGCCCGTTGTACCCGATATGCAAAAACGTTTTTGCGGCAAGGGCGGCAAGCCCGCCCAACGGTCAAAAATCGCAGGCAAGCGGCCCAGTCATTGGGGACGTTCTTAAACGACTAGTCATTGGGGACACTCTTGAACAGGCAACATTCAAGGAGTGTCCCCGGATGCCGGCACTTAGGGACGTTCCCAAAGTGCCGGCACATAAGGAACGTCCCTAAGTGCCGACTACCGAATGGCGCCGCCGAAATTATCGAATAACCTGTTCAAAAACACGAGCGAACACCGCGGTGTCTATACTAGAGCGCAGCAATAGAAAGGACCCCGCTTTGAGCATCACGCCCCTCGATAGCATTCGCCGCGCCATCGCCCGCCGCAACGGCGTCTCCAACCCCGCTGCATCGAGAGACGGCGCCGCGAAGGCCCAAGGCGGCCGCATCGAGAACGGCCTCTTCCCTGCCTCGCACACTGCCGAGGAACTCGCACGAATCCAGGAGCTGAGTCAGCGCAACGCCGGCGGACCCGATAGCAGCCAAGCCACACGTCGCCGGCGCGAACGCGATCGGGAGCCCGGCCCCGTCCGCCGCATGGTCAACGCTTGGTGGAACCGCCTGCTCGGCGCCGTCTACGGCGGCGGCTTCTCCACGCAAGAAGCCGAGTACGAAGATCACGCCACCCGTCGCGACTACCTTTGGAATACCCTGGGCACCGCCGTATGGGGCATGGCGTTTCCGCTGCTCACCATTGTATCGACGCAGCTCGTGGGCGCCGAGGAAGCCGGCAAGTTCTCCATCGCCTTTGTCACCGGCACGCTCATCATGATCGCGTGCAACTACGGCGTGCGCAATTTTCAGGTCTCGGACATCGACGAAAAGACGTCCTTTGCCTCCTACCAACTCAACCGTTGGCTCTGCGGAGCCCTAGCCCTGGGCTGCGGCCTGCTCTACAGCAGCGCCCGCGGCTATGACGCGCATATGGCGACGATCGGCCTGGGCGTCTACCTGTATAAGGTCATCGACGGCGTCGCCGACGTGTACGAGGGCCGCCTGCAGCAGGCCGACAAGCTCTATTTGGCTGGCATGAGCCAAACGCTGCGTTCCGCCGGCGTCATCGCGGTCTTCAGCGTGGCGCTGTTCCTCACACGCAGCATGCCCATCGCGGCCATGGCCATGGGTGTCACCGCGATCGTCTCGCTCGTGCTGGTCACCGCGCCGCTCGCCCTGCTCGAGACCGAAAAATCGCGCCGCGTGAGCCTGCGCGAGGTCGGCCACCTGTTTGTCCAGTGCGCTCCACTCTTTGGTGCACTGTTCTTGTTCAACCTTATCGAGAGCATGCCCAAGTTTGTGATGGAAGGCACGCTGGCATACAAATATCAGCTGTACTTTAATGCCCTGTTCTTTCCGGCGCAGGCTATTTTGCTGAGCATTGGATTTATCTATAAACCGCAGCTCCTGCGCTTGTCGAGCATTTGGGCTAATCCTCGCAAGCGTCGTCGCTTTGACCTGATTATTGTTGCCGTTATGGCGTTGATCGTGGTCATCACCGGCGTGTGCGCCGCATTTATGGCAGGCCCCGGCATCCCCCTCATGAGCTTTATGTACGGCCTCAGCTTTGAGCGCTACCGTACGCTGGCGTTGCTGATGGTCGTCGCCGGCGGCGTCACCGCGGCCATCGACTTTATCTACGCCATCATCACGGTGCTACGCCACGCTGGAGACGTCACCAAGATCTACCTGATCTGCTTCGCCGTAAGCGTGGTGCTGCCGGTGATCCTGATTAAGCTGCTGGGTCTGATGGGCGCTGTGGCGAGCTACCTAGCCATCATGGCCCTACTCCTGGTGCTGCTGATAATCGAGTACCGCCGCATCCGCCAACGCATAGAGAGGGACCGGAATCCGTACGGCGCCTAATTAGCTGCCCGGTCACCGGAATTTGCGATGGAATCACCCCGTCTGGGGTCTCGTTGCGGACAATATTCATCACGCAAAACTAAGTGAGTAGACTTTTACCGAATCCCCGACCACACCAACAGAGCACAAGTCTGTGACCTGCGGTTTTATTGAGGCAAATATGTTGGGTGCTCGGCATTTCCAAAAAAGTCTACTCACTTAGCCGGCGGGCAGCCAAATGATTATTTAATCCCCGTCCCAGAGAAATCAATTAGCGGGCAGAAGGGCAAAAGTAGTCAAATAAGCCCCGTCCCAAATTAGCTACCCCTTGCACCGATTATTCGCCCGGGTTGATGTTCGCGTAGAACTCCGCCCCGTCGTCCAGGCGCAGGATGCCCACGCGACCGAACTCCGAACCGGTGGCGGCGGCGCAGTCGATATCGATACGATCGGGCACACCGGCGGTGTCGTCGCCGCCCAAGTGCACGATCTGTCCGCGTCCCGATTCCTCATCGAGCCCCGCCAGACCACCGACCTCGCAATAGCGCCCAAGCGATACCGTGGGCGTGTGGCCGCTCACCACGACCGGGCCCTTGCCCTCGGCAGAAAGCAGCCCGGTCGGCACATCCCAATAGCCGTGACGAATCCAGAGCAGGTCATCGGACGACTGCACCGCGAGCATCTGCTGCAGCAGCTCGCGATCGGCACCCACCGCTCCGACGCCATCGGCACAATCGACACCATGCTCAAGCAAAAACGCGCGCGCCGCCTTCATCTCGATTCCAGCATGTACCAGCAGATACGGGCGCTCCTCGGTCTCGACCACCGCGTAGAGCGGCAGCGCGGCCATCCATCGCACGAGCTCCTCGTATGCCTCAAATTCCATGTCGTTGAGCTGCTCACGCGTCGTCCAGCCACCGTTGATATCCCAGGTCTCGGCATCGAGCGGATCCTGGCCAATGATGGCATCGAGCATGATCTGCTCGTGATTGCCCTTGAGCACGCGGGCGTTGGGCAGCGAGCGCACGAGCTTAATAACGCCGACCGGATCGGGCCCGCGATCGATCATGTCGCCCAACACGTACAGCGTGTCGTCGGACGTCAACGAAATCTTAGACAGGGCCTCGTCAAGCGCACGCACGTGCCCGTGAGCATCAGATGTCACATAGATCGCCATGGTACGCCTCTCCTTGCATTGCGGCCGAAGCCCGGTGCCGCAACTAAAACTTCAAGTTGAACTTAAACGTTACCCATTGTACTCCGTTGCAATAAAGCTGGAAAGGGTTTCCGAGCAGAGGCAAAGACGGCAGCCGTCTATGACGATATCGCGCACGCCCGCAATCCAACCCCATAAACCCACCATCTTTGGGTACAAATAACTGTAGACAACTGACCGTGCCACGCAAACCACCCAGGAGCGGACACTATCCATGAACCAGATCCTTCTCTTTATCGGCCTCGTCATCATTTTGTGCCTGACCATCAAACCCGTCGGCAAAAAACTCCCCTTCCCCACCCTGCTCATCTTTATCGCGCTCGGCATGCTGCTGGGCGTCAATGGCCCGGCGCATATCGACTTTAGCGACTATGCGCTTACCGAAACCGTCTGCAGCACGGCGCTGCTGTTCATCATGTTCTACGGCGGCTTTAACACCAATATCGACCGCGCCAAGCCCGTCGCCGCGCCGGCGGTGCTGCTGAGCACGCTCGGCGTCGTCATCACCGCAGGCATCACCGGCGTGTTCGCCCACTTCGTGCTGGGCTTCGACTGGATCGACGGCCTGCTGCTGGGATCAGTCGTGGCATCCACCGACGCGGCCAGCGTCTTTAGCGTTCTGCGCGAGCACAGCCTGTCGCTGAGAGGTGGCACCGACTCGCTGCTCGAGGTCGAATCGGGCTCCAACGACCCCGTCGCCTACATGCTCACCGCTGTGCTCGCCACACTCGCGGCCGGCGGCGACATCAACATTCCCGCACTGCTGGCCAAGCAGATTATCCTGGGCGTGGGCCTGGGCCTTGCCATCGGCTGGGCGGCGGGCCGCCTGATTGAACGCGCGCACGCAACGGCCAAGGACGCGCAGACCATCTTCTTGTTCGCCGTGGCGATCGTCGCCTACGCGCTGCCGAGCCACCTGGGCGGCAACGGCTTTTTGGCCGTGTACCTGGCAGGCATTGTACTGGGCGCCAGCGACATCACCGGCAAGGTCGAGATGGCGCACTTCTTTGACACCCTCACCGAGATGGCCGAGATGACAATCTTCTTCTTGCTCGGCCTGCTCGTGACGCCCGCCCGCCTGCCGCAAATGCTGCTGCCGGGCCTGGCGCTCATGGCGTTTATGCTCTTCGTGAGCCGTCCCATCGCCGTCGGCGTGCTCCTGGCGCCCTTTAAGACGAACCCCCGCCAGGTCGCGCTCGTAAGCTGGGCGGGCCTGCGCGGAGCAGCCTCGGTCGTCTTTAGTCTCCTTGCCGTGGTGGCCGGCGTTCCCGGCGGACACGACCTGTTTGACCTGGTATTTGTGATTGCCGTGTCGAGCATTGTGGTGCAGGGCTCGCTGCTGCCAGTAGTGGCGAAGAAGCTCGATATGATCGATACGACCGGCGACGTGCGCCGCACCTTTAACGACTACCGCGACGAGGACGGCATGTCGTTTGTAAAGCTCAAGGTGGGCGCTGGACATCCGTTTGCCGGACGCTCGCTCGCCGACATTGGCAGCGCAACGGACATGCTCGTGGTCTTGGTGCTGCGTGACGGGGCGCACCCGGTACTGCCCAACGGCGATACCGTGATCCAGGAAGGCGATCTGCTGGTGATGGCCGCCCCAACGTTCGAAGAGCGTGCCGAGGTTACGCTGCGCGAGGTCACCGTGACGCCCTACGGTCGCCTGGCCGGCCAGCGCCTGCGCGATGTGCCGCAAGGCAAGCATCCGTTTATTGTGGTGATGCTCAAGCGCGAAGGCCAAACGATCATCCCCGACGGCAACACCCTAATATACGCCGGCGACGAAGCCGTCATCGCCACGCTCGCGTCGTAGCGGGCAGGAAGTAGCTAATTTGCGACGAAGAGATCAAGCGCCTAGAAAGCCTCATGTCTTCGCTCGCAGATTTGGATTTGCCTGAGGAGTAAAGCACCCCTCCCCCATGTAACCATCCTGTAAATCATAGCGACGCACTCGAGTTTTACCGTGATGCGGTCGCGCCTGGCGCTCCACTGTGCTAAAGTAACCCGAACGTCCAAACGACTACAAGGGGGAACTAGAAGATGGCACGTGTGCACAACTTCTCAGCTGGCCCGGCAGCGCTGCCCACAAGCGTGCTCGCCGAGATCGCCGACGAGATGATGGACTACCGCGGTTGCGGCATGTCCGTGCTCGAGATGAGCCATCGATCTAGCATGTACCAGCAGATCATCGACGACGCCGAGGCAACCCTGCGTCGCCTGCTGAGCATCCCCGACAACTACCGTGTCCTGTTTTTGCAGGGCGGCGCCACGCTGCAGTTTGCGGGCATCCCCATGAACCTCATGCGCCGCGGCCGCGCCGGCTACATCGTGACCGGCAACTTTGCCAACAAGGCATACAAGGAGGCCGCCAAGTACGGCGAGGCCGTGCTGCTCGCGAGCTCCGAGGACACCAACTTCGACCGCATCCCCGACATGGCCGACATCAACGCGCGCATTGCCGCCGAGGCCGCGAGCGACGGGCTCGACTACGTTTACATCTGCCAGAACAACACCATCTTTGGCACCATGTACCACGAGCTGCCCAACTGTGGCGACGTACCGCTGGTCGCCGATGTCTCGAGCTGCTTTTTGTCGCAGCCGCTCGACGTCGAACGCTACGGACTCATCTACGCCGGCGCGCAGAAAAACGCCGGCGCCGCGGGCGTGACCGTGGTCATCGTGCGCGACGACCTCATCACAGATGGCCCCGCCTTTGCGCAGACGCCGCAGTACATGGACCTTAAGACCCAGGCCGCCAAGGGCTCCATGCTCAACACGCCCAACACCTTTGGCATCTACGTATGCGGCAAGGTGTTCCACTGGGTCGAGGAGACCGGCGGACTTGCCGCCATGGCCGAGCGCAACTGGGCCAAGGCCAACCTGCTCTATGACCTGCTCGAGCACAGTGTGCTGTTCCATGGCACCACGCAGGCCGACAGCCGCTCCATCGCCAACGTCACCTTCCGCACCGGCGACGCCGAACTCGACGCGGCCTTTGTCGCAGGCGCGGCCGAGCACCAGATTCAAAACGTCAAAGGCCATCGCCTGGTGGGCGGCATGCGCGCCAGCGTCTACAACGCCGTAACCATGGAAGATGTGCAGGCACTGGCCTCGTACATGAAGGACTTCGAAGCGCAGCATAGTTTGAGTCCGCGATCTAACTAGCCCGCAACGCGCGGGCCGACCAGCCACTTCAAACCACCTGTTTAAACCAAACCTGCTAAGGAGTTTTTCATGCGCAAGATTAAGACCATCGACGACATCACCAAGGACGGCAAAGTCGAGTTTGGCGAGGGCTACGAGTTTGTGGGCACCGCCGAAGAGGCCGACGCCATCCTGATGCGCTCGACAGACCTGCACGGCTACGAACTGCCCGAGGGCATCCGCGCCATCGCCCGCTGCGGCGCCGGCGTCAACAACATCCCCGTCGAGGAGTACGCCAAGAAGGGCGTCGTCGTCTTTAACTCCCCCGGTGCCAACAGCAACGCCGTCAAGGAGCTCGTCCTGGGCATGCTGGTGCTCTCGAGCCGCGGCGTGGTGCAATCGATGAACTGGGTGCGCGACAACGCCGACGACCCCGAGATTCAGGTCGATGCCGAGAAGGCCAAGAAGGCCTTTGTGGGCCGCGAGCTCAAGGGCAAGCGCATCGGCGTCATCGGTCTGGGCAACGTGGGCTCCAAAGTCGCCAACGCCTGCGTCGACCTGGGCATGGACGTCTACGGCTACGACCCGTTCATTTCCGTTGAGCACGCGTGGGTGCTGAGCCGCGAGGTGCAGCGCGTGGGCACGCTCGAGGATCTCTGCCGCGGCTGCGACTACCTTACCGTGCACGTGCCCAGCAAGGCAGACACCATCGGCATGATCAGCACCCAGCAGATTAACCTGCTGGCCCCGGGCGCCGTCCTCATCAACTACGCGCGCGAGACCATCATTGACGAGGACGCCGTCGACGCCGCCCTGCGCGAGGGCAAGCTGAGCTGGTTTAGCTGCGACTTCGCCACGCCCAAGACCGTCAAGATGCCCAATACGTTTATCACCACGCACTCGGGCGCCGGCACCGGCGAGGCTGAAGCCAACTGCGCAGACATGGCCATCAGCGAGCTCAAGGATTACCTGGAGAACGGCAACATCGCGCACAGCGTCAACTACCCCGCCTGCAGCATGGGCAAGGCGCGCGCTGCAAGCCGCATCGCCTGCCTGCATGCCAACGTGCCCAACATGATCGGCCAGATCACGGCCATCCTGGCCAAGGACAACGCCAACGTGCAGCGTATGACCAACGAGTCCGCCGGCGAGAACGCCTACACCATGTTCGACACCGACGAACACCTAGACAGCAGCACCATCGAGGCGCTCAAGCAGATTCCGTCGATGTATCGCGTGCGCGTGATCAAGTAGCGCCGACTGACCTGACGGGCAGTTCCCCATGTGGCCTGCCCGTCGCTGACATTGAATGCCCGCGGGGGCGCCTTTCGCACGAGAGGCGCCCCCATTTTTGTGAGCGCTCCATTAAATGCACTGAGCCGCTTCTTGGCATACAATCTGTATGTTGACCTAACTATCTGTGAGGTGCCTATGGTTGATACAGATTTTGCTTGGCGGCTTACGCAAGGGCTCGTGCGGATCGACAGTTCAGACCCGGGTGCGTATGAGGACGAGATTGAACGCTATATCAAAGCGTTGGTTGAGGCTCAACTGGGGCGGTTGAGCCATCCGGTGCTCCATGCCGTGCAGGTTGAGGAACTCGAGGTGCTGACCGGACGCCGCAATCTCATGGTCACCGTGCCCGGTTTGAGCGACGAGCCACGGCTCGTCTACATCTGTCACATGGACACAGTCACCTTGGGCGATGGCTGGGACGCGGACATTCCGCCGCTCGGGACGGTTGTGCGTAACGACAAACTCTATGGCCGTGGCGCCTGCGACATGAAGGGTGGCCTGGCCTGCGCCATTGCCGCGCTGGTCCATACGCTCGAGCGCGTGGTGGCGGATGGCGCGCTGCCCCGCCGCGGCTTTTCGCTCATCTGCTCGGTCGACGAGGAAGATTTTATGCGCGGCTCAGAGGCCGCGATCGATGCCGGCTGGGTCGGCTCGCGTGAATGGGTGCTGGACACCGAACCCACAGACGGACAGATCCAGGTGGCGCACAAGGGGCGCACGTGGTTCGAGATTGAAATGGCTGGCGTAACGGCGCATGCGAGCCAGCCGTGGAAGGGCGCGGATGCCGTCGCCGCCATGGCCGAGGTCGTGTGTTCGCTCCGTCGCGCGTTTGTGGCGCTGCCCGCGCACGATGAGCTGGGGTCTTCGACCATCACGTTTGGCCAAATCGAGGGCGGATATCGCCCCTACGTCGTACCCGACCGCGCCAAAGCCTGGGTCGACATGCGCCTGACCCCGCCGACCGATACGGCCGCCGCGACGCGCATGGTAGAGCAGGCCATCGCCGTCGCCGAAGCCGCCGTTCCCGGTTGCCATGGCAGCTACACCGTGACGGGCGACCGCCCCGCCATCGAGCGCGACCCGAACTCTCCCCTTCTAGCAGCGCTCAAGCGTGCCGCCGATGACGTGACGGACGCGGACACGACTGTCGGCTTCTTTACCGGCTACACCGACACCGCCGTCATTGCCGGCAAGACAGGTAACCGCAATTGCATGAGCTACGGTCCCGGGTCGCTCGCGCTCGCGCACAAGCCCAACGAATATGTGCCCCACGCCGACATCGTTCGCTGCCAGAGCGTGCTCATCGCGCTCGCCGACAACACGCTCTGGGGCGCGGATGGCCAAGTTGGGGCATAATAAGCCGCGAACAAACCAACTCGTGCGTTAGGACCGCCCATGAAAGCACTTCCGTTTCCCTGCATCCGCCCGGCTCAGGACCGCGTGCTCGAGGCGCTGCCTGCAATGGGCAGCATCCTGAGCGGCAACGATGCTCTGCGCGGAGCCATTGCCGATGGCCTGATGCTCAAGGACCCGGGTGCGGCGTATTACGTGTACGAATGCTCGGGGGAGCCGGGGCGCGTGACGGGCGTTGTGGCGATCTGCCCGGTTGGTGCGCTGGCGGGCGGCGACGCGGTTGCCGCCGATACGGCCGCCGCTGCGCGCGCATTCGCCGACCTCAAGGTACAGCCCCGTCCCGTAACGCTCGCCTACGAGGCCTCGCCCGTCATGGATATCATCCTGGGCGCCGCCAAAGAGGGCGCCTCGCTCTACGCCGTCACCGATCCTGCGGGCATTACACACCGCGTGTGGGAGGTTAAGCGCGAGGACGCCGTCGGCGCCATCCGTGCCATGCTCGACCAGGCGCCGGAGCCGGTACTGGCCGACGACCCTGCCTACGCTGGCGCACTAGTCGGGGTATCACAGCTCCTGGCCGATGAGGCCCGTTCCGCCGGAACGTACACCGGCAAGGAGCCGTTCAACTTTACCGTTGCCGTGCTCTTCCCCGCCGCGCAGGTCAGCGGCGCCGCGCCGCAGGTTCCGACAGGTCTGCTCACGCACCAGGTCGTGCGGTTCTAGCAAGACCAGACCGCCCGGCACAAAAATCGGCAGCTCAACAAACAGGGGGCGGAGATGCAGCAGGTACATGCATCTCCGCCCCTTTTGCGTCGAGAAATTAGCCGGCGACCCGTACCGCCGCGCTCGCGTTATCCGCGCTGCGGACCCGCAGTAGCCACGAGCGGTTCAAGCCCCAGCTCGCGCGCGTAGTCTTCCTGCGTAAAGACTTCGACCAGCTCAAACGTGTCGGATTCGTCGTCAAACGCAAAGTGCAGCACCGAGCAGTTGCCTGGCACGCGGTCGCGCTCATCGGCCGCCGCGCCCTTCACATGGTCCATGAACTCCTTGATGGCCGAGCCGTGGCTCACCGCGAGCACGCACTCGTGGTCCGGGCGACGCATAAGATCGGTCAACGTCGCCACCATGCGCTCGCGCACCTGCATCTGGCCCTCGCCGCCAAACTGGCGATAGAAGTCGCGCCACGGGCGCTCGGGCATGAGCATCACGCGCTCGGCCTCAAAGTCGCCAAAGAACCACTCACGCAGGCCGTCCAGGCGCTCGTACGCCAAGCCCGGCCACAAGTTGGCGATGGTCTGCTCGGTGCGGTGCAGCGTGGAGGTGTAGGCATGATCGGGCTCAATGCCGCGCGCACGCAAAAACATGCCGGCGCGCGCCGCCTGGTCGCAGCCCAACTGCGTGAGCGGCGAGTCACTCCAACCCTGAATAATGCGCTTAAGGTTGAATATCGTCTGTCCATGGCGAACCAGATACAGGTCTTTATTCATAGGGGTCCTTTCGTTCGTTACCAATCAAGGAGCGAAAACGCCCCGTCGCAATAGCCAAAATGAAGCACGGCACCGTTGTCGGGTAGCTCCCCCTCGCCAGTCACATACTCAAGAAACTCCTGGCAGGCTGAGCCGTGGGAAACCGCCAGCACGCAGTCGTGCTGCGGCCTAGCCATGATGCGGGACAGCGCCGCGACCATGCGCGACTGAAGCTCACTTTCCGACTCGCCACCAAAGGCAACCGGATAATCACCCCAGGGCTGCGGCGGCATCTCGCGATTTGATGTGCCCTCCAGCGAGCCAAAATGCCACTCACGCAAGTCATCGACCAGCTCTATGGAACGGCCCTCGCCAACGATAAGCTCGGCCGTATGCCGCGCCCGGCCCAACGGCGAGGAATACACATGATCAAAGGCCACGCCACACGCCGCAAACGCCGTACGCGCCGTCAGCGCCTGCTCGCGCCCGCGCGCCGTAAGCGACGAATCGTGCCAGCCCTGCAAAATGCTCTGCACATTGAGCTCAGTCTGCCCATGCCGAACCAAATACAGATCTGCCACACACCCTCCCCTCGTACCACCACAAAGGGGACAGGCACCTTTGTGGTGGTTTACCGCCGGATCACACCGCGGTGACACTCAACTACACCAGCACGTCGGCGAGCGAACGCTTGGGTACGTGGTGCACCTGCGCCTCGTCGCGCCAATAATTGATGGAGCCGTCGGGGTTGGAATCGATCGCATCGATCACCTGTGTCTCGGCCGGAACGCCAAACGCCATGATCAGCTTGAGCTCATATTTGTCGTTATCGAGCCCCATGGCATCGATCGCGCGGGGCGTAAAGGCCTTGAACATGCAGGCTGCCACCTCGGGCGAGGCGCTGCGGGCGGCGAGCATCATCGTCTGCGCGGCAATGCCCGTGTCGACCTCGGTAATGGGAGCGGCGGGCTTGCCCGGAACGGCGCGCTCGGCCAGAATCGCGATGTAGCCGGTCGGGCGCTCACCCTCATCGGGGCCCGGCGAATCCTTGAGCGCACCGGCCCATGCAAGCTCGTCAAATACACGCGCGCAGTCCTCTGCACCGCTTACCACATGAAAACGCAGACGCTGAGCATTGGCGCCACAGGGAGCCAGGTGCGCCAGTTCCGCCAGCTCGAGCAAAAACTCGCGCGGCACGCGCATGGACTCGTCAAAGCGGCGGCACGTGCGAGCGCGGCGAACCAACGCATCGAACGCATCCAGGCCGAGCTTTTCGCAACCTTGCTTTGCCATCGATTCGACACTCGACGGTGCCTCGGGAACTGCTTCGTTCATAGGGACCCCCAATACAAGCCAATTGTCCTTAGGAGAATCTAACCTAAAACCTAGGCAATTACATACAGCGGCGTAATGTTCTACAATTGTTGATTAATCCTCACTGGAGCGGGAACAAAAGTAACAATTCGGGAATGTGGGGCGGCAATTCGTCCTTCCCGCCCCATGCATCGGCGCCCTTGGGCGATACTTGTTGCAGCACTTTTGGCGTACGCCGCACGGAGAGCAATGAACGCGACGTGCACCGCACGGAAAGGAGACATTATGGGCATCTTTAAGAACGATGACCAAAAATCGAGCCAGTTTGGATTTGACGAGAAAAGCATGGCAGGCAAGGCCGTCAAGGCCGTGCGCTGGATTTACGCCATCACGGGCGTCTTGGCGCTCGTCGCCGGCATCGCACTGCTGTTTGCGCCCGCCAAGTCCCTCGTCTTCCTAACGACCGTCTTGGGCTTCTACTTTGTGATCACGGCCGCGATCAGGCTGTTTACCGCTGTTTTCGAGCCACTGCTGCCCACCGGCTGGCGCGTGACGAGCATCATCTCCAACCTACTCATTATCTTGGGCGGCGTCATAATCCTGCGCAACCAGGCCTTCTCGACCGCGACGCTCACCACGATGGTGGTTATCGTGGCCGGCTTTGGCTGGATCGTCGAAGGTGTCATGTCCATTCTGGAGTCCGAGCTTTCGTCCAACCGTGCCCTCGCCATCCTGAGCGGCGCGCTCTCCATCATCGCCGGCATGTTCGTGTTTATCTATCCGCTGTGGTCGGCCAAGATGCTCGTCATCTTTAGCGGCACCGCACTGCTGGTGTTTGGCGTAACGCTGATTGTTCGCGCTATTCAATTTGGCAAACTGGTGCACTAGATGCCGCGAACGCTCTTTATTGATGCAGACGCCTGCCCGGTCACGCGCGAGTCGATTGACTGCGCGCGGCGGGCGGGCGTCGCCGTCGTTATCGCCGGCAACAGCACACAGAACCTGGAACGCCACATTCGCCGCGACGATCCGCGCGACGTCGAGCATGCGCGACGCGGATTTTGGGTCACGACGCTCGATGTGAGCGTGGGCGCCGACAGCGCCGACTTTGCCATTGTCGAACGCCTGCAGGCGGGCGACGTAGTCGTGACGCAGGACATTGGCTTGGCGAGCATGGTGCTCGGGCGCGATGCCGCCGCCATCGGCGTGCGCGGGCGCGTCTACGATAAGGCGACCATCGACATGCAACTGTTTATTCGCCACGAGGAAAAGAAGGTGCGCCGCGCCGGCGGTCGCACTCGCGGTCCGGCGGCATTTACCAGCGAAGACCGGGCCCGCTTTAAGCGCAGCCTCACCGAGCTGCTGCGCTAACCAAGGTAGATTTTTGGGCTTAGAGACCAAAGGCAGAGAGAACGATTCCCCAACCGGCGCCGATGACGTACATCATGACCAGGAACATGACGTTCTCGCGGGCACTGCGGTTGGTGCGGAACAACACCAGGTAGCCCACGCCGGCGGAGATAAGCGTGCCGGCGAGCATCGGTGCCAGCTGTAGCACGCCCTCCAGGTACAGCTGCGTAATGACCACGCTCGCCGAGCAGTTGGGGATCAGGCCGACAAGCGCCGAACCCAGGACGGCGAGCGTCTCGTTGCCACGCAGGAACTGCTCGATCGCGGACTCGCCGAAGGTCTCGAGCACGGCGACCAGAATCAGCGTCACCAGAAAAATGAATACCGATACCTGCACGGTGTGCGAGATGGCGCTGCGAATAATCGACAGGAGGGGCGCGCTCTCGTGAGAGTGGGAGTGACCGTGGCCATCATGGTGTTCATGCTCGCCCCCATGACCGTGATCGTGTCCATGTCCGTGTTCGTACTCGTCCTCGTCTTCATCGCAACCGCAATGGTCGCGCTCGCACAGCTCATGGATGTGATCGGCGCTCACGCCCGCCTCGGCCACTTCATCAATGATGTCGCCCCCGGTATGGTCGTCGTGCGCGCAGTTCACATGAGCCGGATTGGAAGCGGTCCCCAGCACGGTACGGCGAATCGCCGCATGCGCGCGAGCGTTACGACGAAGGCCGCGGATAGCCGCGTCCACGATAAAGCCCGTGACCAGCGCGATCAGTGCCTTCGAAGCCAAAAGCATCGCCATGGTCTGCACGGGAACCTGCTCGGCAAGTAGCAGCGGCAGCATCTCGTCGGAGGTCGAAAGGAACACCGCCACCAACGTGCCCAAGGTCACGACGCGACCGGCGTACAGCGTTGCCGCCATGGCCGAAAAGCCGCACTGCGGCACCATACCCAGCAACGAGCCAACCACGGGACCCGCGGCGCCGGCGCGCTTGATGGCCCCGTTAACGCGGTCGCCCGCGACGTGCTCCAAGGTCTCGAGGGCCAGATACGTCACCAACAAAAACGGCACAAGCGAGAGCGTGTCCTTGCCGGCGTCGAGCAGAATATCAATCAGCAAATCCATGACGGATGGAACCTTTCGTGTCTTTCGGCAGCATTGTAAAAGTCCTAGCGGTCAACTAGGGTATTGTAGTTGTCCTAGGCGCGATGCCAATAGTTGCCCATGGTAAACTATCATCTCGCCACATCTCAATGAACCCGAGCCGCGCGCTGCGGCCCGTCCAAGGAGCAGTTATATGAACGTTTCACAAGCACTCGAATACGAGCGCCAGCCGTTTATTCCCATGTTTATCTATGGCGATCACGGCGCCATGGAGTCCGAGCGCCAGAAGGGCGAGGAGGCCCTTAAGGTGCTCGAAACCGAGTACTTTACCGCCGAGGGCGACCCCAGCTTCGACTTTGCCACCGTGCGCGACCTGGCTGACCGCAACCGCGACCTGTACGACCAGATTGGCGAGGCACGCCTGCGCAACGTGACGCCCGCGACGCTTTCGCGCGGCCTGTCCGATGCCGACACCTGCGCCGCCATCGGTAAGATGCAAAAGCGCACCGCCGCGTCGGTCATGCGCGAGATCCGCGGCGACCGCGACGCGCTCGGCGTGGCCTACGCCCGCAAGCCCATCCAGGGCACCGTGCTCGGTATCGACATCGAGACCACCGGCCGTGCACCCGAGCGCGGCTATATCATCAACGTGGGCTGGGAGATCATGGATCTCACCAGCGACGCCGTGCCGCATGACGCCGAGGCACACTACTGTGGCCTGCCCGACATCTACCGCGGCGAGGATGTGCCGTTGTCGAATATCCACCACATCACCTGGGACGACATTGACAGCAAAAAGCCGTTCCGCGAGAACAAGGAATTGCAGAAGCAGCTGCTCAAGCTTATGAAGAAATACCCGTACATGGCGCATAACGCCGCGTTCGAGGACAGCTGGTTCAAAATTCATCTGGACGGTTACGCCGAGGCACGCCGCGCCGGCAAGATTATCGTCATCGACTCGCGCCAGATCTGCCGCAGCCTGGATGCCGACGTCCGCTCGCTCCCCCGCGAGTCCGCGCCCGCCGCGCTCGAGAACTGGGCCCGCCGCCGCGGCACCCTCGCCGCCGACGCCAACGAGCAGCACCTGGGCCTCGACGACACCGACCTCATGCTCCGCACCGTCCAAGCCGAGTTCAACCTCAAGAACCTGTTTGCCAAGTAGAAACGTCTACGACAAACTCCGACGTAGATCACGAGCGGCCTCGCAGCGGGAAACCCCGCAGCGGGGCCGCCCTACGTTCCACAGATAGATCTGCCATCACAAATTCTGAACCCTCATTTTGAACGATTTCGACCAATTCCCAACACGCAATTCGTTGTCGGATGGTGATACATCGATATCAAATGTGCAGCAATTGAGTATTTATATGCTATAGCTAAGCTGCGAAAACTTTTATTTAGGGCATACCAACTCATAATTGCGTCAAGCTTTTGGACAGCATTTGGTTAGACCTCTAAAACGGCTTTTCCACTCAGTGCCATCAACACGGCATTAGCTGACACGATATATACCATGAGTATCGTATTGTCACATACCACTGCAAAAGCGGTCTACCAGGCCGCGCATTCGGTGTCTGCGAAAGGCATCGAATCCTGTAGTCTTGCCGCGATTTACGGATCATGTCCCACCGGAACGCTCCTTGACGCAGCCACAGAATGGCTCACCAAACATGATGTTTCCCTCGACGCAAATGATTCCCTCGAGGTGATGGTGTTTGATCGCAGGAATGCGCGCTATGCAATGAACTGTCAGTGCCACGTTTCTTCAAAACGATTCTCGAACTCACGCTTTATAGAGCTCAAAGATGGCATCTTCATTGTTGGCGTTGAGCTTTGCGCACTTCAGGCCGCCACCTATCTTTCTTTTCGCGAACTAGTGGAGTACTACTTTGAACTGTGCGGCGCTTATTCCCTTGGAACCGACTCTTCCACCTCCTATACCGAGCGTTTCGCGCTCACCTCGACCGAAAGGTTAAAGCAGTTCTTTAATTCCATTACCAGATGCGACGGTTTGGCCCTTGCCCGAAAGGCGATCCAATGTGTACGCGATGGATGCCGGTCTCCTATGGAAACGGCCTTTGTCATGATGCTAACGCTGCCTAAAAGCGAAGGAGGACTTGGTATTAAGGGAATTGAGACCGATTACGAGGTGCAGGTCACCGCTGCCGCAAAGAATCTCACGAGACGCAAAAAGTTCTTTATGGATGCATATCTAAAGAAATCTCGCACAGACATTGAATACAACGGTTTTTATCATGACGCGGAAGAAGACCGCGCCATCGATGAGGAGCGCAAGAATGCGCTTGCGTCCATGGGATACGGAATCATCACCGTCAGTCGTTATTCCTTTATGCATGCCAGCGCTTTTGTTAGGGTCATGGAAGCAATCCAGCGGAAAGAGGGCGTACGCCCCTCGCGTCTGCCAAAAGACTTTCAAATCATGCAAGAGGACCTGAGACAGTTTGTACTCAGAAGGCTTATAGAAGAGAAAAAGCGAATTCAGAAGCAGCTCCGCCAGGATTCCGAAGATCGTCAACGAATCGACCTCGAAAAAGCAACACTCGAAGGCATCACGCTGGATGACCCGACAATTAATGAAGTTCCGGCAATCGATGACATGCAGACAGTCGAATCCGACAGCCCATCATTTGCCCAAACAAGCAGCCTCGCGCCCGAGGGCAGGATCTTCGGGGCCGGAAGCTAGACCGGCTAACAAGGTGGGCACCTTAGCGACGTGCAAAATTGCGAGTATTCCGCAGAGCCGGGTGTCTATCACCCTCGAGTGGATCCAAATGTGAAGCGAAATCACTCTTGCGTGAGAGCGTTAGGCAGCATTTGAGGAAGAACTCATCGGATTAACACCCTAAGATAACTCTTGAACTGCATTATATGGCCTGCAATAAATTAACAGACCCCCTATCGTTGCAGAATACTCCAATTTTTGCACGGCTCAGGGGCACCCACCCCGGCATCGGCTATCAAAACCGCTCAGTCCGGAATCTCGTCCACTATTCCCCATCATTTTGTGCAACGAATTACCTGAACGTCATTGACATATGAACATACACTCATATAATCGGAAGCAAGTTATATGAGCGCATGTTCATATGAAAGGATATTGCAATGAGCATCCGCGTTGATGAAACGAAACCCGACACCGAGGCCACCGAGCCCGTGATCCCCACCACCTGCTCACCCGAGGACCTTCCCGACGAGGAGCTTCTCTACGACCTCGCTGACCTGTTCAAGGTCTTCAGCGACACCACGCGCATCAAGATTCTCTATGCCCTCATGGGCCGCGAGCTCTGCGTGGCCGACATCGCCGAGGCGACCGCAACCTCGCAGTCGGCAGTGTCGCACCAGCTGCGCACACTCAAGCAGTCGCACCTGGTTAAATTCCGGCGCGACGGGCGCAATATCCTATACTCGCTCGCCGACGACCACGTCTACACCATGCTCAACCAGGGCATGAGCCATATCTGCGAATAGCAACCAACCACGGTACCAGCGCGGCCTGCACCCAAGCCGCAAAAACGGGAAAGGAACCCACCATGAAAAAGCAGTACAAGCTCGATGAGATCGATTGCGCCAACTGTGCGCGCGAGCTTCAGGACGAGCTGGCCAAGCTCGAGGGCGTCAAATCCGTGTCCGTCAACTTTATGACCCAGAAGCTGACGCTCGAGGCCGATGATGCTGAGTTCGACGAGGTGCTCAACCGCGTTGTTGAGTTTACGGCCGACGCCGAGCCGGACTGCGAGATCATTCTCTAGCCCAGGTTTACGCCAACCTGCAAGGCCGCGCTTGCCGCGGCCTTTGCTCGCGAAATTATATGAGCGAGTGTTCATTCATTCAAATGGGAGGATACGAGTCATGGCCACCGCCGACCCCAAAAAGAAAAAGAAGAAGCGCAAGAAAAAAGAATCACTCGAACATAAGCGCAACCGCATCCTGGTAGCGCTGGGCATTTTTGCCGTGGTGTACGTCCTCGATGAGCTCGGCACCCTCACTGCCGCATTCGGCACCCCGGGCGACATCTACGCCAGCTTCACACTGTTCCTCGTGCCTTTTTTGATTGCCGGCTACGACGTGCTCCAAAAGGCATACAACAACATCCGCCGCGGCAAGGCGTTCGACGAGAGCTTCCTCATGGCCGTCGCGACCATCGGCGCGTTTGCCATGGTGCTCTTCCCCGATACCGACCCGCACATGGCCGAAGGCGCCGCCGTCATGCTGTTCTACCAGGTCGGCGAGCTGTTTCAGGCGTACGCCGTGGGCAAGAGCCGCAAGTCGATCAGTGCCATGATGGACATCGCGCCCGACTACGCTAACGTCGAGCAGCCCGACGGCACACTCGAGCAGGTCTTCCCCGATGACATCGCCGTCGGCACCGTGATCGTGGTCAAGCCCGGTGAGCGCGTGCCTATCGACGGCGTCATCGTCGAGGGCGAAACCCAGCTCGACACCGCCGCTCTCACGGGCGAGTCAATCCCCCGCCCCGCCAAGTCCGGCGACGACATCATCAGCGGCTGCATCAACATGACGGGCCTCATCCACGTGCGCACCACCAAGCCCTTTGGCGAGTCCACCGTCGCACGCGTCCTGGAGCTCGTGGAAAATGCCAGCGAAAAGAAGGCGCGCACCGAGAACTTTATCACGCGCTTCGCCCGCGTCTACACGCCCGCCGTCACCGGCGCTGCCGCGGTACTCGCGCTCGGCGGCGGCTTGGTCACCGGCGCCTGGTCCGACTGGATCCTGCGCGGCCTGACCTTCCTGGTCGTCAGCTGCCCGTGCGCGCTCGTGATTAGCGTCCCGCTCAGCTTCTTTGGCGGCATTGGCGGTGCATCCAAGCTGGGCGTCCTCATCAAGGGCTCCAACTACCTCGAGACGCTCGCCGATGTGGACACCGTCGTCTTTGACAAGACCGGCACGCTCACCAACGGCACGTTTTCGGTCGTGGCGGTACACCCCGAAGCCGGCTATACCGAGCAGTCGTTGCTCGAGGTCGCCGCCCTTGCCGAGTCGTTCTCCGACCATCCCATCGCGCAGTCCGTGCGTGTCGCCTACCAGGGCGAGGTCGACCCCAAGCGCGTTAGCGACTCCGCCAACGACGCGGGCCACGGCGTGACGGCAACCATCGACGGCAAGCGCGTCGTCGTTGGCAACGCAAAGATGCTCGCCGCGGCCGGAGTCGAAGCGCCCGATTGCGAGGTCGTCGGAACAATTCTGCATGTGCTCGTTGACGGCGTGTACGCCGGCCACATCGTGATTGCAGACACCGTCAAGGCCGATGCTGAGCAAACGATTCGCGACCTGCACGCCGCCGGCGTCAAGCGCACCGTCATGCTCACGGGCGACCGCGAGGAGGTTGCGGCGTCTGTGGCTAAGCAGCTGGGGCTCGACGAGTTCCACGCACAGCTGCTGCCGGGCGACAAGGTCGAGCGCGTCGAGGCATTGCTCGCGGGCGAAAGCGGCAAGGGCAAGCTCGCTTTTGTCGGCGACGGTATCAACGACGCACCCGTGCTTACCCGCGCAGACGTTGGCATCGCCATGGGCGCTATGGGCTCAGACGCCGCAATTGAGGCGGCGGACGTCGTGCTCATGGATGACAAGCCGTCCAACATCTCCCGCGCGATCCGCGTGGCACGCAAGACCATGGCGATTGTCTGGCAGAACATCATCTTTGCGCTGGGTATTAAGTTGCTGATTCTGGTGCTTGCGGCACTGGGCATCGCCAACATGTGGCTTGCCGTGTTCGGCGACGTAGGCGTGGCGATTATCGCCATCCTGAATGCCATGCGCGCGATGGGTGTCAAGAACCTGTAGCGTTCGTGGGCTGTCCGGCCGGGACCGGGCTTGGTTTTGAAAACGTCCTCGCGCATGAGGCCCGTCTTTCCTGCTCCTGCGGAGCAACGGAAAGGCGGGCCTCGCGCTGTGGAGTGTTTTCAAAACCAAACCCGGCCCCGGCCTGCGGTGACGTAGGTGGCAGCTCTTGGGCATCGCTTGCTGGCGGGGTTCCTTTGCTGAAATGGACTTGGCCGAAAGGACCGCTGGTCCCGGTCGCTGGTTCGCGCTTTGCGTGAACTCCGCGCTACTGTGGGACAGTTAGGCTTCTGTTGTTGGACCCGCTGCATCTTCCCGACCCAACATCGCCCGTAGCTTCTCAAAGCTCTCCTCGCTCAGGCAGTGCTCCATGTGGCAGCCCTCTTGCGACGCGACCTCAGCCGAAACACCCGCATCCTCCAGCAGCCCCACGAAAAAGCAGTGACGCTCCCACATTTGGCGAGCGACCTCCAGACCACGCTCCGTCAGATGAACGTCGCGCTTGCCCATTTCGACATAGCCGTTGCTTTCCAGCGTCGCCATGGCCTTGGAAACGCTCGCCTTGGTTACGCCGAGGTACTCCGCAACGTCGATCGAGCGCACGATGCCCTGACGTTCCGACAGAACGTAGATCGATTCGAGATAGTCTTCTCCGGATTCACGTAGGGCCATGGGCCACCTTTCGCGATGATTGCTAGTTAGCCTTTGGATACTTTCCACGGCTAACTTTACCGCAAAAGTTGCCCATGTCTTACTACTTTGTCTAAAAGTTAGCCGTGTTTCACAAAACGTGCGGGACGAAAACAAAATGGGGACGCCCCGCAAGGAGTGTCCCCCAGCTGCCGGCAGAAAAGGAGCATCCCTAAGTGCCGAGCCGCAGTTATAACAGTCCAAAGTGCTTCGCGGCGTTGCAGATGCCGTCGTCGTCCACGGCGGTCGTCACATAGGTCGCTGCAGCTTTCACCGTGTCCTGCGCGTTGCCCATGGCCACACTTGTGCCCACGGCCGAGAACATCGACAGGTCGTTCTCGCCGTCGCCAAAGGCAATCGCCTCGCTCGCGTCGATACCAAGCCGCTCGAGCGTCGCCGCCACGCCCAGGTCCTTGCCGCCGTTAGCGGGAATAATGTCGCAGAACAGGTCGCACCAGCGCGTGGTGAGCGAATGCGACACGGCGTCGATCACGATATGTTCGTCGGCCGGGTCCACAAAGGCGCAGAACTGGTAGACCGGTGCGTCAAAGGCGTGCTCAAACGGCTCCTCGTGGTAGACGATTCCCGCGTTGCTGCCAGCCGTCACCACGCGCTCGGACAGGCGGTTCACAAACGAGTTCTCGCCCTGCATGCACAGCGAGTCGTAGCGCCCCTGCGCCACCTGGTCCACAATCACCGCGACGTCGTCCGGATCGATCGGGCAGCTGCGGTAAACTCCCTCGGCATCAAAGCAGTGCTGACCCGAGAGCGTAATGTACGCATCCCAGCCCAGGTCGAACAGCCAGTCCGGCATCTGGTAGGTCGGACGGCCCGTGGCGATCACGCACGCAATCCCCTGCTCGCGAAAGCTGTCGAGCACCTGCTGCGCCGACGCCGGAATCCGGTGGGTCTTAAAGCTCAGCAGCGTACCGTCGATATCGAAAAACGCGGCTTTGATCATTCTCGCCTACTCCTCGCCCTCGAGCTTTTCGCTCGCCTCGAGCCACGCCATCTCCAGCTCGTCCATGGCAGCGTGAGCCTCGTCGATCTTTGCCTGCTGCTCGCCGAGCGCCGTGTAGTTGGTGGGATCGACTTGGGCCATTGCTGCCTCGGCCTCCTCAACGCGGGTGCGCTGCGTCTCCATCTTGCGCTCGAGCGAACTCACCTCGCGGCGGAGCTTCTGGCGCTCGGCGTTGGACAGGCCGTTGGGCTGACCGCTCGACTTGGGCTTTTCGGCCGCAGCTGCCGCGGCACCGGTGTCGAACGTGCCGGTCTTGGCGCTCGGCGCGCCCACGGGCTCGCCCTCGGCGGTAGCGTTGCACAGGCGCAGGTACTGGTCCACGCCACCGGGCATATGCGTCAGGTGGCCGTCGAGCAGCGCCCACTGCTGGTCGGTCACGCGCTCCATCAAAAAGCGGTCGTGCGTCACCAGGATCAGCGTGCCGGGCCAGCCGTCCAGCAGGTCCTCGACAATCGCGAGCATGTCGGTATCCAGGTCGTTGCCCGGCTCGTCCAGGATGAGCACGTTGGGCTCGTCCAGAATCGTCAGCAACAGCGACAGGCGACGGCGCTGGCCGCCCGAAAGATCGCCGATGCGGCTCCAGAGCTGCTGCGTCGTAAAGCCCAGACGCTCGCAGAGCTTCTCGGGCGAAGTCTCCTTGCCGTCGATGACGTAGTACTTCTTATAGTTGCCGAGCACCTCGCGGATCGTGTCGCCCATGTAGGGCTTGAGCTCCTCGAGCTGCTGCGACAGCACGCCAAAGCGCACTGTCTGGCCAATCTTCACGCGGCCGCGCGTGGGTTCAATCTTGCCCTGGATCACGTCGAGCAGCGTCGACTTACCGGCGCCGTTCTCGCCCAAAAGGCCATAGCGGTCGCCCGCACCAATGAGCCAGGTCACATCGGTGAGCACCTGCTTGGGCGCGCCGTCGGTATCGGCATAGCCGGCATCCACGTCGACCACATCGATAACCTGCTTGCCCAAGCGGCTCACGGCCAAGCGCTTGAGCTCCAGCTCGTCACGCACGGGCGGCACGTCGGCGATCAGCTCACGAGCGGCATCCACGCGAAACTTGGGCTTGGTGGAACGAGCCTGGGCACCGCGGCTCAGCCACGCGAGCTCCTTGCGCGCCATGTTGCGACGGCGCTCCTCGGTAACGGCGGCCATGCGGTCGCGCTCCACGCGCTGCAGGATGTATGCCGAATAGCCGCCCTCGAAGGGATCGACCTGGCCGTCGTGGACCTCCCACATGCTGGTGCAGACCTCGTCCAAGAACCAGCGGTCGTGCGTGACCACGAGCATGGCACCCTGGCCGCGCTGCCAGCGGGCCTTTAAGTGACGCGCGAGCCAGTTGATGGTGCGCATATCCAGGTGGTTGGTGGGCTCGTCGAGCATGAGCACGTCGTAATCGCCGATCAGCAAGCGCGCGAGGTCCACGCGACGGCGCTGACCGCCCGAAAGCTCGCCCACCGTGCCCTCCCAGGGCACATCGCTGATGAGGCCGGCGAGGATCTGGCGCGTGCGGGGGCTCGACGCCCACTCGTACTCGGGGGCGTCGCCCACAACGGCATGATGCACGGTATCAGTATCGACCAGGTTGTCCTTTTGGCCGAGCAGACCGATCGTCGTGCCGCGGCGGTGCGTCACGCGTCCGTCATCGGGCTCCAGCGTGCCGGCGAGCACGCTCAGCAGCGTCGACTTGCCGTCGCCGTTTTTACCGACAATACCAATACGGTCGCCCTCGCCCACGCCGAGCGTCACGCTATCGAAAATATGCTTGGTGGGAAACTCTAGGCTGACGGAATCGCATCCCAAAAGAATCGCCATATGCCCTGCTCCTTCGTAGAAATTCAACGTTGTCCATAATAGCAGCGAAAAGGCGGGCCGCACACGACACAAAAAGGCGGGCCATCTCCCAAAAGAGATGACCCGCCTCTCCAATCAGTCCCGTGGCAACCGTGGCCGCCGCGGGCCTCAAGCATGTCCCGGACTAGGAGAACATGCCGGTGAGGTAATCATTCAGCCGTTTATCCTTGGGCCGTTGGAAAATCTCGTCAGTCTCGTCGTACTCGACCATATCGCCCATGTAGAAGAACGCCGTGCGGTTGGACACACGCGACGCCTGCTCCATGTTGTGCGTCACGATGACGATGGCGCGGTCGGCAACGATCGATGACATCAGGTCCTCGATCGCCAGCGTCGAGATGGGGTCGAGCGCCGAGCAGGGCTCGTCGAACAAGATCACGTCGGGGTTGAGCGCCAGCGTGCGCGCGATGCACAGGCGCTGCTGCTGACCGCCCGAAAGCGCATAGGCGCTCTTGTCGAGCTTGTCCTTGACCTCGTCCCACAGCGCCGCGCCGCGCAGGCTCTCCTCGACCATGCGGTCGAGTTCGTCGCGGTCGGTGATGCCGTGGCGCCTAGGCGCAAACGTGATGTTGTCGCGAATGGACTTGCGAAACGGGTTGGGCTGCTGGAACACCATGCCAATGGAGCGACGCAACTCGTAGGTGTTCTCGGTCTTGGTGTTCACGTTGCGCCCGCGATAGTTGATCTCGCCCTCCACGCGGCAGCCGCGAATCTCGCGATTCATAAGGTTGAGGCTACGCAAGAAGGTCGACTTACCGCAGCCCGAAGGCCCGATGAGCGCCGTGATCTCGCCCTTGTGAAAGTCGAGCGACGTGTCGTGCAGGGCATGGTGGTCGCCATAGTACACGTTGACGTCCTTGGTGGAGAGCACGACCTCGTCGCTCACGGCCTTGCCGCTCACGCGCACGCGCTTCTCGCTCTCCCCCACGCTCGACAGGAAGTCCCGGGTGTCGGACGATGCCGCTTCGGTTGCGGGCGTTGCATTCATCTCGCTCATTCGGCCGTCATCCTTCTTGCCAGTTGCTTGCCCACGATACGGGCGACTACGTTAAACAGCAGCACGCAAATCATCAGCAGCGCCGCGGTGCCCCAAACAATCTGCTGGGCCTCGGGGCTGCCCTCGCCATAGATCTTGTAGATGTGCACGGCGAGCGACTCGCCGGGACGGAACACGTTCCAAGCGCAGGTGGGGCTCGACAGGTTAAAGCTCAAGAAGTTCAGGCGAACCGGCGAGCTCATACCCGAGGTAAAAAGCAGTGCTGCGGCCTCGCCAAACACGCGACCGGCCGAAAGCACGATGCCCGTCACGATGGCAGGCATGGCCTCGGGGATCAGGATGTGCAGCGTGGCCTCCCAGCGAGTGAGGCCCATGGCCAGGCACGCATCGCGCTGGGCCTGCGGCACGTCCTCGAGCGCCTGCTGGATCACGCGCACCAGGATGGGGATGTTGAACATGGTGAGCGCGACGGCGCCGGAGATGATGGAGTACTTCCAGCCCAGCTGCACCGAGAACACCAGAAAACCGAACATGCCGACGACGATGGAAGGCAGCGAGGACAGCGTCTCGATGGCGGTGGAGGCAATGTCGCGGACGGGTCCGTCGGGTGCGTACTCAACCAAAAAGACCGCGCCACCCAGGCTGATGGGCACCGAGATGATCAGAGTGATCAGCAGCAGGTAGAACGAGTCGAACAGCTGGTAGAGCACGCCGCCCTGCGTTCCGTTGGCGCGCGACGGCTCTGTGAGAAAGCCCGGCTGGAACAGCGTCGAGATGCCCTCGAACAGGATATAGGCCACCATGGAGATGACGATGAGCATGACGATGGCGACGATCGCCGTCAACACGCCCGTGGCGAAGCGGTCCTGCTTTTGGACGCGCCCGAGCCTCGCCTCGTCGATGTGGATACGCGTGCTAGCCACGAGCCTTCGCCCCCTTGCGGCCAATGAGATGGATGATCAGGATGAAGATGAGGCTCATGCCCATCAGCAGCAGGCCGAGTGCCCACAGAACATCATCCTGGGCCGAGCCCTCGGCATAGACCGCCATGGACGTGGTGAGCGTGGTGGTGATAGTGGACGCCGGCGACAGCAGCGACATCGGCATGGCCTCGATGCCGCCGATAACCATGCGCACGGCGAGCGTCTCGCCAAAGGCGCGGGTCATACCCAGGATGACCGCAGTCATGAGCGACGGCATGGCGGACTTGAGCACCACGTGCCAGATGGTCTGCCAGCGGGTGTAGCCCAGCGCGAGCGAGCCCTGGCGGTAGCTGTCGGGCACGGCGCGCAGGCCGTCGACCGAAAGCGTGGTCATGGTCGGCAGGATCATGACGGCCAGTACGATGGCACCGGGCAGGATACCCAAGCCCGTGCTCACGTGGAAAACGCTCTTCATAAGGCCGACGACAACGTGAAAGCCGATCAAGCCAAAGACGACCGAGGGAATACCGGTCAAAAGCTCAATAAGCGGCTGAAAGATCTTGGAGCCAAATTTTGGTTGGATCTCGACCGCAAAGATGGCAGAGCCGATGGCGATGGGCAACGCGATGAGCGTGGAGAGCACCATGACCGCAAACGAGGTGACGATCAGGGGCAGGGCGCCGGTGTAGGGCAGGCCGTTTTTAGCCGTGTTGGCCAGGTTCCACTTGGTGCCGGTGAAAAACTCGACGACCGAGACGCCGTCTTTGACAAAAGCCGAGAGGCCCTTTTGGGCGACCATAAAGATGAGCGCGGCAACGACAAGCGTCACGAGCGCTACGCACGCGCCCGTGACGCCCAGGCCCACGTTCTCAAGGTCGCGCTTTGGCAGCTGTTTTGCCATTGCAAACCTTTCCGGGGCGATTACTTATTTAGCAGAGACCTTGCCGCTGGCGTCCTTGACGACCTTCATGGCAGAGACGGGGATGAAGCCCTGCTCCTCGACGAGCTTGCCCTGGACGTCGTCGGAAAGCATGAACTCCAGGAAGGCCTTGGTGGCCTCGTCGGCGTCCTTGGAGCAGTACATGTGCTCGGTAGCCCAGATCTTGAAGGAGTCATCAGTGACATTCTTGCTCTTGGGCTCGACGCCCTCGACCTTGATGGCGTTGAACTTGGAGTCATCGAAGTGCGAGAAGTCGAGGTAGGAGATGGCGTTATCGGTGCTGCCCATCTGAGTCTGGACGTCGCCGGACTTGTCGAGCTCGGCGTCGCCCTTAAAGTCGACGGCCTCATCGCCAAAGACGGCGGCCTCGAAGGTGGCGCGGGTGCCGGAGCCGGCCTTGCGGTTGAGGACGACGATGGTGGCGTCGTCGCCGCCGACCTCCTTCCAGTTGGTAATCTGACCGGAGAAGATGCCCTTGAGCTGCTCGAGGGACAGGTCGTCGACCTTCACGTTCTTAGAGACGACGGGACCCATGCCCACGACGGCGACCTCGTGGTCGACGAGGTTCTTGACCTGGTCGGCCTCGAGCTTGGTCTCGGCGAAGACGTCGGAGTTACCGATGGTGACGGTGCCGGCGGCAACAGCGGTCAGACCTTTGCCCGAACCGTTGCCCGAGCCGGAGACGGAGACGTCGGGGTTGGCATCCATGAACTTCTCGGCAGCGGCCTCGACGAGAGCCTGGAACGAGGAGGCACCGTCGTAGGTCACCTCGCCGGAGACGGACTCGGCAGCAGCGGCGCTACCCTTGTCGGCGGCGTCGGATGCGCCAGAGCCGCCGCAACCAACGAGACCGAGACCGACGATGCTGGCAAGACCACCAGCGAGGCCGAGGAACTGACGACGAGAATAAGCCTGATCGAGCATGATCTTCCTTTCATACATGCGAATCGCGGGCACCCTGCCCGCTTTGCTGTTTGGAAAGATACGGCCCCGACCGGGCAGCACCAGCGCCAACTGCGGTTTTTTACGGGCATCTGATAGACCCTTACCGCAAGCGCAGCACGGCCTTTACAAACGAATAACAAACCCGGCATTTAGCGTGGCGCGCCTTTTACACCAGAGGAAGGTAGTCATTGGAGACAGTCTTGTTTGACTAGTCATTTAAGAACGTCCATTACAGTCGAAATTGTCAGCCTGGGACCATCTCGGGCTACGATTGAGGCGCGCCCAGAACGGGCCGCCGACCGGGCGCCCGCGCACGGCCGAACGTCCCTGCCCCCGAGAGGGCCTGTTGGGTGCTGCCGGCGCGGGGCGCGCCGCCCCCGACGGCTGATAGGAAAGTGCCGGGCAGGTGCCGCGGCTGGTAATGTGAGTGCCGAGGGGGAGGCCATCCGGTCGAACGACTACCGGAAGGATACCACCGTGAAAGCGCCATCCACCAGACCCGCGGCCGTGCTCGGCCTGGACGTCGGCAAGTCGTCGCACTGGGCCTGCCTGATCGACCGCGACGGGGAGGTGCTGGCCAGCGCCCCCGTCCGCAACAGGGAGGCCGAGCTCGACGCGCTGTTCGCCTCCGCGCCCGCCGGCACGCTCGTCGTCGTCGTGGATTGGCTACACTGATGTGGACAGTTCCGGGAGGGGCGCAGGAGACGGGAGGGCCGTATATGAGGGACCCCAGGCACCCGAGGCATTTCACCGACGAGTTCAAGAGGCAGATAGTCGACCTCTACAACGCCGGCAAG
>DBFALE010000023.1:0-48646 GCA_048230835.1 Collinsella sp.
CCGTGGCCGCCTTGGAAACCGAATGATGGTACGAGCATCCATTCGGCTTCCAAGGCGACCACGGACAGAACGGGACAAACAGAAAAGAGCGACGGACGTCTATTCCCCCGCCACGCTCGCGCGCAGCTTGGCGGCGATGGGCTCCGAGGCCAGCAGGAATACGAGCATGACAACAGAACACACCAGGCACACGATCCAGGCGCTCGCAAAGGAGCCCGAGACGGCAAAGAGCACATAGACCTGCCAAAGCTCACCCACAAAGCTCATGCCCGCGAGTACCGCCGAGGTAGCGATAACGGTGAGCGAGCCCAATACGCGGCCACTCACCTTATCGGCAACATGGCCGATAACGAGTGAACCCACGACGCTCACCACGGTGGAGATAGCGTTGGAGATGTTGTACTGGGCAAGCGTAATCCCAAGGTCGCTGACGATCAGCGGCTGGAACAGGCTCATGCAATTGACGAAAATCGTATAGCACGTGGCCATGATCACGAAGCCGGAGGCCACCACGAGCCAGCCGGGGAAGAACTTACGCTGCTGGGGCATACTGCTCCTTATTTAACAAACGAATAGCCGGCGCCGGGCGCCGGTAGTGCCCAAGATTGCCTTGAAAGACAAGGGCATAGGCCTTACGGCCATGCCCGCAGGTTTGAAAGGCAAGGTTGGGTACTACCGGTGGTCGGCGATATAGCCCAAAGCGACGGCGGCATAGGCCGCGGCGCCGAGCGGCAGCTCGGCATCGCTAAAGCGTGCCTTGGGATGGTGTTGGGCAAAGTGTTCGTCCGTGTCGGTTACGGCCGCGCCCACGGTAAAGTACGCGCTCGGAATCTCGCTCGAGATAAGCGCGAAGTCCTCACTCGCCATGGCATGGAATAGCGGCAAGAAAGCCGCCTTGGGCAGCACTGCGCCCATGTAGCCAAGCGACGCCTGAGTCATATCGCTGTCGAGCACAAGCGGCGGAACATCCGAAAGCGTCTCGATGGTCGCCGGCGTACGATATGTTGCGGCAACGCCGTTAACGACCTCCGCGATGCGGGTCTTGAGGTGAGCCATGAGCTCAACATCAAAGCCGCGCAGCGTTCCCTCGAGCACGCAGGTGTCGGGGATGACGTTGGCCGCCAAGCCGCCGGCAAACTTGCCAACGGTAAGCGCGACTTCCTTGGCCGCCGGCACCTCGCGGGAGATAAGCTCCTGGAGCGCCAGGTGCACATGCACGCCGGCCGTGATGGGGTCGATGCAAATCTCGGGGCTCGAGCCATGGCCGCCCTTGCCCTGAAGCGTGATGCGAAAACCGTACACGCCCGAAAGCGCCGGGCTGCCGTAGAGCACCAGACCAAGCGGCGACTGGCTGTTGACATGCATGGCAAAGGCCGCCTGAGGGCGCGGGTTCTCGAGCAAGCCGTCGGCGATGGCGGCGCGGGCACCCTCAAAGGTTTCCTCGCCCGGCTGGAACAGCAACTTAACCGTAGCGTTGGCATCAACAAGCTCTGCCTCGCGCGCTTTGAGCATACGAGCCGCACCAAGCAGCGCCGTCGCGTGCATATCGTGACCGCAAGCATGCATGCAGCCGTTGGTGGATGCAAAGGGCTCGCCGGATTCCTCGGCAACGGGCAGGGCGTCCATGTCGCCACGAAGCATGATGACCGTACCGGCCTGCTCATTCGTGCAGACGCCATTGCCTTGGGCCGCGGCGGCACCGGCACCGACAAGGCCCACAACGCAGGAACCATCGACGAGCGTAGCAAATGGGATGTCCATCTCGGTCAGGCGCGCTTGGATATACGTAGAGGTCTGTGGGAGGCTATTACCCAGCTCGGGCATCTGATGTAAATCGTGTCGCCACGCAGCGAGCTCGTCTGCAAAAGCCTGAGCTTCTGCGACAAGACCGTCGCCAATGGCGGATTGCGCCGCCGCGGTGGCCTTGGGCGCTGATTGCGGTTGAAGATCGGACAGTGCTGGTGCCATAGATGCCCTCCAGTAACGTTTTTGCAGCAAGCACTTTGATAGCGTAAAGTGCAAGGTACTACTTTAAGGGCGACGCATAAAAAATGCCGCCCCGGGAGGCGGCGCAACAAATTGTTTACAATTGCGGACGCGGCTTTCGACGCAAAAAATCGAAATGCGTCTCGCTCAAGATAATCGAAAGAAAGATGAGCGCGAAGCCGGCGAGCAGGCGCGAGGTGAGCGCCTCCCCCATCAGCAGCACCGAGAACAGCACACCCGAAGGCGACTCCATCGAAAGGAGCAGCGAGCCCGTCGAGGCCGGGACATGCGCCAGGCCGACGTTTTGGATGAGCAGAGCCACACATGTGCAGCCCACCGAGAGAAACGCCATCACACTGATAAAGCTCGGCGTCCACACGGACAGCGGCGCTTGGGTCTCGAATAACAGCGACGAGATCAGGCTCAGCACGCCGTTGCCCACAAACATCCAAAACGTGATGACGTTGATGTCCATCTTGCGGCCATACTTGGCGGTCACCGCCATCTGGATGGCAAAGAAGACCGCACCGCCCAAGGTAATAACATCGCCGGCATTGAACTCGACGCTATCGAGCGCTACCAGGCCAATACCCGCCAGACACAACAACGCGGCGCCCAAGTTGTAACGGGTAAGCTTTTCGCCGCTTAGGACGTAGCTCGCAAACGGAACCAAGATGCAGTACGTGCCCGTCAAAAATGCACTCTTGCCTGCCGTGGTCTGTGCCAGGCCGATCGTCTGCAAACCGTAGGCACCCCACATGAGCGCGCCCATGCCAAGTCCAACAATCAGGTTTCGAGCGTTGAAATGGGCAACAATGCGCTCGTGGAAGATGGCAAGCATGACCAACGACGCCGGAAGAAAACGAATGTAGAGCAGCTCGAACACCGGAATGGTATCGAGCGCATCCTTCATGGTGGTGAAGGAATAGCCCCAGATGACCGCCACCGAAAGCAGCAAGACCTTCCAGAAGAACGGCGAGCGCGCACCGGCACCGCGAGAGGCACCGCCGGCACCTAGGTCTTCGCGGGCTACAGGGCTATCGGGCATATTCTCGATTTCGTTGGCAGCGTATTGGGCCATGGAACGTCCTCACACTCAATCTGGGCGTGGTGTCCGCACGCGTATGGCTGCGTGCCGCCTCATGGTCAAATACAAACAGGGCGCACCGGACCCCCGGTACGCCCCGCTACTGTAGCAACAACCGGCGTTGCATCGCAATCCAGCCCACTAAAGCGTTTTGTTCCGCCGTTCTACCGAACGGCGGACCGGCCGACGCTGCGCGAGCCGCATTCACGCCAATCTGACGTTCAATTTCAAGGGCGCGACCAGAAGGTCAGCGCCCTTTCATTTCACGTCACCTTGGCGCAAATGCGACTCGCTCGCTGGCATTAGTGCTACATCAGCGTTAACGTTGCCGCACTAAATTAGCTTAGTTGATTCCAGCTTTTCGATGATCCAGTCGTTGGCTTTGATGACCGGACGGCGGAAGACGACGCCCAGGGCCAGCGACGGAATCAGATAGCTCGCCAGAATGCCCAGCTCAACCCAGTACTCCATATGGTAGGCGCCAGCCATGGCGGCATGCATGGCGTTAATGCCATGGGTAAACGGCAGGAACGGATAGATCGCCTGGAACACAGGGCCGGTCATCTCGATGGGGAACGTACCGCCCGAACCGCCGACCTGCATGACCAGCAGCACAACGGCCAAAGCCTTGCCGATATCGCCAAACGACACCGTAAGCGTGTAGACGATATTGGAGAACACGAGACTCGCGACCCAGCCCGCCAGCACAAACTGCAGCGGGTTGTCGCATTGGATGCCAAAGAACAGGATGTCGCCCGCGCACACGAGTGTCGCCTGCAGCAGGGCCAGACCGCCAAAGAACAGGTAGCGGCCCAGGTAGATCTCGTGCAGGCGCACGGGGATGAGCTCGTTGATGAGCTCATCGTCAACCGAGACCTTCATCATGGCCGCCAGCACGATCGAGCCGACCCATAGCGACAGAATCGTGTAGAACGGTGCCATGGCCGAACCGTAGTTACGAATCGGATAGACCGGCTTGCGATCGAGCGCGACGGGGCCGGAAAGCGACACGGCCAGACCCTCGGGATCATTGCCGATCATCGTCTTGATCGTAGCGAGGTCATCTGACATCAAGGCACCGTCGAGCTCGTCCTTAAACGCGCTGATCTTGTCCGACGCTTCGCCCAACTGATCGGAAGCCTTGTTGACCAGCTTTGCAGCCTTGGAGAGGCCCTTTGCCAGCGAACCGGATGCGTCGGTCAGGCCGTCTACGGCGCTATCCAGATTGCCCGAGATACCATCGAGCGAGTCTAGGATGCCCGAAACCGTCTTCTTGAGCTCCTTGGCCTTAACCGAGAACGTGGAATCGTAATCGGATTTGGCATCCGCGATGCCGGCCTTGGCATCAGCGATGGCCTGATCGACCTCGGCACGCAAGTTGTTGACCTCGGCCATGCTATCGGAGAGAGACTTCGCGGTAGCCGCCAGATCCTTGGCATTGTTGCGGTACTCAACGGCGATTCTGCCCAGCGACGTCGCGGCGGACTTGAGGCCGTCCTTCAAATTCTCATCGCTCACCTGGTCGGCAAGGCTGCGGAGCTGATCGGCCATCGCATCGATATCCTTGGCGCGCGCATTGAGGGCCGCAGCGGCATCGTTGAGTTGGGACACCGTAAGGTAGACATGCTGGTTTGCGGTGTCGAACGCCTTCGCGAGCTCGGCAGACACATTGTCGAACGAACCCGCACTTCCATCGATTGCGGCATCGATGGCATCGTTTGCCGCCTTAAGCGCTTCTTTGGAATCATCGATGCCGCTTTTGGCATGTTCCATGAGCTGCTTTGTCGACTCATCGACGGCACCGGTCTGCTTGAGCATGCCGCTCGCCGACGTCAGCGAATCGGACGTGGAGCTCAAAATGCCCGCCAGCGACGAAGCATTTGCCTGAACGTCTCGCAGGTCCTCAATCGAATCGCCAAGCGTCGAGGACAGGTTGGCGATAAAGTTGCTGACCTGGTCGGTGCTCATGTAATCGAGCAGGCTGGACACCGTCTTAAGACCGATGCTCGTAATGGTCTCGGTAAAAGTTTCGTTAACCTGGCTCTGAACGGCACTCGAACCCTTCTCGGTCACGATCTGCGCAATGGCGTTGGCCTTCTGGTTCTCGTAAAACTCGATATCGGCGTGTTTCACGTCGGTCGAGAAAAGCGTCATCATGTCAGCGCTAAACGTTTTGGGGATAACGACGGCAGCATAGTACGCGCCCGACTTAACGCCCTCGATAGCCTTTTCGCGATTGTTGAGCACAACCCAATCGAAGCTCTCGTTGCCGCGTAGGGTGGCGGTCACGTTTTCGCCCACGTTAACCTCGACGGGGATCAAATCGCTCTCGTAACCCTCATCGGTGTTGACCACGGCGATCTTAAGATTGCCGGTGTTGCCGTACGGATCCCAGCTGCCGGCGATGTTAAACCACGCGTACAGACACGGTACGATAATGAGGCCCATCACGACAACCAAGCCGATCACGGAGCGAGACACGTTTTGGACATCGCGCTTAAACAGATGCAGGATGTTCTTCATTTATGCCTCACCTCCTTTGGAGTGCTTGCCAAGCGCGGTGGTATCTCCATCATTTGTGGCTGTGCTGTCGCTGCCCTGAGATTTATGGTGCGGGCCGATATGCGGCAAGCGGCCCGTGGACTGATCGCCGCCCTTGGCACCACGCTCGCTGGCGTTGAGGCCAAACATGTGGCGGGCGGCAGGAATGGCGGCCGTGTGTTCGCGCATCTCGCGACGCAGGTCCTCATCCGAAAGCGCCGAGATGCGCATCTGGGTATTGAGGCTCGCTCGGATATATTCGATATTGATCAGCCAGCCGCAGATGGCAATAACCGAGATGATCCAAATGACAAGCAGGATGATCTTGCCGTTATTGTCGATATCGAGAACCGTCGACAGGACAAAGAGCAGGACCTGAACGCCCACCACGGCGGCAAAACCGCCCTTGATGTAGTACGGGTAGCGATGTTCAAAGGCGACCGCATGATCGAGCAGTTCGCGACGGTACGAATCGGAATCGAGCATGACGCGCATGGCCGTGCGCAGCGAGTAGCGCTGGCGCGGCAGGTCGTTGGACTCGCAAATCATCATACCGGTCGTGGAGAGCTGTTTATCAAAGAGCAGGTTAAGGTTGAGCAGCAGCGGACGCAGCTGCAGGCCGATAAAGAGCGCCACGATCAAGAACACGCCCAGAATGCACAGGTTAAACAGGTAGTTGAACGAATACATGCCGCCGACCGTCTCGCGCAGCAGATTGATGCCGTAGGTAAAGGGCAGCAGCGGGTGCAGCCACTGGAAGAAGCCTGGCATCATCTCGATGGGGTACATGCCCGACGAACCCGGGATCTGCACGATAACCAGAATGACGCCGATAGCCTTGCCGATATGCTTAAACGTGGTGGACAGCGCATAGATGATATTGACGTAGGTGAACGAGATGGCGATGCCGCCCAGCACGAACAGCAGCGGGCTGACGCACTGCACGCCGATCACCAGATCGCCTACCGTAACGATGATGGCCTGCAACGCGCCCAGGATCACCAGGAGCAACCAGCGGCCAAAGTAGCCCTGACGCGCGGTAAAGCTGCCGATGCCTTCGCGGTCGACCTCGAGCTTGTAGATGGCGATAAGCACGTAGCCGCCCACCCACAGCGCCAGATTGGTATAGAACGGGGCAATGCCCGAACCAAAGCTCTTGACCGGGTAAATTGACTTTGAGGTCAGCTCGACCGGAGATGCCATGAAGTCTGCAACATCATCGACGTCGACGCCCATCAGGCCGGCCAGCTCGCCCATGGACTCGGAGGTCTGTAGCGCCGCGATGTCGTTGGCGGCGGTTGCGAGCTTGTCCTGGACCTTGGCAAGCGAGGCATCGGTCTGGGACAGCGTGGTCTTGGCCTGACCGAGCGTGGCGTTGAGTTGCGAAAGTGTACCGCGCGCACTTGCAATAGTAGGCGTGAGGCCAGACACGATTCCCGTCAGATCACCCGAGACGGCGGCAAACGAATCAAGTGCGCTCGAGACCTTCGGCAGCGCGTTTTGACCCAGGTCCGTCTGAGCCTGGCCAAGGTTGGTCGCACCGGTCTGAATTGCATTATTGATAGCGTCGCTGGCACCCGAGACAGCCGCAGCGTCATTCGCCATGGCGCTCGACTGCGCAGACAGACCGTCCTTGATGCTCTGAAGCTTTTCATTCTGCTCGCGGAGCAAATCGATGATCGATACAATGCGCGCGTCAATTTCCTTGGAACCTGTCGACGTGTCATTGACGAGAATTTCCAAGTGCCCGATAACGGCCTTATTGTGGTCGATCGTCGCTTGGAGAGACTCAAGCGAGTTGTCGATACGGGTAGTCGTAGATGCGACCGTGCCCGTCAGCTTGCCAATCGCAGCGTTTGCGGAGGCTGACGTCTTGGTGAGCGCAAGGCTGCCTTCCGAGAGCGCCTTGGAGAGCGAGGCGACAGAGTTGCCCGCCGTGGCGCGAGCCTCGCCCAGCAGGTCATTGCCCTGGGAGATCGCCTGCGTCAGCGACGGCGCCTGACCCAGCAGACCGGCAAGTGCCGCATCTGCCGAGGCAATGGAACCACTCGTCTTATCGATGGCGGCATTCATGTCGCCAATCGAATCACGCACTTCGCCCAACGTATCGGAAGCCTCTGATACCGAACCGGCCAACGAATCCTGAGTCTGGGTTGCCTTGTCCTTTAAATCGACTCCGGCATCCTTGGCGATACCGGCAACAGTCTTGCCTACCGTAGAGACAAATTCCGAGTTGATCTGCTCCTCGATGGTGTTTGCACCGGTATCGGTAACCTTGGGCGCAATGGCGCTCTTCTTCTCATTGACGTAGTACGTGAGCTTGGGCTGATGGTAGTTGCCGTCGAGCATCGAAACCAGGTTATCCGAGAAGTTCTTGGGAATCACGATAGCGGCATAGTACTCGCCGCTCTCGACGCCCTCCTTGGCATCGGCCGTCGAGTCGACGAACGTCCAGCCCAACTGATGATTCTCCTTGAGCTGGTCGACCACTTTGTCGCCAGCGTTGAGCTCACCCACCAAGTCGTTTTGGGTGCCTCGATCGTTGTTGGCGATAGCAATCTTGATGCCTTGGGTGTTTCCATACGGATCCCAGTTTGCCACGATGTTATACCAGGCATACAGCGAGGGAATAACGCACACGCCTAGGGTAACCACCAGGGCGACGGGGTTCACAAGCAGTCGCTTAATGTCGCGCTTAAATATCGCAAAGGACACCTTTGCATTGGATAGTTTGCTGCCGAGACTCACGCTTGGACCATCCATCCTGTCGTTAAATCGAATCGTACTATCGACAACCATTGTAGTAGGCGCTTTAACGTCTCAAAGCACAATGGTGTTGAGTTTTGCGGGTAGCAATATACTACGAAGATGAGTTAACGTACAGATGTACAGTATCCTAAATTTCAGCAGGTCACAAAACCACAACCCGCACAAATAAATGATCCCTTGGGGACGAAGGGATCATTCAAAAGGAAACGAGAGTGGAAAATCTCCCACTTCAAGCCCGCATTCGAGCCAAAAGTGGGAGATTATCCACTCTCGTTCTAATCTAGTTACGGTGCCGTATCCCCGAACTACATCAAGTTGCAAACAGCCGCCGCGAAGGCAACGGGGTCCTCGGGCAAAATGCCCTCGACCAGCAGAGCCTGGTCATAGAGCAGACCGGAGTACTGCTTGATCTTGTCGGCGTCGCCTGCCTTCTGGGCAGCGACAAGCTTGGCAAAGACCGGGTGCTTGGCGTTGAGCTCGAGCACGCGTTGGCTCTTGGGCATGCCGTCGGGCGCGCCCTCGGGTCCTTTCTGGAGCACCTTCTCCATCTCGAGCGAAAGTGGGCCCTCGGTGGTGATGCAAGCGGGGGCATCGGTCAGGCGCGCGGAGACGGCAACTTTCTCGACCTTGTCACCGAGCGCCTCCTTCATTGCGCTAAAGAGATCCTCGTTCTCCTTGGTGGCGTCCTCGGCCTCCTTCTTCTCGTCCTCGGTCGCCAGATCAAGATCGCCAGTCGCAACGTTCTTGAGCTCCAGATGACGATCCTCGACCTCGGGCTCGGCACCGTCGGCCACGGCCTTTTCGGCAGCCTCGCGGGCAGCATCGTCCTCGTAGATCTTGGGCATATCGGCGGCAACGTACTCACGCATAGCCTGGAACGTGAACTCATCCACATCCTGCGTCAGCAGCAGCACGTCATAGCCGCGGTCGAGCACGCCCTTTACCACGGGCATCTTGGCCAAGCGCTCACGCGAATCGCCGGCGGCGTAGTAGATGGCCTTCTGATCCTCGGGCATGCCCTTGGCATACTCGGCCAGGGTAATCATCTTCTGCTCCTTGGCAGACCAGAACAGCAGCAAGTCGGCGAGCTCGTCGGCCTTCGTGCCGTAGCTCGAGTAGATGCCGTACTTAAGGCCGCGGCCAAAGTTCTCAAAGAACTTCTCGTAGGCCTCGCGGTCGTTGTCACGCATGTCCTCAAGGTCAGCGGTGATCTTCTTTTCCACACGCTTGGCGATGGCCTTGAGCTGACGGTTCTGCTGCAGCGTCTCACGCGAGATGTTGAGCGACACGTCGGCGGAATCCACGACGCCGCGGACAAAGTTGTAGTAGTCGGGCAGCAGGTCGTCGCACTTCTCCATAATCAGAACGTTGGAGCTGTAGAGCGCCAGACCCTTCTCGTAGTCCTTGCTGTACAGATCGAACGGCGCGCGGCCCGGCACAAACAGCAGGGCGTCATACTCGAGCGTGCCCTCGGCATGGAAGCTGATGGTGCGCGCAGGATCGTCAAAGTCGTGGAACGTGGACTTGTAGAACTCGTCGTAGTCCTTCTGCTCGACATCGGAGCTGCGCTTCTTCCAGATCGGTGTCATGGAATTGACGGTCTCAAGCTCCTGGTAGTCCTCGTACTCGGGCTTGTAATCGTCGCCGGCGTCCTCGGGCTTGGGTTTCTGGCGGCTCTTGGACACCATCATCTGGATCGGGTAACGCACATAGTTACTGTACTGCTGAATCAGGCTCTTGAGACCCCACTCGGTCAGGAAGTGATCGTAGGTCTCGGCCTCGCCGTCGGCATCGAGCTTCTCGTTCTCGCGCAGCGTCAGGATGACATCGGTACCGTGCTCGGCGCGCTCGCCGTCCTCGATGGTGTAGCCCTCAAGACCGTCGGATTCCCACACATGGGCGACATCCTCGCCATAGGCGCGGCTGACGACCTTCACATGGCTGGCGACCATAAAAGCCGAGTAGAAGCCCACGCCAAACTGACCGATGATGTCGACATCGGAGCCCTGCTGCTCGGCGTTCTCGGTCTTAAACTCCTCGGAGCCGGAATGGGCGATGGTGCCCAGATTGCGCTCCAGCTCCTCGGCGGTCATGCCAATGCCGTTATCCGAGATGGTAATGGTGCGGGCGTCTTTATCAAAGGAGACGCGAATGGCCAGGTCGCCCTGGTCGATCTTGACGCTCGGGTCCTGCAGGTTCTTAAAGTTGAGCTTGTCGACGGCGTCGCTCGCGTTAGAGATAAGCTCGCGCAGGAAGATTTCCTTATTGGTGTAGATGGAGTTGATCATGAGGTCGAGCAGTTTTTTGCTCTCGGTCTTAAATTGACGCATGTGCAGTCCTTTCGCGCTACCCCCGTCCGCAAAAACGGCACGGTCGCCCGAGCCGCATCGCAGACCTGCTATGTTCAGACTTAGATTTTATAACCCATTAGCGCGCATATATACATACGGAATCGAAAAACTGTATGTCTAAGCGCTCCGATGCGCCAATTGCCAAGGAGTGTCCCCAACTGCCGGCAGAAAAGGAACGTCCCTATCTGCCATCTACGCGCTTGGCCATCCAGACATGGGGTTGGCCCTCGTCTTCGTAATCTACCGGGGCAATTTGCGTGTAGCCCGCCTTTGCATAGAGCGGCAACACGTATTCCTGCGCATGCAGCTTAATAAGCTTAGCGCCGGCATCGCGTGCACACGAAGCACTGGCCTCGACGATCGCACTCGCCAGTCCGCGACGACGCATAGCCGGCAGCACGGCGACGCGCCCCATAATGTAGGTCTCCCCCGCCGCAACGCCTTCGTCCATGTCGCATGCCGGCAACACCGGGGCCTCTGCGTCAGCCACGCGCTCAAGCTCTTCGGGAAACACGCGCGAGCAACCGGCAAGCTCGCCGTCTGCATAGAGCGTCACATGAATGCAGTTCGGATCCTCGTCGATAGCGTCGAACTCATTCTCGTAGCCCTGCTCGTCCATAAAAACGACGCGGCGCACCAGCGCCGCGTCATCAAAGCATCCCGTCTTAAGTTGGATATCCATGGCTGCCCCTTCATTCAATGCGAACGTTAGGGACAGATTTTAGCGAAAATGGGCTCCACGCACGCTAAACTTCGCGCGAGCCTTCGCCAGGCAGTCGTAATGACCCACGTTATGGGCATCGCTCGCGATGAAGCTGTACAGGTTCTGATCGAACAGGCGCTGTGCCGGCTTTTTCTCGCGACCAAAGCGACCGCCGGCAATAAAGTCCGCCGAAGCCTGCAGCTTGCAGCCCATATCGACCAGGCGCTCCGCCACGCTTACATCCTTTTGAACCGCACGATAGCGCTCAGGATGAGCGATAATCACCTGGTAACCACGGCACTGCAAATCGTAAATCGTGTTCTCGTACTCTCTAAACGCATACGCATCGGCATGCGTCGAAAGCTCGAGCAGAAACTCGTTGGTTCCATCGAAATGCAAGTGCTCCGCAGCATCGATACCAAGCTCAACAAGCTTTCGATGGTTGACCTCGAAGCCCATCTGGAGCGGAAAACCGTCAGCGTTATCACGCAGCAGCTCAAAGGCATCCCACATCTTGTCGTAATCAAAATAGGGATCACGGCAGTGAGGAGTGCAAACGATTCTGGTTACACCGGCCCGCTTGGCAGCCTCGAGCATCGCCAAGCTCTCATCGAGATCGGCGGCGCCGTCGTCTACACCCGGCAAGATATGGCAATGAATGTCACGCATAGGTCAGCCTTAATCAACTAAACGTTTGCTCGGTTGGTGAAGATGCCCTTTTTGGAAGTCCCCTGATCGTCGGAGCCCTTCTTCACCTTCTTACCGTCCTTGGTGTAGTAGGAGTAGTAGTACTCGCTGGTCTCGGTCTCGCAGTAGTTCATAACGGTACCGATGAGCTTGACCTTCTCGGACTTCTTAAGCTGACCGATGGCGTTGAGCGCCTCCTCGCGCTTGGTGAAATCCTCACGCACGACAAAAAGCGCACCGTCGGTCAGACTTGCGATCTCGGCAGCATCGATGAAAGTGCCTACCGGAGGAGCGTCGAAGATGACGTACTGGAACTTGGCGGACAGTGCCTTTACCAGCTTGGCAAAGCGGTGAGAGACGATGATGTCGGCAGGATTGGGAATATGCGGCTCGGCATCGAGGAAGTAGAAGTTCTTCTGACCCGTCTCGACAATTGCCTGGTCAATGGAGATCTGCTCGGAAAGAACCGCATAGAGTCCGCCGCGCGAACGAACGCCGAGCATATCGGAAAGGGACCTGCGGCGCATATCGGCCTCGACCAGGAGCACGGACTTGCCGCTCGTGGCGATAGCCTGGGCAAGGTTAATGGAAACCGTAGACTTGCCCTCGTTGGGAATCGAGGAGGTAACGGTGATGGTGCGAATGGGGTCGTCCACACTCGCAAAGCGGATGTTGGCCAGAAGGGTCTTGGCGGCATTCTGTACAACGAGCTTATCGGTGTTCTTTGCCTTAGCCATGCCTATTTACCACCTTTCATAGCCGGAATTCGGCCAACAACGGGAATACCCAGGAGCTCTTCTGCCTCTTCTGCACCGCGGATGCGGGTGTTGAGCATGTCTGCCAAAACGACATAGGCGACTGCGATAAAGATGCCCGCGAGGAACGCGACAGCAACGTACAGCATACGCTTGGGACCGCTGGGGGCTTCGGGGGTCTTAGCCTCGTCGATAACGTTGATGCTCTGGGCAGCGCCGACGTTCTGAGCGACCGTACTCACCGAGCTGGCCATGGCCTTTGCGACCTTAGCCGTCTCCTTGGCATCGGTGCCGGTAACCGAAAGCGTAATGACACGCGTGGTGGTCTCGGAGGAAACAGACACCTTGTAGTCATCCAGATCGGTGAGGCCCAGTTCATTGGCTGCGCCGCTCTTAACGCTATCGCTATCCAGCAGCGTGGCGATATCGTTGGAAAGCATCTGACTCGCCGAGAGATCGTTGTAGCTCATCTGGCCGCTATCGTCGGTCTTGGCGAGAATGTACATGCTCGTCGTCGCGGTATAGGTGTTGTCCATCGCAACGAAGGACACGATGCCCATGGCGATCGCGCAGACCACCGGAAGGGTGATGACCAGCTGAAGGTGCTTCTTCAGCAGCTGGAACAGTTCGAGAAGGGTCATGCAGCTTGCCTTTCATTTCCCCAGTTCGGATTGACAAAACTGTACGTATGTTATCGCATCTTTTTACCGAGACCAAACTCTATACATAAGAAACAGGCTCTCCTGTAAAAATGTCGGAAGCAATCGTAAAATTGCACAACAACGCCGCACCCGAAAGTCAAATGCGGCGTCTGCATCAATATCTATGTTGTATCGCTATGCGAATGGCTCGTCCTGCTGTATGGGAAACGTCACCGTAATGGTGGTTCCCACGCCCAACGCGCTCGACAAATCGAGCGTGGCGTGATGATACAGGGCCGCATGCTTGACAATGGCAAGCCCCAGGCCGGTTCCGCCGCGTGCCTTGGACCTACTCTTGTCCACGCGATAGAACCGCTCAAATACCTTGCCCTGTTCTTCAGGCGCGATACCGATTCCCGTGTCGGCGACCGCAAGGAACGGATGGCCTTCGTCGTTGGTGCCGCACTGCAGCGTAACCGCACCGCCGGGTCGATTGTAGCGGATGGCGTTGCTCGCCAGATTATAGATGAGCTCGTCAATCAAGCGCGACACGCCTTCGATGACCACAGGCTTGGTCTCATGACTTATCGTCACATTCGCCTGACGGGCGACCTGTTCAAGACGCTGCTCAACCGCGTAGATGGCACGCGAGAGCTCAATAGGCTCCGTGGAACCAATGGGCACCGCCTCGCCCTCAGTTGCACGCTCGGCCTCGTCCAAGTTAGACAGCGTAAGGATATCGTTGACAAGCGCTGCCAAGCGGCCCGCCTCACGATAGATGCGACCGCCAAAGTTGCGCAGGTCGCCCTCGCCCTCGACCATGCCGTTTGCGATGAGCTCGGCATAGCCCGAAATCGCCGTAAGCGGCGTCTTGAGCTCATGGGTGATATTCGCCGTGAACTCGCGGCGCATACGGTCGTTGTCCGCCAGCACCGCCATTTGGCGCTTGAGCTCCTGGCGCTGCGACTCAATACGCTCAAGCATGGGGACCATCTCGGCATAGGCGTGCTCATAGCTACGGCGCGGGTGGTCCAAATCCACCTCTTGCAAAGGCGCGATGATGGCACGGGACTCGCGGCGCGCCATAAAAAACGAGAGTACCGCACCCGCTGCTGCGATAAGCAGCATCGGCGCCACCATCGACAGCAAAATCGCCGCAACGCCAGGCTGGGCCTGCGCCAAGCGGACAACCTGGCCGTTATCAAGGGCGACGGCGCGATACAGCATAATCTCGTCGAGCGTAGAGCTTGCGCGCTCCGCGGAACCCGAACCACTCTCAAAGGCCTCGATGACCTCGGGGCGATCGCCATGGTTGGGCAGTGTGGAAGGCGACGCCTCGTTGTCGTAGGCAACCGATCCATCCTTGTTAATCAGCGTGATGCGCAAGTCCTCTCGATCGAGGCTACGCAAGAACGGGATGGGCTCCTGCTGCTCGTCGAGGGCGGCAGCAATGAGCTCGGTTTCTTGCGCCAGGTTGGCACTCGTGGCATCCGCCAAGGTGTTTTGCACAAAGAACGCACCCAGCACCGTAAACGCCACGATAACCGCCATGGCGCAGACAAAGATCGTCACAAAAACGCGGTGCGACAGCGTATGTTTTCCCTGGGGGGCGAAGACCACGGGTTACTCCTCCGATGCGGTGGCCGCGGTGTCGTCACCTTCGGCACCATCACCGGCAGAAGGCTCGGCCAAGCGGTAGCCCACGCCGCGCACGGTCTCGATGGCGCTGGCATGCTCGCCCAGTTTTTGGCGAAGCGTCTGCACGTGCACGTCAACGGTGCGCGAACCGCCGTCGAAGTCCCAGCCCCACACGCTCTGCAGCAACGACTCGCGGGTAAAGACCACGCCGGGCTTGCGCATGAGGTACTCGAGCAGATCGAACTCGCGCAGGGTGAGCTTAAGCGACTCGCCGGCAACAGTCACCTCACGATGGCTGGGCGAGAGCACAATGTCGCCCACGCTGAGCACATCGCTTGCCTGTTTGACCATGCCGCCGCGACGCAGCAGTGCGCGGCAGCGGCTGGCGAGCTCCATGAGCGAAAACGGCTTAGTCAGGTAATCGTCGGCACCGCCATCGAGCGCCATCACCTTGTCGAGCTCGGTATCCTTGGCGGTAAGCATCATGATGGGCACCGTCGCCGTCAGGCGATCGGCACGCAGTCGACGCATAATCGCCAAGCCATCGGTATCGGGCAGCATGATGTCGAGCAGGACGGCATCGGGTACCCGTCGCGCCACAGCAGCCTTAAACTCACCGTCGCACGAAAAGCCCTCGGCCTCAATCCCCTGCTTGCGCAGCGCATAGACCGTCAAATCCCTGATGTTGTCATCGTCCTCGACGTAATAGATCATGTTGAACCCCTTTGCGGCCGGCATGACCGCATCTTAACCCTAAAGGTACCTTTACTAGATGGTATCAGCCAAAACGCCCCGTCAAATAATCCGCCGTGCGCGGATCGGTCGGATTCTTGAAGAGTTGCGCGGTGGGCGCGTGCTCCACCAGCTCACCCAGCAAAAAGAATGCGACCGAATCGGAGATACGCGCCGCCTGCTGCATATTGTGCGTAACGACCACGAGCGTGCAGGTCTCTTTGAGCTCGCAGGCCAGCTGCTCCACCACCAGCGTCGACACAGGGTCGAGTGCCGAGGTCGGCTCGTCCATCAGCAGAATGTCGGGCTGCACGGCAAGTGCGCGGGCGATGCACAGACGCTGCTGCTGGCCGCCCGAAAGACCCAGACCCGACTCTTTGAGCTTGTCCTTGACCTCATCCCATAGCGCAGCGCGACGAAGGGAGTCCTCGACCAGCTCATCCAGCGCAGCGCGATCGCGCACACCCATACCGCGCGGACCATACGCGACGTTGTCGTAGATGCTCATGGGAAACGGGTTGGGGCGCTGGAACACCATGCCCACGCGCTGGCGAAGGCGGCAGATGTCGTAGTCGCCCAGGATATCTTGACCATCGAGCGCAATCTTGCCCTCGATGCGGCAGTCCTTGATGCCGTCGTTCATGCGGTTAAAGCAGCGCAGCAACGTGGACTTTCCGCAGCCCGAAGGCCCGATGAACGAGGTAATCTGCTTGTCGCGGATCTTGATATTCACGTCCTTGAGCGCATGGTGGTCGCCATAGAACAGGTCGAGGCCCTCAACATCGATTCGCGTCGGCGAGGCGGCAAGATCCTCTGCCGTGGGGCGAGTCGCATCCCCAACCTCGCGCTCGTGCGCGGCCTCGGCCTGCGCTTTCATGAGTTCTTCAAGCTCCGTGGGCTCCACAGCCGCAGCAGCCGTCATACCGCATACCTCCACATCGATATCAATTCAGCAGTATCGATAGTAGGAATCGCGGCTCATATGCACGTGAGCGCATTGTCAAGTGTTTGTAAGGGCACACTGGCTATGCGGCGGGCAGCTCGATGGTGAATATCGTGTGTTCGGGCGTCGATTCACATGCAACGGTACCGCCGTGCGCGCATACGATCTCCTTGGCGATGGCAAGCCCCAGTCCAGCGCCGCCGCGATTGGTCGCACGCGCCGCATCCAGGCGATAGAACTTCTCAAAGATCACCTTGAGCTTTGCCTCAGGGATGGGATCGCCCTGATTGATAAAGCGCACGCGCACGCCACCGCCGCCCCGGCGTCTGGCCTCGATCGTGATGGTCGAGCCCTCATAGCTATAGGCAATAGCGTTTTTCATGATGTTGTTGAACACGCGAGCCATTTTGTCGCCATCCACGAGCACCGTCAGGTCCTCGCGAATATCAACTTGGACTTCCTTATGCTGCTCGTTGAGGATGGGATAGAACTCGTCAGCCACCTGAGCCAGCAGCAACCCCAGATCAACATAGCCGCGTGTGAGCACGATATCGTGGAAGTCAAAGCGCGTGATATCGAAGAACTCTTCGATGAGCGTATCGAGCCGGTGCGCCTTGTCGAGCGCCACGCCCGTAAAGTGCGCACGTTGCTCAACCGGCAGCTCGGGAGCCTCTTGCAGCAGCGAAAGATAGCCCACCACACTGGCAAGCGGGGTGCGTAGGCCATGTGCCAAGTACGTGACCAGATCGTCCTTGCGATGAGATTCGTCACGCAAGGCCTGTTGCACCTTGCGCTCACGGTCACGCACGCGGTTAAGGGCGCCCTCGACCTCCAAGAAGTCGCCGTCGATGTTGTCCCAGGTGTCGGGGTGATCGATCAGGCGATCTTGAATACGAGCAGCCAGCACACAATCGGCATGCTGCTCGCCCTGCTCGTAGCCCTGGTAGTACAGGGCGCGGCCGCACAAGAACAGCATGCACGCGGCAAGCGCCAGCACAAAGCCAAGCATGTTGAATACAAAGCCGGCATCGAACAGCACCGGCCCTTCGATGCCGCCGAGCGCCATGGCGCCAATCGCCAACGTCATGGCCCACGCGGCGCCGCCAATCACCACGCAGCGGCACACGATCTCAAATCGATCGATCAGCAAAAAGCCAACAAGCAGCACCGCCAAGATTCCAGCGATGTTATCGATGCCAATCAGCAGCAGGCTCAGCAAAAAGAGCAGCACCGTTGCAAGCGCGCGGTTGTCGACGACCGACCTCACGCATTCAAAGAGCCGATCGGGCACCTCGAACGCTTGCCTATCGTCTTTTGTCATATCAAGATCCTCACAAGCGAAAAGCGTTATTCGATGATGTAGCCGACGCCCCAGACGTTTTTGATAAAGCGTGGCTTTTGTGCGTCGTCGCCGATTTTTTCGCGCAAGTGGCGAATGTGCACCATCACCGTATTGTTGGAGCCGGGCATAAAATCCTCGCTCCACACCGCGCGGAACAGGTCCTCCACGGCCACCACGCCGCCGCGATGCTCGACCAGATACAGCAAGATTGAATACTCGGTGGGTGTGAGGCGTACCGGTGCACCGTCCACCGTCACGGAACGAGCGTCGCGGTTGATCTCCAAGCCGTCGAGCTGAATGGTCGGCGACTCGGCCGCCTGTGCACGGCTACCGTAGCTGGTGTAGCGGCGAAGCTGAGCGTGCACGCGCGCGATGAGCTCCAGCGGACGGAACGGCTTAACCACGTAATCGTCCGCGCCAAGCGAAAGGCCCCCGATCTTGTCTTGCTGGGCATCGCGCGCCGTCAGCATGATCACGGGATAGGTGTGGCTGGAACGGATCGTACGCAGCAGCTCAAACCCATCGATATCGGGCATGACATCTAGCAGCGCCAAATCGAACTCCTGCTCCAAGATTGCCTTGGCAGCATCGGCCCCGCTATAGGCAATCTGGACATCAAAGCCCTCTTTTGTAAGGTAGATACCAACCAAGTCGGCGATGGCCTTCTCGTCATCAACTACCAGTATGCGCTCGTTCATGCGTGCTCCTCTCGCGCTCCATTATGCCCGAGGCGACGCACGCCACACACAACAAGCGTGGGTGATTAAGTCGGCCTTAAGCACCCTTGTGCCCGTTCGGGAGCGGATGTGGGCCACGCACGCACGCGATGATCGCCGACGACGGCAAACGATATACTCTAGTTCCAGAAGAGACCATCCCGTCGAAAGCGAAACCTGTGAAGACCCTCACCTCTTTTGCAAAGCGCTCAGCCCAGCTTGTCGCCGGCTTTGTCTGCGCTATCGCCCTTGCCGCTGGCGTGCCCACCGTCGCTGGCGCCCAAGTGCTCACGACCGACAATGTTTGCGGCAAAACCGCCGATGCGCGCGGCATCTCGGCCGAAAACCTGCCCGATATCGATGCGACCAATGCCCTCGTCATGGGCAAAGACGGTACCGTCTACTATGCCCGCGGCGCCGATGAGCAGGTCAAGATTGCCTCGATCACCAAGGTCATGACCGCAATCCTAACCATCGAGAATTGCAAGATGGACGAGAAGGTCACGGTGAGCAACGCCGCAGCCACCGTGGGTAATTCGACCGCCGGCTTGCTCGAAGGCGACGAGCTTACCGTGGAGCAGGCACTGCGCGGCCTGATGATTCCCTCGGGCAACGACGCCGCCATCGTTCTCGCCGAATATGTGGGCAAGAAGATCGACCCTAAGACCAAAGACGCCGAGGCCACATTTGTGAAGGCCATGAACGAGCGCGCTAAGAAGCTCGGCTGCACCGGTACGCTTTTTGAAAACCCGCATGGTCTGGACTTTGATGAGTGGGCTGGCAATATGCACTCAACCGCACACGACGTAGCGCTGATGATGCAGGAGGCCATGAAAAACGACACGATCCGCGAGGTCGTAGCGAGCGAGGATTCCTGGATCGAGGTCGCGGGCGCCGACGGCACCGACCATTCGCATTCCATGGACACGCATAACTATTTGCTGGGTCAAGATGGCAACATCGGTGGCAAGACCGGCACCACCGACGACGCGGGCTATTGCTTTACGAGCGCCTACAACCGCGACGGCGACGAGATCTACACCGTTATTTTGAACTCCACCACCACCGATCAGCGCTTTACCGATACCGCCGCCCTTGCCAATTGGTACTACGGTCACAAGGTGACGGTCGCAATCGCCAACACGCAGGAAAAGACCGCCAACGGCAACCCGCTTATGGCACGCATTAGCCAGACAGATTGGACGGACAAGACGATCGACGCCACGCTCGCCGACCCCGCCGCACAGGCAACGGTGTTCTCACTCGCCGGCGAAGTGACCGAAAAAGTTAGCTACGATGACCTTTCGGGCACGGTGCATGTTGGCGACAAGGTAGGCAGCGTTACGCTCAAGCAGGACGGCACCAAGGTCGCCGTCATGGACCTGGTTGCCGACGAGGAAGGCACAGGGCCGAATCCCATTGAATGGCTCCTCGTGAAGCTCGACCGCTTGGGCCGCCGCATCGACAACCGCCCACTTGCGGCAGAGAGCGAGACCGTAGCCAAGGCTCCTGAGATGTAGGGCGCAAGAATAATAAGTCCACTGAAAGGAGGCGTCCGAAAGGATGCCTCCTTTTTGAGGGTTCGAATCCCCAGCCGCCATTCTTGATAATAAAAAAGGGCCCCAAATGGGACCCTTCTTCAAATTCGTACTGGCGGAGAGCTGGGGATTCGAACCCCAGATGCCCTTTTGGGGCATACTCGCTTAGCAGGCGAGCACCTTCGGCCTCTCGGTCAGCTCTCCGTAACAGCCGTTCTATAGTAACCAAACAGCCAAGGATGGGCAAGGGGGAATTTTGGAGCGATTCCGATTTGCCAGTAGACGTCTCAGTCAATCATCTCAATCCGTAACAGTTACAGGCCGAATCTTCGTCCAGATGTTACAGATTTAGACAAACAGTCAGCGCCATCCGCAAATGTCTCAATCTGAAACACCTGCATGCCGTAATCCCCTCTAGATGTTACAGATTGAGACAAAGATGCGGGGGCAACCACAGCGGCGGCGTCGATGCCTCCAGTCTTTATTAGTCCGCTCGAATGGTCTCCAACAGATAATCGCGCATGTACGGAATTGCAAACGAAACACAGCCGTAGCCGGCAGGCTCAATCAGTCCCGTATCGATCAGACGTTTGCGATACGACCCGACTTTATTCGCCGGCAATCCCATCTTTTTGGCAATATCACCGTTCGTAATCTCGCCGCCTTCGCATTGCGCCATCGCCGCGAGATATTGAAACTGCCGCTCCGACACCCTGCGCAGCGCGGGGGCAATCACCATGGCATTGAAACTATCAAGAGCCGCCTGGACACCCTTGCGAGCCGCCTCTTCACTCACGCTCTCCGACCCGCTGCGCGCAGCAACCTGCCAAGCGTAATATCCGACCAACTGGACCATAAAGGGATAGCCTGCCGAAGCCTTTGTTAAAAGCTCAGCAACGCCTTCGTCGAGTTCCTTGCCCGCACGCCTCATCGTATCCTCAAACGATCCGCCGACTTCAAAATCTGAAAGCCGCGTGAGCTCGATATGCTTCGCCCTCTGAAGGAACGTCAACGTATCATCCACCACCACGCCATCCACCGAGGTTGGCAAACCAGCGAATGCAAAGGCGACATTCGCCCCTTGGCGAATCAAGAGCTGCATTTCATTACCCAGCTCGCGCATTTCCTCAGTTGAGGCGTCCTGAATCTCATCGAGTGTGATGAGCAAACCACCTCGCTTCGCGGCATCGTACATCGCCTCACCCAGATGAGAGGCCGACTTCGACAGCTCTACGGAGCCAAGGCTGACTCCTAAAATCGATGGGGAAATCGACATTGATGCAAGACGAACATTTCGCTGCAGAGCCTCGAGAATTCTGTCGCAAAATCCGGCATTTGAGGCGACGTCGACAACCTCGAATCCTTTTTTGCGCGCAAGATCGCCCAATGCGTTGAGGAGCACCGTTTTACCCGTGCCTCGGACACCCGAGATGCGCATGAGTCGATCGGGGGCACCAGGACCATTCTCAAGAGCTTCGGCAAAGTCATCCAAAACAGCGTCGCGTCCGATAAGCTCAGGTGGATTCATGCCCGCTGTTGGCTTAAAGGGATTAATAGCTTTTGACATTCGACCTCCTCTGCCAGTTTTAACAACTTTAACAAAGTTTAGCAACTTTAGCAGAGTTTAACAGTTTTAGCAGGCTCGGCGGCTTTATGCCTTACCGATTCTGTCGGGTCCTCCCGCCCGCACCGATACAAATAGCGCGGTGCGGCCCCTCTATACCGCCCCCTACCCCAGCGAGCGGTTGAGGGAGCCGAGCTCGTCGTTGCCCATGGTGCGCCACATTTGGAAGATGCAACCGCGTGCCAGGAAAAAGAAGCCGTTGTCGACCAGTTGCACAGCGGCATCTGCCAGCTGATTCGTCACGGCGGACACTGGCGGCAACTCAAGTCCAGCCTTGTGGATGGTCTCGACCGCTTCTTCGAACGTCGGAGGCTCGCTGACGCCCATCTCGTTCATAAGGCCCTGCATTTCTTCCAGCGCGCTGCTGCCCGACTCCTCGCCGCGCGGCACTAGACGGTAACAAGCCAGCGCCAGGTCGAGCTGATCACAATTCCAATAGGCAAACGCCAAGCGGTAGAACAGGTAGCCAATTGCAGAACGATCGCTGGCAATACGTAGGCCGTGGCGCGCCACCTCGATAATCTCGTCAAAGCGCTCCAGACGCGCAAGCACGTTGATGAGCGCAAAGTGCGATTGCATGGACGAGCGCGCCAGATCGTAAAGATGGCGCACCTCGGGCAGTGCTCGTTCAAAGTCCTCTTGCTCGGCGTAAAAGCTGCAGATCTCGTGCTGGGCAAAGTACAGCGCATCGGGCGCACGAAGGATTCGCACAGAGTCGTCTTCTTCCAACACCGGTAACACCATGCGCACCAACTGGTTATCGCAAAACTGCGTTTGAACCGGACCTGTCGCCAAAAGCTCGGCGACAGTGCACTTAGCCTCCAACTCCTCGACAAGACGGGAAAAGCCTTCAAAAGCACCTGTACGGTCTACTTTTGCCTGCTCGCGCAATTCAACAACACGGGCCACGTATGGGTCGTCGTCCTCTTCCATGACCTCCAACTCGTCAGCCGTATCGGCAAGCAGCAGATCGCGCAGCGCCGGCGGCAGCGTGCGATGGTCATCACGCGGACGAGCATGAACCTCCGCAGGCTCAATCGTCTCCGGAGCGGTTGACTCATACGCCTCAAGCACACGCTTGCACGGCATATCGTCCATGTCCATGCTCTCAAGATCCTTGGCGACAGGCACGCAATCGGCCAGATAGGCCGCGCGCCCAAAGAAATACGTTGCGACAACGCGCTCGCCCTGCTCACTGTCGGGAGCAGCAATCTGCACATAGCAGCGCGTGATGCAGGTGCCCGCCGCAAAACACGCTGCCGCAAGCGTGAGTGCCACGCGCGCATCGTGCTCCGCGGCCCAGATCGCGCGCGTGTCCTCGTCCAGCTCGCGCCAGGCGTCATCCTGAGCGTCGTATTCACGTTGCAGCATGGCATCAACGACAGACTGCCCAAACCGAACGAGCATAATCCCCTCGGCAACGTTTGCCCGATAGGTATAGTCGAGCCGCGTGACCACGTTGAGCGCCTCAACGATTCGCGCAAAACGGGTGCGCACGTCCCACTCGCCGCCCGGCTGGCACGAAACCGTTCCCGGCTTGGCCCACGGGTTATCGCTCGAAGCCGTATCGAGCAGTCGGGGAACATCGTTGGTCGTCTTGGCGATATGCCACGCATCAAAGAGCGCGCAGCCCTCAAGGCTCGGCGAGGATGCCGCAGGGACCAATCCGGCCCCGATGCGCTCAAGGATGCCGGAGAGGCGGTTGAGACGGCACTCGATGGCAAGCAGCATGTCAATCTCGTCCTGGTCCAACAGGCTACGATCAAAATTGAGATAGAAAATCTTTGAGCGATCAATGCGAGCTAGGCTCATCTCGGACCTAGCAGCGATGGTGCGCAGGCGGGGCAAATCAATTTCGCTCATAAGGGCGGCGGCATAGCGCTCGATACCGCTCGGATTCTCAGCATGGTCAACGCGGTAAAGCAGCGTCTCGATAGCATCGGGGAGCGGTGCCGTGTTAAAGCCCAAAAACACCTCGACCGGCTCGGACAACTTTACGAGCTTGATCTTGTCGACAACGTTTTGCATACCCTCGTCGAGTCCGCCGGCGTCCGCTGTGTGCACAATAGCGCTTTCGGAGTTGGCAAATATCACGTAGCGCAAGAACATCGAGGCCATAAACTCGCCGTAAGGAAGGGCGCGGGTCGAATTCCATGTCTCGTGGTCGGACTGCTCGCGCATGGGGCCTTCGGGAGAGCCGACAGTTTGCGCACACGCGCGCATTGCACCGCTGGCTTCCCTTACCATAATCTCACCAATACCGGAATCCGACTCGTCAAGGACCAGTTCCATGTCGGGATCGTTGGGCAGCGGAGCCTCGCTGACGGGGCGGTCCACCTTGTACACCTCACCCGAAACGCTTACGTAGCCCAAAAGCGACACATGACTTTTGCCAACGAACTCGACGACATAACAAGATTCATGCTGATCCTCGCCAAAGAGTTTCCAGACCACGCCATATGAGCGTCCCGCAGGCTGCTCGGGTATCGCCGGAAAGCGCTTCTTGGGATCGAGAAACCTGAGCTTGTATGTCGGACGCTCTGCCACGAAATATCACCCTGATCGGTCGTTGAGAGAAGGAGTGGTCGCGGATGGGCCGCGACACCTACTCGGAATCTTACACGAGTCGATAAGAAATCGTCCGCTTCACGCTCGCGCCTCGACCGAGGTTCGAATCCATGCAGCGGCGACATAAAAGAAAAGCCCCCGTTGCCGGAGGCTTCAAGTTCAATTGGTGCGGCGTATAGGATTCGAACCTATGACGTTCTGATTCGTAGTCAGACCCTCTATCCAGCTGAGGTAACGCCGCGACTTGTTGATTATTATGCACATGGACTGAATAAAGGTCAAGCGTTTTTCAAAAAAAGTTATTGAATTTGATTTTTACTCATTTAGACCACTTGATGCGATCCTCGACGCATCGCGATATAAGAAAAGCTCCCGTTGCCGGGAGCTTTAAAATCAATTGGTGCGGCGTATAGGATTCCGCGCATCCGCTGCGCGGATCCGCACCGGCTTCGCCCGCCTGCCGGCGGACTCGCCCGCTCGCTAAAAACGCTCCGCGTTTTCTTGACGCTCGCGCCTCGAACGAGGTTCGAATCTCCGCAATGCCCCCGTAAAGGAAAAGCCCCCGTTGCCGGAGGCTTCAAGTTCAATTGGTGCGGCGTATAGGATTCGAACCTATGACGTTCTGATTCGTAGTCAGACCCTCTATCCAGCTGAGGTAACGCCGCAACGCACGGATTATTATGCACGTGACCCCTCGATGGGTCAAGCGACAATTTGGAAAAATTTTACGAAGTGATGATTAAGATGCCCGCGCCTCGACCGAGGTTCGAATCCGTGCGGTGGCGGCATAAAAGAAAAGCCCCCGTTGCCGGAGGCTTTCAATTTCGATTGGTGCGGCGTATAGGATTCCGCGCATCCGCTGCGCGGATCCGCACCGGCTTCGCCCGCCTGCCGGCGTGCTCGCCCGCGGGCTAAAAACGCTCCGCGTTTTCTTTACGCCCGCGCCTCGACCGAGGTTCGAATCCATGCGGTGGCGGCATAAAAGAAAAGCCCCCGTTGCCGGAGGCTTTCAATTTCGATTGGTGCGGCGTATAGGATTCGAACCTATGACGTTCTGATTCGTAGTCAGACCCTCTATCCAGCTGAGGTAACGCCGCAGCGCAAGACATATAAAACCACTTTAGCTTATTGGAGTCAAGCACAATCTCAAACTTTTTTGTGGAACGCAGTTTTGTCATGCTGCTCCGCATATACCGCTGTTCCCCGTACGATCGATTGGCTTTTCGATCACGTCGAACTTGGCATCAAGTTCCCTCAGGAGCGATCTCACCCGCTGGGCACAATCATAATCGGCAAACGAGATGCTCAGCATGCGCGCGACCTGGTTGGAAGTCCCAACTCCATAGAAGTGCTCCAGCGCCACGAGTCCCTCGTGCATCACAAAGGTCTCGACCACATGCGGCGACTCCTCAAAGCACCATTGTGTCAACGGACCCTCACTCGTCTGCCGAACCACCAGGCCGCCCATGCCAGACGGCTCACACGTTACAAGCAGGTACTCCCCGCCCTCGTCGCTCTCAAACAAAACCACCCGATCATCAAACAGCTCCATCGCGTCCCCTTTCTCTCGCTCTTATTTAGCAAAAGCATAGCAGGTAGATGGCTGTATACAGAACAGTTGTTCGTGTGTTTTCTATTGAGCTGTCCGCACGGCATGGTATGGACCTGCGCACGAAATAGGGCGCCCCCGAAGGAGCGCCCTTGCATATCCCCTATGCAGCCAACTTACGCGACCGGCTCGATCTTCTCGAGACCACCCATGTAAGGACGCAGGACCTCGGGGATCGTGATGGTGCCGTCGGAGTTCTGGTAGTTCTCCAGAATGGCGGCCATGGTGCGGCCAGCCGGCAGGCCGGAACCGTTGAGAGTGTGCAGGTAGCGCGAACCCTTGAAGTTCTCGGGGTCGCGATACTTGATGTTGGCGCGGCGAGCCTGGAAGTCACCGCAGTTGGAGCAGGAGCTGATCTCCTTGTAGGCGTTGTAGCTCGGCAGCCAGACCTCGACGTCGTAGGTCTGACGGGCAGAGAAGCCCAAGTCACCGGTGCACAGGCTAATCACGCGATACGGAAGGCCCAGCTGCTGCAGCAGGTACTCGGCCTCGGCGGTCATACTTTCGAGCTCCTCGTCAGACTCCTCCGGCTTAGCGAACTTGACCATCTCGACCTTGTCGAACTCGTGCTGACGGATGATGCCGCGGGTGTCGCGACCGGCGGAACCGGCCTCCTCGCGGAAGCAGGGGGTGAAGGCGGTGTAGCGGCGCGGCAGAGTGTCGGCATCGAGGACCTCGCCGGCGTGCAGGTTGGTAAGCACGACCTCGGCGGTGGGGATCAGGAAGTTGTCGCCCGAGACGTGATAGGCGTCGTCCTCGAACTTGGGCAGCTGACCCGTGCCGAACATGGTCTGACGCTTGACGACGATGGGCGGCCACCACTCCTTAAAACCACGGCTGGTGTGCGTATCGAGGAAGAAGTTGATAAGGGCGCGCTCCAGGCGGGCGCCGGCGCCACCGAGAACGGTAAAGCGGCTGCCGGAGAGCTTATTGCCACGCTCGAAGTCGAGGATGTCCAGATCGGTGCCCAGATCCCAGTGCGGCTTAAAGTCGAAGTCGAACTCGCGCGGGGTGCCCCAACGACGGCACTCAATGTTCTCGTCCTCGTCCTTGCCGTACGGCGTGGCCTCGCAAGGAATGTTGGGCAAGTGAGCCATGAAGTCGTACTGCTCCTGCTCGAGAGCAGTGCGGCGCTCGGCCAGACCGTCAATCTTCTCGTTGACGGCGCGCACGGCCTCCTTGGCGGCCTCGGCCTCGTCCTTCTTGCCCTCCTTCATCAGGGCGCCGATCTTCTTGGACTCGACATTACGCGTAGCCTGGAGCTCCTCGACCTCGGTGATGACGGCACGACGCTCGTCGTCGAGCTCAAAGAACTTCTCGCGATCCCAAGACGTCTGGCGGTTAGCCATGGCGACATCGATGGCATCGGGGTTCTCGCGAACAAACTTGATATCAAGCATTAGATCCTCCGGCGATATACATTCCATTTAGGTTGCAACCTTGTACATGTATGGGCAAGTATATACTTATGAGCGTTTACGACCCAACTCAACTACGCAAGAAGGCACCCAATGGACGCAGTTTTTTCCTTTTTGTTTGGCACCCGCACCGGTTTTGCCATCCTTTTCGCCGGCGGCATCCTGTTATTTGCGATTCTTGCCTTTGTAATGGAGAAGCGTACCCATAAGATGTACGTCGACCGCGGACCCAAGTCCGAGGATGAGGAAGACAGCTTCTGGGACTAACCTGCCAAAAAGGGACAGGTTTATTTTGGTCTGTTTTATCTGGGCAAACGCAAGCGCCCCGCAACTGGAATTGAGCCAGTTGCGGGGCGCTTTTCGCTAAAAGGACAAAACCGCAGAAAATACCTGCCAAAAATAAACCCGTCCTTTTTTTGGCAGGTTTTACTGGAGAGTTGCGTCGATTGCCTTGACCAGGGCGCTGCGCATGCCGGCGTCCTCGAGCGCAACGACGCCCTTGATGGTGGCACCACCGGGCGAGCATACGGCATCCTTCATCGCCGCAGGATGCTGGCCAGTTGCAAGCTGCAGCTTTGCCGTACCCAGCACCATCTGGCTCACAATGCGATAGGCATCGGCACGCGGGATACCGTGCTTGACCGCTGCATCGCCCAGGGCCTCGATTGCCATGGCGACAAATGCCGGAGCGCAACCACCCACCGTGCCGCCCACGAACAGCAGGCTCGTATCGAGCTCGACCACCGCACCGAGCTTGCCAAGCAGATCAAGCACCACGGCGCTCTGCTCATCACTAAGCGTGGAAGCCTTCTCGCAAGCGATGACGCCCTCGCCCACCGAAACCGGTGTGTTGGGCACCGTCGAGATATGCGCGACGCCCGGCAGGACCTGCTCCCACTTGGCACTGTCCCAGGTCCAGGCAACCGACAGAACGATCTTTTTGGCAAGAGCATCCTTGAGCGGGGCGAATACCTTCTCGATCATGTACGGTTTGACCGCAGCGACCACGATATCGGATGCGGCGACAACCTCGGCGGCATCGTGGCAGGCGACCATGCCGCGCGCCTCGCAGCGCTCAACCAGTGCGTCGTAGCGACCCGCGCAGGCGCACATGTCGCTCGCGGCTACACCGGCAGCGATCCAGCCATCGGCCATAGCGCTCGCCATATTGCCAAAACCGACAAACCCAATCTTCATATCTCATAGTCCTCTCAGACACGCTCTTCAAAACGAAAGCTATTGTCCCACGCCATTGTTTCGTATTGCCGACCTATTTGTGATACGGCTCGCCACGACTGATCTTGCAGGCACGGTAGATCTGCTCTAGCAGCACCACGCGTGCCAGGTTATGCGGCAAGGTAATGCGTCCAAAGCTGAGCATCTCGTCGGCGCGGGCGCGCACCTCATCACTCACGCCGTCCGATCCGCCGATTACAAAGGCGATGTCGCTGTTGCCTCGCAGCATAAGATCGTCGAGCCGCGCCGAGAGCTCCTCACTCGAACGCTCCTTGCCCTCGATAGCCAGCAGGATCACATGCGCTCGAGACGGCAGGGCAGCAAGAATCGCCGCCCCCTCCTTGTCACGTGCGGTATCCACACCGCCCGCCTTGGCCGGGTCGATATCGGCCACCTCGCGGATATCGACCTTGGCATAGGCACCCAGGCGCTTGGTGTACTCAGCGCACGCGTCCTTCCAAAAGCGCTCCTTGAGCTTACCGACGCAAACGACGGTGTATTTCACGCGCGTCTACTCCTTCGAATCGTTTTGAACTTTGCTGGCTGTCAGCATCTGCTCGAACATCGAGGCCGACTGCGAGAAATCGCTCGGCAGCACGACCGTCGAGGTTTTACCCGTACGAGCGAACTCCGTCATCATCTCGGACCACTGCGTAAACATGAACAGCTGGTTGGCCTCGTCGTTACCGACTCCCGTCTCCTGGATGATCTCGAGCGAATCCTTGATGCCCAGCGCGATGGCCTTGCGCTGGTTGGCGATGCCCTCGCCCGCCTTTTCCATCGCCTCAGCCTCGGCGGTCGCCTCGGTGACGCGCTTGATGCGGTCGGCCTCGGCGAGCTCCTGCGCGGCAGCGCGCTTTCGCTGGGCGGCATTGATGTCGTTCATGGAGTTCTCGACCTCGGTCGGCAGCGCGATTTTGGTGATGAGTGTCGACACGAGGGTGAAGCCGTAGGCAGCCATCTGCTCGGACACGGTGGCATTAACGTCCTTGGCGATGTCATCCTTCTTGGCAAAGACCTCATCGAGTGTGTAGACGGGAATCGAAGAGCGCAGAGCGTCGGTGATGAAGTCACGCATCTGGTCGACGGGCTCCTGCAGCATATAGTAGCTCTTGTAGATGCCCGAATCTGCCGGGCCGGCGCCCATGTCATAGCTCACGTGGTACTGAGCAGAGACCTCAAGGCCGATGGTCACGTTGTCCTGGGTCTTAACGTCGATGCCAAAACCGTTTTTCATGGTGCGCAGACTCACCGTGGCGGCCTTGCGGTCGATCACGGGCACCTTCATGTGGAAGCCCGCGTTGACGATGCGGTTAAACTTGCCCAGACGTTCGATGATCACGGCATGCTGTTGTTCAACGACATAGCAGGCGTTGGGAAGCAGCAGCAACAGAATGATAATAGGGATCAAAAGACTGGTAAGGGCGGCGATGATACCGGAAAACAGCATGGCTTCTCCTCTATTGGGCATACATTGGCACTAGGATACCCGTCCTGGACCCCCCAAAGGCCCGATGGCAGGGCCAGTGGGCAAAAAAGACCAAATATGAGTACTGTCACTATTTTAGTAGCAGCCTATTTAGCGAAATAGCACCCTGTCGAACCCGAGATCCTTCCAAATTGAGCCGCTTTGTCTCAAAGCCGAATCAAATTAACGTACAGCTGTTGCGTAATTATCACAAAATAGACCTCTAGAAATGTTGCCGCCTTTGTGACAGTACTCATATTTGCCGTTTTTTGCCCACTGGGGTTTCGGGCATACGAAATATCGGCATTGGATCCGTAAAAACAGCCTGCCGGCGGACTCGCCAGCTCGCTAAAAACGCTCCGCGTATTCTTTACGCTCGCTCTTTCGCGGGTCCAAGTCCCCGCGATGGGCCCATAACAAAAAAGCTCCCATTGCTGGGAGCTCTTTCATGTAATGGTGCGGGCGAAAGGACGTCCGCGTATCCGCTCCGCGGATCCGCACCGGCTTCGGCCGCCTGCCGGCGTCCTCGCCAGCTCGCTAAAAACGCTCCGCGTTTTCTTAACGCTCGCTCTTTCGCGGGTCCAAGTCCCCGCGATGGGCCCATAACAAAAAAGCCCCCATTGCTGGGAGCTCTTTCATTCAATGGTGCGGGCGAAAGGACTTGAACCTTCATGGGGTTGCCCCCATACGGACCTGAACCGTACGCGTCTGCCAATTCCGCCACGCCCGCGTGCAGGAATTAGAATAACGGAGCGCCAGCGCGAACGCAAGAACTATTTTTGAAAAAGTTTACGAGCGTTATTGCGTATACATTTGAGGGCCCTCACAGCCCCATCATGAATTTAGCATGCGTCCTCTTCATGCCGTGATTCTCGTAAAACCGGTGAGCACCCAACCGTGCGGCATTTGAGGTCACCTCGATTACCTCGCAGCCCTGCTCTCGTGCACACGCAATGGCCCTCTCAAGCAGCAGTGTCCCGCGTCCACCACCACGGTATCCCTTGTCAACCACGAGCTCGCAAATCTCGGCCACGGGGTGTTCATGGTGAAGCTGCCGCTCGACGCGCACGTTCACAATCCCGACAACGTCATCCTCTTCGAGCACAAAAGCGAAAAATGGCTGTCGGGCAAGCTGCCAGGCAAAACGCTTACAGAACGTCAATCGGTCAAACCGAGTGTCCTCGAGCTGGCACATGAGCTCGTACACCGCGTCGGTATCGGCAACAGTCGCCATTCGAACTGTCATCTCCGGACCCCCTAAGCAAGCAGGCGTTCTTGGTCGAACAGCTGCGCGACGGACTCGCCGGCTTCATCCGGCGTGATGAAACAAGACCCGACGCACTCGGGGGCGCCATAGCGCCCATGGTAATCGCTACCGCCGGTGCACACGATTCCGTACTGCCGTGCAAGTCTAAAGGCCTCTTCGGTCGCAACGGCATCGTTATCGGGATGAAACGCCTCGATGCCCATCAGACCTGCCTTAACAAGTTCGGGGATAGCCCCCCACGAGTCCATCTGCTGGGGATGTGCGAGCACGGGCACGCCTCCCTGTTCGCGAGCAGCCCGAACAACTGTAAGTGCGTCGGGATAGGAAATGTCGCGCTCGGCAATACCGCCATTTTTAAATAGCCGACGATACACGCGCTGATATTCGCCATCGCGATAGCCCAACCCCGTAAGCGCCTGCATGACGTGCTGTTTGTAGACACCAGTGCTTGCCCGCGAGACTTCGACCACGTCAGCCACCGATGCTTTTCGCCCGCAGGGGGCTATCCCTGTACGCTCGAGCGTCCATGCCTGCCACAGAGTGTTGGCAGTACGGCGGGCAAGCGTTTCGTTTACCAAGAGCTCAAGCGGACCAGATTCATCCGCCGTAGCCGCGAGACCGTAGCAAAGAATATGGATCTTGCGTCCGGTTTCCGCGTCAATGCAAGAAGCTTCAACACCCGCAATCACGGGAAAACCCATCTTGCGGGCTTCGGCGCGTACGGACGACAGCTGGCGCAAACTGTCGTGATCGGTAACGGCAATACCCGAAAGACCCCGCTCACGAGCCTCGGCAATCAATGCCTGCACCGATTGAGAACCATCGGAATAAACCGAATGCGTATGCAGATCAAATGACCCCTGCACGGATCTATGTTCCTGCATCCGTCCCTCCTATGCCTGGACAAACCCACCAGCCTGCATGTTGTACTCACGATCGCAAACGCCTTCCATGAACTCCAAATCATGGAAGATGCCCAGCATCGTAGTACCTCCGGCCTTGAGTTGCTCAATCAAATCGCGGACTCTGACCTTGCTCGCGTTATCGAGGCTGGCAGTCGGCTCATCCAACAGTAATAGACGTGGACGACGCACCATAGCGCGCGCGATGTTGAGCCTGAGCTTCTCACCACCCGAGAACGTATTGGGATACAGGTCCCACAGGGGCTTGGGGAAGTCGAAATGCTCGAGCATGCGCGTTGTCTCCTCCTCAATCGCATCTTCATCGGCAAACGCCTCAGCGGCACTCGCGTGCACGATTTCACGGGCCGTGGTACGTGGCACGGCATCGAGGAACTGGGAGACATAGCCAATCTCGTAGTTGCGCAGATAGATCACACGACGTTCATCGAGCGTGGCAAGGTCGACCGGACCAAAGGCCTCGGAATTGTACATGATGTGGCCGCTCTCCGGCAGGTTTGTGCGGTAGATGCACTTGAGGATCGTGGACTTGCCCGAACCCGAACGGCCGGTAACACCTACGAACTCGCCCGGCAGCACGCTCAGCGAAATGTGCTCGCAGCCACGCACGCGACGATTGGCGGCGTGCAGGGTAAAGCCTTTGGAAAGATCCTCGATTGCAAGAAGCGGACGCGCTTCGGGCTCAACAAATTCGGTCACATCGCCCATTATTTGTCCTCCCATCCGTCCGTATCCGCCGCAGTCGCGGGAACGTGGTCGGCCGTCTCGGCGATCGTCGCGGCGTCGGTGGCAAAGCGGGCAGACATGCTCGGCAGCGCCGGATACCACATGCGCGAAACCACACGGCCATCCACCAGCGTCGCCGTAATCACGGGGTAGGTGCGCTGGCCTTCCTCAACCTCGCGAATCACCAGGATATCGGCCTTTTTGCCCTCTTCCAGGCTACCAATCTGGTCATCGGCATGCACGGCGCGCGCCGGATTGATGGTAAGCATGGCAAACGCCTCTTCAAGCGGCAGCTTGAAATCGTGGTGCAGGGCAAAAGCGCTCTGCAGCATTGCCGTGGGATAGTAATCGGAGCACAGCACGCTCGCCACGCCGTTGGACACAGCGTCGCGCGCCGAAAGATTGCCCGAGTGGCTCTTTCCCAGCAAGATGTTGGGCGTTCCCATGACGGTCGACATGCCGCGCTCGCGAGCAGCGCGTGCCACCTCCAGGCTCACCGGAAACTCAGAGATCGTGCAGCCAAGCTCGCGCATGAGGTCGAGATGCTCAATCGAATCGTCATCGTGGCTCGCCAGCGCGATGCCGTTTTCACAAGCAACATTGGCAAGGTATTTGAGCTGGTCAAAGGAGAGCTTGGGCGCCGCCTGCTGAGCGGCGACAATCTGTGCCGCCTCCTCGTCACTCAACTCATGGTCGCTGCGCACGCTCTTGCGCCAGATCTCGATATCGCGATACTGGCCCTGGCCGGGGGTGTGATCCATGAACGAAAGCTCGTCCACCTCGCCCGAGCGCAGGTGTCCTTCGACCTGCTCGACCAAATTGACGTTATCAACCTCGAGGCGCAGATGCAGACGATGGCGAATCAAGTGCGCGTTGCGCCCCTCGGTGCGCTTGCAGCCGGCAATGAGCGCCATGATCTTCTCGGTGTTCTCCCAGCGCCGGACCGGCTTGGTGTCCATGATGTCTTGCGCATATGCCGAAAGCGAGTGATACATGGTGGTGATGCCGTGGGCGATGAGCTCGCGCTCGGCCTCGAACAACGCCGTCGAGAAGTCCATGAGCACCGTCGGGCGCGGCGAGATAACGGTCTCGATATAGTCGGAATGGATATCCACAAGACCGGGCGTGACGTAGCCGCCATGGGCATCGATAACGCCGGCGCCTGCGGCAGCCGCATCGAATTTACCCTGGCGCTGGATCGCGGCAATCCTATCGTCTTCGACCACAAGCTCGTAGCCAAAGAGCAGACGGTCGGGCTGAACAATGATTCCGTTGCGAATGACGTACATCGGCGAGCCTCCTAAAGAAGCGAATAGACGAGTTCTTGGGTGTAGGCGTGTTGAGGGTCTTGCATGATCTGGTCGGTCAAGCCATGCTCGATAACTTGGCCGTCGAGCATGACGATGGTGCGATCTGCAAGCAGGCGAATCACGCCCAGGTCATGGCTTACCACGACCATTGACACTCCCAGGTCACGACGCAGCGACAAGATGAGGTCGAGCACACGCGCCTGGACCGAAAGGTCCAAGCCGGTGGTGACCTCGTCCAAGAACAGCAGCGGAGGACGGTTGGAAAGCGCCTTGGCGATCTGCACGCGCTGCTGCATGCCGCCCGAGAACGCGCGCGGCGGATCCTGCTCACGACGCAAAGGGATGTTCACACGGTCAAGCAGCTCGCGACCACGATCGACCATGGAGGAGACGTCGCGAATGCCGGCGGCGATCTGTTTCTCGGCGATATTGGACAGGCTCGAGAAGTTCATGCGCAGGCCCAGGTACGGGTTTTGGTAAACCATGCCAAAAATCTCGTCGCGAATAAGACGCTTTTGCTGGCGAGAGAGGTCAAAGCAGTTGCCCTTGCCCCCGTCGTATGCAGCGACGCGCATGTCGCCCGCCGTGGGCTCCTGGTCAAAATACAGGCACTGCATAAGCGTCGACTTGCCCGAACCGGACTCGCCCACAATGCCTAAGATCTCGCCGTGATGCACCTCGAGCGAGATGTCGCGCACCGCATGCACCGTACCGCACACGGGGCAGATGTTGCGCTCGAGCTTGGCATGCGGGTCGCGGCAGTAGTCGCAACCGGCACCAAAACGCTTGGCCAAATGGCGAACGGACAAAACCGGAGCCTCGTCCTTAAACTCATGATGAACCGTAGCGGGAAGCATCGTCGTGCCTTTACTCATCGCTTCCGCCCTCCTCAAGACGCTCTGCGCAATAATCGGTATCGGAGCACTGCCATGCCTTCTCACCCGTTGCGGGATCGATGGTTTGAGTCATATAGACGCCCGTCGCCCCGCAGATACAGCAGCGCTTGCCCTCAAAGTCCTCGCGCACAAAGGGATAATCGTCAAAGGCGAGCGATGCGACCTTGGTATGCGGCGGCACGGCATAGATCTTCTTCTCGCGCCCCGCGCCAAACAAAAAGAGGTTCTCGGCATCGTTGAGCTTAGGGTTATCGAAACGCGGGATAGGGCTCGGCGCCATGACGTAGCGGCCTTGCACCATCACGGGGTGATCGGCGCCGGTGGTCGTAGAGCCGTAGCGCACGATCTGTTCAAAAAGCTCCAGGTAGGCTCCGGTGTACTCTGCCTCGGCATGCAGGCGACGCGTCACGCTTTCGCGCGCTTCATAGGTGCGCAGGGGCTCCGGCATGGGAACCTGCAGCACCATGAGCTGGTCGCGGCGCAACGGAAGCTCGGGGATGCGATGACGGCTCTGGATAAGGGTTGCATCCGCTGTGGCCGTGGTGGTCTCGACGCCCGTGGTCTCGTGCACGAGGCTCCTGATGGACACGGCGTTGACGCTCGCGTCCGAGCCCTGATCGATAACCTTGAGCACATCGTCGGGACCGATGCAGGACAAGGTGACCTGCAGGCCGCCCGTGCCCCAACCGCGGCCGATGGGCATCTCGCGGCTGGCAAACGGCACCTGGTAGCCCGGAATGGCAACAGCTTTCAAAATCGCACGGCGAATCTCGCGCTTGGATCCCTCATCCAAAAAAGCGAAGTTATAGTTGCGCTGCACAGGAACCGTCCTCCTTCTGCTCCTCGGCATGATTCATAGAACGCAGGGCCGCATCGAGCTTGCTTTGGAACGTCACGTAGTGCGGCAGCTTAAGATGGCTGATAAAGCCCGTAGCTTCCACGCCATCGATGTGATAGAGCACGAACTCCTGGTCCTGCGTGGGATAGCGCACGTCGTCGACGCGCAGCGAGTGGTCAAGGACGCTCATGGCGATAGCCTTGCTCTCGTCGCTGCCGGTGACGAGGCCGTAACCCACATCGAGCGCGTTCACGTGCTCGCCCGTCTCGGTAACCTCGTCGTCGGCAATCAGGCTTTCGACTTCACAAACCGGAAGTGCGCCCAGATAGTACGCGTCGTCGGCAGAAGCCTGGGCAGGGTCGACACCGGGGGCATCGATCGTCACCGGCACGCTGCCGCGGCGCAGCTCGCCCACCGTGGGATGGGAGATGCCAAAACCGCGGATAGCCGCATATCCGATAGCGATGACCGCCTGGGTAAGTCCGCGCGAAAGGGCCTGCAGGATGACGCTGCGAGGTGCCGGCGTGGAAAGCGGAGTCTTGGTGATGTCGATGGGCTCGGTATCATCCACGGCGCAGGGACGAATCATGCCAATCTGACGCAGGTAATCGCACACCTTAGGAACGCGGTCGAGAGGTGCGGCCTCGGCCACAGCGTAAAAAGCCTCGGATGCTTTTTCCAGACGCTCATCGATTGCAGCACGAGCGGCACGGACATCGGCATCTTCCTCTTCGCTCAAATCGAAGTTGATAAGGCGATGGCTGTAATCGCGCGTCGCGCCCAAAATCTGCCCGCCCTCGATATCTTTGAAGGCAGCGGAGATGCGACGCGAAACGCGCATCTCACCCGTATCGATCACGCGCGATGTGTAGAGGCGCTCGAGGGTGGAGCGGTAGGCACGTACCAAAAAGACCGCCTCTTCGATAGAACCCGATGCCTGCTTGAGTGCGATTGCAGCAACCTCGGGAGCCCAAACGGAACCCTCGGACTGCACCTGCTCGACCGCATGCGGCATGGCCTCGATGATGAGCGCGGGATCGAGCGTGCGACCACCCGCAACGCGCTCGCGCTCGAGCAGCTCAAGCGACGCGGCAATCGCCTGCTCGCCGCCGGAGACAGCTACATATCCCATGATTCAACCTCCCTGCAGGCACTGGAACGGGGAACGGCGGCGATATGGCCAAATCCATCTACAAACATCAGGTCGATGCCGCAGGGGAATTCATCCTTACGCGCAACGCGCGCACGCAATACATCACCGCGATCGCAGGAGAGGTGCGCAGCGCCGTCGACGCCGGGGCCGCTGAGCTCCCAGGCGCTCTTGGCGCACGCATGAGAGGCGGAACCTACACGCATGCCCTGCGCGTCTAGACCCAAAAGCACCGAGCATTCGACGATAGCCGTCGCACCCAGATGCGGCTGCTCAAGAGTCCCCGCCGTAAGCTCGGCAACCGCACTCGCTGCATCCTCGCCCCGGAACGCCTCCGGAACGATCACGCATGCAGCCGTACCCAGCGCCGCGGGCGTCACATGCGTCCGGCTCGCAATCTGCCGAGCGGCATGCTCGTAGCCCACCGTCGCCATACAAAAGGTCGTGCCGCTATCAAGCAGCATGTCGGCCAGCATCAGCGTTGCGGGGAATACACCGCAGCGCTTGGCCTCTGCCTCATAGGCATCCGTGACAGACAGGCGGCAAACCTCGCCGGGACGCGCCATGCAGTCAAGAACCGTGCGAAACGTCCCTTGCAGCTCAAAGGCACGCTCGTCCAAAGAGGGATCGCGGTCGAAGACCTCATCCTGCTCGCTCATTTGACCACCGCCTGAACGCTCATGTCTTGACCGGACATCTCATCAAACTCAACGCGCGATACATAGGTTCGAGCGTCTTGCGCAACCGCGCGTTCCGACACCGCGGCCTGTGCCTCCTCGATGCGACGCTCAAGCTCCGCCATACAGGCAGGCGCCGGCTCCATCGCATAGGCGGCATCGATCACCGCGAGCGCGCGAGCATGCGCGGCATCGGTTCCCATGAGCACGCCCAGGCCGTCCGCCTCGCCAATGCGCACGCGACTCTCGGTAACAAGCACCTCGCTTAGATAAAAGCGGCTGTTGCGAGCCGTCTCGCGCACCTGGCACATCACAAGGCCCTGGCGCGCCGGCACGATATCCTCGACAGGAGCGTTGGTTTCGACCAGGCTCGCCAGTTCGAGCGCAAGCGCAGGGCCGCTCTCAACCAGGACCTCGGTCCTCTCTCTTCTTGTTAGCATGCAAATCTTTCCTTAGTTATCCGAGTCGATGATGTAACGGCGACGAAGGCGAACCGAGATGAACTCGAGTGCAAACGACACAGCCAGGCATACATAGACAATCACGCCCACCTCGTGCAGGTTGTAGTAGTAGTTGCCTGCCTGATACAGCTGAAAGCCGATACCGCCCGCGCCCGCGAAGGCGCCCACGGCAACCGCGTTGGCAAAATTGATCTCAAAGCGAATAAATGTCCATGAGAGCAGTTTGGTAATGGTTGCCGGACAGATGGCCTGGAACACAATCTGCCAGAAGCTGGCACCGCTCGCAGAGAGTGCCTCGATTACATCTGCATCGATTTCTTCAATCGACTCCGAGTAGCTCTTGGTAAGATACGCGATGGAATGGAAGGAAATTCCCAGCACCGCCGCCTCGGATCCAAGGCCGATGGCCACCGTGAAGACGAGTACCCACAGAATCGTTGGAATCGCTCGGATGATAGCAACGAATCCTTTGACCGCATTGGAAACGAGCGGATTCGAGAGGTTCTCGGATGCCGCCAACGCCAAGAAAAACGAGATGATGGCCGAGATGATGGTGCACAGCACGGTAACCGCAATGGTGACCAACGTGCTCTCGGCAACCTTTGCCCAGCTAAAATGCGCAGCTCCCAACGGCGGGTCAAGCGCTGGTTGGAACATCATGGCGCAGAAATCAGACCAGGTTTGAGCGAGTGCGCGGCCAAGGTCAACCGTGCCAAAATCCATGCGCACAAACGTAACGACCGTCAAGAGGCACAGAATGCCCAGCGTAAGCACGACAGAATAGTTGCGCCCCCGGCGAGACACGAGACGAATATGCCCAGCGTGCGAACGCTCGATCGCACCGGCCGTGGCGGGAGTCAGCTCAAAAGTATCCATTAGATCATCGACCTTCTAGCTGCGTTGGAAATCGCCTCGACCACGAGCACCAAAACAATGGTCACAAGAATCACAAGGCCAGCGCAGTCATACCGAAAAGACGCGTAGTACAGGTTGAAGGCAAAGCCGATACCCGTACCGGTAAGCAAGCCCACCAACGTGGCCTCGCGAATATTGGTCTCGACCATATAGAGTGTCCAGCTCATAAGCTCTGCAACGGCAAGCGGCAGACCCGCCTGAAAGACAATCTGCCAAAAGCTTGCTCCGCAGCTGCGCAACGCCTCGATGGGGCCGCAAGGGATTTCGTCGAGCGTGTCCAGAAAAAAGCGCGTAATCTGGCCAAACGTCGCCAAAAAGAGCGCGAGGAAGCCCGTGAACTCGTTTTGCTTGAACGAAAGGAGCAACAGCAGCGCCCATGCAATCATGGGAACATTGCGAAAGATATTGGCGAAGATGCGGATGACACCGCGCACGATGCCGTTTTCGACACCGACGCTCGAGCATCCCAGCACCGCAAGAACGATACCCAGCAAGGCCGCGAGCATCGTAGCGGCGATGGAATCGAACACCGTCGAAACCACCTGCGTGGCAATTATGCCCAGCTGTCCTAACGACGATGGCGTAGGGCAAAAGTTCTGCAGCATCCATGCAAGGGCAGCGGGTACCGAACCCAAGGCATATCCAAAGCTGAAATCGCCGACAAGCGATGCCCCCTCGGCAACCAAGACAACGGCCGCAACTACTGCGAGTGCGCGAAGCTGACGCCTTCTAAACCAGCTCAAATCGGGAACCTTCCCCGCTTTCGCATTGCCAAAAGAGCCTGTGGACATGGCGCCGCACTCCCCCGCGCTCATCGCAAGGCTCCAGAAGGAACAGCGGAAGCCATGCCAACAGATGCGGGTGTCGCGCCAGCTTGGGGCCCTGACACCGGAACGGAAATGAAGCCCTCTTCTCCATCGCCGTAAATCACCGCGATCATCTGGGGGGTCAGCTCGGCAGGCGCACCCTCGAACACTTTCGCGCCCGCACGCAAGCCCACGATACGATCGGAAAACTCAAGTGCCATATCCACCTGATGCAGATTGACGATGCAGGTGATGCCATGCTGACGCGTCACGCGGCGCAGATGCTCCATGACAGCACGGCTGCTCTTGGGATCAAGGCTCGCGATAGGTTCATCGCATAGAATGATGCGGGGATCTTGAATAAGTGCGCGGGCGATACCCACGCGCTGCTTTTGTCCGCCCGAGAGCTGATCGGCGCGACGATAGGCAAACTCGCCCAGGCCCACTTCGTCAAGCAGCTCGAACGCACGGAGCTTCTCGGCTTCGCTGTAGAGGCCCAGCGACCCCGCCACAGCACCCTTGTAGCCCAGACGCCCATGCAGCACGTTTTGAATGGCGGTAAGGCGATACACCAGGTTGTAGTTCTGAAAGATCATGGCGATCTGCGCGCGCACGCCACGCAGCTTGTTGCGGCGCAGATGCGTAATGTCCCGACCATTAAAGACAACCGACCCCTCCGTGGGCTCGATGAGGCGATTGATGCAGCGCAAAAACGTCGACTTGCCGGCGCCTGAAGGACCGATCACCGCAACCAGTTCTCCCTCGCCGCAAGCAAAATCTACGCCGGAAAGCGCGTGATGCTGCTCCCGTGCACCTCGTTTGCCCTCGTAGCTTTTGGTCAAATCGCTCACCTGCAAGAGAGGCTGTGCGTTCTGTGGCATTTCCATGCCCTCCCATCAACGTCGAGGCCGGACGCGGATATTCGCGCCCGGCCCGTTTTGGCAGCGGCGAATCGTCTACGCGATGCCGCCCATCTGCACGTGTGCGCGCAGGGACATGCATTAGTCAAGCGCACGAATGGGGTCGTACCAGGAGTCCTCGACCGCGATGAAGCCGGCGGTATCACCCAGGCTCCAAACGGCACCGGTGCCCTCTTTATCCTCGGGGGCAAAGAGCAGTTCGTCTTCAGAGGTCTCCTTGGAGGTCAAGCCCTTGACGAGCTTGTCGATGATCTCCTGCGGGACCTTATCGGTGTTGACGGCGATAGGCCCGTTGAGAACCGGGGTGGACTGGATGATGCCGAACTTCTTGCCCTGAACGCGATCGAAGGGCTGGGGAGCGTCGGCCTTGACGGAGTAGACGGAACCGGCGGCGTTCACGGCGTCGCGCTCGCCCTCGGGGACATCAAGATAGGTGTCGACGTCGACATCGTCGAAGGCGGCAACATCGGCATCACCCTGCAGCAGGTTGACAGCAGAACCGGGGTGAGAGTTACCAAAGAGTACCTGGGAGAAGAAACCCGGGGTACTGAGCTCGTCGGAGGACTTCACGTCGTCCGGGAACGCCTTCATAATGGCGTTGCACGGAACCTTGAAGCCGGAGGTGGAAGTAGCGGAGACAAAGCTCATGCGCTTGCCCTTGATGTTCTTGATGGAATAGCCGCTCTCCTCGGCGCTATCCGCGTAAGCGCTCATCTCGGCCTCGGGCACGCAGATGCGGCTGTAGTACTTGGCGCCGTCGAGCTTGCCATCGGTGTCGGAGGTGGTCACAAGCGGAAGAACCTTGCTGTTCTTCTTCTGGGCCTGGATGAAGCCCTCGGCGCCCATGTTGGCAAGCTGAGCCTTGCCGGAAGCGATAGCCTCGATAGCGACGTTATAGTCGGTGGTGGTCATGAGCTCGACCTTGACACCGGCGTACTTCTCAAGAACCTTGCCAAACTCCTCGCGGCCCGCGTCGAACTCGGAGCTGGACTCGTTGGGCAGCCAGACCATGGTAAGTTTATCGATAGAAGCGGCATCCGAGCCAGCGGTCGCCGCACCACCCTTACCGTCGACGCTGCCGCAACCGACGAGACCGAGGCCGAGCGTCACGGCACTCGCGCCAAAAAGGCCCAAGAAGGACCGGCGAGAAATTTGCTTGTTCTTGATATCTGCCACAATCTTCTCCTTACAACACAAGAATGCACCGGAGGGACCGGGGGTTCTATTTGTCCCGTCCGGCGATGACGTGGTAGATATTAGGGTTGTGGGCAAGCCGTTTTTCGATCAACGGCAATCGCTTGTCATATGCTTGCGCGAAGATGCGGGAACATGACGCGAACCGTAGGCACTTATTAATAGAAACGCCCCGTCGTAAGCTCAAGGGCAGGCATAAGGCAGGTAATAGCCCAGTTTTGTCAGCCCCTTGGCAGCCGTTTATAGAAAAAGTTTGCAGGCATTTTCCCAAGCGGCTCGCGCGATTGCTTCGGCATTATCGCCGGTGCGGTCGACACGGTCGTTGACCAGCGCGTTTGCCGTAATGGAAATCATCGCGGGCTCGCACTCGAGACCGCGAATAGGCTCTGGGGCCATGTACGGGCAATCCGTCTCGAACAAAATACGGTCGAGCGGTGTTGCCGCGAATGCCTCGCGCACCTCGTCGTTGCGTTTAAAGGTAGCCGCGCCGCCATAGGCGATGTAACAACCCAAATCCACAAAGCGCTCCATTGTGGCTCGGTCCTCGCCAAAGCAGTGCAGTACGCAACCGGCCTGGGGCACACCCACCTCGCGCAGCACGTTGTACGCATCCACATGCGAGGTGCGCTCCTCGTCCGCGTCCTCATGACGCAGATGCAACTCCACCGGAACATTGCGGCGTACGGCAAGCTCAAGCTGGCGCGCCATACAGTCGATCTGCACGTCGTGGGGCGCCGGCGCGATATCGTCGTCGTAATCCATGTGGTAGTCCAGACCGATCTCGCCAATGCCAACGCATAGGGGATCATCGAGCGCAGTCACAATCTGGGCATGGATGTTATCGGTGTAGTCGGGCGCGCCATAGGGGTGAACGCCAGCGAGATACTTGACCTGCGGAATATCCCGCATCGGCAGAATCTCGCGAACCAGCCAGTCGCTATAGTCCGTCACGCTGCGTTTGTCAGCGATGGGGTCGAACATCGTCACCAACAGGTCGACGCCCGCAGCTTTGGCGCGCACGAGCGTCTCGGGCACTTCTTTGCCCCAAAACGAAAGCAGGTGCGCGTGCGTATCGGCAAGCGGCGCCAAGGGCACGGGACAAGCAACCGTCTTCTTTTTCTTGGTAAACGTCACGCGTTCGACATTAGGCGTCATGGGAAAGCTCCTGAGCCAGGCGGACAAAGTCGGCAACATCGAGCGTCTCGGCGCGCGTGGTAGGTGCGATACCGCAGGCCTCAAAGGCGGCGTCGAGCACGTCCTTAGCAAAACCGTTGGCGCTCATGGAATTGCGGATGGTCTTGCGACGCTGAGCAAATGCAGCGTCAATCACGCGGGCCACAAACTCGCGATCGAGCCCCTCGGGCACCACGCCGTCAACACGGTCGATGCGCACCACGGCAGAATCCACATGCGGTGCCGGCATAAAGCAGCGCGGCGGCACCTCAAAGCGCCCCGTCACCTGCGCATACAGACCGAGCTTTGCCGTGTAGCCGCCATAGGTCTTGTTGCCCGGCGTTACGCCAATACGATCTGCAACCTCCTTTTGCACCATGACGACAGCGCGCTTAAGCGCGGGCATCGTCTGGAAGAACTGAAGGATGATCGTCGCCGCCACGTTATAGGGCAGATTCGCGACAAACACCGTGGGTTCACTACCGGCGGCCTGCTCAATCTGCTCCGGCGTCACCTTGAGCGCATCGCCCATGATAAAGCGGAAGTTGGCATAGTCGGCGGCGTGGGCGTCAAGCACCGGCTCAAGCTCGGGATCTGCCTCAATCGACGTAACGCACGCCGCCTCCTGCAGCAGGGCCAACGTCAGTGTGCCGCAACCCGGGCCGACCTCGAGCACGCTCTCATCGCCCGCAAGCTCAGCGAGCTCACAGATACGTTCGATCACATGGTTGTCGATCAGGAAGTTTTGGCCCAGGCGATGCTTAGTCGCAAGGCCAAACTCCTCTAGCAGCTCCCTGGTGGCCGTGGGGTTTGCCAAAGGCGAAGTTGTCATGGTTGCCTCCTTAGCATGATGGCGGCGTCTTGAAACAAAAGGGCATGGACCGTGGCGGCCATGCCCTTACAGCTAAACAGCAAATTGCCGATATGGCGCTCGCGCGGTCTCTACGCCAGACGCGGGAACAGCGGATCGCCCTTCTCGACGGGCTGACCACCGGCAAGCAAGCCCCAAGCGCAAATGCCCTTGAGGTCGTCGCTCGCGGCCTCGTCCTCGCAGGACAGGCGGCGCAGGGCCTCGGCAGAAGTCTGGGGCATGAGCGGCATCAGCAGGTGAGCGGCGATGCGGATGGCCTCAAGCAGGTTGTAAATCACAAATGCCAGCTCGTCAGCCTTGGCCTCGTCATTGGCAAGCGCCCAGGGCTCGGAGTCCTCGATGTAGTGGTTGGCGGCATGGATGAGCTCCATGACCTCGTCCTTAGCTCCACCGTAATCGAGCACGTCCATCTTGGCCATATAGCGCTCGACCAGGCCATCGGCGATCTTTGCCAGCGGGTTGTCGAACGCATCGAACGACGCAGGCTTGGCGGGCGCGCAACCGTCAAAGTACTTGCCGCTCATGTTGAGCGAACGCGAGATAAGGTTGCCCCAGCTGTTGGCCAGGTCGGCGTTGTAGACCTGCTCCATGCGCTCGAAGCTGATGGCGCCGTCGGTGCCGGGCACCACGTCGGTCATAAAGTAGTAGCGATAGCCCTCGACGCCCAGCATGTCGATAACATCCTGCGGAGCAATGGCGTTACCACGGCTCTTGGACATCTTCTCGGCCTTGCCGGTCTCGGCATTGCGCACGGTCAGGAAGCCATGGGCAAAGACGTGCTCGGGCAGGGCCTCGCCGATTGCCATGAGCATAGCCGGCCAAATGACGCAGTGGAAACGGATGATATCCTTACCCACAACATGGAACTGCGCGGGCCAGCGATAGGCCAGCTCGGCACGGGCCTCGTCGGTGTCGACACCGTAGCCGACGGCCGTCATATAGTTGAGCAGCGCGTCGAACCACACGTAGGTCACGTGGCCCTCGTCAAACGGGACCTGAATGCCCCAGTCAAAGCTCGTGCGGCTCACGGAAAGGTCATTAAGGCCGCCCTCGACAAAGCTGCGCACCTCGTTCATGCGGAACGCAGGCTCGACAAAGTCGGGGTGCTCGTCGTAAAGCTTGAGCAGCTTGTCCTGGAAGGCGGAAAGCTTAAAGAAGTAGGACTCCTCCTGCACGCGCTCAAGCGGACGGTGGCAGTCGGGGCACAGATGCTGGCCGACGCTGCCGTACTCCTCGTCGCCCTTCTGGACCTGCGTATCGGTGAAGTAGGTCTCGTCGGGCACGCAATACCAACCGTCGTAGCTGCCCTTATACAGGTAACCGGACTCCTTCATGCGCTCCCACAGGTACTGCACGGCATGATGCTGGCGCGGCTCGGTGGTGCGGATGAAGTCGTCGTTGGAAATCTCGAGCTTGCTCCAAAGCTCCTTGAAGTGCGGAGCCTGGCTGTCGGTCCACTCCTGCGGCGTCATGCCATGCTTAGCTGCTGCCTCGGCGACCTTCTCGCCGTGCTCGTCCATGCCGGTCAGGAACTTGACGTTATAGCCGGCGGAGCGGCGATAGCGAGCCTGAACGTCGGCGATGATGGTGGAATAAGCCGTGCCCAGGTGCGGATCGGCGTTGACGTAGTAGATGGGCGTCGTGATAAAGAACGAAGGCTTGCTTTGATCCATGGGGTTTGTCCTCCAGAAAAACGTTGCATACAGGGGATGATTCTAGCGCAAGGGCTGGATATCCTCCATCTATTGCATATCGAGCACCATGGCATAGACATCGCGCTTGCGGCGCGAATACTTCTGAGACAGGCGCTTGGCCACCGCAGAGGCGGGCTCCCCCTCCTCAAGCGCGGCGCGGATATCCTCGCGCAGGGCCTCGTCGGGATCCGCTGCCGCGGCGCCAACCGGCACGATGCCGGCCTCCTCATCCTCGCTCGGCGGCGCGATGACCAGCGCAATCTCGCCCTTTACCTCGCCGCGAGCACGCAGCTCCTCGGCAAGCTGGGCGGCGGGCCCGCGCAAGACCTCCTCGTGCAGCTTGGTGAGTTCGCGGCAGACGGCAACCTCACGCTGGGGAAAGACCTCCGCCACGGCCTCGAGCGTCGCCACGATGCGATGTGGAGACTCGTAGAAGATGAGCGCGCCGGGCACCACGGCAAGGCGCTGTAAACGGCGCACGCGGTCGCCGTGCTTTCGGCCCAAAAAGCCCTCGAAGAAAAAATGCTCGCAGGGAATGCCGGACGAAACGAGCGCCGTGACGCAAGCAGAAGGCCCGGGAATAACTTCGACGGGCACATCGGCCTCACGCGCCGCCTCGACCAGCGCCTGGCCGGGATCGGACACGCTCGGCATGCCGGCGTCCGAGGCAAAGGCGAGGGTCTCCCCCGCCAGCAGACGGTCGACCAGGCCGGCGGCGCGGCTGGCGATCACATTCTCGTCGCAACGGACAAGCGGCTTGGAAATGCCCAGGTGCATCAGCAGCTTTGACGTCACACGCGTGTCTTCGCAGCAGATGACATCGGCAGCGGCAAAGGCCTCGCCAACGCGCGGGGACAGGTCGCCCAGGTTGCCGATGGGCGTGCCGACCACATAGAGTTTGCCCGTATGGGCGCTGTTTTGCGTCATATCAACCTATTCAATCATGCCGCGCTCGAGCGTACCGAGCGCCGCGCGGGCGTCCCATGCTGCAATGCGCTTCTCGGTCTTCCACGTTTGGAAGAACCAACCGGCAGCCGGCGCAAACGAAGCCAGCTGGTTGGCGATAAACACGCGCTCGTAGGCATTGCGGCCTTCGGGCGTAACCGACGAGTTGGCAAAGATCGCCGCACCCGACCATTCGCCCACCAGCACGGGGAACCCAGTCGAAATCGCTTCTTTAAGCTCGCGCTTGTTACGGGAAATCGCCGTCGCCAGCCCGCGGGGGCTCGTGATATCGAGCGCATACTCGTCGCGGTAATGGTACAGGTGAAGGTCCATGTAGACGTTCTTGTACTTGGCGCCGCGCATAAAATGCTTCCACTCGCTGGGATGCCCCGAAGACGAAAAGACGACGATCTTATCCTCGGGCATATACGAACGGACGAGCTCGTAGGCATCGCGATAGAAATTGCGCAAGTAGTGAGCCGGAATGCCATCCGTCATGGCAAAGAGACTCTTGCGGACACTCATCTGCGGCGTATCCAGCAGCTCAATGCCCAGCAGGCTCTCGGCCTCGCCGTAACGCTCGGCCAAGCGCTCGAGCACGTCGAGCGCGACATGGCGGCCGTTAGTGGACGAATGCCACTCGGCAACAGCCTCCGGCGTGGCGGGCGAATCGTTGGAATCGCCCTGGCCACCGGGCACAGTCGCCAGATCAAGCAGCACGCGAATGTTGTACTTGGCAGCCCACTCAATCGCGCGGTCGATGTAATCGACAACCGAGATGTAGGAGGCATCGGACTCCTGTGAGCCAAAGGCATACCAAGGCACCGGCAGGCGCACGGCGTTGAGGCCGATCTGCGCCATGCGACGGAAATCATCCTCGCTCACAAACGTCTCGTAATGACGGCGCATGCGCTCGTTATAGGCGGCGGTGCCCATGGCCTCCTGCAGCTCGGCCGCATTGGATGCACCGGTCGCCGCGTATAGCGACGGGGTCACCCAAGGCTCGGGAATAAACCAGCCAGAGAGATTAACGCCGAGTATCCTCTCCATCACTGCCCCCTTTTGAATCATACGGGCTAAGCCCGCATCGCTCTTGCATGACATATCTATCGATTTGAGTATACCCGCGCATGCAGACAGGCGACCGAACGGTCTACAAAGTGGCGCAAAAGTGGGAGGAATGTCTAGGCGGGCGGGTCCGAGATGGCGCGCGAGATGTGCACGTGTGCCGGAGGCAGGCACCGGAAAATGCATCCCGTTCTGAGCGCGGGATCTGGGACGCAGTTTCCGCCAAAGGCCGCAAAAGGAAAGCGCGTCCCATTCTGGCGCCGGATTCCGGGCCGTGCTTTCCCAAGCGGCCTTAAAGCGGAAAACGCATCCCGCTCTGAATCCAAATTCCGGGACGCAGTTTCCGCAGAGCCCTCGGTAAAAGAAAAGGACCCCTTTGCAGAGGTCCTAGTCAATTCAAGGTGGCGGGGAAGGGAATCGAACCCCTGACACGAGGATTTTCAGTCCTCTGCTCTACCAACTG
>DBFALE010000024.1:0-18450 GCA_048230835.1 Collinsella sp.
CGGACATGGTGTCCTCCGATCTCCCGGGGCCGGCCGGCCCGGCCCTCAGGGTATCGGATTCCCATATTCATCCGTACATGTACGGATGAATATGGGAGGTGTTCGGATGAAGTTGATATTCAAGGAAAAACTCTTTTCAAAATTCTTGAAAATTGGGGCTTGCATCGCGTGGCGTTCCTTGCAATAATAGTCGAGCGCGAAGCGCACAGGACACGGTGGGTGTAGCTCAGTTGGCTAGAGCGACGGGTTGTGGTCCCGTAGGTCGAGGGTTCGAGTCCCTTTACCCACCCCAGTTCTTGCTTCGTGTTGATATCGGGTCGTTAGCTCAGTTGGTAGAGCAGGGGACTCTTAATCCCAAGGTCCAGGGTTCGACCCCCTGACGGCCCACCACACGATATCTCCTCTAAAGTCCGCCAAAACGGACTTTAGCTTTGGGTCGTTAGCTCAGTTGGTAGAGCAGGGGACTCTTAATCCCAAGGTCCAGGGTTCGACCCCCTGACGGCCCACCCAAAGCATGTTAAAGCGACTGGCTTAGGCTGGTCGCTTTTTTGTTAACCTCACATGGGGTCGAACCCGTCGGGGCGCGGAGCTGAGGAAATGCGTAAGCATTTGCCAGCGCAGCGCGCAAGGCGCGAAGCGCCGCAGCGACCGCCTGCGCAGCAGGCTGACCCCCTGACGGCCCACCCAAAGATTGTTAAAGCGACTGGCTCAGGCTGGTCGCTTATTTGTTGACCTCGCATGGGGTCGAACCCGAAAAGGCACAGCCGCTTTCACAGATCGAGCCTACCCTGGGGATCGGTAAAACCGTCAGTACCCTCCTTGAGTTTCTTCTCGTCTGCCTTCACGCGACGCTCGAGCTTTTTTGTATCCTCGGCAGGCGGTAGGTTCTCGGGGACAATTCCGCGGTCGATGAGGCTGCCACGCACGCTTGTGTTGTTCTCGACGTGCTCTTGCTTGATCTGGTCCAGACCGTACAGGTCGTGTTCCTCGGCGTTGAAGGCCGTCATCGAGTTCGTAAGGTCCTTTGCTTTGATGAGGACATCGGCTAACCTGTCCGCCAATGCCGCACTCTTGGGTACGCCGAGCTGCTGCTTCATTTCCGCCGTGCTTCTGCCGCCGAATAACGCTTCATCGCCCTTCGACTTGATGATCGCGAATCCTTTGGAGTCTACGCCGCGTTTGAACGCAATACCCGAGAGCTGTTTCTCTGAATCGGATAGCGAGTGGCGCGCCTGCAAGCGCTGAATCTCTGCGAAGCGCTGCTCTATGAGCTCTTGGCGGCGCGTCTGCACGGCGAAGTACGCCTGTGCGAGAGCGATCTCGGGCTTGTTTGGGTCTCCGTTTTGGGCGATTAAATAGCATGCGTAGCGTGTCAGCTTGTAGTCTTTTACGGCTCGTTTGGCGATGCCGGCATCTACCATTTTGCTGGCCTCAGCAAAATGGGCGGCAACAGGCATTTTATTGGTGTCACACGATGCCATGGATCTCTTAACCGCAGTCTCAAAATTACGCCATTGGGTGTATCCGAGGGGTTCCATTAAATCGCGTGCGAGCCAATACTCAACGCCGTCTTCTACATGGGCGTAGCTGTCAAGTTCGACACGCCATTTCTCGATATCCCTACTGTCCATATCTCTTCCTTTCTGTTCGTTTGTCTACGTGGACTATGTCGACTCCGTATTCAGAATGAGTATATTTGCCCGTGCGGACACGAATGGGCCCCGTGCCACTTCGAGCTCACGGGGCCCATGGATATCGATTGGTTGTGTTCTGCTTTAGATGGGTGTCCGGTTTAATCCGCTCGATAGTGCGAACCTAGACTTTCGGTTCGCTTGCGCATAGCTTTGACCATCTCCGTTGCCAGCTGAATCTGCGATTGCAAGCGGGCGAGGGCTGCGATCTCGCAGTCATTGGTATGCGGCTTGCTTAGCGCCATGGCCTTGTCTTGCAGGCTTTCAAGCTCTTGCAGCGCCTTGGATAGATCCGCTTCAGTTCTGTTGATCATGCAGTAGGTGCTCATTGTGTGTCTGAGGCTGCGGGTCAGGCGCTCAGCGTCTGCTGTAGCAATTCCATATTGGGGGAGGGCGGTATCCATCGGGGCGGCCGCCTCGGAAGCGCCCAGCGCTGCTCGAGCCGCTGATGCGCCTGCGATGCGCCCGAATACGATGCCATTGGCGCTCGACAGGCCTCCGATGCGGTCAGCGCCGTGCATGCCGCCTGTTGCCTCGCCACAGGCGTAGAGGCCCTCAACGCCCGTGTACGCGGTCTTGTCGATCTTGATACCGCCGTTGGCGGCGTGGGCATACATCGCCACGCGCATCTCGTCGGTCGGCGCGATGCCGTGCTCGTCTTGCAGCCAAGTGGCAAAGGTCTGCACAAACTCGGGGACGTCCTCGCGGGGGAAGTCGTAGTGGAGCGCCAGGCCTTCGGCGCCTGCTTGATCGATGGCAAGATCGATGGCGCGGGAAGCCAGGCGCGAAGTGAAGGGGCCATATCCTGAGCGTTGCTCAAGCAGATCGTCTAGCTTGTCATCATCGATTTCAACTGGCTGGTCGAACTTAACGTAGCGCCAGGTCTTCTCGTTAAAGACAAGGTTGCGCTTAGGCTCATTGAAGCCGGGCATCATCTGCATGAACTCTATATTGGTAAGGGACGCACCGTGTGCCCGTGCGATGGCCTGCGAGGAGCTGAGCACGTCGAAGGAAGTGAGGCTGCGCTCGAACAGTCCGCCCGTGCCGCCCGCAGCGATGATAGTGGCCTTTGCTGTAAAGGTCACAATGCGCTCGTTCGTTTGGTTGAAGAGCACGGCGCCGACAATCTTTCCGGTCGTGTCCTCAACAAGGTCGATAAGCTCGTGGTGGGGGAGTAGGCGAATGCCGAGAGACTCGACCTGGGCCATACATGCGTCCTCAAGGGGCTTGCGGGTGAGGCCGCGCCACATGCGCGTCTTATGGTCAAAGCAGGGGATAAACTGCTTCTGCTGAGCGCTCTCGGCGCTTTGTGGGCGCTGAAGCTCAACGCCAAGATCCTGCTCGAGCCATTGGATGGCCTGAGGAATACCGTGGACAAAAGTCTGGACGAGTGTAGGGTCGGCAACGCCACCGCCGACGGTCTGGATGGTGTCGATGAGGTCCTGTTCATCGTCTTCGTCGACGGGTCCAATAAGGCCGAGCCCCCAGGTTCCCGGGAAGAAGCTCGATCCGCTCATGGTCTTGCCGGCGCTTGCGACGGCAACGGTCGCGCCTGTGCGCGCCGCTTCGATGGCGGCACAAAGGCCCGCAATTCCGGATCCAATTACCAATACATCAGTCGATTCCATCTGATTCCTTTCTCGTCCGGCGCATTGTCGCATGGGTGATCGGCAAAGGTATCACAAAGATTGGAGAAATCGGTAAAGGGCCAAATTGGAAGGTGGGCGTCGCCGATACCTTAACGCCCAATCGCGTCTTCTCAATAAGTTGCGGTGGAATAGTTCCTGTCTGGAAGGAAGGGGCGGCTGTTTAGGAACTATTTCACCGCAACTGAGGGAGGGACTAAAAAGAGCCGCTACCCGGTTGGGTAGCGGCTCTAAAGCTCAACTATATGAGCATCGCGCGGGCGCGATTAGGCCTTGAGGGCCTCCTCGACGGCGACAGCGCAGGCGACGGTGGCACCGACCATGGGGTTGTTGCCCATGCCGATGAGACCCATCATGTCGACGTGCGCAGGCACGGAGGAAGAACCGGCGAACTGAGCGTCGGAGTGCATACGGCCCATGGTGTCGGTCATGCCGTAAGAGGCAGGGCCAGCGCCCATGTTGTCCGGGTGCAGGGTACGGCCAGTGCCGCCACCAGAAGCGACGGAGAAGTACTTCTTGCCAGCCTCGAGGCGCTCCTTCTTGTAGGTGCCAGCGACGGGGTGCTGGAAGCGCGTGGGGTTGGTGGAGTTGCCGGTGATCGAGATGTCGACGTTCTCGTGCCACATGATGGCAACGCCCTCGCGGACGTCGTCGGAGCCGTAGCAGTTAACGGCAGCGCGGGGACCATCAGAGTAGGGGATGGTCTCGACGACCTTGAGCTCGCCCGTGTAGTAGTCGAACTGGGTCTTCACGTAGGTGAAGCCGTTGATGCGGGCGATGATCTGGGCAGCGTCCTTGCCCAGACCGTTGAGGATAACGCGCAGCGGCTTCTTACGAGCCTTGTTGGCGTTCAGAGCCAGGCCGATAGCGCCCTCAGCGGCAGCGAAGGACTCGTGGCCAGCCAGGAAGGCGAAGCACTCGGTGTCGTCGGAGAGCAGCATAGCGCCCAGGTTACCGTGGCCCAGACCGACCTTACGGTCCTCGGCGACGGAGCCGGGAACGGTGAAGGCCTGGATGCCCTCGCCGATGATGGCGGCAGCCTCAGAAGCGGACTTGGCGCCACGCTTGACAGCGAGAGCGCAGCCGAGGGTGTAGGCCCACTCAGCGTTCTGGAAGGCGATGGACTGGGTGTTGTTGACGATCTCACGCGGGTTGAAGCCCTTGTCGGTGCAGATCTGCAGAGCTTCCTCGAGGGAGGCGATGCCGTTGTCGGCGAGGCACTTGTTGATCTTGTCAGCGCGGCGCTCGTAACCTTCGAACGTAACAGTCATAGTTATTTCCCTCCCTTTCTACTCGTGAACCGGGAACACGCTGGCGACGGAGTGAGTCTCCTCGTCGGTGCGCGGGTCGATGTACTTGGCAGCGTTCTCCCACTGACCATAGTGGCCCATAGCGCCAGCGATGGCCTCCTCGGGGGTCTTGCCGGCCTTGACGGCGTCGGTGAACTTACCGAGGTTCAGGAACTCGAACGCGATGATCTCGTTCTTGTCGTTGAGAGCCATGCGGGTGACGTAGCCCTGAGCGAGCTCGAGGTAACGAGCGCCCTTGGCCTTGGTGCCGAACATGGTGCCGACCTGAGAGCGAAGGCCCTTGCCGAGGTCGTCGAGGGAGGCGCCCACGGGCAGGCCGCCCTCGGAGAACGCGGTCTGGCTGCGGCCGTAAACGATCTGCAGGAAGATCTCGCGCATAGCAACGTTGATGGCGTCGCAGACGAGGTCGGTGTTGAGGGCCTCGAGGATGGTCTTGCCGGGAAGGATCTCGGAAGCCATGGCGGCAGAGTGGGTCATGCCCGAGCAGCCGATGGTCTCAACGAGGGCCTCCTCGATGATGCCGTCCTTGACGTTCAGCGTGAGCTTGCAGGCGCCCTGCTGAGGTGCGCACCAACCCACACCGTGCGTAAGACCGGAGATGTCGGAAATCTCCTTAGCCTGGACCCACTTGCCCTCCTCGGGGATGGGTGCGGGGCCGTGGTATGCACCCTTGGCAACGGGGCACATGTTCTCCACTTCCTGTGAGTACTGCATGCCTCTCCTCTCTATCGTGTTGGCGTCCCGTCTGGGGGCCGTGGCTGGCGATTGCCGGGCGACCCTTCGAAAGGGACATGACATGCAGCCCCTATAATACCGCGAAATGCACGGAATATTCGGCGAACGGCTCAGTTTTCGTAGCGAGATGCGCGGAACTTTCAATTGAAACGGTTTAACTCTATATTCTGTGGTCGTGCACTTCCGTAGAGGGGGTCCGTCTTGGGCAAGCTTTTGGTCAGCTTTTGTAAGCGTTGCAGGGGTTGACCTGTTGCAACGGTGCCGTTCGCCGCCTGTTTACTGCCTTTGGCCGCGCGAGCGAATTGTTTTGCGTGAATGTTTTGATGGCACGCTTCAATCGTGCTGTATTGGATGGCAAGCAGATCCCGGCGAAGGGAGCGCCATGCAGCGCGTTTGGAGAACGGTTACCGGCTTTTACCATGTCTGTGCCCGCGGTACGGGCAAGCAGCTCATCTTTGAGGGCGATGAAGACCTGTGGGAGTTCTTGGAGCTGATGCGTGAGTGCTGCCGCAAGGCGGGCGTGACGGTTATCGCCTGGTGCCTTATGGGCAATCACGTGCGTCTGGTGCTTGCAGATTACGAGGACGCGATGAGCGCGGCGATGCACCGGCTGCTTTTGACGTACGCGCGGCGGTTCAATAAACGCACGGGGCGCACAGGGCATCTGTTCCAGAACCGTTTTGACCGGCGCTCGCTCGATACCGACTGGCAGGTGATGGAGGCTATTCGCTCCGTTCACGCCGATCCGCAGGAGGCGGGCATCAGTCTCATTGAGCGTTATCCCTGGAGCAGCTTTCCGGAGCATTTGTGCGCTTACGACGGTGACGCGGCCGATGTCGCGAGGGGATTTTCTGATCCTTCTTGCGTGCTTGAGCTTTTTGGTTCTGCCGAGGGCTTTATTGCCTATTCGCTTTCGACGCCCGACGGCGGCGAACCGGCGCTGCGCGATATGAAAGAGACAGAGTGGGAACGCCACGCCTTTGCCGACAAGATGGCGAAGAGCCTCGGGGTTCCGCTCAATGTGGTTAAAACTGCACCGCCGGCGCAGCGCGATACCGTTATTGTTGGATTGAGCAATGCCGGCTTTACGGTGCGCCAGATTGAGCGGTATACCGGGATTGGCAAAAGTACCGTCTCTCGTATCGTGCGCGCCCGCGCGCGAACGGCGATGCGGGCTGGCGGAAACGTGGCGTAGGACTGCCTGTGCACCGCAGCTGGGGTCGCCCATATGTCACAACCATTAGTTCTAAAAGCCTGGTACGGTAACTGCACTTCTTAATATGCATAGAAAAATCGCCATCTTGCATAAAATAACGGCTCGGTCCGGGTTTGCCCGTGCCTACCCCCGTCTGCGCCGTGCAAATAACGGAGTTTTCAGCATCGTGTTGCTGTCGGCACCGCCGCAATCTTGCAACATACGGGTCCCGAAGCTATTGATTTCTGCCGTTGCGCCCCCGAAGCACGTGCCTGCGTCCCGTCAGACCGCGATGCTTGTTCTAAAACACAATATATATGCGCCTAAAGACATTGATTAACGCTTTCGATGCGTATACACACAGCTTGGCGTGCTGAATATTCGCAAAAATGCACGCCGCTTCCTATGGGACCCGTCTGCGGCAGGCGCGAAGCGAGTCGGAGCTTCGCAGAACGGGGCTTGGCGCATTGCTTGGCGGGCCCGGGGCCCTGCCGCAGGCCTTTGGTGCTGTGGAAAACGCCCGTGTTCGCGTCTGGCCGTGTGGTAAATGACAGACGGGGCGCCGGGCGCGCTGATTTTGTGTGTTCGTGCTCATTAGGAAAAACAGAGCCGCCCGTATCGGGCGGCTCGGCAATCAAAAACCTTGGATTCGGGGCATACGCTACTGGTTAGCTTGCCCCTCGAGCATGCCGTCGAGGGTGCGCCAGGCGAGCTCGGCGCATTTGACGCGGGCGGGCATGTGCGAGATGTCCTGGAGCTGGGCGGCTTCATCCAGGTCTTCCAGATCCTCCTCGGAGAGCTGCTCGCCGCGGATCATGGCGAGGAAGAGCTCTGCCAGGCGGCGAGCTTCCTCGACGGTCTCGCCGGTGATGAGATCGGCCATGATGTCGGCACTGGCCTGGCTGATGGCGCAGCCGTGGCCGGTAAAGGAGGCCTCCTCAATCACGTTGTTCTCGACACGCAGCTGCAGAGTGAGCTCGTCTCCGCAGCTGGGGTTGATGCCGTCGTGCTCGTGCGTGGGAGCATCCATCTCGTACTTGTAGTCGGGGTGCGAGTTGTGCTCCATAAATGTGGTGGAGGTGTACAGATTACCCATTGAACGTGCTCCAAACGTGATGCAGGCCGGCGATGAACTTGTCAATGTCGGCCTTGTCGTTGTAGAAGGCCACGCTGGCGCGGCAGCAGGCAAGGTTCTCGACGCCCAGCCAGGTGAGCAGCGGCTGTGCACAGTGGTGACCGGCGCGGATGCAGACGCCGTCCATGTCCATGATGCTCGCGACGTCGTGCGGGTGGATGCCGCGGACGTTAAAGCTCACAACGCCGTGGTGGTTGTCCCAATAGATGGAGCCGATGATCTGGACAAAGTCGAGCTGCATGAGCTCGCCCATCAGGTAGTGGACGAGTGCCTGCTCGCGTGCCTGGATGTTCTCGTAACCCACCGTGTTGACCAGGTAGTCGAGTGCCGCACCCGTGGCGAAGATGCCGGCGGCGTCCTGTGTGCCGGCCTCGAATTTCTCGGGAACGGGCGCCCAGACGGCGTCCTGCTCGGTAACAGAGTCGATCATCTCGCCGCCGGTGAGCATGGGCGGCATGGCGTTGAGCAGGTCCATCTTGCCCCACAGCACGCCGATGCCCATGGGGCCCATAGCCTTGTGTGCGCTAAAGGCAAAGAAGTCGGCGCCCAGGTCGGCCACATCGACCGGCATGTGCGGCAGCGACTGCGCACCGTCGACGACCAGGTAGCCGCCATACTTGTGCACGAGCTTGCCGAGGTTCTTGACTGGGTTCTCGACTCCCAACACGTTGGAGACCTGACCCACGGCCAGAATCTTGGTCTTGGGACCCACCTTGGCAAGAACCTCCTCGGTGGTGAGCTGACCGGTCTTGGTGGGGTAGAGGTAGACGAGCTTGGCGCCGGTCTCGCGGCAGACCTGCTGCCACGGAATCAGGTTGGAGTGGTGCTCCATGATGGTGATGACGACCTCGTCGCCCGGCTCGAGGACTGTGGGTGCAAAGCTCTTGGCGACCAGGTTGAGCGACTCGCTCGTGTTGCGGGTGAAGACGACCTCGTTGGCCTGGGCAGCGCCGATGAGGTCGGCGATCTGCTGGCGCACCTTCGCGATAGCCTCAGTGGCCTCGACGGACAGCGAGTACAGGCCGCGCAGAGGGTTGGCGTTCATGCGCTGGTAGAAGTCGCGCTCGGCGTCGAGCACACAGGCAGGACGCTGCGCGGTGGCGGCACTATCGAGGAAGGCGATCTCGGGGTGCTGCTGGAACAGCGGGAACTGCGCCTTGTAGGGATTAGTCTCGATGTCGACGGTAGGCCAGCCGCGCGAGGCCTCGTCGCTGGCGTCGAGCTCCATAGGCTCCGGTGCGGTACAGGTGTCGCATTTAACGTGCTCGGTGTCGATCATGCGAGCTCCTCTTCAAAGTTGTCGATCAGGTTGTTGCCCAAGCGGACGACGGCGGCGCGGGTGCGCTCGTCGGTGGCGGAAAGTGCGGCGTCCTCCAGCTTGGCGCGGACGAACAGGTCCTCGGCGGCGTTTTGGTCAAGGCCGCGGCAGGCGAGGTAGAACAGCTGCTCGTCGCGGACGTGACCGATGGTGGCGCCGTGGTTGCCGGCGACGTCGTCCTCGTCGCAGAGAATGACGGGAACGGTCTTGTTGTCGACGCCCTTGTTGGCCAAAAGCACCGTCTCGCGCTCGGTGCCGGTTGCGCCCTTGCAGCCGTGCACGAGGTCGATGGTGCCACGGTAGACCTTCTTGGACGTGCCAGTCAGCACGCCGTTGGCGTCGATCTCGCACTCGGTCTTGCGGCCGCGGTGGCGCAGCTCGTAGTTAAAGTCGCGCACCTGCTCGCGGGCGCCCAGGTAATCGGTATCGATCGTCACCTTGGCGGTATCGCCCAGCAGGTCGCCGGCAAGGCCGGTGGCGCTGGCGCCAGCACCCAGGACGGTGTGCTGCACGTTGACGCGCGCGCCCTCGTCCAGGAACAGGCCGGTGTCGTCGAGCGCGATCCAGCTATCGTCGAGCGTCTGCGTGCAGGTCACGTTGACGGTGGCGTACTCGTGGGCGCACACGCGTAGCGCGGAGCCCACGACGCCTTGGCCGGCAACGGGGGAGTCCAGGGCTATGCGCAGGTCGAGCGTTGCCTGCGGACGGGCGACGACATCGATGGCGGCGATGGCCGCGGCAGCGTCGACGCCACTCACGCGCACGGTAACCGTGGCGTGCTTGTATGCGGGCACATCGATGACGACGCGCTTGGTGGCGTGGTCGGCCAGGTAGGTGTAGGTAGCCTCGCCCATGCCAGTCTCGAAGGCCTCGGCAGGGGAGAGCTCCTCCTCGAGCTTGATGGCGCCGGCCTGGTAGATGGAGGTGGCGGGCACGTCGAGCTCGGTCTCGGGCGTGATGCGGGCGCGGTCGGCGGCGTCGCCGGGGGCGGAGGCGCGGCGCTCGGGGAAGCGCTCGGCCATGGTGTCCATGGCGGCTTCGAACGCGTCTGCCACGCCAGTAAACTGCTCGTCCAAGCCCTCGACCTCAACGGCCTCGGTGGGAGCGGCGGCAAGCTCGTCAGAGAGCTCGAGCTTGGTCTGATTCATCTTCAGCCAGCCCCAAGTGGCGGCCGGCATCGCGTTGACCTGCTCAAGGGTGGTAGCAGCGGTGTTAGTGGTCTGTTTCATTATCCGATCGCTCCTTCCATCTCGAGCTTGATCAGGTTGTTCATCTCGACGGCGTACTCCAGCGGCAGCTCCTTGGAGACCGGGTTGGCAAAGCCGTTGACGATCATGGTACGGGCCTCTTCCTCCGAGATACCGCGGCTCATCAGGTAGAACACCTTGTCGTCGCCGATACGTCCGATGGTGGCCTCGTGGCCGATGTCGACGTTCTTGGCGCGGATGTCCATGGCTGGAATAGTGTCGGAGCGGCTTTGGTCGTCGAGCATCAGCGACTGGCAGCTCACGGTTGCCTTGGAGCCCTCGGCCTTAGGCGTGGCCACGATGGAGCTGCGGAAGGTCTGGATACCGCCGCTCTTAGAGATGCCCTTGGTCTCGACGGTTGCCGAGGTATCGGGTGCGTTGAGCACGACCTTGCAGCCGGTGTCGAGGTTTTGACCGGCGCCGGCAAAGGTGATGCCGGTAAAGCTCGAGCGGGCGCGGCGGCCGTTGAGCACGCTCATGGGGTAGAGGTAGCCCACGTGGCTGCCGAAGGAGCCACTGATCCACTCGATGTCGCCGTCCTCGTCCACGCGCGCACGCTTGGTGTTGAGGTTGTACATGTTCTTGGACCAGTTCTCGATGGTCGAGTAGCGCAGGTGCGCACGCTTGCCCACAAAGAGCTCCACAGCGCCGGCGTGGAGGTTGGCCACGTTGTACTTGGGCGCGGAGCAACCCTCGATAAAGTGCAGGTCGGCATCGTCCTCGACGATGATGAGCGTGTGCTCAAACTGGCCGGCGCCCTTGGCGTTAAGGCGGAAGTAGCTCTGCAGCGGGAAGTCCAACTTGGTGCCCTTGGGAACGTAGACAAACGAGCCGCCCGACCACACGGCGCCGTGCAGGGCCGCAAACTTGTGGTCGGTGGGCGGGATGAGCGTCATGAATTTCTCGTGGATGAGCGGCTCCCACTGCGGATCGTGCAGGGCTTCCTCAATACCGGAGTAGACGATGCCCATCTTGGACGCCGTGTCCTGCATGTTGTGGTAGACCAGCTCGGAGTCGTACTGCGCGCCGACGCCCGCCAGGTAGCTGCGCTCGGCCTCGGGGATGCCCAAGCGCTCAAAGGTGTTCTTGATGTCGTCGGGCACCGACTCCCAGTCGTGCTTTTGGTCGGTGTTGGGCTTGACGTAGGTGACGATGTTGTCCATGTCCAGGCCCTCGATGGAGGGGCCCCACGTCGGGTCGGGAAAACGATTGAAGATCTCGAGGGACTTGAGGCGCAGGTCGAGCATCCACTGCGGCTCGTCCTTTTTGGCGCTGATCTCGCGCACGATGTCGGGCGTGATGCCGGCGTCGAGGCGCTCGAATCCCTCCTCGCCATAGGTGAAGTCGTAGAGGCTGCGGTCGATGTCCGCGACCTCGGTGCGGTTCTTGGTCATTGCGTCGCCCCTTTACGCCTGCTGCTCGGCAGCGGCGGCCTCGGCCTGGGCGCGCTGCTCGGCGGCCTCGCGCTCGAAGGTCTCAAAGCCGTTCTTGTCGATCCAGGGGATCAGCGAGGCGTCGTCCTCGCGCACGATGTGGCCCTTGACCATAACGTGGACGCGGTCGACATCCAGGTGCTCCAAGATGCGCGTGTTGTGCGTGATGATGAGCATGGAACCGTCGCAGCTCCTGCGGTAGGCGTCCATGCCGTGGCTGACGGTGGAAAGGGCGTCGACGTCCAGGCCGGAGTCGGTCTCGTCCAGGATAGCGAGCTTGGGCTGCAGCAGCAGAAGTTGGAGCATTTCGACCTTCTTCTTCTCGCCGCCCGAGAAGCCCACGCCCAGCTCGCGGTTGAGGTAGGCGGTATCCATGTTGAGCTCGGCCGCGAGCTCCTTGACGCGGCGGCGGAACTCCTTACCCTTCATCTCCAGGCCGGGGCGGCCGGCGATGCTGGCGCGCAAAAAGCTCGACAGCGGCACGCCGGGGATCTCGACCGGTGCCTGGAAGCTCAGGAACAGGCCGGCGCGCGAGCGCTTGTCGGTGGTGAGCTTGGTGATGTCCTGGCCGTCAAAGACGATACGGCCGTCGTTGACCGTGTAGACGGGGTCGCCCATGACCAGGTGGCCGAGGGTGGACTTGCCGGCGCCGTTGGGTCCCATCAGCACGTGGGTCTCGCCGGCGGCGACGTTGAGGTTGACGTTGTGGAGGATGGTCTTTTCGTCCACGGAGGCGGTCAGACCTTCGATGGAAAGCAGCGGATTTGCGCTCATGCTGTCCCTCTCTGTATATGGTGTACTCATAGGTGTACTAAACCCTAGGAATCTTCTCGGAATAAAGTTACTATGGGTTCGGCGTTAGTCAAGGGAAAACCCGACTAATCCACTCGACTTTTCAAATTCTGGGACAAAATAACCTGTTGTGTTTGTCCCATTTACTTAAGATTTGGGACAAACAAACCTGGTTATGTTGTCCCAGATGCGATGGGAGGGTAGGTATGCTCATTTCTTCCAAGGGCCGCTATGCCCTCCGGCTGATGATCTATATCGCGGCGCTCGGTGACGCCGAGGGCAAGATTGCTCTGCGCGAGGTTGCCGACCGCGAGCATATCTCGCAAAAGTATCTGGAGCAGCTGGTTCGTCCGCTTATGAAGGCGGGCCTGCTTAAGAGCGTGCGCGGCAAGGGCGGCGGCTACATGATGGCCAAGGACCCGGCCGAGGTGCGTGCCGGCGACATCCTGCGCGCCGTCGAGGGCAGCACGGCGCCCGTGGCGTGCGATGGCATCGACAACAGCTGCGCCCGCAGCGATTTGTGCTCGACCGTCAAGTTCTGGCGCGGTCTGGACGACGTGATTGAAAAGTACGTCGACGGCGTGACGTTGGCCGACTTGGCCGCCGTCCCCGAAATCAACTTTGACATTAAGCTGTAGGTTGAGCGCAATTCCTTAAGATTTCGCGGAGCGTTGTTGCCGTTTACCGAGGGGTTGTTGTGCAACAACGGGCGAGCTGCAATACTTATTTCTATCTTTGCAAACTGCACTTTAACTATACCAATGCAGGGAGGATCTTATGCAGCCCAAGCATTCCGCGATTGTCGCGGGCCTGACGCTGGCGCTTTCGTTTGGCGCCATTTCCGCGCCGGCACCCGCTGCTGCCGAGGAGCCCACGCCGGGCGTTGCCTCGGATGCCACCGATATCGATAAGGGTCTCTACACCCAGCAGTCCTTCTCGGGCGTACTGAGGTCGGTCCAGGGCGTTTCGTTTGTCAACGTGACTCCCGAGATGAAGTACTTTACCAAGTACGAGAGCCATGGCAACTACAACCAGGGCTTTTCGTACGGTGACGGCTATAACGCGCTGGGTTATTACCAGTTCGACCGTCGTTGGTCGCTCATTCCGTTTATGAAGCAGGCCTACAACTACAACCCCGAAAAATACAGCATGCTCAAGGATGCGATTGATCGCGGCAGCGAGATTTCCAACACGAGTAATGTCGTGTACGAGAACGGCCAGCTCACCGAGCTGGGCCATATCGCGCAGGATGCCTTCCAAGGTGCGTACAACACCGATCCTGTTGAGTTCTCAGCACTTCAAGATGCGTATGCGTACAACTCGTACTATGCGGTGACCGAGGCGTGGCTCAAGAGCGGCCTGGGTATTGATATTTCGGGCCGCGCCGATTGCGTCAAGGGCATGGTGTGGAGCATTACCAACATGTGCGGCACCGGTGGCTGCAGGGACTTTTTCCGCTGGGCGAATCTTTCCAATGATATGTCCGACCGCGAGTTTGTGACGGCGCTCTCCAACAGCGTGGTCAATAACGTGGCGACCAAGTATTCGAGCCAGCCCCAGTATCATGAGGGCTGGAAGAATCGTTATAAGAATGAGCTGAAGGACTGCTTGGCTTATATCGCCGAGGACGAGGCAGCCGCTGCGACGCCCGTGCAGCCCGAGCCCACACCGGCGCCCTCGCCGACACCTGATTCGAATGACGACTCGAGTGACGATCCCAACGATGACAGGATGGATACGCCCTCGACCGATGCTGACGGTAATGGCTCGGCTGGTGGCACTACCAACGACGGCTCTACCTCGAACGGCTCCAATTCGAACGGCTCTGCTGCGGGCGATTCGTCTTCAAGCTCTGCCGGCAATACGGACAGCGACGCTTCTGGTTCGACCGGCGCTGACACCTCTAACTCATCTACCGGCTCGAGCGATTCGTCCGTTGACACCGGCTCTAACAACGGCTCCGGCTCTGACGCAACCCCTGATTCCGATGCTTCCAAGGACGACTCGAATAAGGCGCCGGACGCTCCCGTTGCTTCGGCGGACAAGAAGCCTTCTTTCTCCGAGCAGCTTGGTTCTACGCTGGGCTCTTCGCTGATGGCTGGCGTCAATAATGGTTCGACTCAGAACAAGGACAACTCTGATCAGGCTTCCACGGAAAAGACCGAAGCCGTAAAGGGCGACTCCAAGGATAAGGCTTCCGAGAAGGTTGAATCCGATAAGGGTTCTAGCTCTGATGAGAAGGACGACAAGTCCGAACAGAAGAAGGACGAGGATAAGAAGTCTGAATCTGAGGAGAAGGACGAGAGCAAGGGCAAGACCAAGGACGGAAAGCAGCAGGGCGAGGACAACGGTAAAGGCAACACTGACAACCGGAACCAGGAGCAAAATGACTCCAAAACGGTGACCAACACGACGACTACAACAACCAAGTCCTCGGGCGGCAACATGCCCAAGACGGGCGATTTGATTGTGATGGCGAGCCTTGCCAGCGCGAGCTTGGCCACGCTGGGCGCTACGTCTATCGTAAGTGGTAAGCATAAGCTCGATCAGCAGAAGAAAGCTTCTGGAGAGGACGACTCTGAGGAGTAGGCTCTCAGTTGCCAGATAACTAAATAGTCGGGACGGGGTCCGGTGCGAATGCATCGGGCCCCGTTTTGTTGTGCAACGATTAGTTGTGCCCCCTCACACCTCTTGTTGCTACCGTTGCCCGATATGTTCGCGCGGCGACATCGGTGCGCGCGAGGCGGTCATTACAATTGGCATCGTGTTGCGATTTAGGGGGAACGTTTTGGTGTCTGAACAGGCAAATGTTGATTGTACTGCAGGCTTTGGCGTGCGCTTGATCGGCTGTGCCGACGATGTGGTTTTGCCCATTGGCATGCACGACTATGCGGAGGCCCTTGGTTGCTGCATGCTGGTTGACAAGACCATGTTTATTGCCGATGTGTTGGACTGCGATGCGTCCGTTGTGGTGTGCTGTCGGCCCGCAGGCTTTGGCAAGAGCATGAACTTGTCGATGCTCAGGGCTTTTCTGGAGCGTCCCGCGGTCGGTTGCGCTGGTCAGAGTTTGTTTGCCGATACTCAGATTTGGGATGCGGACGGCGGATGTTATCGGGACGAGTACGCTTGCTATCCGGTGATATCGCTGGATTTTTCTGGCGCTGCGAGGCGTGGCGCCGCTGTTGCCGACGTCGTGCGTGATGCCCTTTCGGGCGAGTGCGCTCGCTTGTTGCCACTCTTAGAGGCTCCGGATTTAGCACGAGACAAGGTGCGTCACATCGAACGCGTCGCGCGTGGCGTGGCGAGCGAGGACGAGGTTGCCTCGGTGCTCGGCCTGCTCATTGAGCTGCTAGAAATGGCTTGCGATGAGCAAGTTGTATTGCTCGTTGATGGGTACGACGCGGCGTGGTTGGGCCGTGCGAGTGCGAGTGGCGCTTCTGGCGCTGATTCGGCGGAGCTATTCGATCGCGTGCTGTTTGACGCCATTGCCGCTGCGGGCGATTCGTTGCGGCTGACGTGTCTGATGGGGGAGCGTCCCAGCCCTGCCGAGGCGGCGCTTTCTTTGCGCAGCTGCTCGTATTGTCTATCGACGCCGCTTTCGACCTGGTGTGACCGTTGGTTCGGCTTTTCGGATGTCGAGGTCCAGGCTCTGTTGAATCATGCTGGGTGCGAGGAATACCTAGATGATGCGCGTGAATGGCTCGAGGGATATCGGTTTGGTAGGGCCTATTGCTCGAGTCCGGCGCGTGTGATTGGGTTTTTGGACCGAGGCTGCACGGCGCCTGTGCGTGCCGATCTGTATGGGTATGCCGATTGCCTGAGTAGGGTAGTTGCCGGGTGGAATCTCGACCGCCTTTCGGCCTTGTTCGATTTGCTCGAGGCCCATGGGTGCGTTGAGGCTCCGCTTTGTTTGGGCGCTGCGGGGCCAGATGTCTCGCCTGACGATGGCATGTGGACGGCGCTGTATCTGTCCGGTTTCCTGACGAAGGATATGACGGAGGAATCGGAGCATGGCAGTCGCCTCCGTGCTCTGCGGCTGCCTAATAACGAGCTTCGCCAGGCCTTGCGTCTCGTGATTGTTGAGTGGTTTGAATGTGCTGCCGAAGACATTCGAGACGTCGATGCGTTTCGCGACGGGTTGTGCCGTGGGGACGAGGATACGGTGAGGCGGGCGCTAAGCCGCATCCTGGGAGATGCAGGAATCGGTACGACCGACCCAGATGCGCCGTTGCCATATCACCTGCTCTTGCAGGGGCTCTGCTTTGGATTGCCGGGCTATGCCTATCCTGCCTCGAGGCGAAAGCATGGCGCGGATCGCTGGGACATCCAGGTTTTTCCTACGGGCGCTATGTTTGACGTGGCAGACACGATTGGTATGCTCGATGAGCGTCCGCTGATTTCTATCAACATGATGTATGACCCCGGTGTGGACGCGCTCGGCCTGGAACTGCTGGCCGTTCAGGCACTACTCGACATAGAGCGCGACGGCATCGACGAAATCCGCGTGCCGCGACCCGGCGTGGGCCGCATGCGCTGGGGGTTCGGTTTTGATGGGCAGCATGTGGCTACGGTGTGCCAGCGGCTTTAAGCGCCGTGGTGTTTCCGGCCGCCGTTACTCCGCGTCCTTCATGGGCGGCATGGGCTTCCAGTTGGGGTCCTTGATGATTTTGCGGGCGTCCTTCATGCCGCGGCGCAGCGCCGGAATGCCGGTCTTAAAGCATTTGTCGACTGCTGCCAGACGAATGAATTCCTTGCAGAAGGTCACGGCATTGCCCAGGCGGAACAGCATGGGGTGGTAGTCGCCATAAATCTGCATATAGCGAGCGAGGAAGCCACGATTGCGCATGATGTAGTAGCGATTGGTGTCGCTCGTGGAGTTGAGCTGGCGTTTGCCGGCGATATCCCAGTTGGAGACGGCGCGGGCGCGCTTGAGGACCACGTCGGCGACTACGGCGGCGGGGAAATGCTGGCTGGCAACATAGCCGTAGCAGGCGTCGTCGCCGTAGATGAAGAAGCGCGCATCGGGCAGGCCGATCTTGTCGACTACGCGACGCGAGAACAGGCCGCCCTCAAAGCACAACTGGTTCATAGGACGATAGCCCTCGGGACCCAAGTCCCACTTAGCGACAGGGTTGGGAATGCCGAGCGAAAGGATGAGCTGGTACTGCCAAAAGAAGGCGCCGCCGTCGAAGTCCAGGCGCGAACCCTGGATGACATCGTAGCGGTCCGTCCACTTGGCCAGGCGCTCAATGCCCTCGGGGATAACGAGCACGTCGTCGTCCATCACCCAGAACCACTGAGCTCCCAGGTCGTAGGCGCACTTGGTGCCGGCGGAGAAGCCACCTGCGCCGCCTCCGTTTTCAAGCTGCGGCGCGTAGATAACGCGGTCGGTGCCACCCTTTACATCGGGCTGATCGGTGTCGATGCCCCACAGGGCGGCAAGGCGCTCGTTGAATGCGGCGCACATGGCCTCGGTCTCGCGCGAATTCTCGTTATCGACAATCACGATGCGCCAGGGCGTTGCCGTGAGCTCGGTCATAGAGTCGAACAAGTTGGCCAGGAGTTCCTGACGCTTGTACGTAACGACGACGATGGCGAGCTTATCGATGGGAGCGGGAAGGGTTGAAGGCATGGGGCAATATATCCTTTCACGCGCGGCGCGCATGCGCTGCACGGAAGCTATCGAATACGTCCTTGGGACTGTCCTATTGTAAAGGCTCGGCGCGCCTTGACGGCAAGCTTTGAATAAAACGCAGGAACCTGCCACGGGCCCGCCGCATGACGTGGGGCTGCTTTGCCCGCAAGAGGGTCGATTTCCAGTCTCAGCCGAACACATTAAGCGGATAGGCCGTTCCCGCAGTTAGCCGAACGCCCCCGGTGCCCCTCCCAGGCCCCGGGGGCGGCATTTTCCCAGTTGAAGGAACGGTGGAGATGTGTTTCGATGGGTC
>DBFALE010000025.1:0-4770 GCA_048230835.1 Collinsella sp.
CAAACTTAAACAGCGGGCCGCCCGGGCCGGGAATCCGCCCCCGCGCACAGGAGGGGATTCCTTTTGTGTAGGCTTTGCGGAAATATGGCTATTTTGGGATACGCCCGGCGGCGTGGTCTGTTGACGGCACAGCTAACGCCACGTATCCTATCGAACTGCGTGTTTCGTAGGGGGATGCTGACCCCTCGATTCAAGCCGTTGCACTTTACAGAAAGCTGGAATCATTCGAGAAGGAGTACGCTTTGCCTACTATTAACCAGCTGGTTCGCCAGGGCCGTCGTTCCGTGCCCAAGAAGTCCAAGAACGCTGCTCTGCAGCACAACTCCCAGAAGCGCGGCGTGTGCACCCGCGTCTTCACCACGAGCCCCAAGAAGCCGAACTCGGCTCTTCGTAAGGTTGCCCGTGTTCGCCTTGTCAACGGCATCGAAGTTACTGCTTACATCCCGGGTGAGGGCCACAACCTGCAGGAGCACTCCATCGTGCTCGTCCGCGGCGGTCGTGTCCGTGACCTCCCTGGTGTCCGTTATCACGTCATCCGTGGCGCCTACGACGCTGCTCCGGTCCAGAACCGTATGCAGGCCCGTTCCAAGTACGGTGCTAAGCGCCCCAAGGCCAAATAAGCCAGATAACGTTTTGATACTTTCGCCGTGTGCCGCCTAAGCGCCGCACGGTAGACACTTAAGGAGATTTCACATGCCGCGTCGTGCAGCAGCTAATCGTCGTGAGGTTCAGCCTGACGCCGTTTACAACAACCGCCTGGTGACTCAGCTCATCAACAAGGTCCTTCTTGACGGCAAGAAGGCCACCGCTGAGCGCATCGTTTACACCGCTTTCGAGATCGTTGCCGAGAAGTCCGAGGGTGGCGACGCTCTCGCTACCTTCAAGAAGGCTATGGACAACGTCAAGCCCACGCTCGAGGTTAAGCCCAAGCGTGTCGGTGGCGCTACCTATCAGGTCCCGATGGAGGTCAACTCCCGTCGTTCCACCGCTCTGGGCATCCGCTGGATCGTCAACTTCTCCCGCGCTCGCAAGGAGAAGACCATGGCCGAGCGTCTCGCCAACGAGATCCTCGACGCTTCCAACGGCCTGGGCGCTTCCGTCAAGAAGCGTGAGGACGTCTTCAAGATGGCCGAGGCCAACCGCGCGTTCTCTCACTATCGTTGGTAAGTTAAGGTAAGGAACTAACATGGCTAAGCCTAAGTACAAGCTTTCCGATACCCGTAACATCGGCATCATGGCCCACATCGATGCCGGTAAGACCACCACGACCGAGCGTATTCTTTACTACACCGGTAAGACCCACAAGATCGGTGAGGTCCATGAGGGCGCTGCCACCATGGACTGGATGGTTCAGGAGCAGGAGCGCGGCGTAACCATTACCTCCGCTGCCACCACGTGCTTCTGGAACAAGGACGGTAAGGACTACCGCATCCAGATCATCGACACCCCGGGCCACGTTGACTTCACCGCCGAGGTCGAGCGCTGCCTGCGCGTCCTCGATGGCGCTGTCGCCGTCTTCGACGCCGTTGCCGGCGTTCAGCCCCAGTCTGAGACCGTTTGGCGTCAGGCTTCCACCTTCAACGTCCCCCGCATCGCCTTCATCAACAAGTATGACCGCGTGGGCGCCGACTTCTTCAACGCTATCGAGACCATGAAGGATCGTCTCGACGCCAACGCCGTGGCCGCTCAGGTCCCGATGGGCGCCGAGGACAACTTCTGGGGCGTCATCGACCTGGTCACCATGACTGCATGGGACTTCAAGGCCGACGAGAAGGGTATGACCTACCCCGAGCCGATGGACGAGATCCCGGCTGAGTTTGCCGACATCGCTGCCACCAAGCGCGAGGAGCTCCTCGACGCTGCTGCCAGCTTTGACGACGAGCTCATGGAGAAGATCCTCATGGAGGAGGACTTCACCGTCGAGGAGCTCAAGGCCGCTCTGCGCAAGGGCGTTCTGGCCAACGAGCTCAACCTCGTCTTCGTGGGCTCCGCCTACAAGAACAAGGGCGTTCAGGAGCTGCTCGACGCTGTCGTCGACTACCTGCCCAGCCCGCTCGACGTCGAGGCCGTCACCGGTACCGATCCGGACACCGGCGAGGAGATCCAGCGTCATCCTTCCTTCGACGAGCCCTTCTCCGGCCTGGTCTTCAAGATCATGACCGACCCGTTCGTCGGTAAGCTCACCTATGTCCGCGTTTACTCCGGCCGCGCCGAGTCCGGCTCCTACGTGGTCAACGCTTCCAACGGTCAGCGCGAGCGCCTCGGCCGCATCCTCGAGATGAACGCCGCAGAGCGTATCGACCGTGACGACGCTGCCGCCGGCGACATCGTCGCTTGCGTCGGCTTCAAGAACTCCACCACCGGTGACACCCTGTGCGCCGAGGGCAAGGAGATCGTCCTCGAGAAGATCGAGTTCGCTAAGCCCGTTATCGACGTTGCCATCGAGCCCAAGACCAAGGCCGAGCAGGACAAGATGTCCCTTGCTCTGACCAAGCTCGCCGAGGAGGACCCGACCTTCCAGGTGTCCACCAACCACGAGACCGGTCAGACCATCATCGCCGGCATGGGCGAGCTGCACCTCGAGATCATCGTCGACCGCCTGCTCCGCGAGTTCAAGGTTGACGCTAACGTCGGTAAGCCCCAGGTTGCCTACCGCGAGACCGCTGGTCACGACGTCGAGAAGGCTGAGGGCAAGTTCGTCCGTCAGTCCGGCGGTCGCGGTCAGTACGGCCACGCCGTCATCAAGCTCGAGAAGATGGAGGAGGGCTTCGGCTACGAGTTCGTCAACGCTATCGTCGGCGGCGTCGTGCCCAAGGAGTACATCCCGTCCATCGACAAGGGCATCCAGGAGGCCCTGAACACCGGTGTTATCGCCGGCTTCCCGGTCCTCGACGTCAAGGTCACCCTGTTCGACGGTTCTTACCACGAGGTCGACTCCTCCGAGGCCGCCTTCAAGATCGCCGGTTCCATGGCTATCAAGGACGCCCTCAAGAAGTCCGACCCGCAGCTGCTCGAGCCGATCATGGCTGTCGAGGTCGAGACTCCCGAGCAGTACATGGGCGACGTTATGGGCAACCTCTCCGGTCGCCGCGGCAAGATCGAGGGCATGGAGGATCGCAAGAACAGCAAGCTCATCCGTGCCAAGGTGCCGCTGGGCGAGATGTTCGGTTACGCTACCGACCTTCGCTCCCAGACCCAGGGCCGTGCATCCTACACGATGCAGTTCGACTCTTATGAGCCCGCGCCCAAGTCCATCGTGGACGAGGTCATGAGCAAGAACGCCTAAGTTCGAGCTCCCTGTTACGTAATCCGCGAGAACGTCTCTCGCACTCTTTGGAGGTTTAAGTTGGCTACCCAGAAGATCCGCATTCGCCTCAAGGGCTATGATCACGAGGTCGTCGATCAGTCCGCGAAGCTCATCGTCGAGACCGCTCAGAAGACCGGCGCTCGCGTTTCCGGTCCTGTCCCCCTGCCCACCGAGCGCAACCTGTACACGGTTATCCGCTCGCCGCACGTGAACAAGGACTCCCGTGAGCAGTTCGAGATGCGCACCCACAAGCGCCTCATCGACATCCTCGACCCCACCTCGGGCACCGTTGATTCGCTCATGCGTCTCGACCTCCCCGCTGGCGTCGACATCGACATCAAGCTCTAAGCGATACCGCTCATAGCTTACAGAGCCCCGCTGCCATTACGGTAGCGGGGCTCTTTTGTTTTGAGTTTAGATTTTGGGATAGCGAATTCGTCTGCCGAGCCGACGGCTGCGGCGCCCTATTCGCTCAGGGGGCGCAAGGATGCTTCTTCGAAGTGGAAGACGCACAAGCCGCTCTCGGTCTCAATGCTTGCGCGGCCGCAATCGTCGACCGTTCTAAATATGCCTCGTGCCAGCTCGTCTCCAGCGGGGGAGCGGGCGATAACGTGCTTCCCGATCCAATTGAGGTGAGCGATATATTCGTCGTGGACGGGCGCGAGCGGACCGGCGTCTTCTTCCTTGGCGTTGAGGCGCTCTGCCCAGGTATCTACAGCGTCTATAACTGCGTGATAGACCTCATCGAGGAGCATGTCGACGGCGGGAACGCTCTCGTTGAGGTCCGAGAGGCCAATTGCCGCCAGCCCGCCATCGGGCACCTCTTGGGGCGTGTAGTTTACGTTGACACCAATGCCGCAGACGGCGAAAGGTTTGCCTTCGTTATCGCGTGCGGCCTCGACCAGAATGCCGCCGAGCTTGCGTCCTCGCGCGACCAGGTCGTTGGGCCACTTGAGGGCTATTTCGCTTGCAAGGCCTTGCTTTTCGAGTGCTTCGAGCACCGCTAGGCCGCTGACGGCGGCAAGACCAGAGTACTTTGCGGGATTAACGCATGGACGCAGGACAATCGAAAGCAATAGGTTGCCGGCGGTTGAATCCCACTTGTGGCCGCGCCGGCCGCGTCCTGCCGTTTGCGCGCGGGCGGCAAGTCCTGTGCCGTGCGGCGCACCCTGTTTTCCTGCCTCGAGCAGGTCATCGTTGGTCGATCCGGTTACGTCGACAATCGTTAATTGGGCATCCATAGCGGCTGCTACCTCCTTATTGAATAAGTGAATGACGCAATGGTGTCGAGAGATAGACACAATGTGAAGCCTTTGTCGCATGGTCGATTTCCAGTCTCAGCCGAACACATTAAGCGGATAGGCCGTTCCCGCAGTTAGCCGAACGCCCCCGGTGCCCCTCCCAGGCCCCGGGGGCGGCATTTTCCCAGTTGAAGGAACGGTGGAGATGTGTTTCGATGGGTC
>DBFALE010000026.1:0-68988 GCA_048230835.1 Collinsella sp.
TCCGGGCCAAGCTCTCGGACTACGTGCACTGGTACAACAACTTCAGGATCCACTCGACGCTGGGCTACATGTCTCCGGTCGAGTTCAGGGAGGCGGGGCTGTCCCTCCCGGAATCGTCCAAATAGGTGTTGCCAATCCACAGGCAGGCCTTCGAGGCCGAGCGCAAAATGGATTCTAAAAAACACCTTGCCAAATAGGAGCGTCAGGACGCAAAGAGGCTCCGCAGCGCGAAGCGCGATGCGGAGCCTCTTTGCATGTCCGAGGACGTTCCGGAGAGAAACCCCGTCACGCCCCCGGATTCCCGGTGGGAGTTCTAGACCTTGTCGGCCTTAGTACATACCGCCGCCCTGCTGACCAGCGGTAGCAGCAGCGATAGCGTCCTCAAGCTGAGTGTTCTTGGGCACATCGGAGACGGTAGCCTCGGTAATGAGAATCAGGCTGGCGACAGAAGCAGCGTTCTGCAGGGTGACGCGGCTGACCTTGACGGGGTCGAGGACGCCCATCTCGATCATGTCGCCCCACTCGCCGTTGGCAGAGTTGAGGCCCTGGCCGGCGGGCAGCTCGGCAACCTTGTCGACCACGACAGCACCCTCAAAGCCAGCGTTCTTGGCGATGGTAGCGACCGGAGCGGTCAGAGCCTTCTTGACGATGTCGACGCCGATCTTCTCCTCGGGGTCGTCGATCTCGACAGCATCGAGCGCAGGAGCAGCGTCCATGAAGGCGACGCCGCCGCCGGCGACAATGCCCTCCTCGACAGCAGCGCGGGTGGCCTGCAGGGCGTCCTCGACGCGGTGCTTGATTTCCTTGAGCTCGGACTCGGTAGCAGCGCCGACCTTGATGACGGCAACGCCACCGGAGAGCTTGGCCAGGCGCTCCTGGAGCTTCTCGCGGTCGAAGTCAGAGGTGGTGTTCTCCATCTCGCCCTTGATCTGAGCGATGCGGGCGTCGATGGCCTCCTTAGAGCCAGCGCCGCCGACGACGACGGTGTTGTCCTTGGAGATGGTGACGGACTTAGCGGTACCGAGCATATCGGCGGTGATGTCAGCGACCTTCACGCCCAGCTCGTCCAGAGCGGCCTGGCCACCGGTGAGGACGGCGATGTCCTCGAGGATGCGCTTGCGACGATCGCCGTAACCCGGAGCCTTGACGGCGCAGACGTTGAGAGCGCCACGGATCTTGTTGAGGACCAGGGTCGGCAGAGCCTCGCCGTCGATGTCCTCAGCGATGATGAGCAGGCCACGGCCAGCGCGCTGGACAGCCTCGAGAACAGGCATGATGTCCTGGACGCTGGAGATCTTCTGGTCGGTGATGAGGATGTACGGATCCTTCATCACGGCCTCCATGCGGTCGTTGTCCGTGACGAAGTAAGCGGAGACATAGCCCTTGTCGAACTGCATGCCCTCGACAGTGTCGATGGTAATGTCGAACGTCTGGGAATCCTCGACGGTGATGACGCCGTCCTTGCCCACGACCTCCATGGCCTCGGCGATCTTCTCGCCGACCTCGGGGTCACCAGCGGAGATGGTGCCGACGGAAGCGATCTGCTCCTTGGTCTCGACCGGCTTGGCCTGCTTCTTCATCTCGGCGACGGCGGCGTTGACGGCCTTGTCGATGCCGCGACGGATGGCCAGCGGGTTGGCGCCAGCGGCGACGTTGCGCAGACCGTCGTTGACGATAGCCTGGGCGAGCAGGGTTGCGGTGGTGGTGCCGTCACCCACGGTGTCGTTGGTCTTGGTGGCGACCTCCTTCACCAGCTGAGCGCCCATGTTCTCGATGTTGTCCTCGAGCTCGATCTCCTTGGCGACGGAAACGCCGTCGTTGGTGATGGTCGGAGCACCGAACGTGCGCTGCAGCGCAACGTAGCGGCCCTTGGGGCCCATGGTGACGGTAACGGCGTCGGCCAGAGTGTTGACGCCCTTGGCAAGCTTAGCGCGGGCATCGGTGTTGAACGTAATGTTCTTTGCCATGGTAGGTAATCCTCCAAAAGAAATGTGACTCGCGTCGCCGCTTCCGAGTCCTATGCGGCGGGCGCGTTCAAAGACGAATCAGAGATTCTGACGAGACTAGGCCTCGACGACGGCGTAGATGTCGTCGGCGCGCATCAGCAGATACTTCTCGCCGTCGACCTTGACCTCGTTGCCACCGAACTTACCGTAGATGACAACGTCGCCAACCTTGACGTCCATGGGGATGCGCTCACCCTTGTCGTTGACCTTGCCGGCGCCCACGGCAACGATGGTGCCACGCTGCGGCTTCTCCTGAGCGTTGCTGGCAATATACAGACCAGAAGCGGTCTTCTGCTCGGCCTCGTCGGGCTTGACCAGAACACGATCTGCAAGCGGCTTCAAAGACGACATGCTTGTCTCCTCCTTTTTGGGCCGCGCGGTTATACCACGCGAATTAACCCTTTTTGTTTGCGTACGCGTTGAATGGTACCCACGAATGGCGGGTTATACAACACAGAGTCAAAAAATCTTATTTTTTGGCACTTAGATTTTCTGAATGCCGGGGGATAACTTAGCAGTGCCTCCCGTGTGGCTCCGGAGGGGCGGGGCATAAGGTTTCCTGCTCGGGCAGTCCTGCTCGCACGAAGGCCACATTAAGTGGCCTTCGGCTCGTGCGGAACTCGCGATAAACCTTATGCCCCGCCCCTCCGGAGCCACACGGGAGGCAGGTTAACTAATTCGAGCCCGGCATTCAGAAAAGTCAGTGCAGCAAAAAGGCGATGCGGATAGCGACATGGGCATGGTTTTCGTCGCGAGCACGGGTCCCCTGGGGAGCACCGTGCATTTTTGGGAGTTTTCAGCAGGCCGGGACAAATGCATACGCACCGGGCGCATCTAATTAGTCCCACGGTAGCCTTCGACCGGCGATTTGGGTCGGCAGACAGGCCTCGTCGAGACAAACAAGCATGCCTCGCGCCACGTCGGACCCCAAAATGACGTCGATCTCCGCAATGCTACCCGACTGCAGCGGCACCGGCAGAGCTCGCGGTGCTGAATACTCCGTTTTTTGCACGGCACGGGCGGGGGTACATCAGGATCAGGAAGGACATCCCAGCCTTTTTATTCAATCTGTAATGGGAAGTATGCAAAACACCAAGAGATAGCATTGCTGGTGTCCAAATTGAGCGCGGGGCAGCAGCACCTCCGCCCCGCACCCAAATCCAACAGAGCAGGGACGCTCATGGCGGATCCCCACCAAAACGCAAACGCGGCTCGAGCGCCATCCCAAAATAGGCTGCGCGAGCCGCGTTTAACGGTACGACATGAATATTAGCGCTCGTAAATCAAGTTGCCTGCCAGGTAGGTGGCCTGAACTTTTGTGGCCTGGAGCTCTTGGGGGTCGATGGTGAGCGGGTTTTGGTCCAGGACTACCAGGTCGGCATACTTGCCGGGCTCCAAGCTGCCGAGGTTTTGCTCGTCGCCCGCTGCATAAGCGCTACCCAGGGTGTAGTTGCGCAGGGCCGTTGCCGCATCGATGCGCTCGCTCGGCAGCCAGCCGCCCTCGGGCCAGTGGCTTTTGGGGTCCTGGCGCGTGATAGCCGTGTAGAGCACGTTCATGCTGGTAACAGCTGTGATAGGGCTGTCGGTACCGAAGGCTTGGCGAATGCCGCGCTGCTTATAGGTCGCAAACGGCCACATGATGCGGCTGCGCTCCAGGCCCAGATCGCGCTCGGGGCCGCCCGGGTCGAGTGTAATGTGACAGGGCTGGCTCGAGGCAACGACGTTAAGCTTGCGTAGACGATCGATGTCCTCGGGCAAGAGGTTCTCCAGATGCTCGAGCGTGTTATGACCGTGCTGGGGCAGGCCGTACAGTTCGGCGGCCTCCTCAAAGATATCGAGCGCGGCATGGATGGCACCGTCGCCGATGACGTGGATGCGCACGGTGTGGCCGCGCTCCGCGGCCGCCAGAACCAGCTTACGCATGCGCTCGGCAGGAACTGTCAGACAGCCTCGGTCGCCCGGGAAACGCGGATTGGTATAGGGCTCGGTGAGATATGCCGTGTGTTCGCTCGACACGCCGTCGAAGAACTGCTTAAAACCAGGCGCCGAGAGCAGCGCGTTGTTCGCGTAGCGGGTCTGCAGCTCTTCCAAGCGCGACTGGTCATCCAGCAGCGTGGGGAACAGATGGGCGCGGATGCCCAGCTTGCTGGCTGCCTGCAGTTTGTCGTAGACGTCGTCGCGGATAAAATCGCAGCCCGGCATGGGCATGAGCGACATATCGCATATCGAGGTGATGCCCTGCTCGGCCATACGCCTCATTTGATCGGCATAAGCACTTGCGATGCGATCCTCCCCCAGCCACTCAAGGCAGCGCGGTAGCAGCTGCATGGCAGCCGCCTCGTGAGCAATGCCCGTGAGTTCGCCGTTTGCATCCTTGTCGTAACTGCCGCCTGCTGGTGGCTCGCTGTCGCGCGTGACGCCGAGTGCCTCGAGTGCGCGGCTGTTGAGCCAAAGCGTGTGCCCGTCGCCCGAATACATAACGCAGGGACGATCGGGGAATGCCGCATCGAGCGACGCCTTGGTAGGATGCTCGGGCGGGTCCCAACGGTAGTCGCGCCAGCCCTGCGTCACAACCCAAGCGTCGTCGGGCAGGTCCTGGGAAAACTCGAGCGCATGTTGCACCAACGCCGCCTCGGACGTGCCCATATCCATGAGCATGTACGGCGAGGAACCGACCGAGGTATGGAAGAAGTGCAGATGAGCGTCATGGAAACCGGGGCAGACAAACTGCTCGCCGTAGTCGATAACCGACGTGGCGGCGGGAGCGGCGGCAATCACGTCATCGGGCGCACCGACTGCGACGATACGGTCGCCTGCGATGGCAATCGCCAGCTCGCGGGCGGTATCGATGCCGTCTTGCGCGGTAAAGACGTTCTTGGAGCGGATAATCCGATCGATATGTTGCATGGGCATCCCCATCTCTGGCAGGAAATTCAACACCCCCGAGTGTACTCCCCCACTCTTGTTACAAAACCCCAAGCGGCAAACGGCAACTTTACCAGCCCTAGCGGCAGGTGGCATACTGGAGAGAGCCTGTACGATTTTGCGATCAACCCAACAAGGAGCAAATCGACCATGACGAAGACCAAGGCACAGCAGATTATGGCGGCGACCGAGGCTCGCGCGGCTGACGACGTCACCGCAGCCATCAAAGATATCGCTACCGAATTTGAACCATATATCATCAAGCAGCGCCGGCACTTCCATAAGCACCCGGAGCTGAGCCTTGCCGAGGAGCGCACGACCTCCGACATCGCCAACCAGCTCGACGCCATGAATATCCCCTACGAGCGTCCGCTCAAGACCGGCTTGGTGGCGACCCTTCGCGGCACCGCGCCGGATGCCTACCGCGAGGACGGCACGCCACGCCGCCGCATCCTGCTGCGCGCCGACATCGATGCCCTGCCCGTCACCGAGCAGACCGGCGAGGAGTTCGCCAGCGTCAACGAGGGCTGCATGCACGCCTGCGGCCACGACTGCCATATCGCCATGATGCTCGGAACGCTGCAAATCCTGCGCCATATGACCGACGACATCCACGGCGAGGTCCGCATCGTCTTCCAGCCCAGCGAGGAAAACGGCCAGGGCGCCAAACTCATGATCGGCACGGGCGTGCTCGACGGCGTCGATGGCGCCTACTCCGCGCACATCTGGAGTGAGGTCGACGCCGGCACCGTGAGCTGCGAGCCCGGTCCGCGCATGGCCAATACCGACTGGTTCCGCATCGACGTCCGCGGCACCTCGTGCCATGGCGCCATGCCCCAGCGAGGTCACGACGCCGTCATGGTTGCCGCCGAGATTGTCAACGCCCTGCAGACCATCGTCTCGCGCGAGATTAGCCCCTACGAACCCGCCGTCATCACCGTCGGCGAGTTGCACGGCGGCACCGCGCGCAACGTTATCGCCGGCACGGCCTACCTCGCCGGCACGGTGCGCACCTACGGAGATTCGACCCACGAGGAAATGCCGGAGCTTATGCGCCGCATCGTGGAGCATACCGCGGCCGCCTTGGGCGCCGAGGCAGAGCTCACCGACTACACCATCGCCAACTACAAGGTCGAAAACGACGCCGCCTCGAGCGAGCGCTGCCGTCAGGCCGTAATCAAGTGCCTGGGCCCCACCGGCCAAGGACATTATCGCGGCACGCTTTCGGGCGAGGATTTTTCGGAGTACCTGCGCCGCGTACCGGGCGTGCTCGCCTTTGTAGGTACGCGCAACCCCAAGATTGGCGCCACGTACGCCCAGCATTCCTGCTTCTACAAGATTGACGAGACCGTGCTGGCAAAGGGCTCCATGGTGGCCGCCCAGTATGCTATCGACTTTTTGGCCGAGCCCACGCAAGAGGAGCTCGACGGCCCCGCGATTACCGCGGTCGCCGAAACCAACCCCGATCTGGCCGCCAAGTTGCGCTCTGCCAAAGCGACGACCGCCGAGGCTCGCGACGCCATCCATGATGCCCGAACGGCTCGCCATGCCGCGATCAAGGGCATCCACGAAGCCCGCGCTGCTGCACGCCGCGAGGAGAAGCACGACGAGTAGTCGATTCGCTGGCATCTCGCAGTCATAGCCACATCGCGATGTCAAAGCGGGGGCGGACGTTTCGACACGTCCGCCCCCGCTCATTCTTCAAGCGCTATTTCTACTATTTCTACCCCGTCCCCAAATGGCAGACGGCATGGCTACTCGTCCTGAGGTTCCTCGTCGGAGCTTGGCTCGGACGCCGACTCAGGTGCAGGTGCCGGCTCAGGCTCGGTCGCGGGAGCGGGTGCAGGTGCCGGCTCAGGCTTGGGCTCGGACTCAGGTGCGGGCTCGGCATCCGGAGCGCTGTAACCCGAGGGAGCGGACTTCTTCTCGAAGGGCAATACAAAAGTCAGGACGTCGTCCTTGTCCTCGTCGGCCCACTCGCTTGCATAACGTGCAACCCAATAGCCAACGGCACGGTGCTTGAGCATCTTGCCAAAGACCGTAAGAAATACGGTGACGAAAGCGACCAGCACCAAGAACAGCGCGAGCGTGACGCCACCGCCGGTAACAATTGCCTCAATACCCGTAGGACGATAGTAGTAGCTATACATACCGACAGAGGCAATGGCGCCAAAGACGACCGTCAAGATCCATGTGACAACGTTGGCGACCAGGCCCGTCAAAAACTCGGGAAGGAACGAAGCACAGAACAGCTTGGTCTTGTTGTGCTTAAACGCCGCCCAGACCTTATCGAGCGAAAACGCGCTCTCGACACGCCCGGTCACCGCAAAGTGCATCACGGCGATGTCGGCGAACATCTTAAAGAAGACACCCAGAATCGCCGAGGCAATTAGCGCCAGGACAAGCAGGCCAAGCGAACCGAACAGCGCAGCCTCGAGCGCATAAGAACCGTAATAAGAATACGAGCCCGCAGCGCCAATTACCACGCCCTCCACCAGCGAAAGCACTACACCGATAACGGGAATGGCAGCGATAACCTCGAGCACGACCGAAATAACGCTCGAAAAGACTCCGAGACCAAACGACGTGGAACGCATCAGCGGACGATCCATGCCGTCATCGATCTTAAGCGACAGATCGCGACCCCACTCGATGCCAAAGCCGGAACCGCACACGCTCGCAATGCAAGCTGCCAAAAAGCCGATGGCAGCCGCAATGCCGCCAATAACGGGAATAAACAACACGAGCACCGACACAACGCAAATCAGCGCCGGCAAAAACGCGATTTGGCATACACGCTGAAGCACACCCGGAGTCTTGGTCATATCTTGGAACGCCTGAGCCACACAGCCCTTTGGCGCATTCGCCACGGGCGGTTGCGGAACAAACTGCTGGGGCTGAGGCTGTCCCTGGGGAGCGGGGCCAGCGGCATTAGGAGCACCACACACGCCGCAGAACTTGTCGTTATCGCCCATGGGGGCGCCACACTGCGAGCAGAACATAGAATCATCCCTTCGTATCTTGAACAAATCACTTGGATCGCAAACGATGTCTTTAGCATCATTATTGCCCAATGTGGGGTCAAATACTCAAAGATGACCGATTTGCAAGATACACGGCGCCAGCAGGCGGTTCGTTGAATACGTCTGTGCTAGTTCGTTCCGCGGAAGCCCTTGCCGACGATCTCGGAGCTGTCGACGATCGTGATAAAGGCACCCGGATCGACTTCGCGCGCATAGCGGCGCAGCTGCACGGCCTCGCGACGGCTCAGCACGCTCATGATCACCGTCACACACTTGCCCGAGAAGGCACCGTAGCCCCGGCTGATGGTCGCCGTGCGGTTGAGATGCTTGACGATAAACTCCTCGACCTTAAGGGGCTCGGAACAAATGACTGTGCAGACCTTACGAAGGTGAATGCTCTCGATGGCCTTGTCGACCACAAGCGTCTTGGTAAACAGGCCGAGCACGCAATACAGACCGACACGCGAGCCATACAAAAAGGCCGCGATGGCCACGATGCCGATATCGACCAACAGCAGTGCGCGACCAATCTCGAGCGTGGTGCGGCGTTTGAGGATCATAGCGAGAATGTCCGTGCCGCCCGTCGAGGCGCCAATATCAAAGACAATGGCGCTGCCGAGCGCCGGCAGGATCACGGCAAAGCACAGGTCAAGCCACATATCGCCCGTCATCGAGACATCAGTCGGGATAAAGAGCTCAAAAAGCGAAACATAGGCGGACAGCGCAAACGAGGCGAAGACACTCCACAGGATTGCCTTGCGCTCCAAAAAGATAAAGCCCAAAACGACGAGAACCGCGTTGATAATCCACATAAAGACGCCGACGGGCAGGGTCGGGAACAGCGTGGACAGAATGACCGACACGCCCGAGGTGCCACCAAAAGCAAAGTGATTAGGGGTTTTAAACGCAACGATGGCGAAGGCCGTAAGAATCAGGCCCAGATTGAGCTCGACAAAAAAGCGCGGGAAGCCCGGCTCCTGGCTGCGCTTTTGACCGGCACGCTCGCCGCGCTCGATATCGGTGCGATCGACCACGCGCTCCATCGGCACTACGGGAGGACGATGTACCTCCTCGGCAGCACGCGATGCCGCCTCTGCCGCGGCGGCCTCAATCGCCCATGCCTTGCTTTCTGTTTCGTGCTCGTCGGCCATTACGGCAACTCCTCGTTAACAATTTGGAAACAATGCGCTCATTAGGGTAACGCGGAACGCGGGGATTGCAACCCTTAGTTAGACGAGCGGTATGACTATATCGGGAGCGTACAGAAACGGCCGGCCACGCTTTTGCTTGCGCGGTCGGCCGTTTAACGTTTTCGCAGATAAAACATGCCAAAACAAACCTGTCCCTTTTTGGAAGGTTATTCGTGCTGGCTGGTGCGGTGCTCGTACTCCTCGGGGGTGATGACGTCCTCGATACGCAGGTTGACGCCCGCCACCTCAAGGCCGGTCATCGCTGCAAGGCGCTCAGTGACGCGTGCCTTGACATCGTCGAAGATCGCGGGCGCATAGGCGCCGTACTCGATAATGACGGAGATGTTGACGACCACGCGATTGTCATCGGTGACCTCGACCGTCACGCCCTTGGTCAGATTCTCGGCACCAAACTGCTCCTGCACAAAGTGCATGAGGTTACCCTTCATACCCAGAACGTGCGGAACCTCGCGGGTGGCCATGGCAACGATCTTCTCGATCACGCCGTTGGAATAGGTCAGCGAGTCCTCGGACTCGTCCGCTTCCTCGTCCGCCTCCTCGTCGTCCTCATCAGCATCGGACTCGGCCTCGACGAGCGCCTCGTCCTCGAGCGTCACATCCTCGGCCTCGGCAGCGACGGTCTCGTCTGCCTCGAGCTCGGTATCGGCCACATCGACCTTCGTATTAAAAGCCATGGTTCCTCCTTATGCCTGCCGCAGATGCGACAGTCGAATACATATTAGCGGCCGCTAAACAGACGGCCGAAGAAGTTGACGATCCCGTTCTCGCCGTCGCGAATTTGGCCGATCACGGCGCCGATCAGCACGAAGAATGCAATGACGAGCGTGTCCCACAGGCCGAGCGTGAGCACCAACACGGCGAGGATAAAGCCAGCGACGGCACCGAGCGTGGTGTTGGGATGACGCACAGCATAGCTCCAGATGGCAGCGCCCGTACCCTTGATGAGACCCATAGCCTCGTCAAAATCCGCGGCTGCCGCGTCTTGTAACTCGGCTGCCTCTGCTTTGGAATCAACAGGTTCGCTCGCCGGCGCAGCGCTCTGGTCAATCGTCAGGCGCGGCATACGAGCGGTCTTATCTTGATTGGTATCACTCACCGGAAACCTCCACGGTCTGGACGGTAGTCTTGGACGGCAAAAAACGGACGCGCGTGGTCGTACCCGGCGTGCCGAGCATGGTGTCGCAAGCTTCCTCGATGCGCTGCTGCATCGCGGTAGCCAGAGATGCCACGTCCTTATCGTCAAGCGCGATAGCCTCGACCTTAAATCGGACGTGCGAATCATCGGAGCCTTGGACGCGGGCCTCGACATGCTCGACCATCACGCGGTCGTCGCGCTCGGCAGCAGCCCTGGCACACGAAGAAAGCGCCGCGAGCGTGACCTCGATATTGCGCTCCCCCGCCGGATGCACGCAGGACGGCTCGCGACGAGCAAACATCAGGCGGAAGAAGCTTACCAGCACGCCGATCGCCACAACTCCGCCGCATGCCGTCACGACAATGCGCGGCATGGGGTCGCGCATCAGCAACATAAAGCGATACGTATACGGCCCCCAAAACTGGCAGACAAGCGTACCCAGCGCCACGATGGTAGCGGCAAGGTACACGATCGCTAGGGCTCGTTTGAGTACGCGCACGCGGCGCTCCCTTCAAATCTCGGCTCTCGAAATGCAAAACGGTTCGCATCATTATAAAAGAGCCGGGTCCGGTGCTCTACGCACGCGGATCCGGCTCATCTATTCCACGAGGCTTGCATGCTCGCTTCATTATGCCCAGATATGCACGGCTTAACCCGTGCGGGCGCTACTCCTCCTCGAGGGCAGCGATGACCTCGTCGGTCATGTCCATGGTGCTGTAAACATCCTGGACGTCGTCGAGCTCCTCAAGACGGTCGATGAGGCGCTGAACCTTCTTGGCGTCGGCGCCGGAGACCTCGGTCGGGGTGGTCGGGACCATGGTGGTCTCGGAGCCCTTGACCTGGACGCCCTGCTCCTCGAGCGCCTTGGAGACAGCCATAACGTCGTTGGCAGCAGTCCAGACGATCCACTCCTCGCCGGCGTCCTCGTAGTCCTCGCCACCGGCCTCGGCGATGGCCATCATGAACTCATCCTCGTCACCGGCAGCACCGTTGGCGATCATGGTCTCCTTCTTGGCGTTCTCGTCCAGGATCTCCTTGGCGACGACGATCTGGCCCTTGCGCTCAAACTGGAAGGCGACGGAGCCGGAGGTGCCCAGGTTGCCACCAGCGTGGGAGAAGGCGGAACGGACATCAGCGGCGGTGCGGTTGCGGTTGTCGGTCAGGCAGTCGACGTAGACGGCGACACCGGCGGGACCGTAGCCCTCGTACACGATGTTCTCGTAGACGGCGGCATCGGCACCCGAACCAAAAGCCTTGTCGATAGCGGACTTGATCTTGTCCTTAGGCATGGACTGAGCCTTGGCCTTGGCAACGGCAGCGGCGAGGCTGGCGTTGTTCTCGGGCAGCGGGTCACCGCCGAGACGGGCAGCAACGGTGATGTTGCGGCTGAGCTTGGAGAAGAGGGCGGAACGCTTGGCGTCCTGCGCGCCCTTACGATGCTTGGTTGTGGCCCACTTAGAGTGTCCGGACATACGTGTCTCCTATCGGTTTCGACCTAAAGCCCAGCGCAGATGCTCGGGCAATATAAACAAACGTCGTTATGATATACCTACTGGCCTGCGAGATAAACCCCAAAATGAAGGCGTCGTGATGATGTCCCCTTTGGTGCAAAGAAACCTGGCCCTCAATGCACCAAATTAAAACCAGAAGAAGTCGCTGCGGGTGACGGTGGCGCCGATGGCGAAGGGCATGCAGGCGATGACCGGATACAGGTAGCGCATGTAAGTCGAGCCGTTGCACGGGCCAATCAGGCACACAGCGAGCACGCCCAACAGCGGCACCCAGATCGCCAGCGCACGCCATGAATGACGACGCAGCAAGTAGACCACCACGGCGATCATGATCCACACATAGGTGGCCGAGCTCATGGTGAGCGAGATAAAGGGAACACGCTGCACCGCCACACGGTACAAATTGATCAGGTGGTCGCACCAGCGCACCACGTTGCTGTCAACCGGATGGAAGTCGAAGTACTTGAGGTTGTCGGGACGCGCCATGATCTCGGCACTACGCGCCGTGCTGTAGACCCAGGCATCGCGCGCGCTCGGATAAAAATAACCGTAGTAGTTATTGATGAGCGCCGAGATATAGCACTCGGGATCCTTTTTGAACATCTGGGCCCACACCTCAAAATAGGCCTTGATGTCCTCCTGCGAGGCGTACTCGTTAAAGCAGTTCTTGACGGCATCGGACTTGTCGGGGTTGTAGCGGCGGCCCAGGTTCTCGTACTTGAGTACGCGGTCGATCACGGCACGCTCTTCGTCGGTCACCGAACCGTCGCAAGGAGCCTCCACGATGGTGCCGTCTTCCATAACCGTGGGGTTGACGCCCGAGTTGAGGCCGTCGTGCTTTTGGACGAAACGAGCCGTCTGCTGGAACGGAATCGAGAGGATTTCGCGCTTAGAACCAGGCGTGATGTCGTGCGCCGGCATAAAGACCTTGGTGAAGTACATATTAGAGGCAAGGCAGAGCGCGAGCACCGCGAGAACGCCAACCCAACGGAAACGCGGGATGGCGCCCGAAGGCGCAGCACCAGTCTGCTTGGCTGCACGACGAGCCACATGCACGTCCCATACGCAAAACGCCGCCGCGATTACGCATGCCGCCAGGGGAAACACCAGGCCGCCGTTGCGCAGAAACGTGGAACCCATGGCGCCCAGAGCGAGCAGCAGCCAGTCGTGGCGCGCAAAGAGCATGGGGGCTTTCTCGCCCGCTCGCTCGACATTGGCATCACGACGGGGCAAGCCACATGCCACGAGCTTGACGGTCTGTACCAGCAGCACCAAAAACGCGTCGGCAAAGAGCACGTCTTTGGTGAGCAACGCCGCGTAGTTAGAGAACATCGGCATAAACGCAAAGAACAGCAGGATCGCACCGCGAACCGGCAGGCTCACGCCCAGTTTGCGCAGCGACGAAATGGAATAGGCCATGCAGGCGGCCGTGATGACGAACTGAGCACAGGTGTAGATGGCAAGACCCGCGTTAGCGCTGTTGAACAGCGAAAGCCCCAGCTGAACGCACGAGCCGATAATGGCCGTGTGCACTACGGGATGATGCCCGTTGAGCAGCACGTTGGGGTTGAGTAGGCGCAGGTAGTCGCTCGTGCCGTTGGGATAGTTGAACCACTGGCGAATCTGCGCACCCGTATCTCCCATAAAAAGGCCGGGCAGCGAAGCGATAAGCGTGGGCGCCCAGGCGATCATAAGCACCAGGAAGGGCCCGACAAAGGGATGGACCGAGAGCACGGCGTGAGTCACACGCCATACGCGGCCAAAGTGCGCTTCCGAAAACGGAATGCGCCGAGAGCTCAGCCAATCTAGACACTCAAAGGCAAGGTAGAAGGCAACGACCGCCAAGAGCATCCAGCCCGCGCCGCCAATCCAGGCGCAGATGATGCGAGCTTTGTCGCCAAGGACAATCTCGGCCGAGTCAGTGAGGTCGTAGCTGCGGCCGAACACCATACAGATGGCGAAGAACAGCGACGGCAGAATGATCGATGGACGCCAGGTGTCGCCACGGCCAAAGAACACGTAGCGAAACGGCAGAGTGAGCAGGCAGGCAAGCGCAAGCAGCATGACCGCGTCGGTATGGCCGGCAAACGAGAGGAGCACCTCGTAGCACACGTACAGCATGCCCGAGGCGTTGGGGTCAATCGCCAAGACTGCGTTGCTCGACACCGGGGCGGGATCGATGGAAAACGCCGTGGTCGCCAACAGCGCGAGCAAAAATGCGATGAGCGTCTGCTTGGCGGGGTAGCGCTTAAACCAGACGATGCGGGCAGCGTCGCGCGCAGCCGTTGTGGAGAGGTCGGAATCCTTCACAGTCCGAAAGCCTTTCTAGAAACCTGCCAAAAAGGGACAGGTTTATTTTGGCAGGTTTTATCTGGGAAAACGTTACGGTTCTGTCACCGTTGCCCAGCGAACCACCACAAAGGTGCCTGTCCCCTTTGTGGTGGTCTTGGTTAGGCGTCCAGGTAGACGCGCTGGGGCTGGTTGCGGCGACGGGCGAAGATGATGAGCGCCAGGCCCGCGATCACGAGCGGCAGGCTCAGCAGCTGACCCATGGTGATGACGCCGCCCAGCAGATAGCCCAGCTGCGCATCGGGCACACGCACAAACTCAATCAAAAAGCGAACGATGCCGTAACCCATCACAAAGACGCCCATAAACGTGCCTTGGGGCAGTAGCGGCTTTTTGCGGCTGAGCACCTGCAGAATGCAAAAGAGCACAATACCCTCGAGGAATGCCTCGTAGAGCTGGGAGGGATGGCGCGGCATATCGCCCGCGGTGCCGCCAAAGATCACGCCCCAGGGCAGATCGGTCGGCTTGCCCCACAGCTCTCCGTTGACAAAGTTGGCACAACGGCCCAGACATAAGGCCAGCGGAGCACCGATAACGGCAAGGTCGGCGATGGTCCAGGCGTCGAGCTTGTACATGCGGCACACGAGCACGCCGCCGATGATGCCGCCCACTAGGCCGCCATGGAAGCTCATGCCGCCCTCGTTGGTGGCAAAGATCTCGAGCGGATGCGCCCAGTAGTAGCCGTCGCCGTAAAAGATGACGTAGAACAGGCGGGCGCCAATGATAAGGCCAAAGACTACGCCGACCACGACACTCGTCAGGTCGTCGACCGTAATGTCAAAACCCCAACGGCGCTGCGTGCGGTACATGACGACCGCCGTGAGCAGGGCGCCGACCACGTAGGCCAGGCCGTACCAGTAGATGGTGATGGGGCCCGCCGAGATCGCGACAGGATCAAGCATATGGTAGAAGTCGTTGAGCATGTCGACCCTCCTACTCCCTACATACAAATGCGGCCGCGGGCCTTGCACTCGCAGCCGCATATTTGGGCGTAACGTCTATGCGGAGTATGCCGTCCGCAGCTTTCGCAGCTTAGAACGGCGCATACTCGTCGTACAGGTCCTCGGCCTCGCCGGAGGCATTGACCTGCTCAACTCGGGTAACGCCGGGCACATGCTCCTTCAGGATGCGCTCGATACCCATGGAAAGGGTTAGCGAGCTCATGGGACAGCCGGCGCAGGCGCCCTGCAGTTCCAGCTTGACGACGCCCTCGTCGTCGACGCCCACATACTCCATATCGCCGCCGTCGGCCTGCAGGTTGGGGCGAATCTCTTCAAGAACCTTCTTAAGCAGCTCTTCGTTAACAGCCACAGGGGCTCCTTTCTCACAATAACGCGGGCACGCCCGCGGACAGAAGCTATGTTACTACAGCCATGTACCCGCTCACGAGCCGTCCATGCGCGCAGACGCGACTTTCACGAGTAGTCAATTTGGGACGGGGCTCTTTTGGCTGTTTTGCCGCCAGCTGGCGTTGGCACGCACTACTGCTGAGCTTGTCCCCCGGTACCAATCTGAACATCGACGATAACCTGGCGGTAGCTGATGCCGCAAGAGTCAAGAATGCGGCGGCTGATACGGCCATCATCGGTGTCGGCGTACTTGTTGTCCAGGTAGACAACCTCGCCCACGCCCACCTGCGCCAAAATCTTGGCGCAGTCGTGGCACGGAAACAGCGTGACGTAGACCGTGGAACCCTCGAGGTCCTTGAGCGAACCACGGTAGTTGAGCACGGCGTTGGCCTCGGCGTGGACCACGTAGTTGTGCTTGTCCTGCAGCGGGTCGTCGCTCGTACCCCACGGGAAAAAGTCGTCGTTGAGCGCCGAGGGTGTACCGTTGTAGCCCACCGAAAGGATGCGGTGGTTGGTGTTGGCGATGCACGCACCCACCTGCGTGTTGGGGTCCTTGCTGCGGCGCTGCGCGGCGATAGCCACGCTCATAAAGAACTCGTCCCAGCTAATGACGTCCAGGCGCTTGCCTGACGAAGTTTGATGAAGATCGTCCGACATGGCAGACACCTCCGTAATCGCAATAGTTTGACCCATTGTAGCAGGTGAAAGGTGGGGGCGTTTATCCCACCGACTTCCTCGTCCTACACGCGGCGGGGCTTTTGGTTGATGTGGTAGAGCTCGGCGAGACCCCGCAGCGTCAGCGCATCGTCGACCGTCAGGCTATGGCCGACCAGAGCCGCAAGCGCCTCGGCATCGTCGCCGGTAATGACGATGGGCACGTCGCCCTCCCCCGCGGCCTTGGTCGCGCGCATCTCGGCAAGCACCATGTCGAGCATGCCGTCGATGCGGGCTACCTCGCCCAAAACCACGCCCGAGCGCATGGCCTCGCGCGTGTTGCGGCCGATGACGTGCGTTGGCGCCGAAGGCTCGACCTGAGGCAAACGCGCCGCAGCAGCCGAAAGCGAGCGGGCGCCAAGTGCCAGACCCGGCGCGATGACGCCGCCGACAAAGGTTCCGTGCGTATCGATGACCTCGATATTGGTCGTAGTGCCCAGGTCGATCACGATGCACGGAGAGCCGTAAACGGCCCGGGCCGCCACGGCGTCGGCGATGCGGTCGGGGCCGATCTCGGCCGGGTCGTCATAGTGGACGGGCATACCGGTCTTGAGGCCCGGCCCCACCGTGAGCACGCGCCCCGTGCAGGTGCGGGAAAGCGCCGTCTTCCACGGGCGCTCGAGCGCCGGCACCACGCAGCTTAGCACGGCAGCCGTGGGCACAAGTGTGCCCGGCATGCCCGCATCGGCCGCTAGCGCGGCCATGACTTGAGCGAGACGCATGCGCGCCTCGTCTGCTGTGATGCTCGACGGCGTGGTGATCTCGCACGTCGCAAGCGGGCATTCCTGCGCCGCGGCCGAATCCTCGGCAAACAGGCCAAAGCGAATGAACGTGTTGCCCACGTCGACCGTCAATATGTATGCGCAGCCATTAAGCATCGTCGGCGCTCCTTTCGTCTGCCCAGCAGTATATCGCCTACCTAAACCAGTCATCCCAAAATGACTAGCTTGCGGCTATACTGGTGCGCGGTCGTGCGCGAGCTCACGCGGCGGCCCTTGGTAACCCGACTTCCCGCGCCGCATCCGTAGCGGCGCTCCCAGGGGAAGCGGATATACGCAAAGGAGTTCTATATGAGCAATCCCTCGAACCGCACCTCGATGCGCGGTCAACTCACGCTGCGCGGCGTCGTCATCGGCGTCCTTGGCTGCGTGATCATCACGGCAAGCTCGGCCTATACCGCCCTCAAGATGGGCGCCCTCCCCTGGCCGATCATTTTCGCTGCCGTCATTTCGCTGTTCTTCCTGAAGCTCATGGGCAACGCCAGCCTCAACGAGGCAAACGTCACCCACACCATCATGTCCGCAGGCGCCATGGTCGCCGGCGGTCTGGCGTTTACCATCCCGGGCGCCTGGATGCTGGGCTATGCCGACCAGATCAGCTGGCTCGACATGTTTATCGTGGCGCTCGCCGGCACTATCCTGGGCCTTCTGGCGACAGCGCTCATCCACCGTCACTTTATCGTGGACGCCGCGCTGGAGTTCCCCACCGGCAACGCCGCAGCTCAGACCCTGCGCGCCACCGAGGCCGGCGGCAAGACCGGCAAGCAGCTCTTTGGCTCCATGGCCATCGCAGGCATCTACAGCGTGCTTCGCGACGCTCTGGGCGTGGTGCCCAGCATGCTGTGCACGCTCAATATCCCCGGCGTGACCTTTGCCATCTATAACTCGCCCATGTTGCTGTCCATCGGCTTTTTGGTGGGCTTCGCCCCCGTCGCGTTCTGGTTTGCCGGCGCGCTGCTGGGCAACTTTGGCATCATCGTCGGCGGCACCGCTGCCGGTCTGTTCGATGTTGTGACCGCGCAGGGTATCGTCAAGTCCCTCGGCATGGGCCTTATGATGGGCTTTGGCGTCGCCGTCGTCCTTAAGGACATCCTGCCGCAGGTCACCGGCATCGTCCGCGGCCTCGCCGCCGACAGCTCCACCGACACCAACGAGCAGTCGCTCATCTCGGGCTCCCTTAAGCTCGATGCCGGCATCATCGGCCTGGGCACCGCAGCCATCGCCGTGATCGTTGCCATCGCGCTCGACCTTGGTCCCGTCCCGGCCGTCATCGTCACGCTGTTCACCTTTGTCACCACCATCATGAGCGCACAGAGCTGCGGCCAGACGGGCATCGACCCCATGGAGATCTTTGGCCTCATCGTTATGCTCATCGTGGCTGCCTTTGCACAGATCGCTCAGGTCAAGCTGTTCTTTATCGCCGGCATCGTTGCCGTGGCATGCGGCCTTGCGGGCGACGTCATGAACGACTTTAAGGCCGGCGCCGTGCTGGGCACCAACCCGCGTGCGCAGTGGATCGGCCAAGCCATCGGCGGCATCGTGGGCGCCCTGGTCGCCGCCGCCGTCATGGTCGCGCTCGTCACCGCCTATGGCCCGGACGCCTTTGGCCCCGACAAGAGCTTTGTGGCCGCGCAGGCAAGCGTGGTCGCCACCATGGTCTCGGGTATCCCGAGCGTGCCGTGGTTCGCGGGCAGCTTTATTGCCGGCATCGTCATGTATTGGCTCGGCATTCCGGCCATGATGATCGGCCTGGGCGTGTACCTGCCGTTCTACATGTCGCTCACGGCATTCCTGGGCTCCTGCGTCAAACTCGCCTACGACAAGTGGTCCGCCCACCGCGACGCCACCGCTGGTCTTTCCGACGAGGAGAGGGCTGCCAAGGACGCCGCCTTCCAGGAACAGGGTCTGGTCGTTGCCAGCGGCCTGCTCGGCGGCGAGTCCATCGTCGGCGTTATCCTGGCGTTTGTCTCCGTGGGTCTGAGCCTGCTGGGCTAAGCTGAGCAGCTGCTCGACAGCAACCATATTGCCTACGATTTGCCCGGTCGGTAGCTTTCGCGGCTACCGACCGGGCTTTTTGATATCGAAACAAAGAAAGGCCGGCGCGCTGCGTATGACAGCGCGCCGGCCTTATCGGTTAAGCCATCGAAGCGCTCCTGCTATGAACCGAAGTTCGTTGCAGAAACTACGCTCGAAACGCTACATCTGCTTGCGACGACGATCACTCAGCGTCACACCAGCGGCCACGAGGGTGATACCGCCGATGACGAACACCTCGCCCGCAAGAGCGGAGTCATCACCGGTCTGGGCGAGCGCGGCAGGCGCAGCCTGTTTCTTGGCAACGGGGCCCTTTGCGGCGGCCTGCGTAACCTGGGGCTTGGCCTGAGGCTCAGCCTTGGGATGATACTTGTCGTACTCGGCCTGCGCGGCAGCCAGGGCATCCTTGGCATCGCCAAGCTCAGCCAGCGCGGCGGCATAGGCGTCGTTGGCATCGGACAGCTTGGCATCGGCATCGCTCAGAGCAGCCTTGAGACCAGCGGCAGCATCGACGGCAGCCTTGTAGCGAGCGTAGGCAGCGTTCAGCTTGACCAGCTTCTCGTTGCCCGTCGTGCCCGCGGCAAGGGATGCCTTGTGGTCGACGGCCTCAAGATCGGCCTTGAGTGCCTCATCGTTGGCAAGCTCGGCTTTGGCCTTGACGATATCGAGGTTCGCATCGACGACGGCTTCGTTGGCGGCCTCGAGCTGCTTCTGGGCATCGGCGACACCGGCGACGGCAGCGTCATAGGCGGCCTTGGCGTCGTCGACCGCCTTCTGGGCACCGGCGAAGCGCTCGAAGGCCTTGTTTGCGGTGGCAAGCTCGTCCTCGGCGGCCTTGGCCTTCGCCTGTGCGTCGGACAGGGTCTGCGTCTTGGCGGCAACTGCCTGCTTGGCGCCCGAAAGAGCGGTCGCGGCGTGCACATCTGCGGCCTGAGCCTTGTCAACGCCAGCCTGGGCAGTGTCGTCGGCCTTCTTGGCATCGTTAAGCGTGCCCTGCTTGTTCGCAAGATCCGTCTTGGCGGCATCGCACTTGGCGGCAAGGTCCTTGACCGAAGCGGTAGCGTTGTCATACGCCTCGTTGGCCTGTTCGGACTTTGCCTTGGCGGCATCGCGGGCGCTGCGGGCCTTCGCCTTGTGAGCAGCGGCCTCGGCTGCCTTCGTCTTGCTGTCAGCAAGCGTGGCGTTTGCCTTATCGAGAGCTGCCTGGGCAGTAGCGGCCTCGCCCTTGGCGGCATCGAGGTTCTGCTTGAGGGACTCGATGCCGATTCCGCCGAGTGCGTCCTTCGCGGCGTCGTATGCCGTCTTCGCGGCGGCGGTGCCGGACTTGGCCTTCTCGTACTCACCCTTGGCGGTGTTCACGTTCGTGTCGGCCGCGGTATAGGCGTCGCGAGAGCTTTCTTGCTTATCCAATGCGTCAGAATAAGCCGTTCCGGCAGTCCCGAAGTTCTTCTGCGCCTCCGCCAGCTTATTCTGTAGCTGCTTCAGCTGCTCCTTCTGCTCCTGAGTGCCGCCTGCATTGTAAGCAGAATCGATATAGTCGGTGACGAGCTTCTTGAACTCGGAGACAGTGAAGTCCTTCTGCCCCGTGCTTCCACTATAGTCGAAAATGGTTACCTCGGAATCGGCGTTCTTACCGCTACCAGTTGCGATGCCGATAGCCTTCGCACCGGCATCGATGATATTGAGATAGTGTCCGCACTCATGGTAGATGCTGTTGTAGTGCTGGTAGATATAGTAGGAATCATATCGGTGGCTGCCGAGTTCGTCGCCATACTGTGCAACGTACTTATCGAATGCCTCTTTCTCCTGGGTGTAGAGACCGGTATATGGCCAGCCGAGGGTATCCTCGGTTTCGCCTCCGGTGTATGCTCCGCCGCCGCCCGCAAGGTTCTCACCTTGATCGAAATAGCAGTTCGAGTGTCCCCAGATGTTCGATGAATATGATGTATTAAGTGCGGCTGCCGCAGTCATGCGGAGGCTGACGCTGAGCTCCGACTGACCGTTCGCCTTGCGGAGGTTGTTCTGGGTATCGAGGTAGGTCAGGGCGTTGCGCATCTGCTCCAAGGAAAGCGGATTGGTGTCGCGAGACATGTCCTGATCGACGTACTTGTCATACCATTCGGCCTTGTCAGCGGCACCGGTCAGCATCGATGCGGCTTCCTGGGCATTCTTTTTCTGCGTGGCCGTGAACTGGCTGCCGCCGATGATGTAGTTCATGAAGCCGAACATACCCTGGTTGATGACATTCTGGTCTACGGTCATGTTCGACTTGAGGTCGGCAATCTGCTGGTTAAGCTTCTCGACCTCGGCGTTTGCGGCGTCGTATGCATTGTGCGCGTCGGTTACTTCAGCACGAGCCTGATCGAACTCGTTGCTCTTCTGCTGACGAATCTCGACGAGTCGGTCGTACTCAGCCTTCTTGTCGGCCTCGGTCTGCTGGGCCTGCTCGTATGCCGTCTTCGCGGCGTCACGCTTACTGGCCGCGTCCTTGTACTCCTTGTTTGCCGCATCGTATGCAGACTGGGCAGATGCCACAGCAGCGTTGGCGGCGTTGGCCTTCTCCTGCGCGGCGGTGACGGTAGTCTGCGCAGCCTGCAGGTTCGCCTGTGCGGTGGCGTCTGCAGTCGTCGCGGCTTCGAGCGCGTCCTGCGCGGTCTTGAGCTCACCAGCAGCAGCGATCTTGGCGGCCTCAAGCGCGCTCAGGTCAACACCAGTACCCGAGACGGCAGCATCGAGCGCGGCCTGCGCCTGGTTGAACTTCTGCTGGGCGTTATCGCGCGCGGTGGTTGCGACTGCGAGAGCAGCGGCAGTCTCCTGCTTCTTGGCCTGGGCAGTCGTCAAAGCTGCCTCGGTATTCTGCTTTTCCTGCTGGGCGCTGGCCTCGGCAGCCTTGGCCTGGTCCAGATTGTCCTGTGCAGTAGTAACGGCCTTATTGGCGTCATCGAGCTTTGCCTGCGCGTCCTCGACGGCCTTCTTGGCGGCCGCGTACTCGTCCATACCCATGGCCTCGAGCTTGGCCTGGGCATCATCGAGGGCCTTCTTGGCCTCATCCTGCTTTGCCTTGGCGTCCTTGAGCGTCTGCGTCTTATCCTCGACACTCTTGTTGGCCTGTTCGAGCTGATCGTTCAGGTCGCCCAGCTTCTTCTGCTGCTGCTCGGTCTTTTCGACGGCCGCTTTAAGCTCGTCAATCTTCTCCTGAAGCGCGGCGACTTCTGCTGCGTTCTGCTCGATTTCGTTGTCGCTCACAGCCTGCGAGGCCTGATTCTTTTGCTGCTGTGCCTGCTTTTGAGACTGGCCCGCCGCGTCGGCCTTCTTCTGGGCGGCATCGTAGGCGGCCTGAGCGTCCTTGAGCTGCTTTGCCGACTCCTCGGCCAGCTGGGCAGCCGTCTTTACGACCGCTTGGTTACCGGCGGCAACGGTATTCTCTACAGAACTACCCCCCCCCTGAACAGAATCGCCGTTATCGGTCGACGGTGCGGCGATTGCCGCCAGCGGCGACATGAGCGGCTGAGCGATGAGGCCCGCCGTCAAAACGGTTGCGACGGCGCGGTAAGCAACGCCCTTGACGTTGACGGCCTTGGCCCGAGGCTCAAAGTGTTGTGGACTGTAGTTTGCCATGGCTTTCTCCCTTTGACACGGATGTATCCATACGTATCAAACGGTAGCTGTCGATTTTTGAATTCTGTTGCGCAACATTGGCGACCAGCGTATTTTTTGAAATTCACGCTCTCGTGCTTCACAGTTTCGTCACATTTGAAGGAGCTGGTGCATCATATTCTCGCGGGATGGAATTGAGCCTGTGATTTGCATTTGCTCCCGCGTCATCCGCCCTATCGGATTCCGCATCCAACAGACACCCCGCCCGCCACGGTGTAGAGTTAGGACAACGGGCGCGTTGCGCGGACCGCGCTGGAACGAGGTGGACATGGAACTCGACAAACAACAGATCAAGCGACTACGCGAACGCCATCACCGGCGCCACGGCATCCGCCCTGCCCATAGTGAGGCCATGGAGAACGCAAGCCGCTTCCTCAAGCGCGCATTCAACATTCGCGAGGGTCGCGCGCCCTACCACGTGATCCGCAAGCGTTTTGTAAACGGGGCGCGTCTGACTGGCTCTCACCTGTGTATCCTCATCATCGCCATGCTCATCGCAAGCATCGGCCTCGATATCGATTCGGACATTGCCATCGTGGGCGCCATGCTCATCTGCCCGCTTATGGGCTCGGTCCTTGCCATGGCATACGGTATTGCAACGCTCGACCGCGAGATCACCGTCGAGGCCATTGCCAGCCTCGCACTGCAGATGGTCTTTTGCCTGGTCACGTCCACGCTGTACTTTAAGCTCTCGCCCCTTGGCACCACCACGGCGGCCATCATCGACAATTCGACACCGACTGTGTGGGACCTTGCCGTCGCGCTCGCGGGCGGCTTTGCGGGCGGGCTGGGCAACTCGCGCGATCAGGAACCCGCCACGCTCATCGCCGGCGTGGCCGTGGCGACCGCGCTCATGCCACCCCTGTGCGCGGCGGGCTACGGCATCGCCATCGCAAGCGGGTCGCTGTTTCTCTCGGCGCTTTACGAGTTTGGCATCAATGTAGTCTTTATCGCACTGGCTGCCGAAGCCGTGCTGCTTCTTTTGCGCGTGCCGCTCAAGCGCGACCTGAACGGCGACGGCATTGTGACCGCAGAAGAAGACGCCGAGGTCGGTGAGCTGTCACGCAAGGTGCGCCGCCGCATTATTGTGGGCACGGCGATCTTTGCCATCCCCTGCATCGTTATGACCGCGGGGTCTATTGGCTCGGCGCAGGCCGGCGTGCAGGACGGCTACGGTGTCACCGAAACTACGCGCGAACTTGCCGCGGTGCTGCCGGGCTTTAAGGATTATACCGTCGCCGTCGAAACCTCGACCACCGAAGGCGACGAGGAGGGCATCGTCGAGCGCGAGATTGTCGCCCATGTGACGACAAGCGAGGCGCTTGGGGCACACGACCGCCACGTCGCCCGCAAGCTCATCAACCTCAATGTGCCCGAACTCGATCGTGTGGAGTTTGATGTGGAGTAATGCGGAGCATGGGATGGCTCCCGCGCACAGGCGCAAGTCGCGGCGAGGCTCAGACGCGACGCAGGCACAAGCAAAAAGCGGGACGTAGTTCACGTCCGCGCCCCGCTCGCTGTTTTATTGCCGTGAATCAGACGTCCACATCGACATCGCCAGACTCCACCGTAAACGCCGGATCGGTGCTCACAAGATAAAATCGGGTCGCCTTAGTATTTCTAATTAGGTAAATCTGCCCCTGATTGCGTCGACGCGATATATACGCCACGTGAACCGTGCCGAATTCTTCGCCGTTTTCCTTCTTTAATACCAGGATGTTAGGATCGTCCGTACGCTTAAACTGCCCGTCTGCGCAGATTCCGTCTTTGTCGACCAGCTGCCATCGACAGTTGTCCTCCTCAAGAAAGGCCAGGGTTTCCAGACTCGTCTTGTCGTCCCGATAGTAACCGTCAACGGCAAACCCTTCGGAAGCGCATTCCTGCATATAGGACGTTTCTCGGCTTATAGCAAACAGCCCTGTAGCGCCCAGGAGCACAGCCAGGCAGACCACTGCAAGGGTTATCGAAATAGCACGGCGACCCATGTTAGCCCAACCGATAGTTGTTTAACGGAGCGTGAAACATACCTGGAACCTCCGATATCAGGGGGAACGTCGCCAGCAGGCTGGCGACAACTATATGTTTCTGACATCAAACCATATGGCTGCCACTCGCGGAGGGGGCATCGGCGAACGGCGTGTTTTCATACTCCATTGGTCAAACCCAAGCGCAGCGCTACAGCTCGTACTTGTACACGCGGTAGATATACTTCTCGGCTTCTATCTCGTAGGTGGCGATGGGTAGACCGTAGCGATCGTCTCGTCGTTTGGCAGATAGGTCACACTGTGCTGTCCCGCGTTGAGCGAAAAATCGCCCTGGGCTTGCAGCAGCTTGTCCTCAAAGCCCGAACCGGCCCAAAAATCGGGCGAGCCCACGGAAGGCTGCAGCGAGATCATTTGCGCAACATATGTCCAGCAAAAACGGGTGGTAGCCGACACGGCTGCCACCCGTTTGTCTTATATCCGGCTCGAAGCAGGCCAACTACTTCTTAATGCCGCGTCCCAGGCGCTCAGCGACCGACGCCACGGCACTCTCATCGACCGAGCCGCAGCTCACGCAGCCGTCATGGGCGCGCATCTGGCCGGTGACCTCGTCCATCGCGAGCGGCGCCACCTTCTCGAGCTTAAAGCCCTTGCCGGCGCGCATGTTCTCCTTCGCCACGCTGATCATGAGCTTAATACGGTTGAGCTGGTTGACCTCGGACGCACCAGGATCATAGTCAACCGCGACGATATTGCTCTCGGGGTGCTGACGGCGCAGCTCCTTGATCACGGCCTTGCCCACCACGTGATTGGGCAGGCACGCGAAGGGCTGCGTGCAGATGATGTTGGGCGCGCCATGGTCAATCAGGTCGAGCATCTCGGCCGTGAGCAACCAGCCCTCGCCCATGTTGTTGCACACCGAAAGCACCGTGCGGGCCTTGTCGGCCATGGTGCCGATGCGCTCGGGCGCCTCAAAGCGGCGGGACTTCTCGAGCATCTCCTCCACCGGCGTACGCATCCAGTCCACCAGCTTAATGAGCGCCTGCATGCCCGCACGCGTTGTAGCAGCACTACCCAGCTCGTCCTTCTGCAGCTCGGCGTTGCTCATGGAGTACAGGAAGAAGTCGAGCAGGCCCGGTACCACGGCCTCGCAGCCCTCGCGCTCGATAACGTCGACCACGTGGTTGTTGGCCGTAGGGTGGAACTTGACCAAGATCTCACCGACCACGCCCACGCGTGGCTTGGTACCCTCGCCCACGAGCGGCATGGTGTCGAACGCGCGGATGGCCTCGCGGCACAGCTTGGTGTAGTTGTGGCGGTTAAACTTGGGCGCCAGCTTGCGGGCACGCGCCATGTACTCCTCGTAGAGCGCGTTGGCGGCACCGGGCGTGGCCTCGTACGGGCGGCAGCGGTAGAGCATCTGCATCATCACGTCGCCAAAGAGCACCGCGTAGACTGCCTGCTTAAGCAGCGCCGGCGTAATCTTAAAGCCGGGGTTATCCTCGCCGAGCGCCACGGCCGAAAGCGAGATCACCGGGATCTCGGGGTGGCCGCTCTCACGCAGGGCCTTGCGGATGAGTGCGATGTAGTTGGTGGCACGGCAGCCGCCGCCGGTCTGGCTGATAACCACGGCTGTCTTGGACAGGTCGTACCGGCCGCTCTCGATGGCCTCCATAATCTGGCCCGTTACCAGAATCGACGGATAGCAAATGTCGTTGTTCACGTAGCGCAGACCGGCCTCGACGGCGTCGTGATCGGTCGAGGGCAGCAGCTCCAAGTTGTAGCCAGCACCACGGAACACCTCTTTGACTAGATCGAAGTGGATCGGCGCCATCTGCGGGCACAGGATGGTGTAGCCCTCGTCGCGCATTTGCTCGGTAAAGGGCACTTTGGGCCATGCGGTCGAGGCGCTCTCACGCTGCGCCTCGAACGTGTACTTGCGGCTCGCGAACGCGGGGGCGTCCGTGGAGGGCGCCACCGGCGCAGCATCGCCCTGCTCGTAGGCCTCGCCCGCGGCCGTGGCCTCGGCCAGGCGCTCGGCCTCCTGGTCCTTGAGCGCTGCCATGAGCGAGCGGATGCGGATGCGCGCGGCGCCCAGGTTGGACACCTCGTCGATCTTGAGCACGGTGTAGATCTTACCGCTGGCCTCCAGAATCTCCTGCACCTGGTCGGTGGTCAGGGCGTCCAGGCCGCAGCCGAAAGAGTTGAGCTGGATCAGGTCCAGGTCGTTGCGCATCGTCACAAAACGGGCGACGGCGTACAGGCGGCTGTGGTACATCCACTGATCAACGACGCGAATCGGACGCTCGGGCTTTACCAGATGCGCGAGCGAATCCTCGGTAAAGACCGCAAAGCCAAAGCTCGAAATAAGCTCGGGCAGGGCGTGGTTGATCTCGGGGTCGTTATGGTAAGGACGGCCGGCGAGTACGATGCCATGGCCGCCGTGGTCCTCGACCCACTTAAGAGCCTCCTCGCCCATAGTCTGGATGTCCTCGTGGAAACGCGCATCGGCCTCAAAGGCAGCGTTGACGGCGGCATCGACCTCGGAGCGCGTGATCTTGGGACCACGCACGCGACCGCGACCGGCTTGCGCATCGGCCACACGGTCGACGGCGAGCACCTGGTACAGACGGCGCTTGAGCTCGGTCTTATCGTGATAGGGCACAAACGGGTACAGGAACTCGATGTTCTGTTCGCGGATCTCGTCGATGTTGAGCGCCAGCGCCGTGGGATAGCTCATGACGATGGGGCAGTTATAGCAGTTGCCAGCCGTCGGATCCTCCTTGCGCTCCCAGCGCACGCACGGCATCCAGATGAAGTCGACGTCACGGTCGATAAGGTTCATCACGTGGCCGTGGCTCATCTTGGCCGGATAGCACACGCTCTCGGACGGCATGGACTCGATGCCCGCCTGGTAGGTCTTCTTGCTCGACTGGTCGGACAGCTGCACGCTAAAACCCAGGCGCGTAAAGAACGCGTGCCAGAAGGGGTAGTTCTCGTACATGTTGAGTGCACGCGGAATGCCGACGGTACCACGCGGGGCCTCATCGGGGCTCAGCACCTCGCGGTTAAAGAGCAGCTCGTTTTTCTTTTTGAAGAGGTTGGGGGCCTCGGTCTTCTGCTTTTTGTGGCCGGCGCCCTTCTCGCAGCGGTTGCCGGTAATGAAGCGCCTGCCGCCGCCAAAGTCGTTGACGGTGGGCTGGCAGTTGTTGGAGCAGCGACCGCAGCGGACATGCTTTTGCGTCACGGTAAGGTGCGCGATGTCCTCGGCCGAAAGGATGGTCGAGGTGCCATCGGCGCCGGCGCGATCGCGGGCGAGCAGGGCCGCACCATAGGCGCCCATGCAGCCTGCGATGTCGGGACGCACGGCATGAACGCCGGTGAGCTGCTCAAACGCGCGCAGCGTGGCGTCGGACATAAAGGTGCCGCCCTGGACGATCACTTGGCTGCCGATCTCCTTGGGGTCGCGCAGCTTAATGACCTTGAACAGGGCGTTCTTGATGACGGAATAGGACAGGCCGGCCGCAATGTCGCCCACCGTGGCGCCTTCCTTTTGCGCCTGCTTGACGCGCGAGTTCATAAAGACCGTGCAGCGGCTGCCCAGGTCGACCGGGGCCTTGGCATGGATGGCAGCGTTGGCGAACGCGCGCACGTCCATGTTCATAGAGACGGCGAAGCTCTCGATAAAGCTGCCGCAGCCCGACGAGCAGGCCTCGTTGAGCATGATGTGCTCGATGACGCCGTCCTTGACGCGCAGGCACTTCATGTCCTGGCCGCCAATGTCCAGAATAAACTCGACGCCGGGCAGGAATGCCTTGGCGCCGCGCAGGTGCGCAACGGTCTCGATCTCGCCGGAGTCGGCCTTGAGCGCCTCGATGAGCAGCGCCTCGCCGTAGCCCGTAGTGGTCACGTGGCCGATGGTGCAGCCGGCGGGGATGTGGTTGTAGAAATCGGCCATGATGACCTTGGCCGTGCCCAGGATGTCACCGTTGTTGTTGCCGTACCAGGTGTGCAACAGCTGGCCGTCCTCGCCCACGAGCGCGGCCTTCATGGTGGTGGAGCCGGCGTCGATACCGATGAACACGCGGCCGGTGTAGCCGTCGAGCTTGCCCTTGGGGACGACCTCGGTGTCGTGGCGAGTCTTGAACTCGGCAAAATCCTCGTCGGTGGCAAAGAGCGGATCCAGACGCTCGACCTCGGCACCCTGTGTGTCACCCAAGGCATCGATAGCCTCGATGAGCTGCGGGAACGTGCTGAGCTTGTTGGACTCATGCGCCATGGCGGCGCCGCTCGCCACAAACAGGTGAGCGTTTTGGGGCACAATGCGGTGCTCCTCGTCCAGGTTGAGCGTGAGGTAGAAGCGGTGGCGCAGCTCGGAGAGGTACTGCAGCGGGCCGCCCAGGAAAGCGACGTTGCCGCGGATGGGACGGCCGCACGCCAGGCCCGAGATGGTCTGGGTCACGACAGCCTGGAAGATGGAGGCGGCCACGTCCTCGGGGCGGGCGCCCTCGTTGAGCAGCGGCTGGACGTCGGTCTTGGCAAAGACGCCGCAGCGGCCGGCGATGGGATAGATGGTGGTGGCGTTGGCCGCGAGCTCGTTGAGGCCGCTGGCATCGGTGTGCAGTAGGGTTGCCATCTGGTCGATGAACGCACCCGTGCCGCCAGCGCAGGTGCCGTTCATGCGCTGCTCGATGCCGTTGTCGAAGTAGATGATCTTGGCGTCCTCGCCGCCCAGCTCGATGGCAACATCGGTGGCCGGGATGAGGGTCTCGACGGCACGCTTGCTGGCGATGACCTCCTGGACAAACTCCAGGTCGAGCCACTGGGACAGCAGCAGGCCGCCCGAGCCGGTAATGGCGCAGGTCATTTGGGCCGTCGGCAGCACGGTCGCGGCACCCTCGAACAAGTCGCGGACGCAAGCGCGGACGTCGGTGTGGTGACGCTGGTACTTGGCGTAGACAATCTGGTTGTCGTCGTTGAGCACAGCGAGCTTAACGGTGGTGGAGCCCACGTCGATGCCCAGGTGCAGGTTGCCGTGGGCGTTGCCGGGGTTGAAGATCGCGCCTTCGGGGGCGTGGGCGGCGGCTACGGGCTCAGCGGCGGTGGCGGGCTCACTGGCGATGGACGTCTCCCCTGCCGCGTTCTTGGCATCGGCAACTGCCTCGGCGACCTTCTCGGCAGCGGCAGTCGCGGCCTTCTGCGCGGCGTCCACCACGGCGGGCGCGGCCTCGCGTGCGGCAGCGACCATGCGGTCCTTGATGCCCTCGACGAGTTTGCTCATTGTCTCTCCTCTTAGTTGTTGGACTCGACGATTGCGGCGGTGTCGACCGCGTCCTCGAGCTGCAAGTTCAATAGCTTCATGCCGTATTCCGGAACGTTGATATCGATGGGTTGGCCATACAGGTCACCAGGGCGCACAAAAGCGAGCACCGTCATAATGCGCGCCATGGCCTCGGGTGATTCGGTGAGCCCACGCTCAAACCAGCGCTGAATCATGCCGACCTCGGCACTCACGACATAAGTGACGTAGTAGTCAAAGAACGTGCCCAGCGCCAGGCCCAAAATGCCCGTCTGCGCACGAGGCACCACGGCCTCACGCGCGGTGTCGATAATCTTTTTAATAAAGGCGGGGTCGCCGCCCGGGCCCAGCAGGGCCCCGATAAGGTCGCGATTGGCCGCAAGATAGCGCAGCAGCTCAACCGAACCGGGTGCCGGCTCAAGATCATCGATGTTGTGATAGAGGTCGGGCAGCTGAGCTGCGGTGATGAGCTCAATGCGCTCACGGATCTCGGCCAGCAAGCCGTCCTCGATTTGATTGATAAAGTCGGGGATATCGCGGTAATGCGAATAGAACGTGCGACGCGTAAGGCCAGCGCGCTCGGTGAGCGACGCGACATTAATGCGCGAAAGGTCGCCGCTTTCGGCAAGCTCGCTAGCAAGTGCCTGGCGAAGGGCACGCTGCGAGCGAAGGGACCGGCGATCGCATTTCTCGAGCTGGGACAAGCGTCCTCCTTGTTACTCAGCCTGTGCGCTATTGCACAGTGCGAGTATTATTGCACACCGTGTGCATCAACACGTAAAGGCAATATTTGGGCTGTGACAAAGGGACGGTCCCTTTGTCACATTCAGCGACCGCCTAGGTTGTGCCAGTTGTGCCTGGCTTTTGAAGCGGCATTGCCGATTGTTCAAAATGTCATTCGTGGGTAGAATAGTGTCGACGGCAGCCCAAGTTCTGGAAAGCTGGGCAGCGCCGTTGTTTGCATTAGGGGGTCAACGCCTTAGCGGCGGCGACCCCTTCTGTTGCGCTTCGAACGCTGCTTGAGTGCCTCGGAAAGGCCGACAAGTGCCGTGAAGAACGAGACCAAAGCGGTCAGAAGTCTCACGAAATCAATCAAATCGGTCATGGGCATCACCTCCCATCAGATGGAGGGCGCTGCCCGACACATGGAGCTGCCGTCAACGATACCGATTCTATCAAAACTTAGTTATATATACGAATATATGTTCGCATGCCAAAGGTGCAGGGTTCTCGTGAAAAAGGGGCTGTCCCTTTGTCACATTATTCGATGACGGTGCGGGAATTTTGCTTGTGCATGGTGGCGAGCATGTGTTTGGGGACGGCGTGGACCATGCAGCTGCCGATGGTCGCGCTCGCGGCGGCCTTGGCGGCATCGCTTGCGTTTTTGGTCGCGTAGCTGTGGCGGAAGCGATTGAGCATGGCAATGTCGTTGCCGCCGTCGCCGTAGACCGCGACCTCGTCCTCGGCAATACCGTAGTAGCCCGCCAGCCACGCCACGCTCTCGCCCTTGTTGCACGCCACGTCCGTGATCTCGAACATCACCGGATCGAACGGCGCGTTGACCACGCGGTCCGATCGCTCAGCCAAATATGCCTTAAGGTCGCGCTCCAGCTCGGGCGAGGTCACGCGGCAGTTGATTTTGCACACGTCATGACGCAGGATGTCACCGATCGACTGGTCGAAATACTGTTCCTCGTGATACCCGCCACGTGCACGCATGCCGCGCATCACGATGCGCTTGATAGGACTGTCCTTTTTAAAGCCCGCCTGGTGCATCTCGAACGAACCGCTCGAGAACATGCCGTCGGGCGTGGAGCAGTCGAAGCAAATGTCCGGGAACGCTTTGAGCAGCTCCTCGGTAACCTGCGGGTCGATGGTCCAGGTCTTGAGCACCTCACCATGGCTGTCGCGCACGATGGATCCGTTGGAGCAGCAGGCGTCGAGTGCCAGACCTGTGAAGCCATGCTCGCCGATCGGCAGCGTCGAGCGTCCGGTCGCGGGAACCACATGCAGCCCGGCTTCGGTCAGCTCGCGAATGGCGCGGCGGATGGTTCCGTCGGCCTCGTGTAGGGCATTCAGCAGCGTTCCGTCTAAGTCACTCGCAAACATCTTGATCATGGGCATGCCTCTCCTTCGTCTGCACGATATTGTAGACGAGAACGGGCGCACCCCAAGAGAGGCACGCCCGTCAGGCGAAAGATTGTTCTACACCGCGGCGGGGCCGTGTTCGCCGGTGCGGATGCGGATAACTTCCTCGACCGGCTCGACCCAGATCTTGCCGTCTCCAACGGCACCGGTGCGAGCAGCATTGCAGATAATCTCGACAATTCCGTCGACATGCTCATCGGCGCAAATGAGCGTGAACTGCACCTTAGGGATCGTGTTGACAAGCAACTCGTTGCCGCGCACGTATTCCTTCCAGCCATGCTGCGCGCCGCAGCCCTGCACCTGGTTGATAGTCATACCGCGAACATCAGCAGCAAACAGCGCATCTTTAAGAACCTCAAGCTTCTCGGCGCGAACAATCGCCGTAATCTTCTTCATAGTGAATTCCTCTCTTTAATAAAAGAAATTGATTGTTCTTCACATGGTACGGGTTTTCCAGGTGCCCGAGATTGCCCCGAAAGAGGAGCGCCGCGTACTTCGGTACGCAAGCGACGGTTTGAGGGGCAAGGTCGGGTGCCTGGGAAAGCCGTGCCGCTAGTCAAGTCCCGAGAAGGAGGGATATGCGCTCTCGCCGTGCTGACTCGCATCCAGGCCCAGCGCCTCGTCGGCCTCGTCCACACGCAGGCTGCCGTAGAACAGCGCCTTGACCACTGCGGCGATCACCAAATCGAGCACCAGCACAATAGCAACCGTCACCACAATGCCCAAAATCTGCGAGATGAGCAGCGACACGTCGCCCGTGTAGAACAGGCCGCCCTTACCGGTCCATGAGAGCTCCGGCACGCAGAACAGCCCCGTGAGCACGCCGCCCAAGATGCCGCCGATGCCGTGGCAGCCAAACGCGTCGAGTGCATCGTCGTAGCCAAACTTGGTCTTGAGATGGCTGATGGCCAGGTAGCAGACGGGCGAGACGATCAGGCCCATGACCAGCGCCGCCCACGGTTCGACAAAGCCCGCGCCCGGCGTGACAACCACAAGGCCCGCGACCAGACCGGTGCTGGCACCCACCAGCGTGGGACGACCGGTGTGTACGCGCTCGACGGCAAGCCACGAGACCATGCCCGCCGCGCTGGCCGTCACGGTGTTGAGGATGGCAAGCGCCGCCACGGCGTCGGCCTTGAACTCGCTGCCGCCGTTAAAGCCAAACCAGCCAAACCAAAGCAGGCCGGCGCCCAACGCTACAAACGGTACGTTATGCGGGCGATAGCTCACCATGCCAAAACCGCGACGACGGCCGAGCATCAGGCAGAGAATCAAGCCCGTCAGACCGGACGAGATGTGCACCACGTCGCCGCCGGCAAAGTCGAGCGCGCCGATGATGTCACCGATAAAGGAGCCCTCGCCGCCCCACACCATGTGGGCGAGCGGCGCGTAGACCACGAGCAGCCAAATGCCCAGGAATGCCGTCATGGCACCAAACTTAACGCGCCCGGCCAGACTGCCCGTGACGATAGCGGCCGTGATCATGGCAAATGCCATCTGGAAGGCGATGTTGATGATCTGAGGGTAGACGGCACCGTCCGCAGCATTGCTCTCGGCCGCCTGAAGCACCTGGTTGAGCACCGGCAGGCACAGCAGTTGGTCAAAGCCCCCAATAAACGGACTAGAGCCGTTGCCGCCGTAGGCCAGCGACCAGCCGGCAACAATCCACAGCACACCAACCAGGCCAATGGCGCCAAAGCACATAAGCATGGTGTTGATGACATTTTTGCGCCTGGACAGGCCGCCATAGAAAAACGCCAGACCCGGTGTCATTAAAAACACGAGCATGGTACAGCTGAGCATAAACGTTGTCGATCCCGTATCGTACATTCGCTCCCCCTTGGTCGCATGAACGTTGTCGGCGCCCATGATGCGACCGAGGGGCAACTGGTGTAGACCAGGTACGGCGTTGTTAAACGCTGCGTTGTCGAATGGAAACGGCACCGCAATCTTGGAAACGGCGCGGCAACGGACGAGAAACGAACGGGAAATACGCGAGCAAGGGAGCCGCGAGCGCCCCGTCCCGGCTAGCGCCGAAACAGCTCGTGGGCGCGGTCGCGGAGATTAGTTGCTCGGATGACACCTTCGTAGTGGTTGATGCGCAGACGCGGGAAGGCGTTAAAGAAGCGCAGGTCACGACGACTGAGTGACACGCTCGGCACCGGACGGCTCATGCGCTTACCGGCAAGGCGACGGCTGAGCGACGGACGCGGCATGCTCGGCGCGGCATCGGCCACGCGACGGGCAGCGAGCGCCAGGCCGCGAGCACCGTCCGCGACAAACGTCGGCATCGAAGCCTTCTCGCGCAGGGCATCGAGCGTCGCGTCGCCCAGCTCGGCCAGCCACGCGTTAACGGCACGACTGCGGATATGCGTCTGTGTCACCGAGTCGATCGCCGAATCGGGAATACGTTCGAGCATGGAGTCGGACGCATCAGCAAGCGACTCGTTGATGCGGTCGGCAAGGTCGGCGCGCACACGCTCCAGCTGATCCGACAGGCGGCGCCAGCTGGCCAACGAGCACGCCGCGTCGACCATCATCGCGACCGCGACGATAAAGGAGGACAGCCGCACAATCAGCACCGGCAGATGACCAAGCAGCCCCAGCAATGCCGGCTCCACTAAACGGCAAATGCACAGCGCACCCAGGCCAAACGCGCATGCCCAGTACAGGCAGATACGTCCGTGCAGGTTAAACGGCAGGTGCGAATAGTCCCAAAAGCGAGCGCCCGTTGTTTTTTCCAACAGCACGCCTACGCTGTACTCAATCACGCTGCAAACGAGCGCTGCAGCGACAAACTGGCTCGAGGCATCCGGAATCCCGCGCAACAGCAGCCAGCAGGCAATGCCGCCCACACCATAGATAGGACAACACGGCCCCAGCAAAAAGCCACTGTTGGCAAATCGTCCGTGATTGAGCATGGCGCATACTGTCGACTCCCATACCCAACCGCAAAACCCGTAAAAGGCAAACGAGAGCACCAGTGCCGAGAGTGGGCAGGCGGCAAGCGTCGCGCCGCCAAACGCCATATCAATCGCGGTTTCCACCGTCTACCCTCTCCTCTTTTCACTCGATGCTTTGCTCACGCTATCGTCCGTCTCATCCTTGCGCGGCAGGCGGCCGGCGACCGTCTCACGCAGAGCACACCATTTATCCGCCAGGCACACAATCCACGCCTCGCGACACGTCGGCGGCACCGGCACCAGCGGAAACATATGCCGCACGATAATAATCCGCTCGCGCGGCGTCAGCTCAAAATCTTCCTCGGCACGCGCCAGAGCAAAAAATGGATGCCGGAATCCGTGCAGTCGATGGCTCGGGTCGGGGTCGTGCCAATCGTAGAGAAAGTAATCGTGTAACAAGGCTCCGCGCAGCAACGAGGCGCGGTCGACCGAAACACCGACGCGGCCCAGGCGCTCGGCAAAGGACAGGCTCGCCCGCGCTACCGAAGTCACGTGCGCATAGACCGTCACATCGCCATGTTGGATAAACTCGCGCGTCAGGTCCAGACGGCCCGCCTGTGCCAGTTGACGGGCAGCATGGTCTACTTCGCGCGCGATTTTCTCGGCACGAACGGCATCGGACATGCTGCCTCCCTCCAGCGGCTCACGGCGGCAAGCCACAGCCTGCACGTATTGAAAAAATCATCATCGAATCTATCAGTATGGCATCGGACAAAACGTTTTGCCCCACCAGTTGTCGAATTACCGCGCCGCCGTCACATATCAAACGCCAAAATGTGCGAGACTGTCTTGTGCAATTGTGTCGGCCGAGGGAGCGCCGGCGCTCGATTCGCATGGAGTAACCCACAACGATGCTGCTTACGCAAACGACAACGCCCGAGGACGTCAAGGCTCTCGACCGCGCCGAGCTTCCGCTGCTCTGCGGCGAGATTCGCCACGCCATCCTCGAAAGCTCCGCCGCTGTCGGCGGACACGTTGCCCCCAACCTGGGCGTCGTTGAGCTTACGGTTGCGCTTCATCGCGTGTTTAACTCCCCTATCGACAAGATTGTCTTTGACGTTTCGCACCAGACCTACGCCCACAAGGCGCTGACCGAGCGCGCGTATACCTATATCGATCCGGAACGTTTTGGCGAGGCTTCTGGCTTTGCCAATCCCGACGAGTCCGAGCACGACCTGTTCGCCATGGGCCACACCTCCACATCGGTGAGCCTGGGCTGCGGCTTGGCACACGCCCGCGATCTGGCGGGCGACAGCTACAACGTCATCACCATCATTGGCGACGGCTCGCTTTCGGGCGGCTTGGCGTTTGAGGGCTTCAACAATGCCGCCGAACTCGACGGCAACCTGATCATCATCGTCAACGATAACGACCAGTCCATCGCCGAGAACCACGGTGGCCTCTATCGCAATCTGGCCGAGCTGCGCACCAGCAACGGCACCTGTGAGCGCAACGTTTTCCGCGCGATGGGACTCGACTACCGTTATTTGGACGCCGGCAACGACGTGTTGGCCCTGGTCGACGCGCTGCAGGAACTGCGCAATATCGATCATCCCATCGTGCTGCACGTCTCCACCGCCAAGGGCAAGGGCTTTGAGCCGGCCCAGAGCGACCCCGAACGCTGGCACCACGTGGGTCCGTTTGACATGGCGACCGGGCGCAAGCTTTGCCCGGGCCATCCGAGCGAGCCCGCGCCGCGCACCTATGCCGACATTACGGGCGAGGCGCTCAGCGCCGCCATCGAGCGCGATCCGCAGGTTGTGGGCATCACGGCCGCCACACCCTACATCATGGGCTTTACACCCGAGCTTCGCGCCGCGGCAGGCAAGCAGTTTGTCGACGTGGGCATTGCCGAGGAGCATGCCGTGACCTTTGCCACCGCGCTTGCACGCTCGGGCGCCAAGCCAGTCTTTGGTGTGTACGGCACGTTTTTGCAGCGCGCCTACGACGAACTGTGGCACGACCTGTGCCTCAACGACGCCCCCGCAACCATCCTGGTGTTTGGCGCGTCGATCTTTGGCACCACGTCCGAGACGCACCTCTCGTTCTTTGATATTTCCATGCTGGGCGGACTTCCCAACATGCACTACTTGGCGCCGGCCTGCATGGAGGAATATCTGTCCATGCTGAGCTGGTCGCTCGACCACCGCGAGCATCCCGTGGCGATCCGCGTACCGGGCATCGGCCTTGTTAGCCGCCCCGATTTGGCGCCCGCCGAGGACACCGACTACGGCGTCGCGCGCTACAACGTAGTGCGTCAGGGCCGCGACGTTGCCGTGCTCGCACTCGGCGATTTCCTTGAGCTGGGCGAGCGCGTGGCAAACCGTCTGGCTGCCGAGTACGGCATCGAGGCCACGCTCGTCAACCCGCGCTTTGCAACCGAGCTCGACCGCGAGTTCCTCGACAGCCTTGCCGCCGAGCATCGCGTTGTCGTCACCCTCGAGGACGGCATCTTGGACGGCGGCTGGGGCGAGCGCGTGGCATGTTATCTGGCATGCACGCCGTTGCGCACGCGCACCTTCGGCATCGCCAAGGGCTTCCCCGACCGCTACGACCCTAACGAGTTGCTCGCGCAGAACGGCATGACGGTCGAGAACATGGCCGCCGAAGCCGTAAGGCTACTCAACGAGTAAGAAAACCTCCGCAAGGGAAGCACCCCTGCGGAGGTTTTTATTTTCGCGACGCGATTATCTCAATTTGTAACATCTAGGGCCCGAATTCCCGTCTAACTGTTACAGATCGAGACGAGACGTCTTAGTCCCCGACGTTTGTCTCAATCTGTAACAGTTAGAGACCTTTTGACCGTCCAAATGTTACAGATTGAGACATTCGAATTCCCCTGAAGAGAAAATCTCAATCTGTAACAGTAAGAACCCATTTCCTCGTCTACCTGTTACAAATTGAGACAAAGCAGCGAGACAGGCCACCACATCGGCCAGAACCACCACGAAGGTGCCTGTCCCTTTTTGGTAGGTAGAATTACCCATAAGGTAAGTATGTTTCTGAGTTATTTCGTGTTGACCCATTTGAGCGCGATAGGGTATAACTCTACTCAACCGCTAGGGATTTTATTGAGAAAGGTGTTCTACCATGAGCAAGAACCTCTCCCAGCAGGTCGTTCTCGACCGCCGCGGCTTCGTTGCCGCCACCTTCGCAACCGTCGCCGGCCTTGGTCTTGCCGGCTGCTCCGACACCAGCGCCGAGGCCGACAAGGGTTCCGCCGCCGGCTCTTCCAAGAGCTCCGAGGATACCGAAGTTTCCACCACGCTCGACGCTAAGGCATTCGACAAGCTCGTCGACAACGGCCCCAAGGCCGATGACGACGCTATCGCCGCCAGCACCTGGGCGACGGCCGTCAAGGACGCCGGCGTCTTTAAGATCGGTGGCGTTCAGACCTCCACGCTCTTCTCCCTCCTCAACGAGAAAGACGGCCAGACCCGCGGCTTCGATGCCGGTATCGCACAGCTCCTGTCCAACTACATTCTGGGCGAGAACAAGGTCGAGATCACCCAGGTGACCTCGGACACGCGCGAGTCCGTCCTGCAAAACGGCCAGGTCGACGCCGTCTTTGCCACCTACACCATCACCGACGAGCGCAAGAAGCTCGTCTCCTTTGCCGGCCCCTACTACTACACCCAGCAGGCCATCCTGGTGCTCGCCGACAACGACGACATCAAGAGCGTCGACGACCTGGCCGATAAGAACGTCGCTGTCCAGTCCGGCTCCAACGGCCCCGCCATCCTGGAGGAGTTCGCCCCCAAGGCCAGCCAGCAGGAGTTCAAGACCGACGAGGAGGCCCGTCAGGCACTCCAGCAGGGTCGCGTTGACGCCTATGTCATCGATAACAACATGCAGCAGAGCGCCCTGGTCCGCGAGCCCGGTAAGTACAAGATCGCCGGCAAGCCCTTCGGCAGCAAGGAGCCCTATGGCATCGGCCTGCCGCTCGATTCCGACGGCGTCGCCTTTGTCAACGACTTCCTTAAGAAGATCGAGGACGACGGCACCTGGACTGAGCTGTGGCAGATCTGCATCGGTGACCGTACGGGCGACACCAATGTTCCCGAGCTGCCCGAGATCGGCGCCTAGGCAGCGAGCCTGGTAACGGCCGCAACGAAACCATATGGAAACGCATGATGCGCTTTATTGCGGTAAACTGTTTCCTCACTGAGTTGTCGGGGCTTCCGTACACACGGGAGCCCCTTTCCTTATCGGCGGGAGGTCCGCATGAGTCTCTCCGAGCTCTGGTCGCTCTATGGCCAGAACTATATCGACGCGCTGCTAGCAACCTGGGGCATGACGCTTGAGTCGTTTGCCATCGCCATGGTGCTGGCCGTCGCCGTCACTGTGATGCGCGTGTCGCCGCTCAAGCCGCTGCGCATCTTTGGCGACCTGTATGTCCAGGTCTTCCGTAACATCCCCGGCATCGCGCTGCTCATCATCGTCGTCTACGCACTGCCACCGCTCAAGGTCGTCCTGCTCTACCGCACCTGCGTTATCGTCGCCACGGTCCTTTTGGGCTCGGCCTTTGGCTCCGAGAACTTTATGAGTGGCATCAACACCGTCGGCGTCGGCCAGGTGGAAGCCGCCCGCTCGCTCGGTATGAGCTTCAGCCGTATCCTCGCCAAGATCGTGATTCCGCAGGCGCTGCGCTCGAGCGTACTGCCCATGACCAACCTCTTTATCGCCGTCATGCTTACCACCGCGCTCGGCAGTCAGGTGCCGCTTAAACCGCAGGAGCTCACCGGCGTGGTGAGCTACATCAACACGCGCTCGCTCGGCGGCGTCGCCGCGTTCTTTATCTCGGCGCTCGGCTACCTGGGCACGGCCTTTGTGGTGAGCCACATTGGCAACTACATCGATAAGAAGGTGAGGATCCTCCGATGAGCAAGCACTCCTCCCCTGCGCTTACCATGCGCGATGCGCTCTACGAGGCTCCCGGCCCCAAGATGCGCACCAAGATTCGCATCGGCACCGCCATCTCGCTTGTTGCCGTCGCCGCGCTCGTCGTCCTGGTACTGCAGCGCTTTTATGTGACCGGCCAGCTTTCGGTCCACTATTGGTATTTCTTTACGCACCTCACTACCTGGAAGTTCTTGCTTGCCGGCTTTGAGGGCACCGTTAAAGTCGCACTCACCGCTGGCGCCATCGCGCTGGTGCTGGGCTTAGCCCTTATGCTCGGCCGCACCAGCGACATTAAGCCGCTGCAGCTGGTCTGCCGCGTGCTTACCGACTTCTTCCGCGGCGTGCCGAGCCTGCTGTTTATCTACTTCTTCTTTTTGGTGCTGCCCCAGTACAAGATCTCGCTGCCGTCGTTTTGGATGCTCACACTGCCTGTCGCGCTCGCTGCGGCCGGCGTGCTGGCCGAGATTTTCCGCGCCGGCGTCAACGCCGTGCCGCGCGGCCAGGTCGAGGCCGCCCAGGCACTCGGTCTTTCCAAGGCTAAAATCACCTTTAAAATCGTGTTGCCGCAGGCGATTCGGTTTATCATTCCGTCGTTGATTTCGCAGCTCGTGGTCGTAGTCAAAGACACCACCGTCGCCTATGTGGTGAGCTACCCCGACCTCATGCAAAACGCCCGTGTGCTCATTACCAACTACGACGCCCTCGTGTCGGTCTACCTGGTTATCGCGCTCATCTACATCCTCATCAACGTCGCGATCAACAAGGCCGCTGTCTATGTTTCGCACAAGACCGGCGCGACCATCATCCGCTAACGCTTTACCATTTCGAGTCATAAGGAGCCGAGCACCATGGCACAGAGCACCTCTTCCACCGGCAATCAGCCGCTGATCGAGCTCAAACACGTCGATAAGCACTATGGCGATCTACACGTCCTCAACGACATCAATCTCTCGGTCGACCGCGGCGAGGTCGTCGTTGTGATCGGTCCCTCGGGCTCGGGCAAGTCGACCATGTGCCGCACCATCAACCGCCTGGAAACCATCGACTCGGGCGAGATCCTCATCGAGGGCAAGCCCCTGCCGCAGGAAGGCAAGGATCTTGCCCGCATGCGTGCCGAGCTAGGCATGGTGTTCCAACAGTTCAACCTGTTCGCACATATGACGGTGCTGCAGAACGTCATGCTGGGGCCGGTCGACGTGCTGGGCGTGTCCAAGGACGAGGCTCGTGAGCGCGCCATGGACCTGCTGAGCCGCGTGGGCGTGGCCGAGCAGGCCGACAAGGTGCCCGCACAGCTCTCGGGCGGCCAGCAGCAGCGCGTGGCCATCGCCCGCTCGCTTGCCATGCAACCCAAGGCCATGCTCTTTGACGAGCCCACAAGCGCACTGGATCCCGAGATGATCAACGAGGTGCTCGAGGTCATGGTCCGTCTGGCCCAGCAGGGCATGACGATGATCGTCATTACGCACGAGATGAACTTCGCCCGCCGCGTGGCCGATCGCGTCGTCTTTATGGCCGACGGTCAGATCGTGGAAACCGGCACGCCTGACGAGTTCTTCGACCACCCCCAGACCAAGCGCGCCCAGGACTTCCTCAACTCCATCAAGGGCCACTAACCCAATTGCCATCTTCGTTCGCCCTGACCATCCAAACTCGAAGGCTACACCTATGATCGGAACTCGCACTTCATCGTCCTACACCCCGCATGTCGACGTCGCCCCCGCCGACCGTCCGCTCATCCTGGTGGCGCCGCGCTGGGAAGAGGCGAAGCCGTTTTTGAGCGAGACGCTCTCCCCCAACGAGGAGATCGCGAGCGTCTTTGTCGATGCCATCCTTGCCGCCGGCGGCCTGCCGCTGCAGATGTCCATTACCGAAGATATTGAGGTTATCCGTCATTACGTCGATATCGCCGACGGCATCGCCATTCCCGGCGGCCCGGACGTCAACCCCAAACGTTGGGGCGACGAGCGTCCTTACGATCCCACGCTGTGCTGCGAGATTCGCGACCGTTTTGAGTTTAAGCTGGTTAACGAGGTGCTTCGCGCCAAGAAGCCGCTCTTTACCACCTGCCGCGGCACGCAGCTGCTCAACGTCGCCACTGGCGGCACCCTGTGCATGGACGTGCCGAGCCTGGGCGCTCGCGAGGGCCGCACGCAGTGGCGCCACACCCACGTGCTCAACGACCCCGTGCATCCCGTCGAGGTCGTGCCGGGTTCGCTGTTGGAGCGCGCGGTTGGCGGGCACAGGCTGATCCAGACCAACTCCGCACACCACTGCTGCGTCGAGCGTCTGGGTAAAAGCACGCGCTTGGTCGCCAAGGCAACCGACGGCGTTCCCGAGTGTATCGAAGTCGAAGGCCAGCCGTTCTGCTTGGGTGTGCAATGGCACCCCGAGTACACGTGGAAGACGCTCGAGACCGACTTTAACCTGTGGAAGTCGTTTGTCGAGGCAGCGGCAAAGGTCAAGCAGGCCCGCTAGCCCGCAAACCACTCAGGTTAAAGCCTCCTATGCCAGGCGGGCGAACACCAGCCACGGTGCCCGCCCGCCTGCATTTGGTTTGCTCGGTATGATTATCCCTCACAAACAATCAAATAAATCTCGACCGCAATCGGTCGATAGTGAAGCAAATGGTAAAAACGCTTGCTACGTTTATTAGGCAGTCAATTAAAATCGAAACGCATTGGCCGTCCCCCAACGGGGTCACACCGCAAATCCACATGAGCATCGAGGACGGAAGCGGAAGCATGGAATTGGCCTCGAGCTGTATGTAGATCGCTACAACATTGACAAGCAGCAGCATGCCAATCGGACCGAAGCCGGACCCAAAATAGGAAACAGCAATCACGCAAGAGACCACATATGCAAGGCAGACGACACTCGCCAGAAGAAGTCGATAGCAAAAAATATTCAGGTTGAAATACTGCTGAGCATCCAAAACGATTACGCAGTTAAGACAGTACAAAACGACACTTGACAGGATAAATGCGCCCAAAAGGGCAAAAGAAGACAGCACCACTCGCGCAACGATAGCGCACACACGCTTCCCTCCCCGAGCCTCCGACAACCCCCACGGTTCCTCAATAAAGCCCGAACTGACAAAGCGCGGCACAATGCAAGCCGCGATGAACGGAAAGAACAATGCATGAGCCAACGGGGCCACGTTGAACAGCAGACCGCGGAAAACCTCTGCATTACCAAATAGAAGGACATCCTCTGCCGATAGCCGAAGTGTCGGGTCTGGGAAAAAGCCCAAGAAACTGTTCTCACGGAGGCTACAGAACCACATCGGGAAAGAATTAAGCTGCAATACCACCATGCACGCATAAATTACCAGGATTAAGGCGTACGTCCATTTGCTCACATGCCTCAATTCTGAATGAAGAAATCTTCTAGTCTGACGAGCCATTGAGCACACCCCCAGCGCGAAAGCTCACGAGAGCGTAAACCAATACCGACAGACAGCTGGCTGCCACACCATACCCCAGAAGCGTCAGCTGCCCCATATCGCTATACCCAAGGGCACATCCGACTCCAAGGTACGGCCCCGGAAGAAAGAAGATCCATCGCAAGGACGGTATGGGCGTCTGAAGGTAAGTTCCGTAGAGCGTCAAGCTCATGACAAATCCAATAATGATCGCAGCCCCGCTCAATACAGCGCTGCCTGTAATCCGATAGATGGTCGTCGTCTCCAACGCAACCGATATCACCAATACGGCGTTGACTATCAATGCGGGCAAAAATACAGTTAGCATGTCGTGCGAGTAGTTATGCCCTCCACGTATTATGGCTATTGCAAAAAGAAGAAGGCAAAGCGCACTATATGCTGCGCCAATTATTAAAGCAGACGAAAATGCATGGGCTAGAGCCCCATAAAAGCGGCTGAGACCTCTTGCCAAAGAAATTCGGCAGCCCTCTTCATAGCCACGCTCCTGTAGAATCACCAGGCAAACGATGAGCGGCACAAGCAGAGCTGTGCCGGCAAAGGCGCTACGCACAAGGGACTCTTCGGGTGCAGAAGGATCGATTACATTCCAGCAGAAGCCAATATCCTCCCCAAAAACGCTATTGCCAAAGGCGAGCAACGTTGTTCCGTTTTTTAGAAAGATACCGAAGAGAAGGCCGAACGCCAGCATAAGCGCAAGACCAAACTTCGCCGGAAATATCCTGTGCAAACGCATCATATCTGCCTTTATGGGATGGATCGCCCGCTTCATAGCGAGACCGCCTTCATCAAGCGCCTGTAATACTCTTTTAGGGATGACGCCTCATCCCTTATGACGTCCATCGATTCTTTTTTTGCAGTTCGCCGTCATGAATAAACAGGCAGCTTGTTGCAACCGATGCCAACTCATCCAAATCATGACTAGAGATGAGCATGGTCTTACCCTGCTCTCGATTCAATCGACCGATAAGGGCCCATATACTCTCGATGCCCAACGGATCCAATCCATTCGCCGGCTCATCGAAAATTAGTACGTCGGTGTCGCCCAATAAAGCCGTAGCTATATCCAGTCGCCGTTTCATTCCCAGAGAAAAACTGCTCACGCTCTTTTTCTCATCGACGTCCAGCCCGACTAGGCCCAAGACGCGAGGAACCTCACGTTTCTCATCGAGCCCCCATTCCGCACATCGGATCCGAAGATTCTCAGCCGCACTGAGGGATTGGTATGCTCCGCAGGAATCTGGCACATAGCCGACACGCGTCCGCATCAGGCTCAGCTCTTTTTTCGACTTGCCTCCAAAGAGCTCCACGCTCCCCGACGACGGCTCGCAGAGGCCCAAGACGATTTTAATAAGCGTGCTTTTGCCCGCACCGTTTGCACCAACAAGGGCAAGGAGCTCAGACTGATGCACCTCGAAGGAAACGTCATACAAAACGCGCCGTCTCCCGTAGCGCTTTGACACCTTTGATAGCTTTATCGCTGATGCGTTCATCGGCCTCCCGTTCTGCTTGATAGCAAAACCGCTCATATCGTTCCTTCTTTCCTTTATCGTTTTTCATAGTTGTTATTGTTTTTCGATAACTCATATTTGTCAAGGTAATCTAAAAGAAAGAACCCGTGTTAGACACGGGCCCCTTTACGCTGATATTTCGTTATAGTTGTTCGCTTTATGCTACTCGTCGCTCAAATCTACAGCAAAGACTGATGTCGGAAGCAACGCCTCATTGCCTCCGCCGTCCCGCATCTGCCTCACGACATTTTTTGCACGCTCAACAATAAGCTCCTCAAGCTCTTTCTCACTCACCCGCCGAATAATATCTCCCGGTTGACAGTCAAGTTCATCGCAAATATCGAGAAGCGTCTTAAGGCGAATAGCTTTAATTTTTCCGTTTCTTAGCTTAGAAATATTAGCCGGAGTATGCCCCGTGGCCCGAATCAGATCAGCGCTGGTCTTTCCGGTCTTAAGTAGTTGCGTCTCAAGCTCGATGATGAGATAGCTCATGCTTCCTCCTACACAAGCTCGTCAGACTGCTCTTGGAGCAGCGAGGCATAACTCCAGATCACCGAGATACACAGACAGACAGCCGCGCCGATAAGCGACCCCGCATCAAAGGCAACGCCTTGGCAAATCTCAATAACGAAGGAATGAGGCACGACGTAAAGCTCCAGCCCACCAATGGTAAGATTGACCGATCCGTAGGCACCAATAAGCGAAACCGCGGCGTTAACAGCAAAGGCAAGCGCAAGAACACGGATAAGCCGCACATGCGTCTTGGTAAAGGGCGAGACGCCTCGCGAGATGTTACGGCTGATCCCACACAGAACGACAAGCGAAATACCCGCGACGAGTGCCAGGCACAGTCCGCTTGGGATAACGATGCACCCGCCATCGAGAAGCGTCACGACGCCGAAAGAATCGACAGAAGCAACGTTTGCAATCGCATACCAGATCACGTAAACAACCAACGCGGTAAAAGCGACGAGCATCCCTGCAAAAACGGCTGCCATGCAAAAACCAAGCTTCCTGATATTTTCGCCCGCCTTGGCCATACGCTGAACGCTGTTGGACATACACTCACCCTCATCGACTCTATCGTTATTCGAACAGTTTATCGAACAACGATATGGATTGCATGCGGAAAGCCCCGCCAGTGCGCATAGGCCATTCACTAATCAGAAAGGGTGAGAGTGGATTATTGGACACGTATCGAACGAGAGTGGATAATCTCCCACTTTGAGGCCGCCACCGGGCCTAAAACGGGAGATTATCCACTCTCATAGTCATCAAGGCCCGCAAGCTCTTATTCGGCCGCCTCGCGCAGGGCTGACATCGTTGCCGCATATTGCTGCTGCAGCGCATGCATCCCCTCGCGGGCGCCGTCAACGGTATCGGCGCCGCGCAGCGCCTCGGTCACCACGACCGCCGGCTCGTACAGATTATCGAATCCCAGGTTCTGACTCACGCCCTTGAGCGTGTGCGCTGCCATAAACGCACCTTCGGCGTCTCCCGCCGCCATGGCGGCCTCCAGCTTGTCCATACTCTCGTCATCCAAAAACTTGAGGGCAAAGCGGGCAAGCATTTCCCCGCCCATCAGCCGAGCGCACGCGTCATCATAATTAGCGCCGATCTTCTCATACGCCTCACGCATGGAAATCATGGATTAAAACTCCTTTGGTCAAACTAAATCGTGGGAAACGCAACGACGTCGGCGGGGCGTGCCAACGTCTCGGCAATACGGTCTTGCACCTCGAGCAGGCATTCGAGCAACAGCGGGTTAAAGGTGCCGCACTTACCGTCCAGGATCATCTGGATCGCCTCCTTGTGCGGGATAGCGTCCTTGTACACGCGCACGCTCGTCAGCGCATCATACACGTCGGCCACCGAGACCACCTGCGCGGCAATGGGAATCTCGTCGCCCTTAAGGCCATCGGGATAACCCTTGCCGTCCCAGCGCTCGTGATGCCAACGCGCAATCTGGTACGCATATTCCATAAGCGCATTGCCGACGTGATGGCGGCCCAGCTCAAGCAACATGTCGGCGCCCATCGTGGTATGCGTCTTCATAATCTCGAACTCCTCGGGCGTAAGGCGCCCGGGTTTGTTGAGAATCGCATCGTCAATCGACATCTTGCCGATATCGTGCAGCGCCGAAGCCAGGGCAATCGTGGAGCGTTCCTCGTTGTCGAGGGAGATGGTGTCGCTACGCTGGACCAGACAGCCAAGCAGCAGCTCGGTCAGCTTCTCGATGTTCGTAACGTGTCTGCCGCTCTCGCCGTTGCGAAGCTCCATGACGCCGGCCATGATGTCGATGAGCATGCGACTGTTCTTGACGCGCTCGTTGTACTGCTGGGACAGCAGGCTCGTCAGGCGGCGCTGTTTGGCGTATAGGCGGATGGTGTTGCTTACACGGCGGCGCACGACACGGGAGTCAAACGGGCGGTTGATATAGTCCGAGGCGCCCAGCTCGTACGCGCGCAGAACCATATCATCGGAATCTTCGCTCGAAATCATGATAAAAGGCAGATTGTCGATACCCGATCGGCGCGACAGATCGGCCAGCACCTCAAAGCCGCTTATGCCCGGCATGACAATATCCAGCAGCACGAGCGACAACTCATCGCCATAGCGGTCGACCATGTCGAGCGCCGTACGACCGTTGTCGGCCTCCAGGATGCAATACTCGTCCTTGAGCATCTCGTTGAGAATGGCTCGGTTCATCTCGGAGTCATCAACAATAAGCACCAAAGGCTTTTCGCTTTGGAAGGCCTCGATGGAATCGGCATCGGTCACGACCGTACCGGCTTTTGCCTTAGCGCGGCTCAATAACTGGACAGCGCGGCCAACGCCCTCATCGACCGTCTCGCCATGAATGCGAACGCCACCAACACATGCCGTCAAGCTCACGTACTCATGGCCCGGAACAATCGTGGAACGAACGGCATCGGACACCTGATGCAGGCGACGGGTGAAGTCATCGGAGGGAATATTGGGCATGACGACCACAAACTTGTCGCAGCCATAGCGTACGAGCTCGTCAGTCGAACGAATTCCGCTACGTATGGCCGTCGCCACAGCACCGAGCGCAAGGTCGCCGGCATGACGGCCACACGTATCGTTGAAGACCCTAAAATCATCAAGGTCGATCACCGCAACGCCGGCATTCATGCGGGCGCTACGGAGCTTTTCCTCGTAATATCGGCGATTGCGCACGCTCGTCAGCACGTCGGTGTAGACAAGGTCCTCTTCTGCAGCCTCTTGCTCATCGATCGGACGCACCATCAGTAAGACATGAGGCTCGCCCTCGACCTTCAGAGGGCGCAGGCGGGCGCGGTACTCAACACCATCGTTGAGCAGTTGCTCCGACACTTCATCGGAATCTGCCAAGGCCTCAAGACTCGACTGACGCAACAAGGGCACCGATTGCCGGCGAGCAGGCAGTTAGGCTCGCTCTTAATCTGATCGGCCGACAGCAAACGCACCACGGGGTAGGTCTTCGCGACGCGGGCGACCTCGGCGGCAGCCTCCTCATCGGTTAGATTGACCTCGTGATTATTGAGCATATGGGGCCCTTTCTATCGTTACGCACGGCAACAGTGCATATCAATTGGTACAAGGGTAACATCTAACAGCTGAAGGCAAACGCGCGATTATCGTTACATTTTTATGACCTGGCAAGCGGCGATAATGGAGCCGCGGGCGCGCGCTTATGGGCGCATTCGTTAACAATGACGAAACGCTAACAGCCCCTCTCCCCGCAGGTCATCGAGCGTGCTAACGCTCCAAGACATCGCGAACGGCGTTTGCCGCCGTAACGGGGCGATCGCGCAGACCGTTATGCGCGCCCGGGATCGTCACAAGGGGGCAATCGAGATATTCGGCAGCCGCTCGCGTGCCAGCCTCGCGGGGCGTGCCAACCGAGAGCTCGCCCAAGAACACGGCCGACACCGCCTTTGACGCGCGGGCGCGCTCCCAGTCGGGAGCATATGTCATATTTGTTCCGTATTCATTGGCCATAAAGCAACGACCATTGCGCAGGGCATGTTTGACTTCCGCTTCGGTCGTCCCAGGAGCCTCGGGGTCCAAGTCGCCGAGGGCTCCCAAGAAAAGCCGGAGCGCCCTTGAAACCTTTCCCGCCGCAATCATATCGAGCAAAACCGGAGCTGCGCCCATACCGACGCCTTTGGCCGACACAGCCGGCTCATGCAGAATCGCACGGGCGACGAGATGGGGTTCGGTGCGAAGAAGCTCCAGCGCAACCAACGTACCGGCACTATGCGCAAGCACATTTGCCGGAGCGCCAACATGTTCGATCACGGCTTGCAGGTCGGCGGCCTGAGCGGCAAGATCATAGCTGCCGTCTGCCGCATCGCTGCTGCCACCGCAGCCGCGGCGGTCGTAGGCAATTACGCGGTAGTTACGGCTGAGCTCACAAGCGATGCCGTCGAAAAATGTGCCGTCAACACAAGCGCCGTGCACGCACACCAAGGCAGGAGTATCAGGCGACACATCCGGGCCGGCATATTCGCGACAGGCAATCGTGGTGCCCGCATTCTCGACCGTAAAATCCATGTTGTGCCCCCATCATCAATGCTCATCCAGTTGCACGTCAGTGCGGTTGGATGGACCCGCATTGCCTTACGCCTTGTTAACAGATTAACTGTACCCGACCCGAGGCTTTTCATGGCACGGCATAATGAGCGACGTGAAAAAACGAAACTTGTAAAGCAAGAGCCCGCACCTTGCTTTGGAGCCGATGCTATGCTTAGGCACAATTGTCTTGAGGAGCATATGCCTATGTCTACGTTTTTGAATGCCAGCCCCATCTTTGGGCCCGTTCGCAGCCGTCGCCTTGGTCTCTCGCTCGGCGTCAACATGATGCCGGCCAGCGGCAAAATCTGCACGTTCGACTGCATTTACTGCGAAAACGGCCTCAACGCCGAACGCCCCTGCCATGAGCCGTACAACACGGCTGCCGTGGTACTCGACGCGCTCGAGGCAAAGCTACGCGAGATGGCAGCCGAGGGCGAGCTCCCCGATGTGATCACCTTCGCAGGCAATGGCGAGCCCACCGCCGCACCGGAGTTTCCGCAGGCCATCGCCGGCGCCGTCGCGCTGCGCGACGAGCTTGCCCCAAACTCCAAGATCGCCGTGCTCTCCAACGGCACGCGCGCCGACCGCCCCCAGGTGCACGACGCGCTCATGATGGTCGACGACAACATCCTCAAGCTCGATACCGTCGACCCGGCGTTTATCCAGCTGCTCGACCAGCCCGTTGGCCCCTACGACGTCGAGCACCAGATCGAGACGTTCGCAAGCTTTGACGGTCACGTTATTATCCAGACGATCTTTTTGACCGGCGAGTATCAGGGCAAGCTCATCGACAACACCGGCGAGGAGTACGTTGCCCCCTGGCTCGCGGCGCTTGAGCGCATTCGCCCACAAGAAGCGACCATCTACACGGTAGCGCGCGAGACACCGATCGCCGGCCTTGCCAAAGCGGCGCCCGAGGTGCTCGACACGATCGCCGCACGCGTGCGCGCCCTCGGCATCCCCTGCCAGGTGAGCTACTAGCAAAACCACGCAGCAGCTAGTGTCAGCCATCCCGCTCCATCAGTTGCGGTGATATAGTTCCTGTTTATGCTGTTAAACCGCTTAAATCGGAACTATATCACCGCAACTTTAATGGACGCGTGGGTGGGCTATACTAGCTGCGGATGAAAGGAAGTTAGCCATGTATGACAAAGGACCCGTTCCTGGCCGCAACGACGCTTGCTGGTGCGGCAGCGGCAAAAAATATAAGAAATGCCATAGCGCCTTCGACGAGCGCCTCGAGCGCTTGTGGGAAGAGGGCTGGGAGGTTCTGCCCCGCACGCTCTACAAGACGCCCGCCGATATCGAGGGCATCAAGCGCTCGGCCGCTATCAACGTGGGCGTGCTCGATTACGTAGGCGAACACATCGCCGCGGGCATGACCACCAACCAGATCGACCAGATGATCTACGACTACACCGTCGAGCACGGCGGCACGCCGGCCGACCTCAACTATGAGGGCTACCCCAAGAGCGTTTGCACCTCGATCAACGACGTGGTCTGTCACGGCATCCCCTGCGATACGGACGTGCTGCACGAGGGCGACATCATCAACGTCGACTGCTCCACGATTCTTGACGGCTACTTTAGTGATTCGAGCCGCATGTTCTGCATCGGCGAGGTCTCTGCCGAGCGCCAGCGCCTGGTCGACGTCACCCGCGCCAGCGTGGAGGCGGGTCTGGCTGCCGTCAAGCCGTGGCTGCCGCTGTCCGTGATGGCCGAGGCCGTGCAAAAGACGGTCGAGGACGCCGGCTTTAGCGTGGTACGCGAGTACGGCGGACACGGCATCGGTAAGGAGTTCCACGAGGACCCGTTTGTGGGCTTTACCACCGAGGCACCCGATGTGGACACCATCATGGCTCCGGGCATGGTCTTTACCATCGAGCCCATGGTCAACGCCGGAGCGCCCGACATCAAGATCAGCAAGGGTGACGGCTGGTGCGTGCGCACCAAGGACGGCAGCGACTCGGCCCAGTGCGAGGTACAGCTCGTGGTGACCGAGAACGGTTACGAGCTGCTGAGCTGGTAGCCGTGGATGCGCCGGATGCTGACGGGCACGCTCGTCTTGCATCCGGCGTTTTATTTGAACGTTTTGCCTGATAAAACCCGCCAAAATAAGCCTGTCCCTTTTTGGCAGGTCGAGCGGAGAGGACTGCTTGTGAACATTCTGGTTTTGTTGCCCGTCAACGACCGTCATCGCGCAATTCTTGAGTCGAGCGCTCCGGGCGAGGACTTTATCTACACGAGCGCCGACGCCGCCACGCACGAGCAGGTCGCCGATGCCGACGTGATCCTTGGCAACATCGACCCTGGCATGCTCACGGCATGCGAGCATCTCCAGCTGTTGCAATTGCAGACCGCCGGCTATGACGATTACTTGGCCGCCGGCACCGTGCCGGCCGACGCTAAGCTATCCTGCTCGGTGGGTGCCTACGGCCAGGCTGTGAGCGAGCACATGTTTGCCATGGTGCTGTCTATGATGAAGCGCCTGCCCGGCTACCAGGATCTGCAGCGCGAACATCGCTGGGAGGACTTGGGCCCGGTCACCTCGCTCAAAAATGCCAACGTGCTGGTGCTGGGCGCGGGCGATATCGGCGGCCACTTTGCCACGCTCTGCCGCGGCATGGGCGCGCACGTCCGCGGCATCAAGCGCCATCCGCTCGTCTACCCCATTGTGTTTGAGGACATGGACGGTATGGATGCCCTGTCTGAGCGCCTGGCGGAGGCAGACATCGTCGCATCCTTTATGCCCAGCACACCCGAGACCCGCGGCCTGGCGAACGCCGAGTTCTTCGCCGCGATGAAACCGGGCGCCTTCTTCGCCAACGGCGGCCGCGGCGATCTTGTGGTTGCCGACGACTTGGTTGCCGCTCTTGAGTCGGGGCAGCTCGCCGGCGCCGCGGTCGACGTCACTGATCCCGAGCCGCTGCCTGTGACAAGCCCCCTGTGGGATGCGCCCAACATGTTCATCACGCCGCACGTCTCCGGCTGGTTCCACCTAGCCGCCACGCTCAATAATGTGGTCGACATCGCCGCGGAGAACCTGCGTCATCTGCAGGCGGGCGAGACCCTGCGCTGCTGGATCGAACATTAGGGTTCCGCCGTTCTAACGAACGGCGGACCGGTCGACGCTACGCGCCGCCCAGAGCGACAATTTGTCATTCAAAAGGCAAGGCATGCCCAGAAGGTCTATGCCTTGCCTTTTTCATGCCAACTTGTTCGCTCTGGACATCGCTCGCTGACGCTTGCTCAACCTGCGGTGCCATAACAATTCTGTCCAGCTGTTGGCTTTGCGGCATTTGCCCAGATAAAACCTGCCAAAGTAAACCTGTCCTCTTTTGGTAGGTTTTAGAGCTCCACGCTTTCGGCGCCGTTGATGGTTAGGTTTCGCTCGTAGAAGGCGGTGAGGGCGCGGATCGCGTACATGACGTCGCGCACGCCGCCGGTCTCGTAGCTCGAGTGCATGGCAAGCTGCGGCAGGCCCACGTCCACAGCATGCATGCTCGCCTGCATATTGGACAGATTGCCGAGCGTGGAGCCACCCGCCATATCGCTCTTGTTGGCGAAGGCCTGCGTGGGCACGTCGGCGTCATCGCAGATGGCTTGGAACACCGCGCGGCTAAAGGCATCGGTGCAGTAGTGCTGGTTGGCGGCTTCCTTGATGACAATACCGCCGTTGAGTACGACCTGGTTGCGAACATCGCACTTCTCGGCGTGGTTGGGGTGCACGGCATGCGCGTTGTCGCAGCTCACAAGCATCGATGCGGCAAGGGCGCGATGGTACGACTCGTCGTCAAAGCCCAGCGATCCGTTAATGCGGTGCAGCGCATCGGCCAAGAACGTCGACATGGCGCCCTGCTTGGTCTCGGAGCCAACCTCCTCGTTATCAAAGCAGCAAAAGACCGAGACATCGCGCGCGTTCTCAGCACCCAAAAATGCCTGCAGCGAGGTATAGGCGCAGGCCAGGTCGTCGAGCTTGGGCGTCGAGATAAACTCGTCGGCCCAGCCCCAAATGCGCGCATCCTGGCGGTTGACCAGGAACAAATCGCGGCCCAGAATTTGCTCGGGCTCAACGTCCAGCTCTTCGGCAATCAGGGCATCAAAATCTCCCTGCTTGAGTTCGCCGGCGCTGATGAGCGGGCACAGGTCGACGGCTCGGTTGGGAGCAAAGCCCTCGTTAACGCCGCGGTTCATATGGATAGCAAGACTCGGAATGATAGCGACCTCGCGCTCGGTGGCAAGCAGGCGGCTCTCAATACGGTCGCCCTCGCGCACCAGTACGCGGCCCGCGAGCGCCAGCGGGCGATCGAACCAGGTGTATTCGATCATGCCGCCGTAGGCCTCGGTGTTCAGGCGCAGTGTCTCGCCCGCGCCATCGAGCTCGGGCACAGCCTTGACCTTAAACGTCGGCGAATCGCTGTGCGACGCCGTGAGCTGAAAATGATAGTCACCGGCAACGCCGTCCTCGCCCCACGTCGCGGCCAGGTCCTCGCCCACCTTAAAGGCAACGACGCTCGAGGTGTTGCGCTGCGTGTAATAACGCCCGCCCGGCTCGATATCCCATGCCGCGTTCTCGGGCAGGTAGGTAAAGCCCGCCTCGTCGAGCTCGGCCATAATGGTCGCCGCCGTATGAAACATGCTGGGGCATGCCTCGATAAAGTCGATAAGGTCGTTGGCGGCCTCGATATCGTCGTCCGTCACGTGCGCGCGCTCGGGCGTTTCCTGATCCGTCATGCTCTCCCCTTTCGCTGGGTTGATGGTCCCCTCCAGCATACCCCGCCACGCCAGCGCCGCACTCTTCATTCCGTGCTTAATTCCGCACCGCTCACCAAGTTGAGCCATCATGCCCGCGCCCCTTTTGCGACAATTGCGCTAACAGGACGAGAGGAACCGTCATGAAGCCACGTAACATTGCCATCGCCTGCGGTGTCGCGGGAGTCGCCGTCGGCTTTGCCGCTGCCGCCGGCATCGTTTACCGCAAGCAAATCAAGTCCGCCGCGTCGCTCAGACGCTTGACCGGCTACGCGGATGGCTATGACCTGTACGCAATCGACATCGCCTACGACTACGATCTTGATCGCATCATCGCCGCTGGCGTGCGCGACGACCAGGCCTACATCGATGCTGTGGTGGCGCAGGTGCTGCCCGGTGCGCCGGCACATGTCCAGGCGCCCCAGTTTGCCTGCAGCGCTTTTGTCGCCGTAGATGCCGAAGGCCGCGTGCGCACCGGTCGCAATTACGACTTTAAAGACGACACCTCAGCGCTGCTGGTGCGCAATCACCCACGCGGCGGCTATGCCTCCATCGGGTTTGCGGCCCTCAATAACCTGGTCGCCAACACTCCACTTGACTCCGTCGCCGGACGCGCCGCCGCACTCATGGGCCCGTTTGCCCAGCTCGACGGTGTTAACGAATGCGGCGTGTCCATTGCCGTACTCACCCTGGATTCCAAGCCCTGTGACCAGGACACGCAACGCCCCGTCATCAACACTTCGCTCGCCATCCGTCTGGTGCTCGACCGCGCGGCTACCACGCAAGAGGCCGTCGACCTACTTTCCGCCCACGACATGCACGCCATGGCCGGACGCGATTACCACTTCTTTATCAACGACGCCGCCGGTGACGCGCGCGTAGTAGAGTGGGATCCACACGATCCGGACCGCGCTTTCAAAGCGACTCCTGCACGCCAGGTTACGAACTTCTACGCCTGCTATGGCGACGAAGTACTGCCCAACCAAAAGAATGGCGAGCTGGGCCATGGTAAAGAGCGCGCCGTCGCAATCGCCGATGTCCTTGACACCCATGTCGGTGCCCAGGACGAAACGATTGTCTGGAAAGCCCTGCGCGCCGCAGCGCAAGAGCCCAATCCGGAAGACATCACCAGCAATACGCAATGGTCGGTCGTCTTTGACAATACCGAACCCGCTGCCGCCATCACGCTGCGCCGCCACTGGGGCGACGTCGACGCCTTCGCACTGTAAGGAGCCAGGCCCGTCGACCTTACGCTCGCCTGACGTTGCTTACATTTCCATACGCTTGAGCTAATACGTTTTACCCCCGCATCAACAGTGTGCGGGGGTAAACTTATGCGCATGTTATAACTTGCCCGGAAGGATTCACCATGCTTAGGATCGGTCTTCTTACTAGTGGCGGCGACTGCCAGGCGCTCAACGCCACCATGCGCGGCATCGTCAAAACGCTCATGACCAATAGCAAAGAACCTATCGAGATCTACGGTTTTGAGGACGGCTACCAGGGCCTTATCTACAGCAGGTTCCGCGTCATGACGCCCGCCGATTTTAGCGGCATCCTCACCCGCGGCGGCACCATCCTGGGCACGAGCCGCACACCGTTCAAGCGTCTGGACATTCCCGAGGCTGACGGCGTCGAGAAGGTGCCGGCGATGGTCCACACCTATCACAAGCTGCAGCTCGACTGCCTGTTTATGCTAGGCGGTAACGGCTCCACCAAGACTGCCAACCGCCTGCGCGAAGAGGGTCTCAACGTTATCGCCCTGCCCAAGACCATCGATAACGACACCTGGGGCACCGAGCTGACGTTTGGCTTTACGAGCGCCATCGACGTCGCCACCAAGTGCATCGACGACATCCACACCACCGCTTCGAGCCATGGGCGCGTGTTCGTTATCGAGATCATGGGCCACAAGGTTGGCTGGATTCCACTGTACGCCGGCGTCGCGGGCGGCGCGGATGTCATCCTGATTCCCGAGATCCCCTACGACATGGATAACGTCATCAAGACCATCGAGCATCGCATGGAAACCGGCAGCCGCTTTACCATCGTGGCCGTCGCCGAGGGCGCCATCTCCAAGGAGGACGCGGCGCTGTCCAAGAAGGAGTACAAGAAGAAGCTCGCCGAGCGTACGAGCCCCTCGATTGTCTACGACATCGCCAAGGAGATCGAAGCCAAGACTGGTCGCGAGACCCGCGTCGCCATCCCCGGCCACACGCAGCGCGGCGGCCAGCCCGACGCCCAGGACCGCATCTTTGCGACCCAGTGCGGCGTCGAGGCGGCACTCGGCTGCCTACGCGGCGAGTTTGGCTACATGATTGCTCTGCGTGACGGCAAGATGTGCCACATGCCGCTCGAGGAGGTCGCCGGCAAGCTCAAGTATGTCGACCCCCAGAGCGACCTGGTGCGCGAGGCCAAGGCGTTGGGCATCAGCTTCGGCGACGAATAGCCTCAGCCGAAATTCATCCCATCGGGCCCTCCGACCCCGCCCGACGTATTTCGATTTGGCTCCTCCCTTGACTCCGTCAAAGGTCGCCAATCGAAATCGTCGGGCGGGGTCGGAGGGCCCTGCGTTTACATACTCGCCGAGGTTATTCGTCTTCTTGCTGCGGGTGCCTGGCCTGAAATTCAGTTGCGGTGAAATAGTTCCTGCTTAGCCCGCAAATGGCTGAATCTAGGAACTATTCCACCGCAACTTACGTATGATCGGAGCGGCTACAGCACAAGCATCGGCGTTCGTTTGATGGTCCGCCACGAAATGGGGCCATCTACTACGTTTAACTCGATGGGGCCAACCATGACCACCTTTTTCGAAAATCGACAGGCCTTCTACCTGCGGTTTTATTTTTCGTTTTCCCGGCATGGTTGAGGGTATCCAATTAAACGTAGTAGATAGGCCCATTTTGTGGCATACGGCCCATTCAAGCCCAATCTCGAAGGCTAAAGAGAGCCTCTCATCCACGCTTGCGAGCGAAAACCAAATAGAATGAAAGGCAAATGGAAAGCCCGTTTGACGAGCGGAGGACATATGCGGGACGTAGCCGAAAGCGACTGGAAGCTGTTTAAGAAAATGCTTCCTCAATGGCAAGAACGTTATATGGAAAAGCTCATCGGCCAGTACGTTGAGATGCTGAACGGCGACAGTGAAGCGTCCAGTAGATTTTGGGCACTAGAAGAGCGCCTCAATAGAGACAAGCTGTCCTCAGGTGTAATTGCAAACGACATTCGCCGCAGCACAATGCACCGCGAGATAGCCAATTTGCTTATCGACAGCGTGATCGCCCTCGACGACCTTGACGGTTTTACCGAGGACATTAAGAGCTATGCGCAACACTGGATTGGCCAGTAAGAGCACCGAACGACAAACATCCCCAGCAAAACGGGGCAAACGCCGGACCACCTAATGGTTGTCCGGCGTTTGCCCCGATAAAACCTGCCAAAATAAACCTGTCCCTTTTTGGCAGGTTACTCGGCGCTCTTGAGGGCGCCGACCATGTCGATCTTATTGAGGGTACGGTTGGTGGCGAGGTTGACGATAAACGTAAAGCCGAAGGAAAGCACCACGGCAAGCACGTAGCTCAGCGGCTCGACTTCGACGTCAAAGTACAGCGACGGCATCTGCAGGATGTACGTAAAGCTCTCGGCAAGCAGGCCACCCAGCGGCACGCCCAGTGCGGTGCCAATCGCCGTGAGGATCAACGTCTCCTTGTTGACGTAATGGTGTACCTCGCCACGGCGGAAGCCCAGCACCTTGATGGTCGCCAGCTCGCGCTCGCGCTCGGAGATATTCGTGTTGGACAACGTAAACACCACCACAAACGACAGGCACGCCGCCATAAAGGTCACGAGCACCACGACGGAATTGATGATAGTGAAGTTCGCCTCGTAGTTCTGCCAATGTTCGGCCGTGCTCGAGATGGTGAGCCAACCGTCACTCTTAAGATTCTTGCTAAACGCAATCTGGTCGGCCGACGAGCCCTTAAGCAGCACAAAGATGCCGTTAAGACGCGCGCTTCGGCCGAACGCGCGCTCATAGGTGCCCTGCGTCATATAGAGCGTGTTGCCCAAATAGTTGAGCGAGATGTCGCTGACTTTGACCTTGGCGACGTTGAGCGACGAATCCTGGACCTGCGCCGTGTCGCCCGGCTGAATCCCAAGAACCAGCTGTGAACTCTTGCTCAGATACACGTCTCCGTCACGCAAAGACAGTGGCTCTTTGGACTCATCCTCGAGACGCGCGTAGTCGTCCAGGTCGTTCGTGCGGTCATCGGGCACCACGATCAGCTGCACGGTCTCGCTCTTGCCGCCAAATGTAAAGGTGACGTTGTCGGTCATAATCGGCAGCGTCGAAGTCACGGTCACGTCGGAATCCTTGGCTGCGCTTCGCTCATCCAATGCCGCGCACGTCTGCGAAAAATCGTCGGGATTGGCAACCGCCAGCAGGTCATAGCGCGTGATATGCCCGTACTGCTTGGGCGAAAGCGCCACCGACGTATCGCGGATGCCCATGCCGCAAATCACAAGCGCCGTACAGCCCGCGATGCCAAAGATGGTCATAAAGGCGCGCTTTTTGTAACGGAATAGGTTGCGTGCAGCGACCTTGTTCAAAAAGCCCATGCGGCGCCAGATAAAGCCGATGCGCTCGAGCAAGATGCGCGAGCCAGCGCGCGGGGCCTTGGGACGCATAAGCGAGGCCGGGGTCTCGGCCATCTCGTGGCGGCAGGCGATAATCGTGGCGCCCACCACGCCCACGGCAAACAGCGCCACCGAGACGATCGAGGACACGATGTCGTACGAAAGCAGCATCTGGGGCAGCGAGTACATGTCGTCGAACACCGTAAACAGGAACAGCGGCAGGCCCACAAATCCGATGATGTTGCCGAGCACGCCGCCGATCAGACAAGCCCACAGCGCATAGTCCACGTATTTGGACAGGATGCGTCCGCGCGAATAGCCGAGCGCCTTATACAGGCCGATGAGCGTGCGCTCCTCCTCGACCATACGCGTGGCGGTGGTAAGGCTGATGAGCACGGCGACGATAAAGAAGATGAACGGGAACACCGTGGCGATGGCTTCAATTGACGAGCTATCGCTCTCCACGCTCGAGTAGCTTGCGATATTGCCGCGGTCCTGGATGTACCAGGTGCATTCGCCCAGGTCGGAAAGCTCGGCGCGGGCGTCGGCAAACTGTTGGTCGGCGGCGGCACGGCGCTGGTCCAGGTCGGCTTGCGCCTGCGCACGCTCGTCGCTGCCCTCGGCCATGCGATTGATGTTGTCCTGCTCGATCCCAAAGAGCATGGCGGCCTGACGCTCGGCCGCATCCAAGCTTGTCGGCGTGTCGACCGTCAGCTCCTGAGCGCGCGCCTTCTCACGCTCCTCGCGGATCTTCTCTATATTGCCCTTGACCTCATTGATCTTTGCCGCGTAGGCATCCGAATATGAGTTGAGATCCTTGGCTCCCTCGACGACCACGTGGACCGCGGAGTAGGAAGAAGATGTCGCGGCGTCCTCGCTCACATAGAACTTATAGTCCGCCGCCGAGGCGGCACGGAAGGCGTTGACCGTCGAGTCGGAGCTCACATCAGTGGGATCGAGAACCTCGGCCGTGATGGTGTAATCGCCATCGGCAAACTGATCCTTGGCGCTTTGGTTCGACGAGCTCGCATCGTTGGCAGCAAAGCTCACCGTATCGCCGAGCTTTTTGCCCGAAGCCTTCAGGAACTTCGAAGTCACCGCGACCTCATCGGCGCTCTCGGGCAAATCGCCGTTCACGAGCACTGGCTGATCGATATTCTCCTTGGAGAGACTTTGCACGACCACGCGCTCGCGCGTTGTGCCCACGGCGGTGTAGGCGGTCTCGGTGTAGATGCCCTCGGCCGTTTCGACGCCATCGACCTCTTGGATGGCGTCGAGATCATCGTCAGTCAGGCCATAGGTCGACTGCACGTTAATGTCATAGACATTTTGCTGGTCGAAGTAGGCGTCAACCGAATCGCACAGGTCCTCGCAACCCGCCTTAAGGCCGCACATCACGCTCACGCCGAGCGCGGTGATCACGACGATAGACAAGAAGCGTTTGAGGCTGCCGCGAATCGTGCGGTAGACACCGCGGCGAAACACCGTCGGCACCATATCGTTTGAGCTTTGGGCAGTGCGGTAGGTCGTAAAATCCTGCTCGCGCTCCGTGTTCTGCGCGTCGCGGCGTTGGCTGTTTTGGCGGTCCTGATCCATGGGCGCTACCACTCGATCGTCTCGATAGGCACGGGATTTTGCTGGACCGTCTCGCTCTCCACGCGGCCGCTCTTAAAGCGAATCAGGCGATCGGCCATGGGCGCGAGCGCGGAGTTGTGCGTGATGATGATGACCGTAATGCCCTGCTTGCGGCAGGTATCCTGCAGCAGCTGCAAGATCTGCTTGCCGGTTTTATAGTCGAGCGCGCCCGTGGGCTCGTCGCACAGAAGCAGCTTGGGGTTCTTTGCCAGTGCGCGGGCGATGGACACGCGCTGCTGCTCGCCGCCCGAAAGCTGTGCCGGAAAGTTGCCCAGGCGCTCGCCCAGGCCAACCTGGCGAAGCGTCTGTTCGGCATCGAGCGAATCGGGGCAAATCTGAGCTGCGAGCTCAACGTTTTCGAGGGCCGTCAGGTTGGGGACCAGATTGTAGAACTGGAAGACAAAGCCGACGTCGGCGCGGCGGTATTCCACGAGCTGCGCCTCGTTAGCGGAGCTCACGTCGCGCCCGTCCACCGTCACGGTGCCGGAAGTTGCCGTGTCCATGCCGCCCAAGATGTTGAGCGCCGTCGTTTTACCGGCGCCTGAAGCACCCAAAATGATGGCGAGCTCGCCGCGCTCGACCGTAAAACTCGCGCCGTCGAGTGCGTGAATGCGGGCGTCGCCCTCGCCGTATGCCTTGATGACGTCTTTGAATTCGATATAGGCCATCGATTAATTCCCATCTGGTCGGATAACTCTTTAGTATTACCCATTTCGCACCGACCAAAAAGGGGCAGGTTCATTTTGGCAGGTTTTATATGGGGAAATGGCGGCTATAGATGAGGCGCCGGGAAGGCAGAGAAATCATCGACGGGGTCAGGCCGACCGCCAAACACAACGCACGCATCTCTATCTGTCAGCCAAATCATTCGAACAGTTGTTCGTTTCTATGATATGATTCCATTATCTAAGCTGGCCAATACGCAGAAAGGCGGCCAACATGGCGTTCGACTTTAAGAAGGAATGCAAGGAGCTCTACAAACCTGCAAGCAAGCCGAGTATCGTAACTGTCCCGCCTATGAGCTACGTTGCCGTTCGCGGAAAGGGCGACCCAAATACCGAAGGTGGCGAGTATCAAAACGCCCTGCCGCTGCTTTACGGCATCGCCTATACCGTCAAGATGTCGAAGAAAGGCTCAAGGAGTATCGAGGGCTATTTCGACTTTGTGGTACCGCCGCTCGAGGGTTTCTGGTGGCAAGATTCCCCGAGCGGTGACATCGATTATGTACGCAAGGACGATTTCAACTTTATCTCGTGCATCCGCCTGCCCGATTTCGTCAGCCGAGATGACTTTGACTGGGCAGTCGCGGAAGCCACGACCAAGAAGAAACTGGACTTTTCCGCCGTTGAGCTGCTTAAAGTTGACGAGGGTCTCTGCGTTCAATGCATGCACACCGGGCCCTACGACAACGAACCGGCGACCGTAAACGCTATGCATGAATACATGACCGAGCAGGGCTATGTCCCCGACTTCTCAGACTCCCGTTTACATCACGAAATCTATCTCTCCGATCCACGCAAATGTGCACCGGAGAAACTTAAAACCGTGGTTCGTCATCCTATCAAGCGCGCTGAATAGCGTGGAGCGTCATTTCACGCGCCAGGTTTTAAACCAGCCAACCAGCCGCCTCCTAGGCCGTCCGGTAATTATCTTGACGCGGCCCGTCGCATCTAATAAGTTTGTTTTGCTAAAGCTGGAAAGCCTCTCGACGATGCGCAACTCCAGCTCTTTTTATATCAAGAGGCTTAAATGAAATACCAGAAGTCGTGGATATCCATCAACGAACAGATGGCACTATTGACAGAAAACAAGGGTCTTAAGTGCTCTGATCAAAGCGAACTCGAGCGAGCTTTGGTCGAAGTCGGCTACTACAGGCAAAGCACTCGAACGCTACTCCTCGTACGCGCCCTCAAGCCGCAGCAGCCACTCCTTACGGTCGAGGCCGCCGGCATATCCGTTGAGCGATCCGTCGGCCGCCACCACGCGATGGCACGGCACAATAATCGAAATGGGATTACGCGCGACCGCGGCCCCCACGGCACGGGGAGACACAACGGGTGCCTCATTTCCCGGCACACGATGTCGAGCCGCAACACGCTGGGCGATCTCGCCATACGTGGCGACCTCGCCACGCGGAATAGAAAGCAGCTCGTACCAAACTTCATGCTGAAACGCCGTGCCAATCAAATGCAACGGCGGCGTAAACCGAGGTTCCTGCCCCGCAAAATAAGCATTCAGCCAAGCCCAGGAACGCTCAAGCACCGAAGAGGCCGCACCATTTGCGGGACTTACCGACGACATGCCACCGGTACCGGAAACCGCGTCGGCGCCTTCAACATGTTCGGAGTCTTCCCGGAGAAGCGTGGAGCCAAAATGCTCCTGCTCCTCAAACCAAAGCCCCGTCAGGCCGCGGCCATCAGCGGCAAGCAAGATTTCGCCCAAAGGCGAAGCAAACGTCGTCGTGACCACCAGCGGCTCCTTTCAAAACTCCGCAACATAATACCGCGAACTGTGCAGACAACCCCAATCGACCCCAAAGTCACCCAAAGCAGCAGGCGCGCAGCGCCGCAGCTGCCGCACGACCCCAAAGTCCCCACAGGCAGCAGGCGCACCGCGCCGCAGCAGCCGGCCGCGCCCCACAGTCCCCAAAGGCGGCAGGCGCGAAGCGCCGAGGCCGCCGCCGGGACCAGGGCCCGCAACAGCCGCGCGCCCCCCACATCAGCCCAGCGGCCCCAACCAACAACGGCCCCATCGCAGACTGCTCGCAGCCGAGTCACCGCAGGCGGGGGCCGGGCTTAGCTTTCAGAACACTCCGCAGACCAGTGTGGCGCCTTGTCCGCGGCTCCGAAGGAGCAGGACATGGCGCCACACATGGTCGAGGACGTTCTGAAAACTAAGCCCGGTCCCCGCCGGACAGGTCAACTTACTCGCAGAGCAGCTTAGCGATCTGGACGGCGTTGGTTGCCGCGCCCTTACGGATTTGGTCGCCGCAGCACCAGAAGGTGATGCCACGCGCGGCCTCGGGGTTGGAGATGTCACGACGCACGCGGCCGACCCAAATCAGGTCCTGGTCGGACGTATCCATCGGCATGGGGAAGCGGTCGTGTGCATCCTCGGCAGCCATATCGTCAACCAGCTTGACGCCGGGAGCGGTAGCAAGCGCAGCACGGGCCTCCTCAACCGTAATATCGCGCTCAAACTCGAGCGTAATGCTCTCGGAGTGCGAACGCAGCACGGGCACGCGCACGCAGGTGCAGTTCACGCGCAGCTCGGGCAGGTGCATGATCTTACGGCCCTCGTTCTGCAGCTTCATCTCCTCGGAGGTAAAGCCTTCCTCCTTGACACCGCCAATCTGCGGAATCAGGTTGCTCGCCAGCTGGGCGGCAAACGCGTGCGGCTCGGGAATCTCCTCGCCACGGCCCAGGGCGGCCAGCTGAGCCTCGAGCTCGGCCATACCGGGCGCGCCAGCGCCCGAAGCTGCCTGATACGTGGACACGATCATACGCTTCACGCCGGCGAGCTGATGCAGCGGCCACGTGGGAACCAGGCCGATGATGGTCGCGCAGTTGGGGTTGGCGATAAGGCCGTGATGCCATTTGATATCGTCGGCATTGATCTCGGGCACGACCAGCGGCACCTCGGGATCCATGCGGAAGGCGTGGCTGTTGTCGACCACAACGGCTCCGCGCTTGACGGCCTCGGGCAGCAGCTCCTTAGCGATATCGTCGCCGGCAGCGCCGAGCACGATGTCGCAGCCCTCAAAGGCCTCGGGGCAAGCCTCTTCGATCACGATTTGCTCGCCGCGGAACTCAACGGTCTTGCCCGCGGAGCGTGCGCTTGCCAACAGCTTGAGCTTGCCGACCGGGAACTCCTGCTCGTTGAGGCACTCGAGCATCTGGGTGCCCACGGCTCCCGTCGCGCCCAAAATAGCAACCGTGTACTGTTTCATGCTTCCCCCTTTAAAGGTTGTGGCTTTTGCCCGCACGCCGAGCAGGCCGATTATTGTTGCCAGTTTATACAAGAACGGGGCGGGCACGAAACCCGCCCCGTCGAAACGAAACCGAAACGAAACGCCCCGCCGTAGTTTTGTGAGACATGACCCAAAAATCTACCGAGCAGTCGCTACTTTTTGAGCGCGGCCAGAGCGGGATCGACCGGCGCGGGGGCCTCCAAGTCGGAGACCTTCACAATGCCGTTCTCATCGGAGAAGGCACGGTAAATGGTCCGAATCGCCAGATCGAAGTCCTTCTCCTCCACGCCAATGATGATGTTGATCTCGTCACAGCTCTGTGAAATCATACGCACGCTCACGCCCGCCTGGCCAAGCATGCCAAACAGGTGGCCAGAGATGCCGGCACGACCGCGCAGGTTGCGGCCAACGGTCGCGATAAGCGCCAAGCCCTCGACAACCTCGATCTCGAGCGGCTCGACCTCCTGCTGAATGTCGCCCACGAGCGAGTACAGTGAATCGTGAACGTCCTGCTCCTGCACCACGGCGCCAAAGCGGTCGACACCGGTGGGCATGTGCTCGACGGAAACGTCATAGCGTTCGAACACCGAAAGCGCGCGGCGCATAAAGCCAACACGGGGCTTGGTGCGGTCGCGGGCAACGTTGATGGCGACAAAGCCGCGCTTGCCGGTCACGCCGGTAATGATGGGCTCCGCCTCGCCCTCGTCAGCCGTCTCGCTAATGATGGTGCCGGGGTCCTGCGGCGCATTGGTGTTCTTGATGACCAGCGGAATACCCGCCTCGCGCACGGGGAACACGGCCTCCTCGTGCAGGACGCTCGCGCCCATGTACGAAAGCTCTCGCAGCTCCTCATAGGTAACACGCGCAATGGGTTGAGCCTCGGGAACAATACGCGGATCGGCAGAATAGAAGCCCGAAACGTCGGTCCAGTTCTCGTACAGGTCGGCGCCCAGGCACTTGGCCAGAATCGAACCGGAAATATCGCCGCCGCCACGGTCGAGCAGCTTGATCTGGCCCTCACGCGTCGCGCCGTAGAAACCGGGCATAACAAAGCCGCCCTGCTGACCGTACTCCTGCACCAGCTCGGAGGTGCGATTCATGCTGAGCGTACCGTCGTGATGGAACGCCACAACTGTCGCGGCGTCCAGGAACGGCAGGCCCAGGTACTCGGCCATCAGGCGAGCGGTGAAATACTCGCCGCGGCTCACGAGCTCCTCGGTGGAGTAGCCGCCCGAGCGGGCGCGCTCGGCAAAGGCCGCAAACTCCTCGCGGATGGGATAGGTGAGCTCCAGCTCGTCAGCGATATCAAAATAGCGCTGGCCAATGTCCTCGAGTAGCTCCTCGCACGACACGTGATACTTAACGTGCGCGTTAACCAGGTAGAGCAGGTCGGTCACCTTGGTGTCGCCCTTAAAGCGGCGGCCGCAGGCGGAAACCACCACAAAACGGCGGGCAGGGTCGGCGTCGACGATGGCCTTGATCTTTTTGAAGTGTTCGGCATCGGCGACCGACGAGCCGCCAAACTTGGCAATCTTAATCATGGGCTGGAGGTTACCTTTCTAAAAGCCTCTGCAAACCTGTTTTGCGCGCTCTGATACCATGGTTTCACCGATTGGGACCAAGGCATCCGAGGAGCAGTGTTATATGGGAACTTATCATAGTACACGAGGACGCACTTTATCGTGCTCAAGTAAGGTGGCAATCCGCACCGGCATCGCTCCCGACGGGGGTTTGTTTGTCTCGGACGAGCTCGGCACCCAGCAGGTCGATATCAGCTCGCTTGCAGATAAATCGTACTTTGAAATCGCTCAAGATGTGTTGGGAATGTTACTGAATGATTACACGGCCGAAGAAATTTCGGCGTGTGTCGACGAGGCATACCGCGGCACGTTCACGAGTGAAGAGGTTACGCCGCTCGTCAAACTCGACGCTGCGCCGGGCGCCGACGCCCCTCAGACCTATGTGATGGAGCTCTTTGGCGGCCCCACAAGCGCCTTCAAGGACGTCGCCCTGCAGATGCTCCCCCGTCTGATGGCCCGCACTTCCGCCAGGGACGGCGGCGCCGAGCGCATCATGATCGTCACCGCCACGTCGGGCGACACGGGCAAGGCCGCGCTCGCCGGTTTTGCCGACGCTCCGGGCACGGGCATCACCGTCTTTTATCCCGAGGGCAAGGTCAGCCGCGTCCAGAACCTGCAGATGTCCACGCAGGAGGGCGACAACGTCGCCGTCTGCGGCATCCGCGGCAACTTTGACGACGCTCAGAGCGCCGTCAAGCGCATCTTTGCCGATAAGGAGCTTGCCGAGCGTCTGGAGGCCGCCGGCACGGTGCTTTCGAGCGCCAACTCCATCAATGTCGGTCGCCTGGTACCGCAGGTCGTCTACTACTTTGCCGCCTATGCGCAGCTGCTGCGCGCCGGCGCCATCGAGGCCGGCGACGCCGTGGAGTTCTGCGTACCGACCGGCAACTTTGGCGATATCTTGGCCGGCTACTACGCCAAGCGCATGGGTCTGCCCGTCGCCAAGCTCGTCGTGGCGAGCGACAAGAACAACGTGCTTGCCGACTTCCTGACCACCGGCGTTTACGACCGTAACCGCCCGTTCTTCACGACCATCTCACCGTCGATGGACATCCTCATCAGCTCCAACCTCGAGCGCATGCTCTACTTCCTGTCCGATGGCGACTGCGAACTCGTTGCTAGCCTTATGGAGCAGCTGGCACAGACTGGTCGCTACGAGGTTCCCGCCGACCTGCTAGCAAAGATTCAGAGCGTCTTTGGCTGCGGTTGGGCCAGCGAGGACGAGGTCCGCGCTGCCATCAAGAGCTGCTGGGACGCGAACGGCTACGTGATCGACCCGCACACCGCTTGCGGCTATCACGTCTTTGAAAAAATCGCTCCCGCCGAGGGTGCCAAGGCCCGCGTGCTGCTTTCGACCGCAAGCCCCTACAAGTTCCCGCGCGCCTGCTGCGACGCCCTGGGCCTCGACGTTCCCGAGGATGATTTTGAGGCTATGCGCGTACTCGAGCAGGCCACCAACACGGTCGCCCCGACCCAGCTCGCCGAACTCGAATCCAAGCCCGTCCGCTTCGAAGACGTCTGCGACGTCGATGAGATGGCAAGCTACGTCGAGTCTGCAGCAAAACGAATGAGCACCAACTAGATCCCTTATTAAGCGCCGGCGAAAGCCGGCGCACCTTCTAATTATTTAGCTTTCGGGATGATGACGAGCGTGCGAGCGGGTCTGGCCGTTTAGTTCGTCGCGAGTTCCGCACGAGCCGGAAAGCACTTAATGTGCTTTCCGAGCGAGCCAGGACTGCCCGAGCAGCGAACTAAACGGCCAGACCCGCCCAGGAGGACTCACATGATCAAAATCACCGTCCCAGCAACCAGCGCCAACCTAGGCATCGGCTACGACACCCTCGGCATGGCCGTTAGCCTCTACTCGCACTTCACCTTCGAGCGCGCCGACAAGCTCACCATCACGGGCTGCCCCGAGGAGTTCCAAAACGAGAATAACCTGGTCTATGTGAGCTTTGTCGACGCTCTGGCCGCGTGGGGCGAGCCGGCTTTTCCCGTTGCTATCGACATTCAGACCGACGTGCCCGTCGCTCGTGGCCTGGGTTCCAGCTCCACCTGCGTCGTCGCCGGCATTATGGCCGCCGCCGCACTGACAGGCCACACCGTCGACCGCGCTGAGCTTGTCCGCATTGCCACCGAGGTCGAGGGCCATCCCGATAACGTCGCCCCTGCTATCCTGGGCGGCGCCGTCTGCTCCTTTACGCCGACCGATTCGCTCCCCCAGTGCCTGCGCTACGAGGTGAGCGACCGCTTGCGTTTTATTACCGTGATTCCACCTTACGAGGTACACACGAGTGAGGCACGCAAGGTCGTGCCGCAGGAGATTCCGCTCTCCACCGCCGTGTGGCAGATGGGCCGCATCGCCGGCATGACGCGCGGTCTGGAGACCGGCGACCTTGACCTGATTGCCGCCGCCAACGACGACCGCATCCAGGAGCCCTATCGCCGCCGCCTCATCCCCGACTACAACGCCGTGCGCGACACCTGCCTTAACGGCGGCGCCAAGACCATCTGGATCAGTGGCTCCGGCTCGACCCTCATGGCTGTAACCGACGACACCATCGTGGCAAAGTTCCTGCAGGTCAAGCTGCGTGAGCAGTTCCCCAAGTGTGAGACGCATATTCTAACGTGCGACACCGAGGGCGCCCAGATCGAATACCTGTAGTCGCCGTCCCGTATACTCGCCGGGGAGGCCAGGGGCTTTGCCCCCAAATCGTCCTCGGACATGGCAGGACCCCCGCCGCACGAAGTGCGCAGTGGGGGTCCTGCCATGTCCGAGGACGATTTGGGGGCAAAGCCCCTGGCCTCCCCGGCGAGGATACGGGACGGCGACTACAGGTATTCGATCTGGGCGCCCTCGGTGTCGCACGTTAGAATATGCGTCTCACACGTGGGGAA
>DBFALE010000027.1:0-27524 GCA_048230835.1 Collinsella sp.
GCTTGCCGGCGTTGTAGAGGTCGACTATCTGCCTCTTGAACTCGTCGGTGAAATGCCTCGGGTGCCTGGGGTCCCTCATATACGGCCCTCCCGTCTCCTGCGCCCCTCCCGGAACTGTCCACATCAGTGTAGCCAATCCAGGCCGAGGCCGCCGGGGAGGCCGCGGCCGCCTCGACTGCGCCCCCGCCGGCGCTCATCGAGGCCGAGAACAGGCAGGTCAGGTTCCTGGCCACCCGGATATCGGAGGCCCTCGACGAGGCCGGGGCCCTCGAGGCCGAGACGGCGGCGCTGCTCGAGGGCGACGAGACCTACGCGTGCCTGCTCACCGTGCCCGGTATCGGGCCGAGGACGGCGGCGCAGCTCGCGGTGTCGGTCGACATCGGGAGGTTCCCAGACCACGACCACCTGGCCTCGTACTGCGGCATCGCACCGAGGGTGAGGAGCTCCGGCACGTCGGTGAGGTCGGTCAGGGCGTCCAGGCGCGGTGACGCGAGGCTCAAGTCCCTGCTGATCTTCTCGTGCAACAGCCTGGTCAGGTCGTCGGGGCGCTACGGCGAGTACTACCGGGCCTGCAGGGCGCGGGGCATGGGCCACGGGCGGGCGCTCAAGGCCGTCGCGAGAAAGCGGCTCAGGGCGATATACGCCGTGATGCGCGACCGGGTGCCCTACCGGGAGTAGCCCTGACGGTTGACAAAACTATAGGAACACCCAACGTCAACTTTTGTCAAGTCCAAGCGGCATTCTGTTTTTCGGAATGCCGCTTTCGTTTTTAGCTGGTTATTTCGCTAGCGTTGGTGAATATGCTGCGGGTTTGGCGTTTGTCACTATAAGATGATTACTTGCGTAAAATGTAATTCGATGTTCTTGAGGGTAGGGGATTGATTTGGGTCGTGCTGGGGATATGACGCCGCCTTTGCGTTGGCGGTTGGGTGTTGCTGGTGGGGTGGCGCTGGCTGTGTTGCTTGTTGACCAGCTGACCAAGCTTGCGGTTCGTGCCGTGGGCGAAGCTTTGCATGTGACTGTCATCCCCGGTGTCATCGACTTTATGTTTGTCCGCAATATCGGTGCTGCCTTTAGCATGGGCGAGGGGCATGGCATCGCGTTTGCCGTGCTGGCGCTGGCGGTCATTGTCGCTATTGCCGTGTACCTCATTCGTGCACCCCAGCTCGCCCATCTTGAGGTTGTGGGCATGGCGATGGTTGCGGGCGGTGCTATCGGCAACGCTATCGATCGTTTGGCCTTTGGCTTCGTGACCGATTTTATTGCCACCACCTTCATCGACTTCCCCGTCTTCAATGTGGCCGATATCGGCATTACCTTGGGCGTCGTGCTCGCCCTCTTCGGATACATGTTCTTGAGCCCCGCGGCCCGCGAGGTTGATGCGACTGCCGAGCTCAATGCCCGTGATGAGGCCCGCGCTAAGCGCAAGGCCAAGCAGCGTGGGGAGCGTGCCCGCAAGATTCGCGAAAGGAATGAGCGTTAATGGCCGACATCCATATTCTTGTTGCCGACGATTCCGCTGGTCAGCGTCTTGACGCCTATTTGGGCGCCAACGATGGCTGTCCCACGCGCTCTGCCTGCGCGCATCTGATCGAGGGAGGCGCCGTTGCCGTCAACGGTGAGACTTGTCTCTCTAAAAAGTGCGCCGTACGCGCCGGCGATCGCATCTCGGTCGACTTGCCCGAGCCGCACGACCCGACCGACGTGATTCCCGAGGCCATTCCCCTCGATATCCGCTACGAGGACGACTACCTTATCGTGCTCTCCAAGCAGCGGGGCCTGGTGTGCCATCCCGCCCATGGCCACGAGAGCGGCACCCTTGCGAACGCTCTGGTCTACCACTGCGGCATCGACCATCTTGGTACCGTACAGGGTGAGGACCGCCCCGGGATCGTGCATCGTTTGGATCGCGATACCTCGGGTCTCATGCTTGCGGCAAAGGACGACGACACGCAGCGCGCGCTTCAAAATCTCATTCGCACGCGCACGCTCGATCGTCGCTATATCACGCTCGTTCACGGGCACATCGCCATGGACGAGGGCACCATCAATACTGGTATCGCCCGTTCTACGCGCGACCGCGTCAAGATGGCGGTTTCGGACGACCCCTTTGCCCGTCAGGCCATTACGACCTTTAAAGTCCTCGAGCGCTTCGATTCCACGCGTTTCGACGACGGCTATACGCTCGTCGAGTGCCACCTGTTTACGGGCCGCACACATCAGATTCGCGTGCATATGCGCCATATCAACCACGCCTGCGTGGGCGATCCGCTCTACGGTAAGTGCGATGCGCGTGCCGATCAGGGTCTGACCAGGCAATTCCTTCATTCCTGGCGCGTCGCATTCGACCATCCCGTGACGGGTGAGCGCATCGAATGCCGCGACGAGCTGCCTTGGGATCTTGCTGCGGTTCTTGACGACCTGGCCCCGCGCTCGCTTGGCCGCACCGCCGCCGGCGACGACATCGTCCCGCAGCTTGGCCTTCTCGAAGCCTAGCCGGTATTAGGTGGTTTCTTGAACTCGGTAGGCCTGCGGTATGATATACGGTTGTTTACGTAACGCGTTCTCGGGAGCCTGCATGCTCGCCTTTTTACAAACTAACACGCCCATCGTGATCTTTAACCAGATTGTGGTTACGCTGCTCACGGTCTGCTTTCTGTACCAGGTGGTCTTCTTTGTCATTGGCGCTCTTCGTGGCGAGGTCGCGCCTCCCAAGGCCAAAAAACTTCACCGCTATGCCTTCTTTATCGCGGCGCATAACGAGGAGGCCGTGATCGCCAACCTCGTTCGCTCCATCAAGGATCAGGATTATCCGTCCGAGCTTATCGAGGTCTTCGTGGTCGCCGATGCCTGCACCGACAACACGGCGCAGCTCGCGCGCGAGGCGGGCGCCATCGTTTATGAGCGCAACGACCTGGCCCGCAAGGGTAAGAGCTGGGTCATGGACTTTGGTTTTGATCGCATCCTTAACGAGTATCCCGACACGTTTGAGGGCTACTTTATCTTCGATGCCGATAACGTCATCTCCCGCGATTACGTGTCCAAGATGAACGATGCCTTTGACCAGGGATTCCACGTGGTCACGAGCTATCGTAACTCCAAGAACTTCGGCAGCTCGTGGATCTCGGCAGCTAATGCCACTTGGTACCTGCGTGAGGCGCGCTTTCTCAACAACGCGCGCAATATCTGCAAGACTTCTTGCGCTGTCTCGGGTTCGGGCTACCTCATCTCCGCCAGCGTTATCGAGGGCATGCACGGTTGGCAGTTCCACACGCTGACCGAGGACATTCAGTTCACCACGTTCTGCGCTATTCACGGTATTCGCATTGGCTATGCGCCGGCGGAGTTCTTTGACGAGCAACCCGTGACGTTCAAGGCATCCTGGAAGCAGCGTATGCGCTGGACCAAGGGCTTTTACCAGGTGTTCTTTACCTACGGTAAGCATCTGGTCAAGTCGACGTTCCGCTATCATCGCTTTGCCGCCTACGACATGTTCATGACGATCGCCCCGGGTATGCTGCTATCGCTGATCTCGATGCTCGCTAATGCGACGTTCTTGATTGTGGGTGGCCTTTCGCATGGTTTCTTGGCTACCGAAGTCGAGATGCAGGCGTGCGCCGCTTCGCTCATTATGACCTTCGCCATGATGTATCAGACCTTCTTTATCCTGGCGCTGCTCACGACTATCTTTGAGTACAAGCACATTCACTGCGCGCAAAAGTGGCGTCTGGTGACTAACCTGTTTACCTTCCCGATCTTTATGTTCAGCTATATCCCCATCACGGTGGCCGCGCTGTTCCTGAAGGTCGACTGGGTGCCGACGCAGCACGCCGTCAACGTTACCCTTGACGAGGTCATGCAAGGCGCCAAATAACCACCACCAAAACCACCGCAAAGGGGACAGGCACCTTTGTGGTGGTTTTTGCTTTTGCGATGCAGCTCGAGGAGGAGTCCGATGGTCTATATCCCGTTTTGGATTTGCATCTTTGCCGGCGTGGCAATTGATGCCCGAGAGCGACGGTTTCCCAATGGGCTTGCCGGCGCATGTGCCGTGGCGGCGTTGGCGGGCGTTTGGCTCGACAGGGGCGTTAACACTGCACTTGATCATGCCGGTCTTGCGGTCATCGTCTACCTTGCCCTTGTGCTTACTGAGTCGCTCTGGCGGCGCCTTCGTCAAGCCCCGGGGATTGGCATGGGGGACGCCAAAGCACTCTTCGCGCTTTGCACGCTCGACCCTATGGGCGGCATCGTGGCATTTGCCGTTTCGCTCCTGGTCCTGGCCCTCTCCTGCCTCATCGCAAAATCGCGCTCCCTGCCATTGCTCCCGTTTTTAGTGCCGATTTTTGCCATAATCGAGGTCGTGGGCTGCACTTTGTAACCGATTGCGCATCCTTTTTAAGGAGCATGCCATGGAATCTAATCAAGAAACGGCCCTCATTAAGGCGCGCATGGACCGTATTCCCTCGGCGTTGTCGCCCGAGCTTGTCGAGCGCATTGCCGCTGATCGTGCTTCGGGCTATGTCAACCCGTATCGTTGCAACGATGATCAGGTCATTCGTCGTATTGATCGCGCCGCCGACAAAGGCACGCTTATGCGTCCGGCGTTTATGCGCGATACCGAAAAGATACTTCATCTTCCGGCGTACACCCGTTATGCAGGCAAAACGCAGGTCTTTAGCTTCCGTAGCAATGACGATCTGTCACGCCGCGGTTTGCACGTGCAGCTCGTCTCCCGCATTGCGCGCGATATCGGTCGCGCCCTGGGGCTCAATTGCGATCTGATCGAGGCGATTGGCCTGAGTCACGACTTGGGACACACGCCTTTCGGCCATGCCGGCGAGCGCTTCCTCAACGATATCTATCATGAGCGTACGGGGCGTTATTTTTTCCATAACGTGCAGTCGGTCCGCGTGCTCGACGCACTGTACGGCCGCAACGTGTCGCTCCAGACGCTCGACGGCGTGCTATGCCATAACGGCGAGTACGAGCAACGTGTGTTTGAGCTCTCGGACATGAGCTCCTTTGACCAGTTTGACCAGACGGTTGAGGATTGCATTGCCACGGGCTATAGCGCAATTGGGCATCTGCGTCCCATGACGCTCGAGGGCTGCGTCGTTCGCATCTCGGATATTCTTGCCTACGTCGGTCGTGACCGTCAGGATGCGATCGCGGCGGGCCTGCTGTCACCCGACGCTTTTGATGATGGCCGGGGCGGTGCCTACAACAGCTGGATCCTTACGCACGCTTCCATCGATATCGTTGAGCACAGCTATGGTAAGCCGCGCATCGAGATGAGCGAGGACCTGTTTGAGGAAATTCGCCGAGCCAAGCGCGAGAACTACGAGAAGATCTATAGCAAGGGCGGTATCGAAGGCGATTCCGAGGCGGAGCTGCGCGAGGCGTTCGTAAAGGTCTACGACCGTTGCCTGCGGGATCTAAACAGTGGCGACGAGTCCTCTTACATCTTTAAGCACCATATTTCGCGCATTGAGCAGCAGCTTTCCTACTATGATCGCACCTATGCCTGGCAGGACGACAAGGATCAAGCCGTGGTGGATTATATCGCGAGCATGACGGACGGTTATTTCTGCGAGCTGACGAGCAAGCTGTTCCCTGGTCTGGAGTTTCCGCACCGTACCTATATTAACGAACGGTAGTTCGTATTAATTCGGTATACTGTTAGTGGAAAACGTTTTTGATTGATACACGGGATGGCTATGGACGACCTTTTTTCTGCTTCGACGCGCGAGCGTTCCTTTCAGAATGCGCCGCTTGCGGTGCGCATGCGCCCCAATTCGCTCGACGAGTACGTGGGCCAGCAAAAGGCCGTCGGTAAGGGTTCATGGCTGCGTGCCGCGATCGAGCACGACGTGCTTTCGAGCGTGATTCTGTACGGGCCTGCCGGTACGGGCAAGACGACGCTGGCCCACATTATCGCCAACCATACCAAGAGCGAGTTTGTTGAGGTCAGCGCCGTCACGGGTACCGTGAAGGACCTGCGTCGTGTGATTGATGAGGCCAAGACGCGCCTGAATACGTACGACCGCCGCACCATTCTATTCATCGATGAGATTCACCGCTTCTCTAAGTCGCAGCAGGATGCCCTGCTGCATGCAGTTGAGAACCGTACCGTCATTATGATTGGCGCTACGACAGAGAACCCGTACTTTGAGGTCAACTCGGCACTGTTGTCGCGCGGGCGCGTGGTGGAGCTTGAACATCTGAAGGATGAGGATATCGCCACGCTTATTGAGCGTGCGCTCGAGGCACCACAGGGCTTGAACGGAAAGTTCTCGGCCGATGAGGATACGGTCAAGACCATCTGCACGCTGGCAGCGGGTGACGCTCGCTCGGCGCTCACGACGCTCGAGCTTGCGAGCGAGATTGCCGTCACGCGTCCCGATACCGAGGGAACGCCAGCGCCTGCGGCGGGGGAGCGCTATCCCATCACCGTGGATGACGTGAAGATTGCCAACCCGCGTCGCGGCTTTACGTATGACAAAAACGGCGACATGCACTACGACGTTATCAGTGCGTTCATCAAGTCCATGCGCGGTAGTGACCCCGATGCCACGATCTATTGGCTCGCGCGCATGATCGATGCTGGGGAGGATCCTAAGTTTATCGCTCGCCGCATTATGATTCACGCTTCTGAGGATGTTGGCAACGCCGACCCGCAGGCGCTTTTGGTGGCGCATGCCGCGTTTAAGTCTGCCGAGGTCATTGGCTATCCCGAGTGCCGCATTAACCTGGCTCAGGCTGCACTCTATGTGTGCTTGGCGCCAAAATCCAACGCGTGTGAGGCTTCGATCGATGCGGCGCTGGCCGATATCCATTCTAGTGGGCTTCGCGAGGTGCCGAGCTATCTGCGCGATCGCCATCGCCCGGGCAGCGATGAATACGGTGTGTATAAGTATCCACATGATTATCCCGAAGGCTGGGTCGATCAGCGCTATTTGCCCGAAGGCTTGGAACGCGGTGCATTTTGGCAGCCTGCCGGGCGCGGCTGGGAAGAGTGGCGCGTAGAGCAAAGCGAACGCGACCGCAGCGGGAATGCACCGAGGTAGCTGCTGATAATTTTGTCCCACGTTGCTGCTCTTGGCATGTTCGGTCCCCTTTGGGGTACCATGAAAAGCGTCTGTATTTCGATTCTTCCGGGAGGCTTGTATGAGTCCCATTCAAATCGCCCTGCTGCTGCTCGCCGTTGCCGGCGTGTGGGCCATCGCTGAGCTCGCGCTTACCCTGCGCAAGACCCGCAATGTTGTCGACTCGCTCGATAAGACCGTGAACGACCTCAACAACACCATCGCCGAGGCTCAGCCTGTGGTGGCAAAGCTCGATGGCGCTGTCGATGAGCTTACGCCGGCGCTTGCCCAGATGGAGCCGCTGCTTAAGTCGAGCAAGACGGCAGTTGATGCCCTTACCTCCAATCTCGTAGAGGTCGAAGCCGTGGTTCGCGACATTTCCGAGGTTACGGGCAGCATGGCCGAGGCCAGCAATGCTGTGTCGAGCGTGACCGACTCTGCCGCCGGTGCTGTGCAGAAGCTCTTCAATAAGGTGAAGGCTCCTGCAGCCGACGCCGATCGCAAGCTCGCCGCTGCCGCTGCGGAGGCCGAGCAGCCTACCGAGCGCGTCCTAATTGGCGAGGACGAGGCCGCCGCGGGCGACGATGATGGTCAGAAGTCTGTATCCAAGCCGGCTCAGTATTACACCTATACGCCCGCCGAGACCTCTGAGGAGTCCTGCGATGAGTAGCGAAGCAACCTGCCCTATCACGCTGACCGTTGCCGGTGACCCGCGTCTCGCTCGCCTTGTGCGCATGACGGCAGCCAACGTTGGTGCCCTGTGCTCTATGTCTGTCGATCGCATCGAGGACATCCGCATGGCTGCTGAGGAGGCTTTCATCTTTGGTTGCACCGCGGTCGACTGCGATGACATCACCATCAAATTCGATGTCGATGAGACCCACGTTGGCATGACTATTACCTTTGGCGACCAGGCTACGGTCGATGAAGACGACCAGGCTGCGGTGTATGCCGAGCTCATCCTCGCGAGCGTGTGCGACTCCTACGAAAAGACTACGGCGCCCCTGACGCTTTCCCTCGACCTCAAGGCGGATATTTAATATGACCGAACGTTCCCGGAGCGGCAAGACCGCTTGGGACAAGGAGAAAACCCGCGAGCTGTTTCGTCGTTACAAGGAGACCGGTGATCCGGACGCCCGTGAGCAGCTCGTCATGTCCCATATGAACCTGGTAAGGTTTCTTGCCAACAAATTTAAGAATCGCGGCGAGCCGCTCGACGACCTCATGCAGGTCGGCTATCTGGGCTTGCTCAAGGCTATCGACCGTTTTGATCCCGAGCGCGGACTCGAGTTCACGACGTTTGCGACACCCACTATCCTGGGCGAGATCAAACGCCATTTTCGCGACAAGGGCTGGAGTGTGCGCGTACCGCGTCGTCTGCAGGAGCTCTCGGCCAAGGTCAACCAGGCTACTGACAAACTTACCAACGAGCTGCAGCGTTCGCCCAAGGTTGAGGAGATCGCTGAGTATCTAGATGTGACTGTCGATGAGGTCCTCGAGGCTATGGAATCTTCTTCGGCCTATACCTCGGTGCCCATCGAGGCTCCTGGTGCGTCCGATTCCGACGATGCCCCTTCGATTCTCGACCGTTACGCCGACGACGACAACGAGCTCGACTTTACCGATGACCGCCTAGTGATCGAGGAAGCCATCCGTGATTTCTCGCCGCGCGAGCGCGAGGTGATCGAGCTGCGCTTTGTGAAGGGCATGACCCAGATCGAGATCGCCAAGAAGCTGGGTATTTCTCAGGTGCAGGTTTCGCGTCTGCTTCGCCGCACGCTTAAGAAGATTCAGGACAAGATCGACCCCGACGGAGTGATGATTCGTTCATGAGTGAGCACCCCCAACAAACCGATCGCGTGCTGCGCGACACCCGCATTCTGACGCTTCGCATTTGGGCTGTTGTCGGCTGCATTGTCATCGCCGCTGTCATCTTTAACCTTATGGGCATCCTGGCCCCGGTTATCGAGTTTCTCGCCGTTGGTTCCATCATTGCCTTTGTGATGTCCCCGATCACCAACTGGCTCGAGCACCATGGCGTGAATCGCGGCATCGGTTCGCTTGTCGCGCTTATTGTTGTTGTTGCCGTGCTCGTCGGTGTCGTTTGCATCTTGTCGCCGATTCTCTTTGGTCAGATCATGGAAGTCCTGAGCCGCCTGCCCGAGCAGCTTCGTGTTGCGGGTGGCGACCTCAATGAGATGATCTCGCATGCCAAGACGCTCAACAACACGCCGCTCAAGGAGTATTTGGACGATAATCTTTCGTCGCTAGTTGCCGTGGCATCGAAGTATGTGTCTCAGATCGCTGCCGAGCTTGGCCGCGGTGTGTTCCCGCTCATCACTAATACGGCCTCGCAGTTGTTCGTGATCTTCCTTGGTCTGGTGCTTGCGTACTGGATGGCCTGCGACTACCCTCGCATGCACCACGAGGTCTGCACCATCATCGGTCAGGAGAAGGAGACCTCGTACCGCTTTATGGTCGCCATCCTTTCTCGCTCTGTCGGTGGCTACATGCGCGGTATGGTCGTGACGTCCATCTGCGGTGGTTTCCTCGCCTTTATCGGTTTTATGATCATCGGTCATCCGTATGCGGCGCTCATGGCTATCTTTACCGGCATCATGCATTTGGTTCCGGTCGTCGGTCCCTGGGTGAGCGCAGCAATCGCCACGGTTCTCGGCTTCATGTTCAGTCCCATGTTGGCGTTATGGACGCTCATCGTGACGATGGTGGCGCAAAACGTCACCGATAACGTGATTTCGCCTAAGGTCATGCAGAGCTCGGTGCAGGTGCATCCCATCATGAGCCTCACGGCGCTCGTTATTGGCTCGGCACTCATGGGTCCCATCGGCATGATTATTGCCATCCCGCTGTGTGCGGCCCTCAAGGGTATCTTCGTGTACTATTTTGAGAATGAGACCGGCCGCCAGCTTGTGGCCTATGACGGCGCCGTGTTTAAGGGCACACCGTACCGCGATGCCGATGGCAATCCGGTCGCCGCCTACGACGCGCTCGGCGACGACACTTTCATCTACGAGTCCGAGCTCATCGGCAACGAGACTGCGCCCGAGGCCAAGGCCATGCCCAAGCCCGAGCTCGATAATCCCTGGATTAAGCTCTCTGGTCTGCAGCCTGATGCCACGGGCTTCTTCAAGAACCCCTTTGCCAAAGAGGATGATTCCAACTCGGACGACGATACCAAAACCGGCATCGACGGCTCCTTGGACGATGATGACAACTAGCGGGGTAATTCGGATTAATATTCATACGCGCTAACATGCAATTTCGCTGAAGGGCCGGCATTGTGCCGGCCCTCTTTTTTGCACTTGCGCGGTGGGATGGTAATATCTTTACGTTTGAACTGTTTCGATGTGAAACCGAGGAGATTCCCTCTATGAGTGCTGACTACCCGTCAATGACTACGGCCGAGATCCGCTCCAAGTTCCTCAACTTCTTTGAGGAGCGCGGTCTTAAGCTCTATCCTTCTTCGTCCCTCGTCCCCGACGATCCTTCGCTGCTGCTTGCCAACGCCGGCATGAACCAGTTTAAGGAGTACTACCAGGGCAAGAAGACCATGAAGGAGATCGGCGCTATCTCCTGCCAGAAGTGCGTCCGCACCAACGACATCGATTGCATCGGCGAGGACGGCCGTCACCTGTCCTTCTTCGAGATGCTCGGCGACTTCTCCTTTGGCGGCGTCTCCAAGCAGCAGGCCTGCGCTTGGGCCTTTGAGCTCATTACCAAGGAGTTCAAACTGCCGCTCGACTGCCTGTACTTCACCGTCTTTACCGAGGACGACGAGACCCACGATGTGTGGCGCTCCCTGGGCGTTGCCGAGGATCACATCTCTCGCCTGGGCGAGGACGACAACTTCTGGGCCGCTGGCCCCACCGGCCCCTGCGGTCCGTGCTCTGAGATCTACTTTGATATGGGCGAGGAGGTCGGCTGCGGCAGCCCCGACTGCAAGCCTGGCTGCGACTGCGACCGCTTCCTGGAGTTCTGGAACCTCGTCTTTACCCAGTACGACCGCCAGGAGGACGGCTCCATGCCGGAGCTGCCGCATCGCAACCTCGATACGGGTATGGGCCTGGAGCGCATGGCCGCCATCATGCAGCATAAGACCGCCAACTACGACGGCGATCTGATGCAGCACCTCATCAAGCTCGGTGAGAAGATCAGCGGCAAGACCTATGACGCCGATGACTACTCCGGCGTCAGCCGCTCGCTGCGCATCATCGCCGATCACTCCCGTGCCGTCGACTTTATGATTTCCGACGGCATCCTCCCCGGTAACGAGGGCCGCGAGTACGTCCTTCGCCGTCTGCTCCGCCGTGCCGTGTTCCACGGTCGCCTGCTGGGTATCGAGGGTGCCTTCCTGACCAAGTTCATCGACGAGGTCAACGCTCAGATGGGCGAGGCCTATCCCGAGTTGCTCAAGAACGTCGCGCTCGTCAAGGGTATCGTTGCCTCCGAGGAGGAGCGCTTCTCCACGACGCTCGACAACGGCCGCGTCTACCTGGATGAGGCACTGGCAGCGCTTGCCGAGGGCGCTGTGCTTCCGGGCGATGTTGCCTTTAAGCTGCACGACACCTTTGGTTTCCCCATCGACCTAACCGTCGAGATCGCCGGCACCGCTGGCCACGACGTCGACATGGACGGCTTCACTGCCTGCATGGAGGACCAGAAGGCCCGCGCCCGCGCCAATGCCAAGGGCGACGCCTGGGGCAGCTTCAACGACGTGTGGGTTGAGCTTTCCGACAAGGTCGCTGCGACCGAGTTCGACGGCTATGACAACGATGTGATCGAGGGCGCCAAGGTTGTCGCCATCGTGCGCAACGGCGAGTCCGTCGAGTCCGCTGCCGCCGGCGAGAACGTCGAGGTCGTGCTCGACCGCACCCCGTTCTACGCCGAGATGGGCGGCCAGCAGGGTGACGCCGGCGAGCTTTCCGCCGAGGGCGTTTCGCTGACCGTTTCCGATACCAAGAACCACAACGGCCTGTATGCCCATGTCGCCCACGTTGCCGAGGGCACGCTGACCGTCGGTGCTACCGTGACCGCCGCGCTCGACGCCGAGCGCCGTGGTTTCCTGCGCCGCAACCACACCGCCACCCACCTGCTCGACGCCGCCCTTAAGCAGGTCCTGGGCGAGCATGTCTCCCAGGCCGGTTCGCTGGTGACGCCCGAGCACCTGCGCTTTGACTTCACGCACTTCGAGGCCCTGTCCTCCGAGCAGCTCAAGGCTGTCGAGGACCTGGTCAACCAGCAGATCTTCGCTTCCAAGCCGGTCGTGACCCGTGTCATGGGCATCGACGAGGCTAAGGCTGCCGGCGCTGTCGCTCTGTTTGGAGAGAAATACGGCGATGTCGTCCGCGTCGTCTCCGTGGGCGCCGAGGACCAGCCGTTCTCCCGCGAGCTCTGTGGTGGCACGCACGCTGCCAACACCGCTGAGATCGGCCTGTTCAAGATTATTTCCGAGTCCTCTACGGGCTCGAACGTCCGCCGTATCGAGGCCGTGACCTCTAAGGGTGCTCTCGACTATATGGCCGACCGCCTGGCGCTCGTTGACGCCGCCGCCGCTGCGCTCAAGTGCCGCGTCGACGAGGTTCCCGCCCGCGTGGAGAACCTGCAGGCCGAGCTGCGCGAGACGTCCAACAAGCTCAAGAAGGCTCTGACCGGTGGCTCCTCCGACGCCATCTCCAGCGCCATCGAGGGCGCCGTCGAGCTCGACGGCTATAAGCTCGTTGTCGCTGAGCTCCAGGGCCTTGAGGCTGCCGACCTGCGCAACGTATGGGATACCGTGCATCAGAAGGTCGCCGGCCCTGTCGCTTGTGTCGTCGCCAGCGTGACTGAGAAGGGCACTCCGGCCCTGCTCGCTGCCGGCTCCGATGACGCCGTCAAGGCCGGTTTCCACGCCGGTAACGTGATCAAGCAGATCGCGGGTCTGGTCGACGGTCGCGGTGGCGGTCGTCCCAACATGGCCCAGGCTGGTGGCAAGAATGCTGCCGGCATCGCCGATGCCCTCGCGGCCGCTAAGACCGCGCTCGGCGCCTAAGAATCTAAGAAGTCGCTGTGGTTGCGCTCGCGCTGGACATAGGGGAGACCAGGATTGGCATCGCCGTCTCGAGCCGTGATGGCAAGATGGCGATGCCTGTCAAGGTGCTTCCGGCTGCCGAGGTCACCGGTATGGCCAAGACGTTCCGCTACCTGGTCGAGGACTATGAGCCCGACATCCTGGTAAGCGGACGTCCCTTGACCATGGCCGGTGAGCCCGGCCCCCAGGCCGAGCGCGTTGCCGCCGTAGCGCAAAAGATTGCCGACGAGCTCGATCTTCCTTTGGAATTTGAGGACGAGCGTCTGTCCTCGCAAGAGGCCAAGCGTATCCTGCGCGAGCAGGGACTCAACGAAAAGCAGATGAGGGGCAAGATCGACATGATTGCCGCCAGCCTGTTTTTGCAGACGTGGCTCGATCGTAAAAACGAGGAGGTTTCGCATGCCTAGTGCTTCCGATCCGCGCCAGCCGAATCGTACACAGCAGCCGGCGTCGCGCCCTGCCCAGCCTGGCCAGCGTCCGGCACAGCCGACGCAGCGCGCAGCTCAGCCTGCCGCGCGCCCGGCGCAGTCCTTCTCTCGTTCGGCCCAACCTGTTCAACGGACGGGTCAGCAGCCTTCTGCTCGTTCGGTTCAGCATTCGGCTTCTCACGCGGCTCAGCAGCCCACTGCTCGTACGGCCCAGCCTGCAGGCGGCACCCGCTTTAAGCAGCAGGCACCTACCCAGCGAACGCAGGCCCCCCAATCGCATTCGCATCACGCTCGTGGTTCGCATGGCGTTGCTCCGGCGACCCGCTCGAGCTACAACACGCATGCTCGTCGCGGTGCTCAAAAGAAAAGCTCCCCGGTGCCTATGATTATCGGTGGCGTCGTCGCCGTGTTTGCGCTTGCCGCGATCGCTTTCTTTGTCGTGCCGGCCGTCAAGGGTTTCTTTGCCGGTGAGGATACGAAGGTTACGGCTGGTCAGCAGGTTACGGTGACCATTCCCGATGGTGCTTCGGGCGATACGATCGCCTCGATTCTCTCCGAGAACCATATCGTCGAAGACCCCAAGGATTACTATGCGGCGGTGAAAAAGCTCAACGCCGATATGTCGCTCAAGCCTGGTGATTATTCGTTCACCACACTCATGGATGCGACCAAGGTTGTTCAGCAGCTCATGGAAGGCCCCAACGCGGGCTCCAATGCGCTGACTATCCCTGAGGGCTTAACGGTCGATCAAGTCGCCGACCGTGTGGCCCAGGCCTACGACAGCATCTCTAAGGAAGACTTCCTCAACCAGGCCAAGGCCTCCAACTACGTGGACGACTATAGCTTCCTTAAGGGCGCCGCTAACGACTCGCTCGAGGGTTTCTTGTTCCCCAAGACCTATTCGTTGGGTGATTCGCCGACGGCCGATGGCGTGATTCGCGCTATGCTCGATCAGTTTAAGACCGAGTACAAGTCGCTTGACTTTGCGAGCTGCGAAGCCAAGATCAAGGAACGCTACGGTGTGGAGATGTCCGACTACGACATCGTCAACTTGGCCTCTATCGTTGAGCGCGAGGGCCTCAACGCCGATCAGCGCGCGCATGTGGCATCGGTGTTCTACAACCGCTTGGCCGGCAAGCTCGATGGTCTGCGTTACCTCAACAGCGATGCGACCATGATGTATGTCACCGGTGGCGAGGTTACCGCCGACGACCTGCAGAGCGATAGTCCGTATAACACCTATAAGCATGAGGGCCTGCCGCCCACGCCCATCTGCTCTCCGTCGCTCGAGGCGCTCAAGGCCACCCTTGAGCCGACCGACTCTGATGACCTGTATTTCTACATTACGCAGGACGAGGAGTACTTCTCGCAAACCTACGAAGAGCATCAACAGTCTTGGAATTAGTATGAGGATTTTTAGCCCCAAACGTTACGTTGCCTCGGTCGATCGCATCGACCTTAATACCCTGTGGGCCGACGGCAAGCGCGCCATTCTGCTCGATCGCGATAACACCTTGGTGCCGCGCGACACCGAGCAGGTTCCCGCCGCGGTTTCCGCTTGGCTCGACGCCGCCCGCGCCAAAGGCTTTAAGCTGTGCATGGTGTCCAACAACTGGCATCGCGACCAGGTCATGAGCTCTGCGCGCGAGCTGGGACTCGAAGCCATCAGCCACGCCATGAAGCCGGCGCCGTTTGCCCTCAAGGCGGGCCTTAAGCGCCTCGGCGCCACAGCCGGCGAGGCGGTGCTGATCGGTGATCAGCTCTACACGGACGTGTGGAGCGGCAACTTCGCCGGCGTCGATACCATCCTGGTAAAGCCGCAGGCGACGCAGGACCTGTGGTATACGCAGATCTTCCGTATCTTTGAGCGCCGGGCCCTGCGCGACCTTCCCTGCGAGGAATAGGTCTCGTCATGTCCCAGCACATCAAACACGGCTGCGACCATATCTTCTTTATCGGCTTTTTGGGCGCGGGCAAGTCGACGCTTGCGCGCAACGTGGGCACCATGTTCAAGCGGCGTTTTATCGATACCGACCGTCTGGTCGTGCGCCGTTGCGGCAAGTCGGTAACCGAGATTTTTGAGACCGAGGGCGAGGATCGTTTTCGCGAGCTCGAGACCTCGGCGCTCCGTTCGCTCCAAAGCGAGCGCAGCCTGTTGGTTTCGTGCGGGGGCGGTATCGTCGAAACGCCGGTGAATATTGAACTGATGCACGAAATGGGTACGTGCGTGTACCTCGAGGGCGACTTCGAGGATTCGATTCGACAGATTCGGCGGTCCGACACGCGCCCCGATTTCCGTTCGCCCGAGCATGCTGCGCGCCTGTTTGAGCATCGCCGTCCGCTGTATCGCCAGGCCGCCGACCTTACCCTTGATATTCGCAACAAGTCCTTCGAGGACGTTTCCTACCTTTGTGCCGAGATGCTTTTGGAGCGTGGGCTGCTATGATTCGTCGTCAACTGATCAATTTCCAAAACCGCAGCGTCGATGTCCGTGTCGGATTGGGCGCGTTCGATGAGTTGTCGCGCATGTTTGCCTCGACTGTGGGCAAGCCTAAGCGCGCGATGGTCGTTTGGAACGACGCCACATCCGAGCGTTTTGGTGAGGTCGTCGAGCATGCGCTGGTCGACGCCGGTTTTGTCATGTCACAGCTTCCCCTCGAGGTTTCGCCTGCTGGTGCCACGCTTGCTGATGCCGATGCTATCTTTGGCGCCCTGACTGCCAATGGCATTACCTGTGACGATCTGGTTGTCGCCGTTGGCGATGCCGCAACCTGCTCGGTTGTTAGCTGGTGTGCCAATCAGTGGTGCGGCCGCACCGAGTGCGCGTTGCTGCCGACGACGTTCGACGCCATGCTCACGGTCGCGACGACCATGAAGCCGCTCGTCGCCTCGTCGTCGAATGCGCTTCCCGCTATCGCGTTCCGTCCTGAGCCGGGCTTGGTCGTGTGTGACCTCGACCTTGTTCGCGAGGCGGACCCCGAGTACCTCAAGCTCGGCTATGTGGTACTTGTTGGTACCATGCTTTCGAGCAGCAAGTCCCGTTGGAATCAGTTTACTGAGACCGTTCCCGAGATTCTCGCGGGCGAGGAGGTCGCGCTCGTCAATGCAGTTCAATGGTCTCAGACTGCCCGCAAGGACGTACTGATGGCCACGAACCCGAGCGCCCGCCATGCGCTCGATTTTGGCAAGACGGGGGAGCGTGCTCTGCGCGCTTGCTTGGGCGATGCTGCTTCGCAGGTTCCTGCCTATCAGCTGTTATCCGAGGGCATGCGCTTTGAGGCGCGCCTAGCACATGATGCCTGCGACTTCGATATCGATTACGTCTTTGAGGTCGATGACTGCCTGGAGGACTTTGGTATCGAGGAACTTGCCTTCGATCTGGAGCCTGCCGCATATATCGAGGAGTTCCGCAAGCAGCAGTTCGCTCGCTCGAACCGCAGCATGTTGCCGCTGCCCGCGGCACTTGGCGCCATTCGTCTAACGAGCGTTGAGGACGAGGTTCTTGAGCGCCATACTCACGCCTACTTGGCTTCACGCAAAGAACTTCTCTAAGATTTATTGACATCCATTGTCTTTCGTATCATGTTGAGGGGCGGGTTTTCAATCGGTTGCGGATCGCATGCGATTCCGTCGTTCGGTTGAGACCCGTCCCGTCTATTTAGAGACAACAAGAAAGGAATCTGCATGTCTGAGTTTGCTGCCGGTCCTGCCGGTCGTATCGAGCGTGTCCGTGCCCTGATGGCCGAGCGTGGCTACGACGCCATCGTGGTGCGCGACGAGGCCAACCTTCGTTGGCTTACGGGCGTGAAGGGCGTCTTCGACTACACCTTCGAGTTCCCGCACGCTGCGTTTATTACGGTCGACCAGTGCCTGTTCCACACCGACTCGCGCTACCTCAACAGCTTTGAGGAGAACACGCCCGCCGGCAGCCCTTGGGTCTACGACATGGACGAGGGTACCATTCCCGGCTGGGTCGCCGGCAAGATCGCAGCCAACAAGTGCCGTGTCTGCGCTGTCGAAGACGATATGCAGATTAACTTCTACCAGGGTATTCAGCGCGGCCTGGAGGACCGTTCCGTCGCCTGCATGCTAACGCTGATGCACGACGACATCCGCAAGATGCGCGCCATCAAGGATGCCGAGGAGATCGAGCTCATGCGCCATGCGCAGTCGATCACCGATGCCGCCTTCCAGCATATGCTCGGCTTTATTAAGCCTAGTATGACCGAGAAGCAGGTTCGCAACGAGCTCGAGAACTTTATGTTCGCCAACGGCGCCGACAGCCTGGCCTTCGGCTCCATCGTGGCGAGCGGTCCCAACACCGCCAACCCGCATGCCGTGCCGAGCGACCGCGTGATCGAGAAGGGCGATTTCGTTCTTATGGATTACGGCGCGGGCTACTGCGATTACCGCTCCGACATGACACGCACCGTCGTGATGGGCGAGCCCACGCAGGAGCAGCTCGACCTGTACGCGCTCGTGCGCCGTACACACGAGGAGTGCGTCGCCGCCATCCATCCGGGCGTCGAGGGCAACGACATCTTCAAGCTCTCTAAGAAGATCATCGGCGATGCCGGCTATGGCGATTACTACAACCATGGTCTGGGCCACGGCGTTGGTATCGACATCCATGAGCTGCCCAACTTCAACCGCAGCAAGAACACCATCGAGATCGGCTCGGTTGTCACCATGGAGCCCGGCGTCTACCTGCCCGGCGTGGGCGGCGTGCGCCTTGAGGACTACGGCGTGGTCACCGAGAACGGCTACGAGCCCTTCACCAAGACCCCGCACGACCTGCACGTTATCGACTGCTAGTCTACTTCGGTAGATAGTTTGGGGCGGGGCGTCCGGATCGATTCGGACGCCCCGCGTTCTCTTTTTATGCGCTCGCTGCAGGCGCCGTCTGCAAGTGTATAATTTCTGTCGTATGTAATTTGGACGCTTGTGCGTTCTGCCCATAACAAGAAAGGTCGCTATGCCTACCATTTCTACCGCCGACTTCAAGAACGGCCTCGGTCTCCGTATCAAGGACAAGGTCTACACCATCGTCGAGTTCCAGCATGTCAAGCCGGGCAAGGGCGGCGCGTTTGTGCGCTACAAGACCCGCGACATCAAGAGCGGCCGAGTCGTCGAGAACACCTGCAACGCCGGCACCAAGTTCGAGAGCGTCATGCTCACCACCCGTGAGTTCCAGTACCTCTACAACGATGGCACCGACTACATCTTCATGGACAACGAGTCCTATGAGCAGGTTCCCGTTCCCGAGGACATGGTGGGCGAGAACTCCAAGTGGCTGCGCGAGAACGACATCTGCCAGCTGCTCTTCGCCGACGATGAGCTCATGGGCGTGACCCCGCCGATGTTCATCGAGACCACCATCGTCCAGACCGACCCGGGCTTTAAGGGCGACACCGTCCAGGGTTCCACCAAGCCGGCCACGATCGACACCGGCGCTGTCATCCAGGTCCCCATGTACCTCAACGAGGGCGAGGTCATCAAGGTTGACACCCGCGACGGCAAGTTCGTCTCCCGCGTCTAGCAACCAACTCTTCTAGGAGGACTCATGCCCCAGGAAATCAAGATTGACGGCATCGGCATTTCGCCCGATGTTCTGACCGCCATCGTCTCGCGCGCCGTGTCGGATGTCGAGGGCATTGCCTCCGTTGGCGTCAAGGACCTTGCCACCAACCTTGTCTCCATGATGCTCTCGTCCAAGGCCCCGGCTTCTGAGCCGGCGGTCGAGGCCGAGGTCGTCGGCGACAAGCTCGCACTCACCGTGCGCGTCGTGGTGTTCTTTGGCTATCCGTTCAAGAAACTCGCCGAGGCCGTTCGCGCCGCCGTGGTCGCCGCCATCGATGCCCAAGTGGGCGTTGAGGTTGAGCGTGTTGACGTTTGCATCGACGGCCTCGTTTTCCCCAAGGAGTAACCTTTGAGCCTTAAGGTTTATCGCGGGCGTACGCTTGCCCGCAGTCAGGCGCTGCAGCTGCTGTTCCAGGCCGAGGCCACGGACAGTCCGCTCGAGCGCGTCCTCGAGGGCGATTTCCTGATCTCTAAGGGCCCCCTCGACCCCTATGCGCTTGAGCTTTGCCGTGGTGCCTACGAGCATATCGATCGCATCGACTGCGCTCTGCGCTCCGTTGCCAAGAACTGGGATCTTATGCGCATGCCCGGCGCCGACCGCAATCTGCTGCGTATCGCCGTTTACGAGATGCGTTTCCTCAACGACGAGGAGGTCTCGGACGCCATCGTAATCAACGAGGCCGTCGAGCTTGCCAAGGCCTATGGCACCGACCAGTCCGCTTCGTTCGTCAACGGCGTGCTGGGCAAGATCGCTCGCAGCGAGGAGCTGCCGGGCGAGGACCTGTACCAAGAGCTGCTGGCCGAAGATCGCGCTCGCGAGGAGGCACAGGCTGCCGAGGCTGCCGCCAAGGTTGCGGTTGCCCAGGCTGAGGCTGGCATGCTGGCCGAGGATGCGGACGCCGCCGAGGCTGTTGTCGACTCCGTCGAGGAGTAGTCATGCCAGAGGGTTCTGTCCGTAACTTTGATGAGATCTCGGACCGTCTGGATCAGATCATCGCTACCGTTCGCTCCAAGGATACCTCCTTGGAGCGTTCGCTCGATCTGTTTGACGAAGCGATTGAGCTGGGCTCCCGCGCGGTCGATATGGTCGACAAGTTTGAGCTTACACCGCGTGAGGCCGACAAGCTCGAGCAGGAATATGATGAGGATGCGGCAAACGAATCCCAGGATAGCTAGGCCGCATCTCCGGATACGAATGGTTGATGGCATTCATGAAACGCGTGCGTCTTGATGACGAACTGATTTCACAGGGCATCTGCGCCGATCGCGCGGATGCCCTTCGCACTCTTATGGCCGGCTTGGTCTCGAGTGGCGGTGAGCGCTTGAATTCGCCGGGGCTCAAGGTGGCGCCGGGCCTGCCACTGCACGTTAAGGGGCGCATTCCGTACGTTGGGCGCGGCGGCCTTAAGCTCGAGGGTGCGCTCGATGCGTTTGGGATTGATCCGACGGGCCTTGCCTGTCTGGATGTGGGCTGCTCTACCGGCGGCTTTACCGATTGTCTGCTCAAGCGCGGAGCTGCGACCGTTGTCTCGGTGGACGTGGGTCGCGCCCAGTTCGATTGGTCGTTGCGTCAGGACGATCGCGTGATGCTGCATGAGCGCACAAACGTGACGCAGCTGCCTGAGCTTGGCTATGCCGGCGCCATCGACCTGGCTGTGTGTGATGTCTCGTTTACCAGCATCGCGAACATTATCGATGCGGTGCTGGCGTGCCTGGCGCCTACGGGTGCATTCTGCACGCTCGTAAAGCCGCAGTTTGAGGCTCCGGCGGCGCTGGTGGGCGAGGGCGGCATTGTGACCGATCCCGCCGTGCGCCGCGATACACTCGTGGCGGCGGTTGAACTCTTTGCTGCCAAGGGCCTCTTCCCGGTCGATGTGTGCGTGTCACCCATTCATGGTGCCAAGGGCAACGTTGAGTTTTTCCTGTACGGCACGAGATTTGACCCCGGCGACCGCTCGCAAGACCAGCTGCAATTCCAGGTATCGGTTATGAGCGAGAAAGCTGCAATGCTATGAAGGTCTTTCTGGTTCCCAATTATTACAAGCAAGAGGCGGTCGAGAGCGGCTTGATGCTCGAGCTTTGGCTGACGCGCCAGGGCTATGAAGTCGCATGGGCTGCCGACCAGCGATCGAAGATTCAAAGCACGCCTGATATTGATGGCTCCGATCTGGTCATTACGCTCGGCGGGGACGGTACGTTGCTGCGCGCTGCCCGCATCCTCAACCATCGCGAGATTCCTATCCTCGGTCTTTCCTATGGTCACCTGGGCTTTTTAACTGCTGCGAGTCCCGAGGAGCGCGACATTCTGCAGGTCGTAAGCGACGCCATGTCCGGCGAGCTGCATGTGAGCCGTCGCGCCACCATCGCTGCGGATATCGTGTCCGTGCGCGAAGACGGTACGAAGGATGTCGTGCGCACGTTCGCCCTCAACGACATGGCGCTCACGCGCGGCCCCCTGTCCGATATGGTCGAGTTTGACATCACGGTGTCCGGCCACCATATCGATCGCCTGCGTGGCGACGGCGTGGTCGTGTCCACGGCGACCGGCTCCACTGGCTATGCACTATCCGCAGGCGGCCCCATCGTGAGCCCCGACTATACGGGCATGGTCTGCGTACCCATTGCGCCGCACACCATTCAGGCTCGTGCCTTTTTGACTTCGCCGAGTGATGTCGTCGAGATCTTTATGTCTGATGACCGTCCGAGTGTTCCGGCGATTGCTATCGATGGACAGTTTATTTCCTGCGACGGCACCGTTGAGAGCGTGGCTGTGCGCCGCGGGCCCGGAGATGTGCTGCTCCTCGATTACGGCCCCGAGAGCTTCTATAACTCGGTGAGCCGCGTTTTCTACGGAGTCCGTCATGATCGATGAGCTGCAGGTTTCTAACATTGCACTCATTCGCGAGGCGACGCTGGTTCCGAGCGCGGGCCTAACGGTTCTGACCGGAGAAACCGGCGCCGGCAAGACCGCGCTGCTCTCGGCCCTCAAGCTTATTTTGGGCGAGCGCGCGGATTCTTCGACGGTGCGCGAGGGCGAGGCGCTTGCTAGCGTTGAGGCGCGGCTGTTCGACGGTCCACACGACACGGAGGGTTTCACGGTCCAGCGTAGCCTTTCTGCCGAGGGCCGCAGCCGCGTGAAGATTGACGGCCGCATCGCCAGTGTGCGCGAGCTTTCGGAGCGCGTTGGCGTGATGATGGATCTGTGCGGCCAGCACGAGCACCAGCGCTTGCTCGATCCGGCGCATCACGTTGCGATGGTCGATGCCTGGGCGGGGCGCTCTGCGCTTGAGGCGCTGGATGTGTACCGCGCCTGCTTTAAAGCCTCGCGCGCGGCTGCCAAGGAGGTCCGTCGCGTCGAGGAGGCCTCGCGTGCGCAGGGGAGTCGCGTCGAGGAAGCGCGTTTTGCCCTCGAGCGCATCGGCGAGGTCGACCCCAAGCCAGGCGAGTATGAGGAACTCGAGGAACTGCTGCCGCGCTCCGAACATGCCGAGGTACTGGTTGCCACGGCTAACGATGCCCATGCATCGCTTGCCGCCGAAGGGGGAGCGCTCGATGCCGTGAACAGTGCCGTGGCGGAGCTTTCCCGAATGGCTACCGTCGATCGCAAACTGGGCGACATTGCCGATGCACTTTCGGATGCCTGCATCTCTCTTGAGGATTGCGCGAACGAGCTTCGTTCCTATCGCGATGGGGTCGCCTTCGATCCTCGCGAGCTCGCTCGCATGCGCGAGCGGTATTCCGACCTCAAGGGCCTGCTGCGTCAGTGGGGTCCGACCATGGACGATGTCTTTGCCATGCGCGACCGCTCACAAGAGCTGCTGTCGCTGGTCGATGATGGCGATGAACAGATCAAAAAGGCGCGTGAGGCACTCGGGAGCGCCGAGCGCGAGCTGTTCGCTGCTGCCAGGGCACTTAAGCGCGCTCGCAATACGGCGGCCCCGCGCTTCTGCCACGAGGTCGGCCGCCAGATGGCTCGCTTGGAGATGGGCGGTGCCGAGCTCGTCTGGGAGTCGCGCGATCTTCCCCGTGCTGAGTGGACGCCCGTTGGTCCTTCGAGCTACGAGCTGCTATACCGCAGCGGTGCCGGCTTGACGCCACGTCCCCTGCGCCGCATTGCGTCGGGCGGCGAGCTCAGCCGCGTCATGCTGGCAAGCAAGGTCGTCCTCGGTAACGCGGACGGTGTTGATACGCTGGTGTTTGACGAGGTCGATGCTGGTGTCGGTGGCTCCACGGCGCGTGCGCTCGCGGGCGTGCTGGCAGATCTCGCCGCTACGCATCAGGTGATTGTCGTAACCCACTTGGCGCAGGTCGCCGTCATGGCTGACAAGCATTATGTCGTCAGCAAGGAACCGGGCGATGTTCCCCAGACGCATTTGGACGAGGTAACCGGCGAAACGCGTACCGCCGAGATCGCCCGCATGTTGAGCGGCGATCAGTCCGAGGCAAGCCTGGCGCACGCCAAGCAGATGCTTGCGGAGGCGCGTGCCTAGGCCGAGACGCCACACGCATGTCCAACCCGGCCGCCACGAAACGGGTCCATCTACTACGTTTGGTAGGGCATCGGCAACCACGCCAAGAATTGCAAAAAGAAAACCGCAGGTAGAACGCCTGCGGTTTTCTCTATTTTGGGTGTATGGTTGGCGGTTGCGGTTAAAACGTAGTAGATGGGCGGGTTTCGTGGCGAGGGGCGTCTACCGGCTCCCCAATTTACCTACTCAACGACCTTATCCGGCTGGATGAGCTCCTCGTAGTAGCTGATATGCTCACGCGCGTCTTCAATCTCGGGCAGCAGGAAGTTGTAGATGACTTCGATGATCATCGTGGCGCTCATCTTGGAGAACGCGAAGTCACCCGTTGTCAGCAGCGCTTCGTGATTGACGGTATTAAAGGTGTAGTCGGCGAGGCGCGCAAGTGGAGACTTGCTATCGCTGCTGATGACGACTACGGTTGCGCCGCAGTTGCGAGCCGCTTTTGCCATGCGATTCAGTCGGCGCGATTTGCCAGAGTTTGAGATTAGCACGATGACGTCACCCGGGCGTAACGTGAGCGCAAAGCCGATTGATGTCTCGCTAATGGTGCTCGCCATGCAGCGCAGGCCCAGCTGCGAAAACTTAAACGTCGCATCGAGCGCGACCGCGTTCGTATTGCCCACGGCGGCGAACTCAATAACGCCGGCATTCTTAAGCGCGTGTACAACTGCGGCCAACGTGTCGTGATCTATGCCGTCGATGGTCGCATTAAGCTCACTCACCTTGGCGGCGAGGATATTTTTTAGGCTCTGCTCCATATTATCGAGCGAGACCTCGTCGGTCAGACCCTCGTTGCGCTGGCTTTCCAAATCCCTCGCCAACGAAAACTGAAAGCTGCGGAAGCTGCCAAAGCCCAGCTTGCGGCAGAAACGCGAAACGGTCGCCTCGGACGTGGCGGCAGCGCGCGAGAGCTGAGCGGCCGTGAGGCGTGGCGCTTCGGACTGGTGCTCCAATATATAGTCGACAATGCGCTGCTCGGACTCGCTGTATCCCTGATGGGTACTAATGAGGGAAAGTGCGCTCTTGCTACTATCGGTCATGGATGGCTCCTGGTTGGCATGAAAATCTAGCTTGATTTGCAATGCCATAGTATACGGGCATTTTCAATTACAAGATACACCTTGCCGTTTCAAGTGTTGATGGTAAACTTTCACTTGCCGTTTACGGTTATGAAAGAACCTTTCACCGGAGAATTGCGCCTTGTCTCTTCTCACGCGGACGGTAGGTTGGTATCTTTCAAGTGTGGAAAAACGCGCATCGAAGCGCGTGTAGGGGAGCGCCCGCGGGCGCTGTACTCAAGAAGGAGGGACACATGGCTAAGTTTGACATCATCGCCGCGACCGGTTGCCCGACCGGCATTGCGCACACCTTCATGGCGAAGGAGGCGCTGGAGAAGGCTGCTGCCGAGCGAGGTCTGACCATTAAGGTCGAGACTCATGGCCAGGTCGGCGTCGAGAACGAGCTCACCAAGAGCGAGATCGCCGGTGCCAAGGCCGTCGTCGTCGCAGCCGATAAGGATGTCCAGGCTGAGCGTTTCGCCGGTAAGCCCATGGTTTCCGTTGGTGTTTCCAAGGCCCTGTCTGTCGAGGCTGCTGGTAAGCTGATCGACCGCGCGCTCGCCGCCAAGGGCGACGACACGGTTGCCGCTGCCGCCGATGTCGAGGACGAGGTCGAGGAGAAGGAGTCCATCGGTCACGTCATCTACAAGCACCTCATGAACGGCGTCAGCCACATGCTTGTCTTCGTCGTTGCCGGTGGTGTTCTGACCGCCATTTCGTTCCTGTGGGGCATCACGTCCTTTGATTCGACGGCTGCCGACTACAACAGCTTTGCCGCGATGCTCAAGATTATCGGCGGTATCGCCATGAACCTCATGGTTCCGGTGCTCTCCGCTTACATCGCCGAGTCCATCGGCAAGCGCCCGGCGCTCGTCCCCGGTTTCGTCGCCGGTATGATCGCCATCCAGGGCTTGCCTGTTAACGCCGATACCGGCATGATCGACGCCGGTGGCGTAGGTGTGGGCTTTGGCTTCCTGGGCGGCATCGTCGGCGGCTTCCTCGCTGGCTATGTCATCCTGCTGCTCGAGAAGGTTTTCTCTAAAATTCCCGCGAGCCTTAATGGCCTGAAGGCAATCTTTCTGTATCCGCTGTGCTCTACCGCCATCGTCGGCCTGGTCATGCTCGGTATTTCCGGCCCCATGGCTGCCATTAACCAGGGTATGATGGATTTCCTGCAGAGCCTCGGTAACTCCGGTCCGGTGATCCTTGGCCTGGCCATCGGCTGCATGTGCGCCTTTGATATGGGCGGCCCGGTCAACAAGGCTGCTTACGCTACTGGCACCTTCCTGCTCGGTACCGCTCTCGAAGCTGGCGTCGGCACCGAGACCTACAACTTCGGCACCAACTTCATGGCTGCCGTCTCCGCCGCTTGCATCGTTCCGCCGCTGATCACCACCTTCGCCGTCGTTGTCGGCAAGAAGTACTTCAGCCAGGAGGATCATGACGCCGGTATCGTCAACCTCATCCTTGGTTGCACCCACATCACCGAGGGCGCCATTCCGTTCATGACCAAGAACATCTGGCCCGTCATGCCCATCATGATGCTCGGTTCTTCCATCGCTTCCATCTTGACCATCTTCTTCAACGTTCACGATCCGGCGCCTCACGGCGGCTTCCTGGTCCTGCCTGTTGTCGAGAACGGTCCGCTGTGGGTCCTCGCGATCCTCATCGGCGCTGTGGTCGGTGGCATCCTGTTCGTGGCCTTCAAGAAGTACGACTTCGAGAAGAATCAGAAGGCCGCTCCTGCAACCAAGCCGGTTGAGGCCCCCAAGGCCGCTGACGTCGAGGCCCCCAAGGCCGAGACTGCTGACTTCGTGAAGGTCGAGAACGTCTTTGTCGCCGAGGACTTCGCTTCTCGTGACGAGGCTCTGAGCTTCGTTTCCAACCAGGCTGTCAAGGCCGGTATCGCCAGCGACGCCGACGCCGTGATGAACGCCTTCCTGGCCCGCGAGGCCGAGGGCACCACGGGCATGATGGAGGGCTTCGCCATCCCGCATGCCAAGTCCGACGCCATTACCGAGGCTGCCGTCATCGTCGTCAAGGACGAGTCCGGCGTGACCGGTTGGGACACCATGGACGGCGCTCCCGTCAACGTGGCTATCGCCCTGCTCATCCCCGGTGCCCAGGCCGGCACTACGCACCTCAAGATCCTGTCCAAGGTCGCCGAGGCGCTCATGGACGAGGACTTCCGTGCCACCGTCAAGGGTTCCACCGACGCCGCTGAGATCGCCAAGACGATCAACGCCCGCCTGGTCTAATCCCGCAACACGCGAATACCATCGCCCCCTGTATATAAGGCGGAGTCCCTCTCCAGGGCCTCCGCCTTTTTCTACCCCTCCCATAAGTTGCGGTGAAATAGGGACTGTTTAAACGATTCAACCCCAATTCAGTCCCTATTTCACCGCAACTTACAAAAGGGCATAGAGGGGGCTGCCTATCGAGTCTTTGTCGCGAACAGATCATCAGCCAGAATTCCGTTCGCACGATATTGCTCTGGACCGACCGAGTTTCCGCAGCTTACTCGCCGGGCGGGCGCGGGTTAAGTTTGTCGCGAGTTCCGCACGCAAAGGAAAGCACTTAATGTGCTTTCCGTCTTGCGCAGGACTGTAGAGCAGCAAACTTAACCCGCGCCCGCTCGGCGAGCAAGCGGACGACAAACACATCTGTCCAACAATTCGTCCGAAACATAATGAAAAACCGTTTGATGTGAGTTAATATAAACAACGTCGTGAATCTGACTCCTGCCACATGCATGA
>DBFALE010000028.1:0-67863 GCA_048230835.1 Collinsella sp.
CGGTCGCGTTTATCGACTTGATCCACCTCTCCACGGTGCTCTTGCCGAGGTCGTACTCGTCCATGATCTCGCGCTTGGGCTTGCCGGCGTTGTAGAGGTCGACTATCTGCCTCTTGAACTCGTCGGTGAAATGCCTCGGGTTCCTGGGGTCCCTCATATACGGCCCTCCCGTCTCCTGCGCCCCTCCCGGAACTGTCCACATCAGTGTAGCCAATCCACGAGAAGGCCGCGAAGCTGTCGTCCTCGTTCAAGAAGGCCGGCACGGCCGCCACGGTGACGCTGACCGCGCCCGTGGTGGCCGCCGGCAAGGCCGTGTTCGGCGTGGCCAGCGACTACGAGCAGGCCAACGCCCGCATAGCCGCCGCGTTCGGCGTGTCCGGCGAGGAGGCCGAGCGTTTCAGCGGCATAGGCAAGCGCATATACGAGGGCGGCTGGGGCCAGTCCCTGGACGAGGTCAACGATGCGCTGATCCAGTGCAAGTCCACCCTCCGCGACGTGTCCGACGAGGACCTGCAGACCGTCACCACCAACGCGCTCATGCTGTCGGACACCTTCGGCGCAGACGTGAACGAGTCCATACGCGGCACCAACGCCCTCATGGAGGGCTTCGGGCTGTCCGCCACCGAGGCCAGCGACCTGCTGACGGCGGGCATGCAGCGCGGCCTGAACTACACCGACGAGCTGGGCGACAACCTGAGCGAATACTCCGTGCGATGGGGCGAGGCGGGAATGAGCGCCAGCGAGTACTTCTCGCTGCTCGAAGCGGGCACGTCCAACGGCGCGTACAACCTGGACAAGGTGGGCGACTACCTCAACGAGTTCCTGACGGCGCTGTCCGACGGCCGCATGGAGGAATCCATCGGCTCGTTCAGCGAGGGCACGCAGGAGGTCTTCGAGAACTTCAAGAACGGCAGCGCCACCGCCGAGGACATGCTGCAGGCGGTGCTGGGCGACCTCACGCAGATGCCAAACGAGTACGACAAGGCCGCGCTGGCCTCCACCCTGTGGTCCTCGCTGGGCGAGGACAATGCCATGGGCATGATCGAGTCCCTGGCGGGCGTGCAGGACAGCTTCGGCGACGTGGCGGGCGCTGCGCAGCAGGCCCAGGAGGCCGCCTCCGACAGCTTCGCCGTGAAATCGCAGGAGGCCATGCGCGAGCTGCAGGGCTCCATCGAGCCGCTTGGCGAGCCACTGCTCAACATCGCCACCAACGTGGCGGGTGTCGTCAAGTCGTTCTCCGAGTGGTTCGCCGGCATCGGCGAGGGCGGCCAGACCGCCGTGCTGGCGATCGCCACGATAGCGGCCGCCATAGGCCCCGTGCTGTCGACGGTCGGCACCGTCGTGGACACCGTGCCGAAAATCGGAGCGGCCTTCCAGGTGGTCGGCAAGCTGGGCACCGGCGCGCTGGGGCTCATAGCCGCGCACCCCGTGGTAGCGGCCATAGCGGCCATCATCGCCGCCGTGGTGCTGCTGTGGAACAACTGCGAGGAGTTCCGCGACGCGGTGACCGCCGTGTGGGATGCCGTGTGCGCCGCGTTCGAGGTTGCCACCCAGGTGGCGGGCGACGTGGCCCAAAGCGTCGGCGAGTTCTTCTCGCAGCTCGGCGAGACGCTGGGCGGCGTGTGGGACGGCATCTGCTCCACGGTGCAGGGGGCCATCGACGCCATATCCGGGTTCTTCCAAGGCCTGGCCGGCACCGCCTCGTCCATCTGGGACGGCATCTGCAACGTGGTGCAGGTCGCCGTGATGCTGCTGGGCGAGATTCTGAACCTGGCCATCGAGACGCTGCTCATACCCTGGAACTTCATCTGGGAGAACTTCGGCGAGCAGCTGACGGCGGCATGGGACGCGATCTGCAGCGCGGTGGGAAGCTACATCGACGCGGTGAGCCAGGTCATCACCGACGTGGTGACGGCGCTCTCCGAATGGTGGGGCGCGACGTGGGAAGGCATCAGCGGCACCGCCAGCGCCATATGGGAGGCCATCTACGGCGCGGTGAGCGCATACATCCAGTACGTTAGCGACGTGATAGGCGCAGCCCTTTTGGTCATCCAGGGCGTGTGGGACACGGTGTGGGGCGCGGTGAGCTCCACCGCCTCCAGCATATGGGATGCCATCAGCTCGGCGATAGGCGCGGCCATCAATGCCATCAGCTCCACCATATCGGCGGTGCTGTCGGCAATTCAGGCGGTGTGGGACTCCATATGGGGTGCCGTGAGCAGCACGGCGTCGAGCGTGTGGGGCGGCATCAGCTCCACCATATCCAGCATCGTGAACGGCATCCGCGACACGATCTCCAGCGTGTTCAACGCCGCCAAGGACACCGTGAGCAGCGTGTGGAACTCCATCAAGAGCGCCATCGAGACGCCGATACAGAACGCCCGCGACACCGTGCGCAACGTCATCGACTCCATCAAGGGGTTCTTCAACTTCTCGTGGTCGCTGCCCCACCTGAAGCTGCCGCACCTGTCCATCTCCGGCAGCTTCAGCATCTCCCCGCCGAGCGTGCCGCATTTCGGCATCGACTGGTACGCCAAGGGCGGCGTGTTCAACGGCCCCAGCGTCATCGGCGTCGGCGAGGCGGGCCCCGAGGGCGTGGTGCCGTTCAACGAGCGCGGCGCGCGCCCGCTGGCCGAGGGCATCGCCAAGCTGCTCGACGGCAAGGGCGGCGCGGCCCATGGCGACACGAACGTGACAATCAACCTGTACGCGACCGTGCGGGAGGAGGCCGACATCGAGAAAATCTCCCGCCAGATAGCCAAGGAAATCAAACGGCAGGAGTGCTTCGCATGATATACAACGGCTTCGACTTCGCGCCGTGGTTCGACACCCGGCTCGTGACCCGCTCGCTGCTGCCCGAGTACGAAATCGCCACGCGCGACGTGCCCGGGCAGCCCGGCTCGCGCTTCATGCGCGCAGAGCTGAAACCCCTGACGATAGACGTGGCGGCGGCCTGGAGGGCGCGCCCCGCCGACGACATGGCGGCCCTTCGCCGCCTCATGGCCTCGCGCCTGCTGTGCCTCAAGGAGGCCGAGCTGTGGCTGGACGACGAGAGGCACCTGGGCCTGCGCTACATGGCCGTGCTGACCTCGCCGGGCGCGCTCGACACGTTGTGGCACACCGGCGAGGCCACGCTGACGTTCACGGCATACGACCCCGTGGCCTACGGGGCCGAGGGGCGCGCAACCGTGTCGGGCACCTCGGGCGTGCAGGTGGGCGGGACGTTCCGCACCTACCCCACCGTGACCGTCAGGCCCGGCGGCAGCACGTCGGCGCTGCGGCTGACGAACATGGGCACGGGCGAGTTCGTGCAGATCGACAAGGCGGTGACGGCATCGAGCGCGGTGGTCATCGACATGGCCGCCCCGCAGGCCACGGTGGACGGCAGCCCCGCGCCCGTGACCTTCGAGAGTGACTTCTTCCCGCTGGAGCCGGGGGCCAACAGCCTCAAGCTGTCCAGCGGCACCGCGACGGTACAGTGGACGGAAAGGTACGTGGGCTGATGATTCTGTGGGCATGCGACCGCTGGGAGGCGTACAAGGGACCCATCAAGACGCTGTTCGAGTGCGAGGACACGCGCGAGGTCAACGGCGAGAACGCCCTGAGCATCACAACGCTGGCGCGCCTCGACAAGGGCGACCGCCTGGTGTGGCGCGACCTCAAGGGCCGCTGGCACGAGAACATCGTGGACGGCGTGGAAGAGGAGCGCGCAAGCGCGGGCATCCTCTACACGTACTACTGCCCGACCTCGGCGCAAATCGAGCTCCTGGGCGACTACCTGGAGGACAAGCGCCCCTACGACGTGAGCGCCTACGCCGCGCTGGCCTCGGCGCTGTCCTCCTCGCGCTGGCAGGTCGGAACCGTGGCCGACCTCGGGCAGGCCGGCACGAACTTCTACCACACCAACGCATGGGCGGCCATCCACGACGTGGCAGACACTTGGGGCGGCGAGCTGTCGTTCGAAATCCAGGTGAGCGGCACCAAGGTGACCGCACGCCGCGTGCGCATGGCCAAGCAGGTCGGCGAGGACAACGGCAAGCGTTTCACCTACGCCAAGGACCTCGTGAGCGTCAAGCGCAGCGTGGACGAGGGCAACGTGTGTACCGCCCTGTACGGCTACGGCAAGTCCCTGCAGACCGCCGACGAGGACGGCAACCTGACGGGCGGCTACGATCGCAAGCTGACCTTCGGCGACGTGAACGGCGGGCAGAACTGGGTGGGGTCGGCCGACGCGCTGGCGCGCTGGGGACGGCCCGACGGCAAGGGCGGCAAGGCGCACGTGTTCGGCGACGTGGAGTTCTCCGACTGCGAGGACGCCGCCGAGCTGAAGAAGCTCACCGAGGAGCAGCTGGCGAAGTCGTGCGTGCCCACCGTGTCCTACACTGCGGACGCCGTGGCGCTTGCGCGCGCCGGCGAGGGCTTCGAGGGCGCGGACGAGGGCGACCTGGTGACCGTGGTGGACAAGGTGTACGACCCGCCGCTGCGCGTGCGCACGCGCATCACCAAGGTGGTGGAGGACCAGCTGCGCCCCGGCGAGGTCACCTACACGTTCGGCAACTACCAGACGGTCGCCGAGCTGATGGCCGCGCAGAAGTCGGCCGCCAAGTCCACCGCCTCGACCATCCGGGCGACCGTGACCGAGGCCGTGAACGCCTCGAACAAGGCATCGACCGGCAAATGGGGCGAGAGCCTGGCGGCCGCCGAGGAGCGCCAGAAGGCGTACGCCAAGGAGGTCGGCGGCGCCGCCCAGGACTACACCGACCAGATAAGGGACGAGCTGGACAAGGCCCTCAAGGAGTACGCCGACAACGGGGACACCACGCTGGAGGAGGCACTGAAGAAGTACTCCGACGACGGCAACCTCGACCTGGACGAGGTGCTGCGCCTGTACACCGACACGTCGATAGAGCAAAGCGAGAGCGTCCTCAAGCAGATAGACGAGGCCAACAAGGAGTACCTGGAAGGCGTCACGGGCAAGCTGGACGAACGGCTGACGAGCGCCGAGGGCGAGGTGGATGGGCTGCAGAAACAGCTCGACCAGCTGCCGACGGATATCCGCAAGAAGATCGTTGACATGCTCAACAGCGAGGTGAACACCACGGGCGGCTGGGTGTACGAGGAGCCCGGCCAAGGCATCCTGGTGTACGACAAAAAACCCGAGAGCGCCACCAAGTGCGTCAAGATAGGCGGCGGAATCATCGGCGTGGCCAACTCCAAGTACTCCAGCGGCGCGTGGAAGTGGCGCACGGCCATAACCGGCGACGGCGTGACCGCCGACGAGCTGACCACGGGCCGCATCAAAGGCGGGAACTCGTACTGGGACCTCGACAGCGGGGCCTTCTACCTGCGCGACGGCTCCATCTTCATGACCGACAGCAACGGCAACAGGGTCTATATCAACGCCACCAACGGCTTCCAGATATACGACAAGAACGGCTCCATCATCGCGGGCACCGTGCTGGTGGGCAGCACCTCCATGTTCCGCTGCAACATGGTCGGCACGTCGTCAACCAACTACATCACCACCGGCACGACGACGAACAACCACCCGGGAGCGTCGTTCGTGAACGGCTCGACCGAGTACTGCACCATCGAGGCCGTCCACGCGAAGGACAGCCCCACGGCGAGCTCGACCGACGGCGTGGGCATATCCGCCTGCGGCTACGGCTTCCTGGCAGTCAACCGCTACTACCGCCAGACGTGGCTGACGACCCCCTACTACGCGGGCTACATGAGCCATCCCGACGAGCAGCTGTACATGAGGAGCGGCAACAGCAACGCAGGCGGCTCGGCGTACGTGGAGCTGCAGGAGAACTCCAACAACTACGTGTACCTGGATGGCAGCCGCGCAGACATTGGGTCATCGGGCACCGCCAGGATACTCGCCCCGAAGTTCGCCATAGGAACCAGTCCGAGCGGCGGCGGCACCTACGGGTACACGGGCTCCACGCAGTTCATCGGGTGCATCACCAACAACGGCAACAACTGGACGTGGGGCACCATCAACGTGGTGAACGGAATCATCACCGGCATGAGCAGCATCACGGGAAACCAGACCAGCGAGAGAGGAAACGGAATGTTCTACCACCTTGTGCAGCAGCCCGAAGCGCCACAGGCGCTCGACGGCGCGCCGAAGCCGCCCGAGGCGCTTCCGGTGTTCGAGTGCATCAGCGACCCGGCCACGGCGCGGGCCATCGTGGAATCGGAAGACGTGTTCGAGTTCGACGGCAAGGGCGGCTTCACGCTCGTGTCCAGCCCCGTGGCCGTCATGGACGCGGAAGGCGGCGAGGCCAACGCCGTTGACTTCTCGGCGCTCACCGACGAGGAGATATGCGGGGTCCACAGAGCGCAGCCCGGCGACATATCGCGGACACTTGCGGCCGAAGGAAAGGAATGAGGCATGGCAACGCACGAGCTTACGCTCAACCTCAAGAAGACCAACATAGCGCCGCCCGTCATCACCGTGCACCAGGGCGACAGCGCCGAGGTCCTGAAGGCCGCCATCTACGACGGCGACAAGAAGGCGGCCCTGACGGGCTGCAAGGTGCACCTCATGGCTGCGAAGCCCGACCACACCTACGTGGAGCAGCAGTTCACTGGCATCAGCGACAACGTGGCCACCGTGACGGTCGACCCCGCCGTCTTCGGCGTGGCCGGGCTGCTCAAGGTGTGCTACGTGCGCGTGCGGAACGCGGCGGGGCTGGACGCCACCACCGAGAACGTCCTGGTGAACGTGCTGCCCTCGGCGAGCGCGTCGGGCGAGATATCCGGCCCGTACGTCGATGCGGTGGAGGCGATCATCGCGAACCTCGAAGGGCAGCTAGCCGACGTGAGCGCGCTGAACGCGCAGATGCAGAAGGCCGAGGCCTCCCGCGCGAGCGCGGAAAACCAGCGCGCCACGAACGAGAAGGCACGCCAGACCGCCGAAACCAAGCGCGCAGAGGCCGAGAAGAAGCGAGCCACGGCGGAAAGCGACCGCGTGACCGAGGCGTCGCAGCTGAAGACGGCCTCGCAAGCCGCCACGGCTGCGGCAAACGGCGCGGCCTCGAACGCCGACGCGGCGGCAAACATCGCCCTGCAGATAGCCAACAGCGTGGCGCAGGGCAGCGCGGGCAGCTCGGACATGGCCAAGCAGAAGCAGCAGATAGCCGACCTGTACGGCAAGCTGGCCGACGCCACGGACGCGTTCATCTACAACGACGGCACCGTGTACTGCCCCGCCTCCAAGGCCAGTGCATCTGGCAGCACCATCACGTTCGGGAGCACCTGCACGGCGTCCGGCACAACCCTCAACCTCAAGTAGAAAGGCAACGAAATGGCACAAGCGAAAACCCTGTCGGTGGGCGGCATCGGCTACGAGGTCATCGACGATACCGCGCGCAGCAACGCGCAGACGGCGCTCAACAACGCCGAGTACAACCGCCAGGGCCAAATCGGCAAGTACGGCGGGCAGAACATCGCCGCCATCCTGGCGGGAGAGATCGGCAGCGGCAGCGTGTACGACGCGCTGCATAAGCGCATCGCCGCCGCGAACTTCGCAGGCCTGCGCGTGGGCGACTACCTGGACGTGCCGCTTGTGAGCGCATCCGCCGTCACCACACAGCAATCTGTGCGGTTCCTGCTTGCCCACATCGACCCGTACCTTTACTGCGGCGACAACAGCAAGGGCCACCACATCGCGTTCGTGGCGTCCGCTCCCGTGTCCGTGGCCAAGACCGTGACCGGCGCGGCCAACGACAGCTTCCTGATGTGGAACACGACCAACACCAACCAGGGCACCGCAGACGTGAAGAACCCGTACTTGAACAGCAACCTCAAGGCGTGGGAGAAGCTGTTCGAGGCGTGCCTGCCCGAGAGCCTGACCAAGTACCTGCTGACCCAGCGCGTCCTGCTTGAGGAGCGTTACAGCGCCAGCGGCGCGCTCAACGACTCCAACTCGTGGAGCTGGCAGGATATCGGCAAGGTGTTCTCGCTGTCCGAGATGGAGGTGTACGGCTGCCCAGTGTGGGGCACCAAGGGCTACAGCGTCGGCTTCGACTGCCAGTTTGACCTGTTCCGAGACACGGCGCACCGAGTCAACGGAAATCGGTGCGGTTGGTGGTTGCGTTCCGTCGTGGGTGGCTCCTCGTCCAGCGTGTGCTGCGTCGACAACTACGGCGATGCCGACTGCAATTCGGCGGCGAGCGTCTGGGTTCGCCCCCGCCCCGGCTTCCTCGTCGGCTAGCCAGCCGAGTGCTCTATACTCTGCTTTTAGGCGACCGCCTTGCGCGGTCGCCTCTCGCCCGCGAAGCGGGCCGTTTTTTTCCGCCAGTTTCCCCAGGAGGTGCACGTGAGCGGCGTCTACCAGCGCAACCGCGAGGTTTCCGAGTACAAGTTTTTCACTCAAGCAATCGCCATCCGCGTGGAGGTCAACAAGCTGATGGCGTCGTCCTCCGTGGTTCCGAAGACCTATCGTCTGCTGAACGCGGTGCCCACGGTGGAGACGGCGCGCAGCATCGTGTACAACGTCAACCGCGCCGACTGCTTCTACCCCAACACCTCGTTCAACGCGCTGGAGAGGAAACGCTACCTGACGCTGGCCATAGCTGACTGCGAGCAGCTGATGCTGGACATGCAGTGCCTCATGGATATCGGCCTGCCCGTGAACGCCAACCGCTTCGAGGAGCTGGCGGCCATGGTCGAGGAGGAGATCAGGCTGCTGAAGGGCGCACGCAAGAACGTGCGCGTGACGGGCAAGAAGTCCACCGAGGAGCGCATAGCCGAGGCCGAGGCCGAGCTAGAGCGCCTGCGTTCGCTATAATGGGCGGCGGTCGCGCCTTGTTTATCGGTACGATTGGTGGTTGCGTTCCGTCATGGGTGGCTCCTCGTCCAACGTGTGCTACGTCAACAACAACGGCAATGCCAACTGCAATTCGGCGACGAACGTCTGGGTTCGCCCCCGCCCCGGATTCCCTTACTGCCAGACCGAGTAGGCCCCAGGGCCGAAAGCAGAGCGCGGAGAGGAAGGAAGGCGCGACCATCGGGCATGCGCCCGTAAATACGCACCCCGCGAGGGTGGCCGGACGCTGCTTGCATGGCGCGGCGCTCCGTGGCTTCGCCGCGTTTCATGGCCATACCTCAAGCGGCTGTCAGAGCCACATTGCAAGCCGTGCGGGGTGCTCTCTATGAACTCAGAGCAAAGAAGGGCCGCACGCCGCAAGCGCCGCGAGGAGAAGCGGGCCAAGGCAAAGGCCGAGCGCGTCAAGGCGTGCACGCTTGAGACCGTGACAGACCTCAACAGCCTGTGCAAGGCTTCAAAGCAGGCCGCGCGGGGCGTCATGTGGAAGTCGTCCACGCAGAGGTACATGAGAAGCTACCTGCGCAACGCCGTCCTGTCCCGCCGCGACCTTTTGGAGGGCCGCGACATATGCCGGGGCTTCATACGGTTCGACCTATGGGAGCGCGGCAAGCTGAGGCATATCAGCGCCGTGCACTTCCCCGAGCGCGTGGTGCAGAAGTCGCTGTCGCAGAACGCGCTCGTGCCCGCGATCGTGCCCACCCTCATAGCCGCGAACTCCGCGAACATCAAGGGGCGCGGCACCGACTACGCCCTGAAGCTGCTCAAGCGCCACCTGGCCGACCACTGGAGGCGGCACGGCCGCGAGGGCTACATACTGCTCGGCGACTTCTCCGACTACTTCGCGCGCATAGCGCACCAACCCGTCAAAGACCAGGTGGCCTCCGCGCTGCTAGATCCGCGCGTGGTCGCCTTGGAGCACCGCCTGATAGACGCGCAGGGCGATGTGGGCCTGGGGCTGGGCAGCGAGCCGAACCAGATATGCGCCGTCGCGCACCCCAACCGCATCGACCACTACGTAATCGAGATGCTGCGCCCCGAGGCCTACGGTCGATATATGGACGACTTCTACCTGATACACGAGTCCAAGGACTACCTGCAGGTGTGCCTGCTGCTCATAGAGCGCAAATGCGCCGAGCTGGGCATCGAGCTGAACCCGCGCAAGACCCGCGTGGTGAAGCTCACGCGCGGGTTCACGTGGCTGAAGAAACGCATCTTCTACACGGACACGGGCCGCATAGTCGTGAAGCCGTGCCGAGACTCCATAACGCGGGAGCGCCGCAAGCTCAAGAAGATGGCCCGCATGGTCGCCGATGGCATCATGACCCCCGAGCAGGTGGAGCAGAGCTACCAGAGCTGGCGCGGAGGCATGAAGCGGCTGGACGCGCACCGCAGCGTGCGGGCCATGGACGCGCTGTACCGCAGCCTGTTCGGAAATCCCGCGGGGGGGGTGGTTGCTCAATGCAATCCAAACCTGGAGGCGACACGGATGGGAACATGCCCCTACCCTAGCAACGGAAGGAGCGACCCATGACGGAACAGGAAATCGCCGGGGAAATCAACGGCTACAAACAGCAGCTTGAGCAGAGCGACTACAAGGTCATGAAGGCGGTGGAGCGCATCTTCTCCGCATCGTCCATCACCGACCTGCTCTCGGCCATCGCCGCAGCTGCCAAGGAGGTGGCCGAGATCATCTCGCAGCGCCAGACGTGGCGCGACCGCATCAACGAGCTGGAAGCCATGGAGCCCGACCAGCCGGAAGCGCCGCAGGAGTAGCGAGCGCCCCTTCGGGGGCGCTTTTCTTTTGCCCGGCGACACCTCGCGGACAATCGCGGCAGCGATTCGAGGAGGTGAGAAAACGAATGACCGACGTGCTGGAAATCTTCGCGCCGTACGGCCCCGGGTCGCTTTTCGGCGCGCTGCTCGTCCTAGTGGTCCTGTACTTCGGCAAGCAGTTCCTCGAAGAGTTCAAGGCCCAGAACGAGCGCAAGGCGAACATCGACCTCAAGCGCGAAGAGCGAAAGCAGGACGAGGTGAACGAGCGGGCGCAGCGCGACCGCGAGCGCAGCCAGATGGAGGGCCGCATCGCCGCGCAGATGGAGCGCAGCAACGCGCTGATGGAGGCTATGAAGGCGCTCATGGAGTCCGTCGTGACCTCCAACGAGGTGCTGCACGCCGACCTGGCGAACAGCCAGGCGCGCAGCCAGGGCATGGCGGCGAAGGTCGACCACATCGCCGACCGCGTCGACCTGCTCTACAAGGAATCGGCTCGATAGAAAGGAATCCGAAATGACAGAAATGCAAGCAATCGCAGCCATCGTGCTGTCTTTCGCCGTGCCGTTCGCGGTGCAGCTGATCAAGACCGAGGCCATGACCGGCAAGGCCGCGCGCATCCTGGCGCTGGGCTGCTCGCTCCTGGCGGGCGTCGTGACCGGCTTCGTGGGCGGCGTGCCCGCAGACCCGGGCGCATGGGTCACGTGCGCCTTCGCCGTGGTAGGCGGCGTGCAGGCGGCCTACACGCTGTTCAAGTCGGTAGGCATCACATCCAAGTGGCTCGACGCCCTGTTGGGCGTGACCGTAGGCGGGAAGGAGTAGGCAATGGCTAAACTGTTCATCATCTGCGGCCACGGCGCTGGCGACCCCGGCTGCTGCGCAGGCGGCTGCACCGAGGCCGAGCGCGTTCGCGCCCTGGGCCAGCGAATCAAGGAACTGGGCGGTTCCGAGGTCGAGCTGGGCGATACGTCCCGCAACTGGTACGCCGACGGCGGGCTTAACCGCCTGAGCACCGACGCGCCAGTGGTGGAGCTGCGCATGGACGCCAGCGGCATCGCCACGGCCCACGGCGCGCACGTCATCATCAAGGAGGGCTTTGAGCCCGACGAGTACGACAATGCGCTGGCCGACAAGCTGGCGGCGTTCATGCCCGGGCGCTCCGAGAAGCTTGTGCGCCGTTCCGACCTCGCGAACCCGAACCGAGCCGCCGCGCGCGGCATCAACTACCGCCTGTGCGAGAACGGCTTCATCGACAACGACGGCGACCGCGAGAAGTTCAACGGCAACCTGGACGAGCTGGCGCGCATCTACCTGGAATGCTTCGGCATCACTGCTGGAAGCGCCCCAGCAGCCGTCCCGCAGCCGCAGCCTGCGCAGCAGGAAACGACCGAGAACTTCGGCGGCACCTACCGCTGCACTGTGGACTACCTGCGCGTGCGCGACGCCCCCGGCCTGGGCGGCACCGAGGTGGCGCACTATTCCAGCGGCGAGACCGTGACGCTGGATAACTGGTACAAGATCGCCGACGGCTACGTGTGGGGCCGATACACGGGCTACAGCGGCGCAACGCGCTACATCGCCGTGGGCAAGGCCACGGGCAAGCCAGAGGCCGACGACTATCTGGTGAAGGTGGGATAGGCCATGCCGTACCCGAGCCCCGCAGACGAGGAGCGCAACGGCGGGTGCGGCCCCATCCTCGCGGCGGTCGTCCTGCTGTTCATCGTCCTGGCCGCCGCCAGCTGCGCGTCGCAGGCCATGGGAGCGCAAGACGTGACCGTGAGGCAAGCCCGCACGGACGGCCCCATATACGACCTGCCCGAGGGCATCGGCCAGGAAATCGTGTGCGACGAGCACAACCGCGAGTACCTGCTGCTTACCACCGAGCAGGGCGGCGTGTTCCTCATGCCGTACATGGACGAGGACGGCGAGCAGGAGATCATGCCGCAGGCCTAGAACGCAAAGAAGCCGCCCCGTATGGAGCGGCTTCTTTCTATCTGACGAGCAATACGAACGCCCGCCTAACGACGAACACGCGTATGTGTTCGCCTACTGAACAGTTGGTGGAGGCGCGGAGAATCGAACTCCGGTCCACGAAAGCCCCCTGATTGGCATCTCCAAGCTCAGTCGCTGGTTTAGTCTCGGACGCTTTGCGCGCAGCGACACGCTCGCGGCATCCCAACCGGTTCGGTCTTAGCCCGCGCCATACCGATTACGTGCGCGGGAGCATTCCCCTAAAATGACGTCGCGCCGGTGTCGGGGAAATCACCGGGTTGACGCGCCGCTATAAACTAAGCAGCGAGAGCCATAGGCTCAAAAGAAGAGTTGTTGTCAATTCAATTTGACGGTACCCCTGTTTAACGAGGCGAGGAGACCTCGGCCTGCTTCCTCTCTCAGAGCTATCGTGTCGAAACCAGTCGCCCCCGAATGTCGGGAAAGTCTGGATGGCATTGGGCACGAGCACCCAACACCCGTCGACTTTTCAAGGAACATGCAGGGCGAGCCCCGCTTGTGGAGTGTTATCTTACCACGTTCTGAAAGCGGACAGCTGTTCTATGCACGAGCTGTGAAGACCCTAATGTGCACCATACTTCGCACTTTTGCTACCGAACGCGTCACGTATATTTTCGCCAAGCAAAATTGACCCGCCGAAAGGACCGTTATGGATACCAAGCAGCAACTCGTCAATGCCCTCGCAGGCCTGGGCTCAACCATTACCGAAGCCATGGATGTCATCGAAGGCTTTGTCCCCTGTGGACATCCCGCCCTCACGGTATCGAACGCACTCGTCGCGCTGGACGCTGACGATGATGCAGCTCTCGCCCAGCAGCTTGAGACCGTCGAGGGCTTTATCGACCACGTGAGTGAGAACCGCGGCGTGGCCGCCTACCACGACATCGAGGTCGAGCTCGCGGGTCCCAAAGCCGATCTGCTCGCAGCAATCCGCGAGGTAGGCGCCCTTATGCAGACCGCAGGCGTCAAGAACACCCAGGTCAACGAGTGGGTCTACCGCAGCCTGGCAGCACTCGACAGCTCTGACGAAAAGGCAGCCGAGCAGCTCGCAGAAAGTCCCGCCATTAAGGCCGAGCTTTTGTAAATAGCAGACGCGGGCCCCTTGGCGCATCGTCGTCCAAGAGGCCCGCAAACAGTTCGCGTTAACCGATAGCCGCGCCGCCGCGTTCGGTCAAAGCCAGAATCGGCATCATTTGGCGCGGGGTCTTTGCTGCAAGATCGGCATGTTCGAGCAGCTTGCGATCGTTGGTCACCAAGTAATCGACCTGTGCGCGCTTGCACGCGGCGAGCACCAAGTTGTCCTCGTAATCGCGATGGAGCGTCAGATATTTGTCGGCTAGCCACAGATCGGATGCATCAGCGCCCACGGCCGTGGCGTTTTCGGTCATGTTCCGAACAAACGCCAACGCCGCATCGCCAATTGCACGGGCAGACGCCTCGTCGAGCGCTCCCCCGCTGGCAAGAACGCTGCGCTTCAGTTCGTGTTGGACAACGTACAGCACGTCCTTGGCGATATGCACCGGAAAGAACAGCAATGCCCCCGTCTCCGTCGCCTGACCAATAAACGCACGCGCGGCAAGCGACTCGGCATGGTCGACGCAAAACGAATCAACCCATACGTTGGCGTCTACCATGATCTTGAGAGGCGCCCCACTCACTGGATCATCCCCTTTTGGCGATAATGCTCATCCATGGCTTCGGAATAGATTGTGTCCCAACCGCGATCGTCGGATACGGGCGACGGAGCGATGCCCAGGTCCGCGTAAAGCTGATCCGCCGCCGCCCATGATGCGGCGAACGGAGTATCGTGCGCGACGGTTTGTTGCCGACCATCAACGGCAGACAGCACTTCCTCACACTGCCCGCCACCCTGTGCGACCTTGACCACAACCTTTTTGATGAGCTCGGGCAGTGACCTGCCCGAAAGCTGCAGCGCCTCCTCGGCACGGTTCTTGACCTGGCGATCCACGCGAACGTTCACCTGCGCCATGCCGCCAACGGTAGCCATCTCAACCTCACCTTCAGCATTTACTAGCATTGCTAGCACGAGCATATATCCGAGCTAACATATCGTCAAACAAAAGAAGGCCTGCACCCTGACGGCTGCGGTGCCGCCCGAATGCAGGCCATATACTCAATCGAAAACGCTAACGCAGGTACGCCTTTGCGTTGCCCAGGCTGTAGGCGATCGTTGAGCCGTTGTGCAGCAGTGACGACGTCTGCGGAGTGATCATGCCGGTAATACCCAATGCCAACAGCGCCGAGTTGGTGAGCATCACCTTGGAATACGAACTCGACAGACGGTCGATAAGCCCCTGACTCATGCGGCGCAGGCGCACGATTGCGGCCAGATCTGTATCGGTCAGGATGATATCGGCGACCTCCTTGGCGATGTCGCTTCCACCGCCCATGGCCAGACCCACATCGGCCAGACCCAGCGCCGGTGAGTCGTTGACGCCGTCGCCCACCATGGCAACGTGGCGCCCCTCGCCCTTAATGCGCTCCACATACGCGTACTTGTCCTCGGGCAGCAGCTCGGCCTTAAACTCGTCGACACCTGCCTCGCGAGCAATGCGCTCGGCCGTGCGCTCCGAGTCGCCCGTGAGCATGACCACGTGCTTAACGCCCAACGCGTGCAAGTCGGCGATGGCCTCGCGGACCCCGGGCTTAAGCGGGTCCTCGATACCGAGCACGCCCACAACGGTGCCGTCGACCGCCAGATACAGCGGCGACAGGCCCTGCATCTGGGACTCGATGCGCTCCTTTATGTCGGACTCGAGCTGCGCGCCCTCATCCTCAAACACAAAGTGTGCCGAGCCGATAATCGCGCGACGTCCTTCGATGGACGAAGCGATGCCGTGTGCCACGATGTACTCGACGGCAGCATGGCGCTCGCGGTGCTCGAGCCCGCGCTCGCGGGCGGCGTTGACCACGGCACGCGCCACCGGATGCGGGAAATGCTCCTCCAAGCAAGCGGAAAGGCGCAGGACCTCATCCTCGCTCCAGCCGTCGGTCGTGAGCACGCAAGCTAGGCGCGGCTGGGCCTCGGTCAGCGTACCGGTCTTGTCAAAGACAATGGTATCGGCCTTGGCAAACGACTCAAAGTACTTGGCGCCCTTCACCATCACCCCCATCTTGGCAGCATCGCTCATGGCGGTCATGACGGCAACGGAACCCGTGAGCTTGAGTGCGCACGAATAGTCGACCATCAGTGCCGCCGAGGTCTTGATGAGGCTGCGGGTGGTAAGCGCAACCAGGCCCGCGAGCAGGAAGTTCCACGGGACGATCTTGTTGGCAAGGTCCTCCATATGCGACTGACCCTCGGACTTGAGCGAGTCGGCCGTCTGCACGAGCGAGACAATCGAGCGCAGCTTGGTCTGCGCCGTGTTGGCGCGCACGCGCACCAAGATGCTGCCGTCTTCCACGACGGTGCCGGCGAACACGTCGTCGCCCGCGCTGCGCTCGACGGCCAGCGGCTCGCCGGTCAGGGTCGCCTGGTTGACCATAGCGCTCCCCTGCTCGACCACGCCGTCGATGCAGATAGACATGCCGGTGCGCACGGCGACCAAATCGCCGGGCTCGAGCTCGGTCGCAGCAACGCTTACCTCGGTGTCGCCGACGACCTTTTGCGCCTTGTCGGGCACATCGAGCAGCGAGTTGATGAGCTCGTTTTCGCTCATGGCGCGGGTGTAGTCCTCGAGCAGCTCGCCCACGTTGAGCAGGAACATTGTCTGGCCCGCGGTGTCGACATCACGCTTGACGAACGAAATGCCGATGGCCGAAGCGTCGAGCACAGGAACGGTCAGGCGCGGCTGCGCCAGCTCATGAAGGGCAGCGCGCAAAAATGCCATGTAACCGGCCACGACAAACACCGCACGCAGAGGCGTCGGCAAGAACCAGCGGCGCGCGTAGTGGGCGCCGATAAGTGTGGCAAGATCCATGACGAGTTTGTGCTTGCGCGGCTCGAGTTGCATCACGTAACCCGTCTTTGCGTCGGCAATGGCCTGGGCATCGAGCGCACCCAAGGCGTCGAGCACGCTTGCGCGGCGCGGCTCGTCGTACTCCAGCGCCATTTGGCCAATACGGCCGTACACGCGCACCTTGTGCACGCCGTCGATATCGCCGCTGAGCTTAAGAAGTGCATCGAGATCGCTCTCTGGCACAGGACCCGCCAATTGAAGACGGGTCCTGCCGGGGATCTCGCTAATAATCGAGAATCTCATAGTTTGTGCCTGGGAGCGTTACTCGACTGCCTCGTCAGCAGCGGCCTCGCTCTGGGTGATGTAGGCAGCCTCGGCAACCATGTCGTCGACATTAGCCTTGGCCTGCTCGACCATGTCCTGGTAGCAGTTCTTGACGCGCATACCGCACGCGATGCCCTGCACGCAGGCGTTCTTTACCGGAGCGCTGGTGAGCAGCTTGATGCCGGCCGTGCCAAGCAGAAAACCGCCACCGACAAGCAGGGTGTTAAACGTCGACTTCTTCATGTTGCTTCTCCCTTTTGCCGCACAAGCGCGGCATGGTGCCTTAGCACCCGAGTTCATTAGTTTGCTCGAGCACACTTTTGAGACTAGTTTAGTATAACTATTTGGTCAACTATGGCTAACTTTTTGAAAACATGCGGTCCAGACCGCCCGGTACTCGGCGGTTCACCCACCACGACGCAAATCCGCACTCCCACGGGTATCCGCCCCCGCCCTTGCCACAGTCCTACAGCTGCCAGTCCGCCGACTCCTTTTGCAGCGCAACCATGCGGGCGAATTCTCCGCCTGCTGCCTTGAGCTGCGCCGGAGTGCCCTGTTCGGCAACCACTCCATCCTTGAGCACAACGATTTTGTCGGCATTTTCCACCGTACGCATACGGTGGGCAATAACGATAACCGTCTTACCTGCAAGCAGACGGGAGAGCGCCTGCTGCACCACGGTCTCGTTCTCCACATCCAAGCTTGCCGTCGCCTCGTCCAACAGCACGATGGGCGCGTCCTTAAGCAGCGCACGAGCGATGGAGATGCGCTGGCGCTCGCCGCCGGAGAGCTTGGAGCCGTTCTCGCCGATCATGGTGTCGTAGCCCTGCGGCATACGACTCACGAACTCATCGCAGTTGGCGGCATGTGCGGCAGCCAAGACTTCCTCATCGGTGGCGTCACGACGCCCGAGGCGGATGTTTCCCATCACTGTGTCGTCAAAGAGCAGTACGTCTTGGAACACAATGGCGTAGTCGCGCAGGAGTACCTCGGGATCGACGCTCGCAACATCCACGCCACCCACGGTAACCTTGCCCGCGGTGGCATCCCAAGAGCGTGCGGCCAGGCGGCTCACCGTAGACTTACCGGAACCCGAAGGACCGACCAGCGCCGTAACTTCGCCTTCCTTGGCGGTAAAGCTCACATCGGTAAGAACTTTCTCGCCGGCGCGCCCGTCCTCGCCCGCACCATAGCCAAATGCCACGTGATCGAACACCACATCGTGGCCCGCGGGCTCAAATTTCTCGCTGCCCCGCGCCACAGGCTCTTCCATGATGGAACGCATGCGCTTGGCAGACGACTCGGCGACGAACAGCTCGGACATTAACATTAACGCCTGGTCAAACGGCGCATAGATACGGCTCACCATAAGCAGGAAGGCAAACATCACCAAAAAGTCGACCTGCCCGGAGGCGACCATCGCAGCACCCGTGACCAGCGTAGTGGCAATGCCCAGACGCAGGATGGCAAAGGCGGAGTTGACCAAAAGCCCGTTAGCGAGCTCGCCCTTGGTGGTCTCGCGCTCCTCGGCATCGATCACAACGTTGAGTCCCTCAAGATAATGGGCCTCTTGGTTGGTGGCGCGGATCTCGCGAACGCAGTCGAGCGTCTCTTGAATCGCCTCGGTAACCTTGACCTTCTCGGCGCGCACGCGATCGAACACCGGAGTCATGGGGCCGCGTGTTAGATACAGCACGGCAAAGGCCACGGGAACGCTCCAAAACGCCGCGATCGCCAGCTGCCAGCAAAAGAACAGCGACGCCACGAACACAATGGCGCTTGCGATGATGGCACCCCAAAGCTCTCCCAGCACGTGGCTGTAGGCGTGCTCCATGGCCTGGACGTCACCCATGATGGTCTCGGTTAAATCGGCCAGATCACGACGACCAAAAAACGACAGCGGCAGTTTGCGCAAGCGCTCGGCAATCTCCATACGCTGCTTGCCGCACTCCTCGTAAAAGATGCAGTAGGTGTAGTAATACTGCTGCCAGTTAGAAGCGAAGAGCAACACAAAAAAGACCAGGAGGCCGCCCACGATCGGCAGGGCATCCGGCAGGTCAGCCCCGCTGGCGAGGTGTTCGACAAAACCGGCCATAACCAGGAATAAAAAGCCCATGCCGGCCATGGTAATAAGATTGGTGAGCGTGGTCCAGAAAATGCCGCGTTTTACGCCGGCGACGCCTTTATCGGATAGGAAATACTTCTTTTGGAATGAGGCGAACATTTAGGCCTCGCCTCCCTTCGTGACGGCGGCATCCGCGGTCGCTGCAGTGATTTTCCAGCTCGCGGCCTGTTCGTATTCGGCCCACATCTTGGCATACAGGCCATTTTGGGACAGCAACTCGGCATGGGTACCCGACTCCTGCACGCTGCCCTGGTTGAGCACCACGATTTGGTCTGCGCCCACCACGGTCGAAAGCCGGTGCGCAATCATAATGACCGTGCGACCCGCCGCCAGCTTGCTAAAGGCGCGCTGAATGAGCGCCTCGTTCTCGGGATCGGCAAACGCCGTGGCCTCATCGAGCACCACGATAGGCGCGTCTTTAAGGATCGCGCGGGCGAGGGCCACGCGCTGGACCTCGCCGCCCGAAAGATATGCTCCGCCGGCACCGAGCATGGTATTGATGCCCTGCGGGAGCTTGGCCACAATGTCGTCGCACTGAGCTGCGGAGAGGGCCGCACGCACTTCGTCGTCAGTGGCCGTAGGCTTGGAGGCGCGCACGTTATCGGCAAGTGTTTGCCGGAACAGCTGGTTGGTCTGGAACACGAAGGCGACCTGGTCCATAAGCTCGTGCGGATCCATATCGCGAACGTCCACACCGCCTACGAGCACTCGACCCGAGGAAACATCCCAAAAACGCGGGATCAGGCTTGCGCAGGTTGACTTACCGCCACCCGAGGGACCCACCAGGGCGAGGGTGCTACCAGCGGAAACGCTAAAACTCACATGGCTGACAGCAGGTGCTTCGGCACCCTCGTACGTAAAGCTCACGTCCTCAAATCGCACGTCGCCGCCGGCAGGGTGCTTGGGTTGGGCGGGCACGGAGAGCTGCTTGGAATCCATGACGCTTCGAATGCGAGCCAGCGAATCAGCACTCATCTGAGAGGCCTCGCCCACAAACATGAGCTTGGTCATGGCCGTCGGCACCACGGCCGAAAATATCGCGTAAAACGTGAAGTTGACCATAAAATGCGCGAAGTCCGTCTCGCCTGGCGCCAACAGCAACGCCACGGGCAACAGGAATGCCACAAGACCATTGAGCGCGGTAAGGTTGAGTACCTGCGGACCTCGGCAGAACGTGCCCGAATAGTTTTGTGCCATGTCGGCGTATTCGGCGATCGCATCGTGGAAGGCCTTAAAGGAGTAGACCGTCTGCTGAAACACCTTGACCACGGGAATGCCGCGTACGTATTCGGTGCCGGTCTTGTTCATCTTGACCAGCGCTCCCATGTAGGCCTTCATAAACTCGCCGCCCTTGCCGCCCATCATGGTGGCCATGGCGCCGAACGAAACGACGACCGAGATAAGGCATGCCGCCCCCAAGCGCCAATCGAGGGCGAAAAGCAGCACGAGCAAGCCTGCGACCATGGCAGTGGCGCCGGCGATATCGGGCAGCATGTGCGCGAGCAGGGTCTCGGTGGAGGCGGCGCATCCGTCTACAATACGGCGCAGCTCACCGGTGGCGTGCGTGTCAAAGTAGCCAAGCGGCAGATTAAGCAGGTGCTCGCTCGTAGTCTTGCGGATATTGGACGCGCAGCGAAACGCAGACAGGTGCGTACACATGAGCCCCACGAAATAAACTACGATGCTTGCCAGGGCAAAACCCACGGCCCACCAGCCATACATCGCGATATCGGTGGCTTCACTCCAGTTAGGCGCCACAGCGATAAGCTCTCGCGCGACAAACCAGATGCACACGTACGGTCCAAAGCTCAGCAGCTGCGAGAGCGCCGAGAGGGCCATGCCCAAATACGTTAGGAATTTGCGGTCGCCGGCATATGCAAGCAGCTCGCCGATACCGCCGCCTTCACTTTTTGATCCCTTTGCCATGAGATTCCTTTCTAACGGCTTGAGAGTTAACCGTAATCAACTTATCATTGATATGTTAGCCATGGCTCACAATCGAGCCAGGCGTGGACGTTTCTGCAAAGGAAGGGGACGCTTTTGAAAATGCATCGGGCCGCGACCGACATAACTGAGCTCTACGCACCACAGTTTGAGCAGTTTGGCCTGGAGCTTTCCGGCAAGGGCGCCGTCTTTACCGGCGAGGTGGCAAACGACCGGGCGCACGGCCGCGCATGGATCATGCCTCTCTCCCCTGCCTGCATCGTCATGGAGCATTTCATCACCCCGACGCACGATATGTACCTGGCCGAATACACACCCGAGCCATACGCCTGCATGAGCGAGGTCAGCGCGCCCACACTTACATGCATGCCCGAGGCTGGCATAACGCCCGCGAACCTTAAACCATTGCATGGACCGTGGCCAAACAATGCCGTTTGCAGCTTTATCCAAGATAGCTGTGGCGAGGAATTAAGCCCATTGTTTGCAGGGCAACTCTACCACTCACGCTCGGTGCTCTTTTTGCCTGGATATTTTGACGAACTGGAGCACCGCTATCCCACCGAGTTCGCGGGGATCTTTGAGGCGTTTGCCGAGCCATGGCACGAGGAGGCGACGTCTGCCATCTGCCACACGCTGCGCCAGATTAACGAGGACCGCGCCCGCACCGTAGGCGGACACGTCTATATGCAGGGCATCGTGGAGACCATGGTCGCGGAGCTCGCCTGTTCGCGCGCGGCCCACAAGCAGGCGCGGCAGGCGGCAGACACACGCGTCAGCATAACCATTGCCGAAGAAGCAACGGCAATGATTGAGCGCGCGCTCGACAAAGGCAAACGTGTGGGTATCAACGAGGTGGCCGAGAGGCTCTACACAAGCCGCTCCAAACTATGCGCCACCTTTAAGGCCCAAACTGGCGAGTCCCTAGGCGCCTACATGCGCAGACGCCGTATGGAGCGAGCACAGGACCTTTTGGCCGATAGCGCGCTCACGATAGCGCAGGTGGCAGAGCGGCTCGGCTACCCTCAGCAAGCCGCCTTCGCCCAAGCCTTCAAACAATACACCGGCACCACCCCCACCGCTTGGCGCTCCCAACATATATAAAGAATGAGGGCGCCAACGGCGCCCTCATTCACCAAATTCAATCCAGCCCACCTGACCCGAACGGCCGAGTCGTCACGGAACCGAGGGGCCGGGCGCAGGGCCTTGCCTCTCAATGAGTTCCGCACGAACAGGAGGCGCCAGTGGCGCCTCCGTCGTGAGTCAGGACTGTCCGAAATTGAGAGGCAAGGCCCTGTGCCCGGCCTCTCGGTTCCCGCTTACGAGAGCGACGTTCTCAGCAACTCGTTGAAGAGCTTCGGGTTGCCCTTGCCGCGGCTCGCCTTCATGCACTGGCCCACCAAAAAGCCGATGACCTTCTGGTTACCGTCACGATACTGCTGCGCCTGATCGGCACAGTTTGCCAGCACCTCGTCCACGATCGGCTGCAACGCACCGGCATCGCTCACCTGACGCATACCACGCTCGTCAACGATCTTGTTAGGGTCGTCGCCGGTCTGGGCCATGGCCTCAAAGACCTCGTGCGCCTGATTGGAGCTGATGGCATCGGTCGCCAGCAGCTTGGCAAGAGCCGCCACCTGAGCCGGCGCGATGCCAGACTCGGCGAGCGACACGCCCGCGCCCTTAAGGTAGGCGATCATCTCGTTCACCAGCAGGTTTGCGACCGTCTGTGCCTCCTTGCCAGCCATACCGGCAGCGGCCGCCTCAAAGAACTCGGCAAACTCGGGGTCGCCGGCGATCTGCTCGGCATCGGCCGTCTTAATGCCAAAGTCAGTCTCAAAACGGGCACGCTTGGCATCGGGCAGCTCGGGGATCTCGCCTCGGCAACGGTCGATGAACTCATCGTCCAGATCGAACGGCGCCAGATCGGGGTCGGGGAACAGACGATAGTCGTCGGCCGTCTCCTTCACACGCATGACCACGGTGCGCTTGCGGCTGGGCTCCCAGTGGCGGGTCTCCTGATAGATGATGCCGCCCTCCTCGAGTACCTCGGCCTGGCGGCAAATCTCGTAGGCAAGGCCGTCGTGCAGGCTCTTAAATGAGTTGAGGTTCTTGAGCTCGGTCTTGGTGCCCAGCTTGGTCTCGCCGCGGCGACGCAGCGACACGTTACCGTCGCAGCGCATGGAACCCTTCTCCATGGAGCAATCGGAAATGCCCAGCGTCACAAAGATGCGACGGAGCTTTTCCATAAACAGGCGCGCTTCCTCGGGCGTGCGCAGATCGGGCTCAGTCACGAGCTCAATCAAAGGCGTGCCGCAGCGGTTGTAGTCGACGAGCGACTCGGCCGCGGCGGTAATGCGGCCCTCGGCGCCGCCCACGTGCACCATCTTGGCGGCGTCCTCCTCCATATGGATGCGCAGGATGCGAATGGGCACCGTGTAGGAACCGTCCTCGCGGCGCTCGGACATCTGCAGGTTGGACGCATCATAGCTGGCCAGGTGGCCGGCACGCTGATTGCCCTCGCGCATGGTCGACGTCATGGACGTGGACAAGCCCTCGGCGTTGGCCGAGGCGCTTGCCAGGCTCTGGGCCTCGGCCTCGCCAAACGCGCAGTCGGGGCGCTCGGCGGCACCGCGACCGGTCACGTCCAGATCCAGGTGACCGTACATGGCAAAGGCAACCGGACCCTGCGTGGTCTGGAAGTTCTTGGCCATATCGGGATAGAAGTAGTGCTTGCGGTAGAACATCGAGTGGCGCTGGATCTCGCAGTTGGTGGCGAGACCGGCCTTGACGATGCTCTCGATGGCGCGCTTGTTGGGCACCGGCAGGGCGCCGGGCAGTCCCAGGCACACCGGGCACACGTTGGCGTTGGGCTCGTCATCGTGGCTGAGTTTGCAGTTGCAGAACATCTTGGTATCGAGTGCGGTGAGCTCGGTATGGATCTCCAGGCCGATCACGGCCTCCCAATCCTGCAGGACCTCGGAAAGCTCCTTCATTACAGCTCGCCTCCCTTCCCGGCAAAATCGGGCGCGACGGAAAGCGCGGGCACACCCGTAGCGGCATCGGCAAAGCCGCGCTCCAGGGCGCGGGCAAACATAAGCAGCTGACGGTCCTTAAAGGCCGGACCAACCAGCTGGGCAGAAACGGGCAGCTGAGTATCCTCGCCCAGGCCCAGCGGCACCGAGATGCCACCGTTGCCGCAGATGTTGAGCGAGATGGTGTACAGGTCGGAGAGGTACATCTGCGTGGGGTCGCTGATCTCGCCAAACTTAAAGGCCGTGCGCGGCGAGGCGGGCATGAGGATGGTGTCCACCTTGGCATACGCGGCGTCGTAGTCCTGCGTGATGAGCGTGCGGGCCTTTTGCGCAGCGTAGTAGTACCTGTCGTACACGCCCGAGCTCAGCAGGTAGGCGCCGAGCATCTGACGTCGCTTGGCCTCGGCGCCAAAGCCGTGGGCGCGCGAAAGCGAGCTCTGGTCGGACAGGTTAGCGCAGCCCTCCTCCTGGTAGCCATAGCGAATGCCGTCGAAACGTGCCAGGTTGGAGAACGCCTCGGCCGGGCCGATGACGTAGTAGGCGGCGATGGCGGCGTCCAGGTGCGGCAGGTCGACCTCGACCAGCTCGGCGCCCTGGTTCTGCAGCTCCTGGGCGGCGCGCTCAACGGCGGCCTTGACCTCGGGCGTCAAGCCCTCGGCCTCCATAAACGCGGGGATGATGCCCACGCGCTTTCCCTCGATGCTGTCGTTGAGGTGCTCGGTAAAGTCGACGGCGCAATCCTGGCTGGTGCAGTCGTACGGATCGTGGCCCGCGCCGGTAAGCGCGTTCATGGCCAGCGCGACATCCTCAACCGTGCGGCCAAAGGGTCCCACCTGGTCAAGCGACGAGCCAAAGGCAACCACGCCGTAACGGCTCACGGCGCCGTACGTGGGCTTAAAGCCCACCACGCCGCACAGCGCCGCCGGCTGGCGAATGGAGCCGCCGGTGTCCGAGCCCAGCGAGAGCGCGACCTCACCCGCGGCAACGGCGGCAGCGGAGCCGCCCGAGGAGCCACCAGGTACGCGCTCGGTATCCCAGGGGTTGTTGGTGCGGTGAAACGCCGAGGACTCGGTGGAGCTGCCAAAGGCAAACTCGTCCATGTTGACCTTGCCCATGGGCAGGCAGCCGGCGTCGAGCATGCGCTGGACGCAGGTGGCGGTGTAGACGCTCTGGTAGTCCTCGAGCATACGGGAAGCGCAGGTGGTGCGCGTACCCACGAGGTTCATGTTGTCCTTGATGGCCAGCGGCACGCCCGCGAGCGGGGGCAGAGCCTCGCCAGCGGCGCGACGGGCGTCGATTTTGGCGGCGGCATCAAGGGCGAGCTCGGGCGCCACCTGCAGGAATGCCTGGACCCCGCCCTCGCGCGCCTCGATGGCGGCAAGGGAGGCCTGGGCCACCTCGGTAGCGGTAAAGTCGCCGGCGGCAACGCCCGCGGCGATCTGGGCGGCGGTAAGAGAATCGAAGCTTAGCGCCATCACTCGCTCTCCCCCTCTCCCAAAATGGACGGCACGCGGAAGTAGCGGTCGCGCGCGCTGCCGGCGTTTTCGAGCGCGACGTCGAGCGGCAGGTCGCGCTCGGGCTCGCGCAGGTCATCGCCCATCACGTTGGACAGGCTTCCGATGGGATGGAACGTGGGCTCCACGTCGGGCAAGTCATATTGCAAGACGGGCTCGAGCATCTGGACGGCATCGTTCATGTAGGACGTCATCTGGGTGAGCTCGTCATCGGTCAGTGCGATCTTTGCGTACTCGGCGATGCCGCGCACGTCTTTCTCGCTGAGTGCCATAGGCGCTCCCTTCCGCATAACAGTTAAACCGCTCTAGTATACAGGGCAACGCCGACTTGGAGCAGGCGCTTTACCCAAATGCAGCGAAAACGTAACGAGGGCGGCGGTTGGCAGGGCGTGGTTCGGCGGTTCTACAGCGAAACCGCACCGTCCATAGCGAAAACCGTCTCGCCCGCAGCGAAGACCGTCCCGCCCGCAACGAAAACCATCACAACATTCAACCCTTATCGTCAAAATCGAGATTTTCATCGAATGTTGTGATGGTTTGGAAGTCCCGACCACCACAAAGGTGCCTGTCCCCATTGTGGTGGTTCCGAACGATGTCTTATGCCGAGGCCTTGGCCTTGCGGCGCTTGCGGACCGCGTGGATCACGATGTCCAGCAGCAACAGCACAATGGCTACGACCACGATAAGCACGGCAAACTCGCGCTTGCCCCAGTGGCGGCCGGCCAGCGACTTTTGCTTGTCGACGTCCTTCTTGCTGTACTTGGCGCGCACGCAATGCACCAGCAGACGATGGTCGTTCACGCCGTAGGGCGTGCAGGTGACGAGCGTCACCTTGTCGGCGCCGGGCTCGATGGTCAGCGACTCCATCTCCTCGGGCAGCACGACCTCGGAGTCCACCATCTTGTAGGCGAGCGTCTTGTTCATGGTGTGCAGCAGCACCAGGTCGCCGGGCTCCAGCGAGTGGATGTCGTCGAACATGCTCAGGTTGCGCATGCCCGAGTGCGCGGTGAGCACGCAATGCGTCGAGGTACCGCCCACCGGCAGGCTCGTACCCTCCAGGTGGCCGACGCCCGCCATGAGAACTTCTTCGCTCGTGCCGTGATAGATGGGCATGCTCACGTCGATGGAGGGGATCTCGACCCAGCTCATCATGGGGTCTCGGTCAAAGATGAGCTGCTGGGCGTAGGGCTCGATCTGGTCGGCGGGAAGCTCGGTGGCCTCGCCCGCCAGCTGCTCGTTAAAGGAGCGCGCCTGGAGCAGGATGCGCTCGCGCTCCTCGGCAGACAGCGCGTCCACGGTGCTGGACACGGTGCTGATCTGGTTGAACACGCCCGAGGCCTCGAGCCGGTCCAAGATCCACGGCCAGGTCATAAGGCCCACGCCAATAAGGATGATGACGATGGTGATGAGCCGGTCGGCCCAGCGCGGCAGTCGCTTGCGACGGCGCTTAGGTTTTGGTTGAAGTTTGGGCTGAGGGCTTGAGCCACCGTTGGCCGCGGCGTTATTGCTCTTCATATGTTTGGCGCCCTGCACCATCGCCGGTCACTCCTCTACAACTCAAGTTGTCTAAACAAATAATAGCCGATTAGCAAGCTTCCGCGCCGGACAACGCAGCTGGACAGCATTGTGCGGCGCGAGCATGGGCCAGCATTTGCGTTTTCAAAATGTCCCGAATCGGCGGAGCGATTCGGGATACAATAGCTACAGGAAACGACGCACCCCGCGTAAGTGTTCGAAAGCGCGGGCGGCCTAGTTTTCTGGTTTTGTTAAATGCCCGGGCCTCTAACCCCGGGCATTCTTATTTGCGTCTGTTGCGGCGCAAATGCCTTCTACCGTCCGCACCGCGCGTGCGCCTACGGACCTTAAACCGAACCTCATACGAGTCAAGAAACGCGATGACGAACGAGCCCACCGCCGCTAGGGCGGCGAGCGCGTTAAGGAATTTCAGCATTTGGGGACCTCCGATCGAGTCGTCGGCCGCCCGCGCACGGGATGCGTCGCAAGGGTATTTTACTGCGAGTGTATGCACCCGCAGCTGGTAAACGCAATAATTGCAAACATCTGTTCGATATTCATACGCTTGATCTATAGGGTAATGGAGCCTGGCTGCGTTATCCAAAATAAACGGGGCAGACTCCAGTGCGGAGTCTGCCCCGAAAAGAGAATGGCAAAGCAAGAACGTCGATGGACGAGAAAAGTGTCCGCAAGTCTCATGGCCATCACATCCCACCTGCCAAAGGGATGGGTGAGTGAGCGTTACTCCTGCTCGGACTCCTCGGCCTGCTTACGGCTGCGGATGAGGTGCGCCACGCCGATGCACAGCACCGCGCCACCAGCGATCCAAGTGAACGTCACGCCGTTGAGACCGGTGAGCGGGAGGTTGGAGCCCTGCTGGTCGGTGACAGTGAGGTGTACCTTGCCGTCAGCGGCCTCGGTATTAGTTTGAGCCACCTTGACGAGATTCTCATCAGTACCATTAGCAAGAGTGCAGCCCGGGTTAACAACAGTCGTATCGTCTGCCGGAAGCGTCCCGCGAGTAATGGTGAACGTGATGCCAGCGCTGTGGGAGTTGTTATATCCAGGCGCTGGCTTGACCTCCGTAAGGACGTAAGTACCCTCATCAAGACCAACAACGTTGATCTTGCCGCTTGCGTCGGTCGTCAGCTTGGCCTGCTCGCTATCAGGCGTCTTGGTACCATCCGCCTTGATATAGTTACCATCATCGCCCTGCTCCTGCAGCGTGAACTCAACGCCCGCGAGCACCTTATCTTCATCATCGGAGCCCACCTTGGTGACATCGATGCCATAGGTGTAGTCATAAGCAGGGTGCTCAACCGTGGTTCCCGTAGCATACTCATCATGCGGGTTGTTGGAATAGGTCAGCGTAACCTTATTTATCTGGGCTTTACCAAGCAAATCCTTGAACTCTTCTTTGATCTTACCCTTTTCAAAGATCTTGCGAGAGTCGAGCTTAGCCTGGTATTCGACAGTCACCTCAGAGCTGCCGCTCAGCGAGATAGCAGTGTTGCCCTCACCCTTGCAGTCCTTGAGATTGGGGAAGTTGACAGTCAGCGTACCGTCATCGTATGTGGCATTGTAGCCATTCTCAACCTTGGTACCACCGATCTTGACCGTGACATCGGGCGTCGTGCCGCCATCCTTAAACTTGGGCGTCATGGATTTGGGAAGCGTATCCGTGAAGGTGTACGTGTAGGTGCTGTAGGTGTTGATATTACTCGCAACCGTACCGATGAGTTTATAATCAACCCAATCGTCCATAGCTGAGTCAGCGGCCTTATTGGGGTTCAGAAAGTCACCGAATGTGCCATTCTGTGCGTCATCCTTGACGGCCTTGGTCACGTTGGGGACGCTCTTCTTGGGGACTACATTAACGTCAGAGCCACCGACGATGGTGAAGATCGGTGAGGTGTACGCGTCGGTATTGCCTTCAGTACCGCTAGTCTTACCGGGCGTATCGGTCACGAAAAGCCAGTAGCCATGTTCCAGATTCTCAAAGTTACCCTTGCTGGAATTGCTTGGCTGTGTCCAAGTGAGCGTCTTGTCCCCCTCCAAGGCCGCAGCAATCAAGTCCAGAACCGTGCCACTATCAACCGCCGTATTCTTTCCGGCATTCAAGCCCTGAGCTCGATTAATGAACTCAGCCCACGTCTGGGCGTCAGCATTAACGTCAGGTACTCCTTTAACGTTCTTGAGCGCAGTCGTAACGAGGGTCTTCACATTACCCGAAGCCCACTGAATATCAGAAAGAGTCTTGGCGACCGAATCATCCCAACCATCGCTCTTTTTGTCCTGCGTGATCTTCGCGGTAAAGATCTTGATGCCCTTGAAAGATGTGGCATATTCAGCGTCAGGGTCAGCGATAAACACCTTGCCCGGCTCCGTAGCCACCGTCGGCGTACCCGCCGCAAACGCCATGGTCACCGGGGCCATGACGCCGCCGAAGCTCAGCGCCGCCGTGAGGCCGGCGGTTACTGCCAGGCGTGCGATGTTCTTGTTCATGCTCATCTTCTTTTCCTCCGTTTTCCGTTTGATTCCCATTCGATCGGTCATCATCTGTCTGTGTCTTAGCATCTACTTCGCTACGTCTCGCCCCGCTCTCTGTGGGGCTGCCAGCTACTCTTTATGGCTGCCACCTCCCCGCTTGACCAGGAGCGCGACCACGATGAGCGCGGCTCCGGCGACCGCTGCGGCGGCCGCGGCGTACATTGCCATATCGCCAGTCGAGGGCATAAAGCCTCCGGTGGTAATGCTAGGGGGTGTGCCGGTGGGCGTGTTGATGAGCGACGCTTCCAGGCTGCCCGTCGATCCGTCCGCGCTGTCGGCGCGCAGGGGCGACTCGGCCGTGATGGTGAGCTTGGGCTTGGCGGCGGCCACCTGGTCGACGTCCAGGCCCTCGGCCTTGACCGTCACGGAGCGTGTGCCCTCAAAGGCGGTGTAGCCCTTGGGCGCCTTGAGCTCGCGGACCTCCAGCTTGCCCGAGTCCACGCCCGAGACGGTCACGCGGCCGTCCTCGCCCGTGGTGACGGTGGCCTTGCCCTCCACATCCCACGTGCCGTCGGCCGCCAGCGTGCGACCGCGGTCGTCGGCGATGCTCAGGACCGCCCCGGCAAGCGGCTTGTCGCCGTCGCTGCCGCGCTTGGTGAGCGCGAGATCCCAGGTGTAGGCGCACGCATCGTCGCTCGGTGTGCGGGTGAAGCCGGCGTCGCCGGACTGGTCGGCAAAGGGAGAGCGCGGGTAGCGCAGGTAGACCTCGTTGGGGTTGCCCTTCGCGATGCCGTGGCTGCATGCGCTGTTGAGCGGTGCGTTGTACACGGCGGCCACGCGGGCGCCCGCAGTGAAGGCGTCGGCCCCGCCGAGCGCGGCGATCAGGTCGCCGGTGCGCACGGTGAAGGTCTTGCCGTCGGCCGCTACCTTGGTGGCGCACTGGGCCGTGATGTCGGTCCAACCCTTCGCGGGCTCGGTGCCGGCGCGTCCGTCCTTGCCGGCCGACACGGCGTCGAAGCCGCCGTCCGCGCCCGCCGCCACGTAAACATGCATGCTCGCGGCGACCTTGGAGGGGTCGAGCCCCGCGCTCATGGTGTCGACGAACCGCACCGTATAGGTTCCGTAGGCGGTAAGACCCGCCGGGACCGTGGCAGAGAGGCGCCAGTACAGGTCGTCGGCGACCGTGGCGTCGGCGGCCTTCTGCCAGGCGGCGGTGCTGTCCTCCAGCACATGCTTTTGGACCTTGGGGGTCGCCGCCTTGGGCTTGACGGTGACGGCGCTGCCGCCCACCAGGGCCATGATCGGCGCGGTGCCGGCCTCGCCCTGGGCGATGGCGTCGTCGTCGGCGACGATGAGCCAGTAGCCGCAGGGCAGCTCGGCCGTCGTGCCCGCGTTAAGGGCCACGAGCTCGGCGCCAGAGCTCTGGAGGGAACGAGCGAGCTGTGCGCTCAGCGCGCTCGTAAGGTGGGAATCGGTGTTGAGCCACTCGGCAGCTTCCTGCGCGGTGGTCTGGGAATTGGGCATGCCGGCGCTGTGCAGCACAGGCAGCGCGGCATCGCGCACGGCGTCGCTTGCCCAGGCAAGGTCGGTAGCAATCTTGGCGTCGCTGTCGCCATCGACGACGTCGGCGCTAAAGATCTGGTAGGCGTCGTAGCTGCTCGCCACGGTGCCGCTCACCGTGATGGAACCGGTCGAGGTCGGCGCGGCCTGCGCGGATGCGGGGAACACAACCGCGCAGGTGCCAATCAGGAGGGCAAGCAGCGCAAACAAGATCGGGAAGGAGCAAACTTTCTTATTCACGACGCTCACCTCCCTTCGCATTCGCCTTGCGACGAATGTGCATCCAGGCCGCAGCAGCGCAAAGCACCGCCGCGCCGGCAAGGTACGTCAGAGTGACGCCCGACATACCAGAAAGGGGCAAAGAGGTGGAGTAGGTGTTGGTGAAGGTGGGGATAGTGTCGGGAAACTCGTGGTCCTTATTATCGGCGTCTTTCCACGTACCGCCGGGGTCAACGGTTCCCTTCCTGTAGGTAACCCTACATTTGATCTCTCCTTTTTTGTCGTCATACGTTGGCTCAACCGTGAACTTATAGACCGAAGGGTCGTACGTGTAGTGCGAGAACTGCGAACCGTCGGTTTTCTCGCGCACATAGTACGTAAAGGTCTTGAAAGAGCCACCCGGGTCGTCGGGATTATTCCTGATATCAGAAAGCGAGTACTTGAGCTCAACCGTCTTATTGTTTTCGTCCATGAACGGAAGCGTCTGCGTTTTCTCAGAACCAGAGGTCACGGCAGTACCGATCATGTTTTTAAATTCGCTGTCTTTCGCAAGTTGAAGCGTAAACGCCTTCATCTCGCCACCCTCAACGACCTTAGTCGCCTTAGGAGTCCAGGAGAAGGGGGGGGCACGATTTTGTTGGTAAAGGTCGGGTTGTCGCTTCTGTTACCGATAGTCACCGTGGCCTCCATTCCATCCTCCGATGGCGCGAAGGAATAACCACTGCGATCAAGCTGCGCGAAGTCATTATCCGTCTCGGCCTTTTTAAAGACGGCCACACTCTCTACCTTGTAATAGTTGATAGGAAACGTCATGAGGAATTCAGTCTTGTATGGACTACCGCCAACTGTTGCCTCGATCTTGTAAATTGTCTTATCGAATTTGGTGTCTAATTCGTTTTGGCCGCTGATGGGTTCCTCAACGAGATAGAAAACGTATTTCCCTGAAGAATAGTCCTTGCCAGAGTCGAAGGTGATACTGCCGTTTGATTGATCAACAGTCGCCTCACCCGCACCACTGCAATCGCCCATATCTAACGTGCCGTCATCTTTCCAAGAAGGTGCCTTGGTACCGTTAACCTTCTGGCGCAGCAGCTGAAACTTGTACTCGTGCCCAATAAGGCTTTGCTTGTCTTCCTTTGCATCCACAAGCACCTTGGTGGCGTGGAGTTTCATGCTCGGGTAAACCCTCAGATCATTGACTTCGCCGACGATGAGATCGCCGTTGGTCATGATGCCGCCGCCGTGGGTGTAGGAATAGTTACCGCTGATGATGGTCGTAGCCTCTGCCTGCGCCTTATCCTTGGCATAGGGGGTCGGATGGGCCTCCAAACCGAACATGTACTTAGCCTCGGCACCGCCATTTGGGTCGATGGTAACCGGAATTCTGTCGCAAGTGCCCTGCCAACCAGCCGATTCGCCGCCGAGCATCTTGCCAAGAACGAGTGCAACCGTATTTTGGCTGTCATTCTTGCGTACCAAGAAGAAATCCTTATGGCCGTGATTTTTGAAGGGATCACCAATGTAGTCATTATTGCTGTCTTCAGTTTTACCGTTGCCGCCGGCGGAATAATGAGGTGGGTCCAAAGGAGTGTTATCTTGATCAACGTTATCAGCATTGTCATAGATAGCAGCGCCTTTTGAGTACGAAACGATTGTCTTGCCCGTAGGACAAGCACCGATGCCACCGCCCCAGCCACCGGCCTTATTATTAGTGATCAGCGTCTTGACGATGTTGAGCGTACCGCCTTCCTGAACAAAGACACCACCGCCACCCCAGTCACCACCGCGGTCGTCGTTGCTGCCCGTCATGGTCTTGTTGTTGGTGATGTAAACCCTGTTTGATGCATTTTCCGTATTACTAACGCCGATAACGCCGGCAGTACCGCCAGAAATACGGAGGCCACCGCCCTCGGCATTATCGGACATATTGCCCGCAATAAAACCGCTGGACATGGTAAATCCAACTCCCTGCCCGGGGAGGCCAGCGTAGATTCCACCGCCGGCCTCATGGGAGTAATTGGCAGTAACGGAGCCACCAGTCATGGACAGCGTTCCACCGTGCGATGCAATTCCGCCGCCACCGAGGAGACCTTTGTTGTAAAGCTCTCTATTAGCGAGGCGAGCTTCAGCTCGGTTGTTAGTTATATTGGCAGAATCACTGATGGTTACGGTTGCACTCTGGGTATAAACACCGCCACCGTAGCCGCCGGCGTTGACGTTATAACCATCGGTGATATCGTTGCCATATGTTGCATTACCCGAGATGACACCGCCGGAGAGGTTCAGCGCCGCGCTATTGTTAGCAAAGATGCCACCGCCAGAAGCTGCCTTGTTTCCCGCGACCACGCCGCCTGTCATTTCGAGGCTGGCATTCGCGCCCGTTATGCACAGACCACCGCCCCAGCCACCGCCGTTACCGTTGGTGACGTAACCGCCAGAAATATTGACAGCGCCCTGAGAGAGAATGACGTGACCGTCGTGGCCCAGGTTACGAGGCGTTGTGATCATGCCTCCGTTGAGGTTAAGCGTACTGCCGTCCGCAACCGAAATGACTCGTTTGACCGAACCGCCGTCGGATGCGGCAACGATTGCGCCGAAACCGCTGACAACATGCTTAGTCGTAGTCTCGGTGGTGCCGAGTTTATCTTCATTAGGCGTGCTCGTGGTTTCATAATAGGTTAGGCTCTGAGGAGTACCATTGTTGTTGCCGGTCCATGTCATAGTTGCAGGCTGGCCCGGCTCACCGGTAAACGGCTCGGGATGATCGACGACACGGCCGGAATCTTCGCCCGAATCCTCGATGGTAAGCGTGGCGTTATTCTGAACCACGATGAACGACTCCACCGAACCGGGACGGTGATAGAGCATGTTGCCGTTAAGATCGATGGTGGTGTTTGCGGTGATGGTGATCTGGCTATCTGACCAGGATTCACCACTCAAACGATACTTGCCGCCACCATTGAATTTACTGGCAACATCACCTTGTACATCTTGATAGTCTTCGGCACTGACGGGAGCGATAGCGTTTTCGTCGCTATTTTCATTATCGGAAAGCTGTGCGCCGGAAGGCTGCTCGGCACCCTTGACTTCCGCGCCATCAGCAGTCGAGTCTGCCGCGACGGTGCCCTCGCTCGCGCCGTTCTCGATTTCGTCACTATTCTGGTTTTCGGTATCCCCGTTGTTGGTGTTGTCTACATCAGCAGACTCACTTGAGGAACCCCCCCCCATCACAGTTTCCTCGGTAGAACCCGCCTGACCATCGTTGGCAATGGCCTGCGAGATCGGAGGCATGACGAGCGACAGCACCAGGCTCAACACGGAGGCTCCGCACAAAACGCCTGCCAGTACACGGCGCGTCGCTTTTTTACTCTGCTTAGTTTTTTCTGAATTCGCTTTCATCGATGTCTCCTCCCCAAGAGACCGCGATCTTGCTCTTTCACTATCAAACGTATCTGCGCAACCTGTAATTGCGCACGCTTAGTAATCCGTATTGTAACGATTGTTTGAACATCTGAGCAAGAAAACCGATAGTTTTGTAGCGAATTCTTAATTCTCTTGACATTTGCTCAGATTTACCTTCGCTTATTCGCTATCTATTTTTTGTTTCTACTGGTAATTTAGTTGCCCATCATTTTTTAATGGCATTAGTTTTATTTGCACAACATTTTGCTCAAGAGCAAACATCCCGCTCACGGTCGAAAATCGACCGTGAGCGGTAGGTCATCAACCGGGATGAATACCCTACCAAACTGATGAGAATATCTTAAACCCATCGGTGGTTAGAAGCATGATGTTCAGACAACGTTATTTGAATTTTCGCGCAGATTTTAGGTATCAATTCGCCCAAATCGCCTGAGGCCACCGCAAAAGAGTCTGCCCCCTTCTGCGTTGGTTCTCCCCCAGCGCTACAGCAGATGTTCCTCGATAAAGATCGCGATGCCGTCTTTGTCGTTGCTGGCGGTTACAAAGTCGGCGGCGGCACGGGTGGCGTCGCTGCCGTTTGCCATGGCCACGCCCACGCCGGCGTCAGCCACCATGCAGGTGTCGTTGTCCGCATCGCCAAACACGCAGATGTTCTGGAGCTCCATGTCGTTGAGCTCCGCCACGCGCACAAGGCCGCGTGTCTTGGACACGCGCGGATCCATGAACTCGTAGAGTCGCTGCGTGGTTTGCAGAGCCGCCGCCTTAACAGTGTTATCGGCAAACGTCGATGCTCGCTCAATCACCCGCGGCATTACCTCGGGCGCCATGGTAAACATCACCTTGGGCTGCGGCTCGCGCAAGAACTCGGCAAAATCGACCACCTGGTAGGGCACGCGGTCGACGCGCGACAGGTGCTCGACGCACGCGTTGCTCTCGGGCACGTAGAACACGCCGTCTCGGGGGCAGACGGGTGTTGCCGGAAGGTCCGCCATGTGCTTGCAGATGCGCGCGATGGTCTCGCCCGGCAGCGGATAGCTCAGCTCGTTGATGTCGTGCGCGCGGTCGATGACCTCGGCGCCACCGCAGCCCACCATCACGTCTACCAGGCCTTCGATGCCCCAGAGCTCGTACATGGCCTCGGTCGCGTGGGCGTCGCGCCCGGTGCACAAGCCAAAGAGCACGCCGCGCTCGCGCAGGGCGCGGATCGCCGCCACGGTGCGCGGGGACACCGTGTGCTGGCTCGTGAGCAGCGTGCCGTCGATATCGCAGAACACGGCTTTGATGTGGCTGAAGGTGGTGTCCATGGGGGCCTTTCTGAGTTGTGCGGCGGTGTGGGGTGTATTCGCAAACGGCGTACATGGTATACCAAGGCACAGGCCGTTGGGACCCGATCACCACAAAGGTGCCTGCCCCCTTTGTGGTGGCCGAACCCGAAGGGCGGCCTGCCCGGAGCGCAAACCATCACAACATTCGACGTTTTTCGGCAAAATCGCGATTTTCATCGAATGTTGTGATGGTTTTTACTGCAAAACAAAAACCACCACAAAGGTGCCCGGCCCCTTTGTGGTGGAAATGACGTTTGCCCAGATAAAACCTGCCAAAATAAACCTGTCCCTTTTTGGCAGGTTTTAGGCCAGATGATCTTGGATAAGATCGCAGATGGCTCGGGCGTCGTTGATGTTGATGGCTCGGGTCGCAAAGCCGGCGTCGAAGGCCTGACGCGCCAGGGCCTCATTGCAGGCAAGGGCCAGCGTGTGACCGTCGACCAGGTCGAGCGAGCTCTTGCCGCGCAGACGGTCGACACCCGATCGCGCGACCACAATGTTGTCGAAACCCTCGGTCTTGTAGCCCTCGATGATCACCACGTCGACATCGTTGTAGCGCGACAGCAGCTCGCGCGCGGGCATCTCGTCCTCCTCGCGCGTGTCGGCGTACTCCGCCCAGCGCGTGGCGCAGATGAGGCCCACGTGCTTGGAGCCGGCTTGGTGATGGCGCCAGGTGTCCTTAGCGGGCACGTCGATATCAAAGCCGTGGTGCCCATGATGCTTGAGCGAACCCACGCGCAGGCCGCGGCGGGTGAGCTCGGCGATAACCTTCTCGACGAGCGTGGTCTTGCCCGAGTTCTGGTAGCCGATAAACGCGATCGCGGGGACGGTCGGTGCCGGAGCTGCGGGCGCGACGGCGACGGGCGCGCTTGCAAGCGTGGCACCGTCAGCGGCCACGGTCTCAACGGCAGCGGCCTGGCGCTCGGCACGATCCCACACGCCCGAGCGGCCGCCTTCCTTGTGCAGCAGGCGCACGTCGACGATCTCCATGCCGCGATCGACGGCCTTGCACATGTCGTAGATGGTCAGGCACGCGGCACTCGCGCCGGTCAACGCCTCCATCTCGATACCCGTCTTGCCCGTCACGCCGGCCGTGACCAGTACGTGAAAGCCAACCTGCCCGTCCGCGCGCGCCGGCGCCCAGCCCTCGGGCACGTCCTCGGCCGGCGTCCCCGCCGGAGCGATGGGCGCAATGTCGCACTTGCTCTTGGTAATGAGCAACGGATGGCACATGGGAATGATGTCGCTCGTGCGCTTGACGGCCATGATGCCCGCCACGCGCGCGCAGGCAAGCACGTCGCCCTTTTTGGCGCGGTCCTGCAGCACCATGGCCTGCGTCTCGGGGTGCATGAGGATGGTGCCCTCAGCAATGGCGATGCGATGCGTCTCGGCCTTGTCGGACACGTCGACCATGCGCACCTCACCCTTGGCGTCCACATGCGTCAGCTCATCGCGACGGGCGTCACGGGCGGGCTCGGTGGCAGCGCTGGCAGTCGGCTGCGCGCCTGCAACGGCATCGCTGGCCGCAGCCGTGACTTTGTGGGCAGACATCGCGGCCCTGCAAGCGGCCTTGGTGGCATCGGCGTACCTGCTCTTGGCCATATGATCATCCTCCGATTTGAGACATAAATCGTTGCGTGCCCTCAATTATCGCGTGTTCCTGCGGTTTGTGGGCCACGGCATCGCGCCAAATCGAAAGTACCTGCATATCATCACCACGGCGCAGCGCCTCACGCACCGAATACTCGGCATCGCTAAACAGGCACGGACGCACGTTGCCATCGGCCGTCAGGCGCAGACGGTTGCAATTCGCGCAAAAATGGTTGGACATGGCGCTAATGAAGCCAACCGTTCCCGCCGCGCTCGGAAAGTGCCAATAGCGCGCAGGGCCCGCGCCAGCAGGAGCGTCGTTGATGTCGAGCGGCTCGAGCTCGCCCAGTCCCGTCGCGGCGGCCCCGGTATTGATGCGCGCCCGCAGCTCGTCACTCGGCACGGTGTCGCTCGCATCCCACAGCTCGGGATTGAGCGCGGGCGCATGCGGATCCACAGCGCAATGCGAACTCGTGTGCTCGTCGCCGATGGGCATATATTCGATAAAGCGCAGGTGGATGGGGCGGTCGACGGTCAGCCGCGCAAGGGCCGCCACATCCTGGTTGAGCCGGCGCACCACAACGCAGTTGACCTTAACGGGCTCAAAGCCCCAAGTCAGCGCCGCGTCGATGCCAGCCATGGTCTGCTCGAGCCGGCCCAGGCGCGTGATCTTTCCAAAGAGCGTAGGGTCGAGTGTGTCGAGCGAAATGTTGACGCGATTAAGACCGGCGTCTTTGAGCTGCGGCGCCAACTTGGGCAGCAGGGCGCCATTGGTGGTGAGCGAGATGTCCTCGATCTGCGGAATCGCGCGGATGTCGCGAATAAGCGGGATGATACGGCGGCTGACCAGCGGCTCGCCGCCCGTCAGGCGTATGCGGCGAATGCCCTCCCCCGCCACCAAGCGCACAAAGCGGGCGATTTCCTCGGCGCTGAGCAGCTCGTCGTGCGCACGGGGCGCCACGCCATCGGCCGGCATGCAGTAAATGCAGCGGAAATTGCACTTGTCGGTAACAGCAATGCGCAGGTAGTTGATATCGCGGCCAAAGCCGTCATGTTGCACGTGCCCGTCCACGCAGCCCTCCCCTCGCGCGGCGATTTATTCTTCGGGAAACATAATACCCCACGAGAGAATCACGCCGACACCCGTACGACAGGACAGGCCGCTTCGAGCAAAACGGACTTCCAAGCCCATCCTCAACACAGACCATCACAACATTCGATGCTTTTCCCGATTTTGGCGAAAAACGTCGAATGTTGTGATGGTTTGCCCACCCACGGCACTCCGCAGAAGGGCCGGAACGCCCCTAAAGGCCGCCGTCCCAGTGCCGAATCACGAATTCTCGCAGGTCGTTTTGACGTTTCTGGAACACTTCGCTTCGGTCGCACTTGAGACCCATAGCGAGCGCGATGGCATTCATCGCCCGGTGCAATTGCAGCTGATGGGCAAACTGAGTCCCGGTGAGAACGATCATCCTAAAGCCCAGCGCGCTCAGCACGGTCATACGCTCCGCATCCGACGCGCTGCGTTGTTTATCAAGATGGTCCGAGCCGTTGTATTCAATCCCCGCACCGCTCGCAGGCGCATATACGTCGATCTCGAAATACCCGGCCTTTGCGAGATACTTGAACTCGTCGGGAACATCGACCCGATGGTTGAGCTCGATCTTGGCGTATCCCAGCCCTCCCTGAGAACGTTTTGCTACGACCATGATTGCGGTGGCCGTCTCCATGGGCGATCGCGCGCCATCGTGCACGCGCTTGAGCACGGCGGCCGCGCGTGTAGCCCCCTGGCGAGATCGGTTCTCATTGCAATAAGCAATCAAGTCGGCAACGGTATACCTCTGCCCCATCTCGATATAATCGCCTGTCGACAGATGATTCAAATGGTATCGGGCACAGATTTCGTAGCCATATTCCAGCTGCTCGGGCTCACTCATCCACGAACCCGCTTGGACAAAGCACATGGCCTCATCAACCACCAGAAGGCCCTCTGCCACCTCGATAAGATGCCCTGGAGGTACCGGCGCCCCAAACACGTGGCACCTAAATCCAGCCGGCGTCGAGCGCTCAAAATCGAAGTTGACGAGCGTGTCGATATGATCAAGCTCTTCTCGTGGAATACCGAGCGAAACCAGATAGTCGGCAACAATCCCAACTGCCGTTGAAGCCCTCAGCCCCTTGGCATCGAGTCCCAATTTGGGCAGGCTCGCGGTCGGCTCCGCCTCGTTAGCAAGCGAGTCCTCATCGTATAGGCTGCTTGCTCGCGAGAGCGGCTCGGACGGGCGCGCCACGTTGTGGTACAGCCAGGCAGTCTTATGGGACAGGACGATCGGCAGGTCCATGGGCCCTCCAATGGAGTCGGATAACCAACCTTATTCCCCTGCCCACGGGTCCGCACACCTTCGTGCTCAAGAAAGCGATTCCACCCGGTCGAGTGGCAGAAAAACCATCACAACATTCGATGCTTTTCCCGATTTTGGCAAAAAACGTCGAATGTTGTGATGGTTTGAGGCGAGGTGAGGGGCACGGAGGGGTCAAAGCATCGTGCTCGGAGCGTGACTTTTTTCGCCCCACTGCCGACACAAACCTTGACTCTACAATCGTTATAGGGTTTTCACTACACTGGTACGTAAACAAACCCAGCCAGAAAGCCCCGCCCATGGAACACGACCTCACACGTGGCAATGTCCTTAAGACCATCGCGGTCTTTGCCCTGCCCTATATGCTCTCGTACTTCTTGCAGATGCTCTACGGCATGGCCGACCTGTACATGATGGGGCAGTTTAGCGGCGCCGCCGGCATCACCGCCGTTGGCAATGGCGCGCAGACGCTCTATATCATTACCGTGACGCTCGTGGGCCTGGCCATGGGAACGACGGTCATCGTCGGCCACGCCGTAGGCTCGCGCCGCTTCGACCGCGCCGAGACCGCCATCGGCAACACCATCACGCTCTTTATGGGCGTCTCGGTGGTGCTGGCCGTTGTCCTGCTCGCACTGTGCCCGCAGATCGTGGCGCTCATTGGCACGCCGGCCGAAGCGGTCGAAGGCACTGCCGCCTACCTGCGCATCTGCTTTGTAGGCATTCCGTTTATCGCCGCATACAACATCCTCTCGGCCATCTTTCGCGGCCTGGGCGATTCGCGCTCGCCTATGTACGTGATTGGCGTGGCATGCATCATCAACATCGCACTCGATTTTCTGTTTATCGGCCACATGGGGCTCGGCCCCGTGGGCGCGGCGCTTGGCACGGTGACCGCGCAGACGGCCAGCGTTGCCCTCGCGCTCGTGTGGCTCAAGAGCCGTCGCACGAACATCCACGTTAAGCGTAGCGACCTGCGCCCCCAGCCCGAGGTGCTCGGCAGCATTCTTAAGATCGGCGTGCCCGTGGCCGTGCAGGACGGCTGCATCCAGGTGGCGTTTATGTTTATCACCGTCATTGCCAACCATCGCGGCCTGGTCGACGCCGCCGCCGTGGGCCTGGTCGAAAAGATGATCAGCTTTTTGTTCATTGTGCCGAGTTCCATGGGTGCCACCGTCAGCGCGCTCACGGCGCAAAATGCCGGCGCGGGCAAGGGCGACCGCGCGCGTCGGGTGCTCAAGGACGCCATGACCATCTCGGTAGTGTACGGCTGCCTGATCACGGTGCTGATGTGGCTGGTGGCGCCGGCGTTTATCGGCTTTTTTGCCAAGGACCCCGCGGTGGTCGCGGCCGGTACCGGCTATATGCGCAGCTATATTTTCGACGCGATTTTTGCCGGCATCCACATTTGCTTTAGCGGCTTTTTCGCTGCATACGGCAAGAGCTACATCGGCTTTGCGCACAACGTGCTGGCCGTGGCGCTCATTCGTGTGCCGGGCGCGTGGCTACTGTCGAACGCCTATTCCGATACGTTGTTTCCCATGGGCATCGCTTCGCCGTGCGGATCGATTTTGTCGGCAGTCATCTGTGTTGTCGCGTTTACCGTGCTCAACCGGCGCGGGGCTTTTGACAAGCTGGTAGCGTAGCGGGGCGACGCGAGCCTGGCGCCCTCCCCGACCCTATTGAAAGGAGCTGTCCTGTGACCGACTCGCCAACTGAACATACCGAGGGCCTGCTCCGAATTGGCGAGGTGGCGCGTCTGTTTAACCTGAGTGTGGGCACGCTGCGCCATTACGAGCAGATGGGCTTGCTGGACCCGGCGCACATCGATCCGACGAGTGGGTACCGCTACTACGGATCGCGGCAGCTCTCCACCCTCAACACCATCAGCCACCTGCGTGTTCTCGACTTGCCGTTGGCGCAAATCCGCGAGTTTGTGACCACGCGCGATGTGGACCTCATGCAGCGGCAGCTAGCTCAGCAGCAGGAGCTCATCGAGCGCAAGCGCCGTGAACTTGAACGCGTGTCGCGCAAGATCGATAACCGGCTTGCGCTGCTGCATGATGCCCTGAACACCGAGCTCGATACCATCTGCACAATCGATGCGCCCGAGCTCCGCTGCGCTGTGCTGCGTGAACGCGTCAACCCTACCGACGCCTATGCGCTGGAGTGGCAGATTCGTCAGCTGCAGAAGGGCCAGCACGAGACCTTTGTTTTTCTGGGCAACTTAGGCGTTGGGATTAGCGCCGAGCGCCTGGCCGGCGGCGACTTTGACGGCTACGACGAAGTCTTTCTGCTGCTCGACGATACCGATGAATACCTGGGCGATGTCGAGGTGCGACCCGCCGCGCTCTGCCTGACCATTAGCTTTCGCGGCACGCACGGGCAAGCGGGCCCGCGCTATAAGCAGCTGCTCGGCTATATGCGCGAGCACGGACTGACACCCGCCGGTCCATCACGCGAGATTGCCCTGATCGATGACATCATCAGCGACGACCCCGCGACCTACGTGACGCAGATCACGGTGCCGGTTGCCCTGTCCAAATAAGATCCGCCCGGAAGGCAGTTCAATCATGCTTTCCGGGCGGATCTTCAATTTGGTTATCGATGCACTAAGCCTGTGGTACCTCACCAGTAGCCAGAATCTGCTCGAGCGCGTCCTCGTCCAACACGGGCACACCTAGCTGCTCGGCCTTGGTGAGCTTGGAGCCCGCTTTGGGACCGGCGACCAGATAGCTCGTCTTCTTTGAAACACTGCCCGAAACCTTAGCGCCGAGCACCTTGAGCGCCGCGCCCGCCTCGTCGCGGGTGCGATTGACGAGCGTGCCGGTGAGCACGAAGGTCAGGCCCGCAAGCGGCTGCGCGTCGGCGAGCTCGCCCGCCACGCCGGCATCGGCTGCGGCCTGTGCATGTGCGGCGCCAAGGTCGACCTCGAGCGACAGGCCCGCCTGGCGCAGACGTTCCAGCACGGCAAGGTTCTCGGGCACGGCCAGGAACTGCTTGACGCTCGCCGCAATCTTGGGACCGATGCCCTCGCACTCGGCGATGTCCTCTTCGCTCGCCAAGATGAGCTTGTCAATCGACAGGAATCGCTCGGCGATGACCTCGCCCACGCTCTTGCCCACGTGGCGGATGCCCAGGGCAAACAGCACGCGACCGAGCGGCTGGCTCTTGGACTTGTTGAGCTCGGCGATGATTTTCTCGGCCGTCTTGAGGCCCACCGGAATGGGGTCGCCCTTCTTGACGCCCTTTTTGCTGTTGGAGCTGGCGTACATGCGCCCCGTGTCCAGGCCGGCGATGTCGTCGACTGTGAGCTGGTAGAAGTCCGCGACATCGTGGATCAGGCCGGCGGCGATCATCTTGTCGACAATCTCGTCGCCTAGGCCGTCGACGTCCATGCAGCCGCGACTCACCCAATGGAGCAGGCGCTCCTTGAGCTGCGCGGGGCAGTCGATGGACACGCAGCGGTAAGCGACCTCGCCGTCCTCGTGGACCACGGGGCTACCGCACACGGGGCAGACCTCGGGCATGTGCCAGTCGACCGAATCGGCCGGGCGCTTGTCGAGCACCGGGCCCACGACCTCGGGGATCACGTCGCCCGCCTTATGCACGATGATGGTGTCGCCCTCGCGCACGTTTTTGCGACGGATCTCGTCGATGTTATGCAACGTGGCGCGCGCGATGGTGGAGCCGGCGACCGTCACCGGGTCGAACTCGGCGACCGGCGTGAGCACACCGGTGCGGCCCACCTGGATGCGAATTTCGCGCAGGACGGTCTGCTTTTCCTCGGGCGGGAACTTAAAAGCAATGGCCCAGCGCGGCGCGCGGGCGGTAAAGCCCAGGTCGAGCTGCTGTTGGAAGCTGTCTACCTTTACGACCACGCCGTCGATGTCGTAGTCCAAGTCGCCGCGGTGCTCGAGCGCCTGGGCACAGAACTCGTGGACCTCGGCCGGCGTGGCGCACCGTGCCACGTTGGGATTGACGCTAAAGCCGGCGCTACGCAGCCAGTCGAGAAACTCGCGCTGGCTGTGGACGTGCAGCGGGTCGGTATCGGCGATGGCATAGATAAAGGTGGCAAGATCGCGGCGCGCCGTGACCTTGGGATCCTTTTGGCGCAGACTGCCGGCGGCGGCGTTGCGCGGGTTGGCGAAGGAGTCGCGCCCCTCGGCATCGGCCTCGTCGTTCAGGCGCACAAAGCTGCCCTTGGGCATATAGACCTCGCCGCGCACCTCGATGGTGCGCTCGCGGTCAGCGCCCATGTGGGCGAGCGCCGCCTCGGACAGATGCATGGGCACGTCCTTGATAGTGCGCACGTTGAGCGACACGTCCTCGCCCGTGGTGCCATCGCCGCGTGTGGCTGCGCGTACGAAGGTGCCGTTTTGGTAAGTAAGCGCGACGCCCAAGCCGTCAATCTTGAGCTCGCAGGTATAGGTGACGCTACCTGCGCCGAGCGCATCCTCGGTTCGTTGGAGCCACGCGTCAAGTTCGTCCAAATCCATGGCATCGTCCATGGAATACATGCGCGCCATATGCGTGACCGGCGTAAACTGCTCGCTCACGTACCCGCCCACGCGTTGGGTGTAGCTGTCGGGCGTCACCAGGTCGGGGTAGGTCGCCTCGATTTCCTGCAGCTCAACGAGCATTTTGTCAAAGGCGGCGTCCGTGATCTCGGGCGCGTCGAGCATGTAGTAGCGATAGGCGTGGTAGTCGAGCTCGTGGCGCAGCTCGGCCGCGCGCGCTGCCGCCTGGGCACGGGCGTCGGTCGGTACGGCGGCATCCGCGCTCGCGGGCGTTTCGGTATCGATGTCCACGCCGTCACCAAACAGGCTCGATTGCTCCATAGCGGCACTCCTTCGCTCGATTTCAAACGGATACTAGAGTACCACCGGTCGCAATGAGGCCGAATAGCGGTCTCGAACCGCACCGAATCGGCAGCCGCCAGACTGGGGTGGACAGTTAGTTCAGATACGTATAAATCCTAGAGCTGGATCGGGCACAAACACCTCTGTTTCGACTAATTTTGGGTTCCTCGAGACCATGTAAACGTCCCACTCTCCCTTCCAAACACCCATCCGAGCCCCATCCCAATCAAAAATTGCTCAAAACGCATCCCAAGCTGCCCCAGATTTATACGTATCTGAACTAACTGTCCAGACCATTCCGAACCAGGCCTCTTGTCAGCCCCAAGTGATCCGTTTTCCTCCGTCCCCAACGGATCAATAAGAAAAGAGGGGCTGTCCCACACTTGGCGGGACAGCCCCCTCTGGCATCGGCATGTGCGATACGGCTCGCTAGAACCCCTGGCCGTAACCTTGACCCTGGCCCTGCTGGCCCAACAGCTCCTCCAGATACTGGCGCAGCTGCTCGTCGGTAATACCGCCGTTGCCGGTGTCGGTCGAACTGTCGTCCTGCTGCTGGTTCTGCAGCTCCTCATCGGAGCCCAGCTCGACGGTGACCTTCTTCTCTTCCTTGCCGTGCATGAGCGTGATCTCGACCTTCTCGCCCACCTCGTGGCTGCGCAGCGCGATGATCAGGCCATCGGCGCTCGTGATCTCGTCGTCGCCCAACTTGGTGATGACGTCGCCCTCCTGAATGCCGGCCTTGGCGGCAGGACCGTCCTCAACGACGCTCGCCACATACGCGCCGCTATCGGTGCTGAGCTTGTTGGTGCGGGCGTTGAGCGCGTTGACGCTCGAAAGCGTAGCGCCCATGTACGGATGCACCGGCGTCTTGCCGCCGATGATCTGGTCGGCAATGTTCTTGGCGTAGTTAACCGGAATGGCAAAACCCACGCCCGAGCTGGAGCCCGAGTAGCTCTCGATGAGCGAGTTGATGCCCACCAGCTCACCGTTGTCGTTGACGAGTGCGCCACCGGAGTTGCCCGGGTTGATGGCGGCATCGGTCTGGATCATGTTGGCGTAGATGGTGTTGCCGCTGGTAGAGCTCATGGCCGTGGAGCGATACAGCGCCGACACAATGCCCGTGGAGACAGACTGCTCGTTGCCGAACGGCGAGCCGATCGCCATGACCCACTCGCCCACGTTGAGCTTGGAGGAGTCGCCGATCTCGATCGGGGTGAGCTTGGAAGCATCGGCGTCCTTGAGCTTGATGACGGCCAGGTCGCTCGAGGCATCGTTGCCCACGAACTCGGCCTCGTAGGTGGTGCCGTCATCCATGGTCACCACGTACTGGTCATAGCCATCGACCACATGGTTGTTGGTGAGGATATGGCCCTCGGTATCGAGCACAACGCCCGAACCGACGCTGCCCGAGCCGTCCGACTCGTCGGCAGACTGCGAAAGCGAGCCATTCTGGCTGCCGCTCGAAGTGGCGGTGATGGAAACGACGGAGGGCAAGGCCTTGGCAGAGACGGCCTCGGCCAGCGTGGTGTCCTCGGAATCGATCGTAATCTTTTGCGTCGATGAACCCGAAGCACCCGCCGTCACGGCATTCTTGCCGCCACCAATGTTGAGCGTGCCGCTCATAATGAGCGCAATGACCAGCAGGGCGCCGCAGGCACAGCCGGCGAGTGCTGTAATGAAAATCGGCAGCTTTTTGGTCTTGGTCTTGACCACCGTGTGCTTGTTTACGACCTGTTGGCCGCCCAGCGGCTTGCCGGTCTGTGTGTCGTAAGCCTGCACGTAGGGAATGTTGCTGCCGGCAGGCGTCGACTCCACCTGCACGCGCGGCTGCTGCTGGGTCTCGCCGGCGTTGCCCGCATCCTGGGGACGCTGGGAATCGTACTCGCTCATAGCTGCGATCCTTTCGTCAAATAACCAAAGGCCCGCCAAACACGTGGCGGGCCATCATTGTTCACGTTGAGTTGTACCCCAATATGCGGGCGAACGTGTATGAGAACGCAATCTTTTAGGAAGGCTTAAGTTCTGCTGCAGGCCCAAAAGGGCCCAGCCTACGGCAAAACCACCACAAAGGTGCCTGTCCCCTTTGTGGTGGAAATCTAGTCCTTAAACAGATAGCCCACGCCGCGGACGGTGGTGATGTGTGCCGCGATCTGCGGGCCCACCTTGGAGCGGATGCGTCGAATGTGCACGTCGACGGTGCGCGTGCCGCCGCAGTACTCAAAGCCCCACACGCGGTGCAGCAGCACCTCGCGGCTGTAGGCACGGTTGGGGTGCGTCGCCAAAAAGCTCAGCAGCGAGTACTCCATCAGCGTCAGGTCGATGGGCTCATCATCGAGCGTCACCTGGTAGGTAGCCAGGTTAATCTCAAGGTTGTCGATGTTGAGCACATCGTCGGCGGTGACGGTCTCCTCCTCGCCCATCAGGCGCTGCGCACGAGCCTTAAGCTCGTTGGATGTCGCCGTGGGGCATACAAAGTCGGCATGCGCGTGATTGGGCAGGCGCAAGGTACCGAGCGCCTCGTCGTCGACGATCACCAACATGGGGACACCGCCGCGATCGTCAAGCCACTTGGCAATCTGATCGATGCGGTCGCCGCGGATGCCGTCGGAGTCGAGGATCAGCAGGTCAAAGTCGTGCGCCGCAGTCGGCGAATCGGGGGTTGCCAGGCTCACCTCGACACCCAGGGTGGTCGTCAAGCTGCGGGCAAACTCGTGGAAGCGCGTCGTGCGCGCCATGAACAGGGCACTCTTTTCGGACATATCGGCCTCCAAGGAAATGAGCTCAATCGTACTGGAACAAGCCAGCGCGATTAGGAGTTCGCCAGATAGTGCTTAATCTCCCACTCGGTGATCGTGGACTCAAACTTATGCCACTCGTCGCGCTTCTTTTTAAGGAAGAAACTGTGGATGTGCTCGCCGAGGGCATCCTTCATAAACTGCGAGTCCTCAAACACGTCGAGCGCCTCTTTGAGCGAGCGCGGCAGCGGCGTGTAACCGGCCTCGAGCATCTGACGGTCGGTAAGCTTGAGCGTCTCGGCCGTTGCCTCGGGCGGGAGTTCCAGCTTGCGCTCGATGCCGTCGAGACCAGCCGCCAGCGTGACGGCGTTGACCAGGTACGGGTTGGCCATGGGGTCGGGGCTACGAAGCTCGATGCGCGTGGACAGCTGCTTGCCGGGCTTGTAGACCGGAATGCGGACCATGCTCGCGCGGTTGCGCAGGCCCCACGTGGCGTACTGCGGCACGGAATCGCCGCCCGTGGTGATGCGCTTGTACGAGTTGACCGTGGGGTTAGTGATAGCGCTGATCTCGCGCGCGTGTGCCAGAATGCCGGCCATGTAGTGCTTGGCGATATCGGAGAGGTGATACTTCTCGTCGTCCTCGCCCCAAAAGACGTTGTTGCCGTCGTGGTCGAATAGCGACTGGCACAGGAACATGGCGCTGCCGTCCTCGCCCGCCAGCGGCTTGGGCATAAAGGAGGCGTGGCACCCGCTCTCGTAAGCCTGCTGCTTAATGATGAGTTTGGCCGTGGTGATGGCGTCGGACATGCTCAGGGCCTCGGCGTGGCGCAGGCTCATGCCGTGCTGCGAGCGACCGGCGGCGTGAAAGGTGTACTCCACGGGCACGGACATCTTCTCGAGCGTAAGGACCGTGTTGCGGCGCAGGTCGCGGGCGGCATCGCTCACCGAAAGATCGAAGTAGCCCACGTTGTCGAGCGGCTCGGGCGTGTGCTCGTCGGGGAAGTAGTAATACTCCAGCTCGGCGCCCACGTTGAGCAGATAGCCAGCCTTCTCGGCCTTGCGGAACATGCGGCGCAGGGCATCGCGTGGATCGCCGGCAAAGGGCTTGCAATCGGGAGTGCACACGTCGCAGAACACGCGGGCGACGCCGTTGTGGCTCGGGCGCCACGGCAGAATCTGGAAGGTCGAAGCATCGGGAAACGCCAGCATGTCGGCTTCCTCGGGCGTGGCAAAGCCCTCGATGGCGGAGCCGTCAAAGCCAATACCCTCCTCAAAAGCGACCTCGAGGTCCTCGGGGCTAATGGCAAAGTTCTTGAGGCGGCCGAGAATGTCGACAAACCACAGACGCACAAAGCGGATGTCACGCTGCTCTACAGAGCGGAGTACGTAATCGATGTTCTGCTGGTTCATGTCGCTCCCCTTTCTTTCGGGCGGGTTTCGACTGGTCTATATCGCAGATACTATCGCAGAAAAATGTTTCCGCAGGGTTAAAGCGTATCAAGCGCTCAAAAAACGTGTGCGAACAGGCAGTTGCGAACGAGCGGCTAGCGTTCAGATTCGGAGACAATTTGTCTACAGGCTCGTTCCAGCGTAGGGAACTCCATCGTCACCGCATCCCAAACAACCGAGCGGTCGACATTGCCGTAATCATGCGCAAGATAATTTCTCATGCCAATAATTCCACGCCACTCAATTTCGGGATGAAGCCGCTGCGAGCGCTCCGACAACTTGCCCGCTTCTTCCGTCACCCTAAGCGCACACATCAAAAGGGAGTCCGCCAACGCCCTCGTCCGCACGTCATTCGCATGCAGAAACTGGTCCTCGGTGATATCAAAAGCCTTGATGCGCTCGTTCGTTTCGGAGATGGCCTCCAAAACCTCTTGGGCGCGGAGACCGTCTGACTTACGCGCGATCATAAAGGATCACTCCTTCGCGCTCGATTACCGCGGCAAGATCGTCATCAAGATGATCGCTAGAGACGAGATCAACCTGCCTCCCGGTTTCTTTGCGCACCGCCTCACCAAATGCCGACAGCGCGAAAAGACCAAAGCCCTGCTCGCGATCGACTTCGAGACGCAAGTCAATATCGCTATCGACATGTGCCTCGCCCCGGGCATACGAACCAAAAAGAATCACGGTTTTGATGGCGGGAATCGAGCTGGCTGCCTCGCGGACGGCGGACTCAATCTGGGCAGTATCCAAAATGCCCGTCGCGGCGCTTTCGCTCGCAGAGCTTTTACCAAGTGAGGGAACAAACGGCAGAGAGCGCTCGCGCAGCATCTGCCTCATAAACATATTGACCGCAACAGACGAAGTCATGCCAAGCTCTTCGCACAGTTCGGCAAATGAGTCTTTAATTGACGAGTCCACTCGCACACTCAGCACAGACGCAGCCATGGATACCTCCTGTATGACATTGTCTATATATTATCACACAGACTAGCGCGAGGTCGAGGCGCGGTGTTCGATGTGGCCGGGAATCTCGATGCGCTTGGGGGCGAGCTTTGCGGCCTCACCCACGGTGGTGGTAACAACGTCGATGCGCTCGGAAAGGCGCTCGACTACGCGCTCGGCAATGGTGAGGGTATCTTGCGCGGCCGTGGTGACGCCGCCAAAGAGCACATGGTTCCAGGGGTAGTCGTCAAACGTCGCGATCTTGAGCCCTGCCGGCAGCGAGGGACCAAGCTGTGCCAGTGCCTCGGTCAGGCGCAGAAAGACCAGGCCGTTGACGGCAATGAGGCCGAGCTTTTTACCTGCATAGCCGCGGATGGTCTCGTCCAAACGGCCAACGCCCGTGGCACCGCCATCGGCCAGGGTAACGACCTCGCCCGCAAGACCGCGGCGCGAAAGCTCGTCGGCAAAGGCCTCGGCGCGCTCTCGACGCACGGGGCTGTCGTCGCTTGCCTCGGTGAGCAGGCACAGGCGCTCGCCGCCAGCGGCGGCCAAGGCGTCTACCAAGCCGGCGACCAGCTCACGGTTGTTAGATGTCACCAGATCGACACCGCCGTCGACAACATCGCGGTCGAGCAGCACAACGGGCAGACGTCCCGCTGCCGCGGCGATCGCCCCGTCATTGCCTCCGCAGGTGTTGACGACCAGGCCGTCCACGCCGGCATCGATAAGTCTGGTGAGCGACTCTGCTTCCTTTGCGGGATCGTTGCCGCTAATGGCCGTCATAAGCGAGCAGCCGCGCGCGGCGGCACTGGCGGAAAGCCCTTCGAGCATGGCACTGGAGAACGGGTTGGCGATGTCGGCCAAGATCACGCCGATGAGATTGGTGCGCGAGCTGCGTAGATTGCGTGCGGCGGCACGTGGGCGATAGCCGGTGCGCTCGATAACCGCCGCGATGCGAGCACGGGTTTCCTCGGTCATCTGCCCGGGGCGGTTGTTGAGATAGCGCGAGACCGTGGCCGGACTCACGCCCGCCTCGGCGGCAATGTCCTTGATTCTCATCTGCGCCATGGCGCACCCCGTTTCCCAATTGTCAGCAGTCTGAGCCATTTTAGGCATTTTTTTAAAAATCTCGTTTGCAAAACGTTGTAGATGAGTATACTACAACTCGAAACGAAACCGATTTCGTAAACCGATTTCGGCAAGCGTTGGCACGGTGGTGCAAAGATGTACCCTACCGTCTTGGCACCTCCGTGCCAACGCCATATCAAAGGTATACGCACGAGCAAGAAGGAGCTGCGCGACCATGGGTAAAACGGTTCTTACCTTCGGCGAGATCATGATGAGGCTCTCGCCCAAAGACCATCTGCGCATTGAGCAGGCGACCGAGTTTGATGTCCGCTACGGCGGCGCCGAGGCAAACACCGCGCTTTCCCTGGCTTACCAAGGCGACAAGGCCGCTTACGTCTCCGTTGTCCCGGCCAACCGTCTGGGCGAGTGCGCTCTGCGTTCGCTAAAGGCTTACGACGTCGACACCACGCGCGTCGTGCGTCAGGGCGACCGCCTTGGCTCCTATGTCTTTGAGGTCGGTGCCTCGCAGCGCGGCAATGGTTGCGTCTACGACCGCAAGTACTCTGCCATCAACATGGCCAAGCGCGACGTCTTTGACTGGGACGAGATCCTCAAGGGCATCGATGTCTTCTATTTCTCCGGCGTGACGCCCGCTGTCTCCGACGAGATGGCCGCTGCGTGCAAGGATGCCCTCACCGCTTGCCGCGCCAAGGGCATCACCACCGTGTGCGACGTCAACTATCGCGGCAAGATGTGGTCGCCCGAAAAGTCGCAGGCCACCATGAAGGAGCTCCTGCCGCTCGTCGACATCTGCATCGCCAACGACGAGGACGCACCCGCCGGCCTCGGCATGACCTGCGTCTCCGGCTCCCTTGCCCACGGCATCGAGGAGCGCGACACCTACGTCGAGATGGCCCGCCAAATCTGCGCCGAGTACGGCTGCAAGAAGGTCGCTTCGGTCGTCCGCAACATCTCCTGCGTCGAGCGCTCCATCTGGATGGGCATGCTCTATGACGCCGAGAGCGGCGAGCACTGGTTCTCCCCTGCTCACGACGTTCACGTGCTCGAGGGCGTTGCCGCCGGCGACGCTTTCAACGCCGGCCTCGTCCATGCCCTCATCAACGACTTTGACCCGCAGGACGCCGTCAACTACGCGATTGCAGCCTCGATCCTCAAGCTCACCATCAAGGGCGATTCCAACTTGGTGACCGCAGGCGAGATCGCAGCCGTGGCATCCGCCGCCGACGGTGGCACCCGCGTCGCGCGCTAGTCCGTCTCCATTCCGCGGGCCGCAGCTTTCCAATCCCATACCCCTGCGGCCCGCTCCCCGATTCCTCCGGTCGGGCAAAACCACCAGTCCCATTCCGGTTTTGCCTGGCATTCCCTACATGACTGGTCGAGCAGCTGGTTTTGGAATTGCTTGAACCCCAAGCAGTGCCTCCGATAACCAATCCAAAATCGGCTCCTGACCAGCATATTTGGCAATCACGCGCCCATGCGCGCCATACATCGAAAGGAACATTATGTTCGATCAGTTCTACACCACGCTTGAGTCCCTGGGCATCGTGCCGGTCGTCGTGCTCGACAAGGTCGAGGACGCCGCTCCGCTCGCCCACGCCCTTATGGCAGCTGGCATGAAGTCCGCCGAGGTCACCTTCCGCACCGCCTGCGCCGCCGAGTGCATCGCCGCTATGGCCGAGGCCGAGCCCGAGATGTGCGTTGGCGCCGGCACTGTCCTGACCGTCGAGCAGGTTGAGCAGGCCCGCGCAGCCGGTGCCAAGTTCATCGTCTCCCCGGGTTACAACGAGGACGTCGTGAAGCACTGCATCGACATCGACCTGCCCGTCCTTCCCGGCACCGTAACCCCCTCCGAGGTCACCGCCGCCGAGAACCTGGGCCTCAAGGTCACCAAGTTCTTCCCCGCGTCCCAGTATGGCGGCCTGAACACCATCAAGGCCCTCGCCGCTCCGTTTGTCGGTCACCGCTTTATGCCCACCGGCGGCGTGAGCACTGCCAACGTCGAGGAGTACCTGAGCTCCTCCGCCATCATCGCCTGCGGTGGCACCTGGATGGTCAAGCCGGCCCTGTTTGCCGACGGCGACTTCTCCAAGGTCGAGCAGATCGCCCACGAGGCCATGGACGTCGTCAAGAAGGTCCGCGGCTAGGTTTAGCTCTCTATCGTGAAAGGGGGGCGTGCCCTAAACCTCGCCCCCTTTCTTTTAAAGCGGCTCGGAAGCGCGCCGTTTCCGTCACGAACAAGAACCAAAACCGTCTTGTATGCTGATAGAACGTGACGGAAGCGACACGCCTCCAAGCCGCTTTGCCTACTCGGCTGTCCGTCGCGCTCAACTAAGCCACTTCGACAAAAGCCGAGCCACCAAAACAGCTGCGGTGCCGTCTGGAGGAATGGACCCTTGCTTCCGGTCTTTTCCTCCAAGCGGCACCGCATCTTTGTGCCCCGGTCACACCCCAACGCAGTTGCGGTGAAATAGGGACTGTTTGCGCCACCTAGGTCACAAAACAGTCCCTATTTCACCGCAACTTATATGGGGATTGATTAGATGGCCGAGTCTTTGGACAGCTCGAAATAGTCGGGATGCAAGGCGATAACCGGGCCCTGCTCCTCGGGCATCAGGTGCAAGTGCGTCTCTGCCAGATAACTCGCCGCATCGGTATCGCCCCTCTTAATGGCCTCGAGAATCCGGCGGTGCTGCCGACGAATCGGCTCCCAATCCAGATCCTGCGACACCATACGCAACCAGTTGTATCGCTCAAAATGCGTGTTGATGCTCTTCATCCAATCCCACAACATGTGACGATCGGCAATCTCAAAACATGTCTCATGGAACAAGTTGTCCAGATCGAAAAAGCGACGTGTTTCGCTATGGTCGAGTGACTCGGACTCGGCAAGAATCTGCTCAAGCCGCTGCTTTTGCTCGGGCGTAGCAGCCGAACAACATTTAATGAGCACGCTTCTCTCGAGCTTCTCGCGCAAGAAACAGGCGTTCTCGGCGCGCTCCATGCTGATTTTTGAGACATAAGTGCCGCTTTTGGGACGCGTTTCCACCAGCTCCTGCTCACGCAGGCGCACAAAGGACTCGCGAATGGGCGTGCGCCCGATTCCCGTCTCCTTTTCCAGACCAATCGCCGAAAGGCGCGTGCCAGGCTTGAGCTCGGCATAGATGATCTTGGAGCGCAATGCGTTGTATGCCTGGTCTTGCAGGCTCTGATAATGCTGGTGTTGTTCCATAAAGCCCTCGGATGAAGCCCACGGTTTGTCGAATATCACCACGTAATACTATCGCATCGACACGCCCCAGCTCCCAATCAGTCTTTTTGGGACGGGGCTCTTTTAGCTACCCTGGCCCGCAGATCGGCCCCCTTGCCACAAAAGTGGCCCATCTACTACGTTAACGCGGAGAGCCCAGACCATGCTGAAAAGTGCAAAAACAAAACCGCTGGTAGAGAGCTTATCGATTTTCAAAATAGCCGGCTATGGTTGACCTCTGCGGCTTAAACGTAGTAGATAGGCCCTATTCGTGGCACAGCACTACTGCACCCCAAATTGGCACCCCGAGCCCTCGTGAGTTGCCAACAAGCTGTTCGTCCAGCGCTTTATCCGCGCGGCATTTGGAAAATAGCACCACCGCAAAACCCGCGAGTAGCGCTTACTTTGCTATATCTCACTATACTTTGCTATATCTTGCTATACTTTGCTATATCTTGCTATACCTTGAGCAAAGGTGGCTCACATGCAAACAAACCCTTTTAAGCCCACAGCAGGTAAAACACCTCCCACGATTATCGGCCGCGAAGATGTGCTCGAAGAATTCAATGAGGGCCTCGTCAACGGGCCTGGTGCCCCGGGGCGCCTAATGCGCATAGCCGGCGTCCGTGGAACGGGCAAGACGGTCCTCCTTGACGAGTGCTCACGTTTGGCGCAAAGCCGTGGCTGGACGGTCATAAAAGAGGTCGCAACCGAGGGACTTTGCCAGCGCATTCTCGAACAGCTGCAGCCCAAATTCCAGGCCAAGCACGCCAGATTTGAGCCCACCGTAGCTGGCATATCCATCGGCAGCATAGATATTGAGCGAATCGGCCCATCGCTACGCGACGCCATGAGACAGACAATAACCAAGAATGGAAATGGCCTGCTCATCACTCTCGACGAGGTTCAAGACGCAGAGCTCGATGAGGTCCGAACGCTCTCCATTGCGATTCAGCAGGTTATCGGCGAAGACCTTGATATCGCCTTTGTTTTTGCGGGGCTGCCTTCGATGATTGAAAGCATCATCAACGGAAAGACACTTACGTTTTTGCGCCGTGCCCTCCCCTTTGACCTGAAAGCTGTGGCAGTAACCGAAGTGTCGTACTCCCTCGAGGAAACCATTGAAGCGTCTGGCATGGAGTTGCAGCCAGGTATTGCCGGCCAACTTGCCGAGGCAACGCAAGGCTATCCTTTCATGATCCAACTCGTTGGATACTACGCATGGCAGTTGGCAAGACGCGCACATACAGCGATTATTGGAGAAGAAGAAGCCGAGCGCGGCATTGCAACGGCACGCGAACGCTTCTGCGCCATGGTGATTGAGCCCGCGCTGCAGCGCATTCCGCCCACGTGCATCGCTTATCTGCTGAGCATGGCGTCTTTGGGGCAGACGAGCTCGACCAGCATGGTTGCCGACGCCCTAAACAAAACGCCTCAACAGGTGAGCTCCGTCCGCAGCCGCCTGTTAAGAGAATCGATTATCGAGGCTCCTTCGTACGGCAAGGTCTCATTTGCCATCCCCTACATGCGCGACTACCTCTACGAGCACAAAGCCGAACTGGAAGTTGAACTGTAGAAACGGCAACTGCCCTGCAAGACGAAAACCGTTTTCGTACGGATTTAAAGCAGACGTAAACGGTTTTCGTCTTGATTTGCGTCCGAAATTAAGACGTAAATTGCGCTTTCGTACGCTTATTACCAGACGCAAATTGTTTTCGTCCGGCTATGCGTCCCCAATCTAGACGAAAAGAGCCCCGAGCTCGTATGAACTCGGGGCTCTTTGTGCCGCACATCTATGAGAGGAGAAATTCGATGCGTACGGACGCTACCCCATGAAGCCGCCCTGGGATGACGGCAACTTCGTCGTTACCCGCCTGATGGGCGTGTTCAAGGCATCCGTCCCCCTCTTTATCGACGTGACCGGCAAAAAGCTCGTCGAAGAAACTATCCGCACGCACCGCGATGTGGCCGACGCCATCGCCTCGCGCAATCCCACCGCCGCGCACGACGCGATGTATCTGCACCTGGTGTATAACCGCAACATGATTGCGGAGGGAGCAGAAGCAAAAGGCATTTAGGGCCCGACAATAATCTTTCTTTGGCAAAACGCAGGCGGCGGCTGCCCAACACACAGGGCAGCCGCCGCTTTTTGCAATCGATTGGTGCAAAGGGGTTGACTAGAGCTCGCAGGCAACCTTGTAGCCATCGCCGATGGCGTCGCGGATGTTGCCGCACTTGTTGGCATCGCCCAGCACGTGGGTGGCAACACCGGCTGCAGCCAGGTCGTCGGCCAGCTTGGTATTGGGACGATAGCCCATGGCAAGCACCAGCGTATCGGCACCGGCGATGGTGTGGACCTCGCCGTCCTTTTCGTAGCTGATGGCATCCTCGGTAATCTCGGTCACCTTGGCCTCGGTCAGCACGTGGACGCCCTTGGAGAGCATGCGCGTGATGAGCACCGCGCGACCGGCGCCGCCCTCGTTGGCGGCGAGCGTCTTGGTCATCTCGATAACAGTGACATCGCGATTGGCCGGCGACAGGTCGTTGACCAACGGGGCCAGGTAATCGGCCGTCTCGCAACCGACGGTGCCGCCGCCCACGATGACGATCTTCTTGCCCGGGAAAGCCTTGCCACCCAGCAGATCGTCAGCCGTCATAACCTGCTTAAAGCCCTGCATGAAGGCCGGAGCGATGGGCTCGGCGCCATAAGCCAGGACGACCTCGTAGCCCGCGTAGTCACGCTGAATGTCCTCGGCAGTAAGCTCGGTGCCAAAGACGCACTTCACGCCGGCCTCGGCCAGGCGACGATACTGATACTTGATCACGCGGGTGAGTTCCTGCTTTGCCGGCGGAACGGCCGCGATGCGCATTTCGCCGCCCGGTTCGTCCTGCTTGTCCACGAGCACCACGTTGTGACCGCGCTTGGCGGCAATGAACGCCGCCTCCATGCCCGCGGGACCGGCACCCACAACCAGTACGTTCTTGGCCTCGGCGGCAGGCTCGTAGCCAGCCTCGTCGCGCTCCACGTCCGGGTTGACGGTGCAGGAGATGCGCTTGCCGAACATAATGCCGTTCAGGCAGCGCAGGCAGCCAATGCAGGGGCGGATGTCGTCGGCGTTGCCGGCAGCGGCCTTATTGCAGAACTCGGCATCGCACAGATTGGCGCGGCCCATCATGCAGATGTCGGCAGCGCCGTCCTCGATCAGCTCCTCGGCGATCCAGGCCTCGTTGATGCGGCCGACCGTGGCAACGGGAATGTTCACGTGCTTCTTAATCTCACGCGAGCAGGCGGCGTGCGAGGCCTGCTGCGTGCCGGCGGCGGGAATTGCGGAGCCGCGCTTGATGGTGGTGCCGCCCGACACGTGAATCATGTCGATACCGGCCTTCTCCAGGCGACGCGAGACGTAGATCATGTCGTTGAGGGTCAGGCCGCCATCGGTGTACTCATCGCCCGAGATGCGGACGTCGATGATAAAGTCCTTGCCGCAGCGCTCGCGAATCTCGGCGATGACCTCGAGCAAGAAGCGCATACGGGCGTCGAGCGAGCCGCCGTACTCGTCGGTGCGCTTGTTATAGAGCGGGGTCAAAAAGCCGCCGAGCATGCCGTGGGCGTGCGCCGCATGGACCTCGACGCCATCGACGCCAGCCTTCTGCATACGAACGGCAGCGTCACCAAACTGATGCGTGAGCTCGTGAATCTCATCGACCGTGATGGGGCGCGGTGCCTCGCGGGCATAGGACGGTCCCACGAAGGACGGAGCGATCAGGCGCGGCGTGCCCGGAATGTTAAAGGCCATGTAGGCGGGGTGGAAGAGCTGCGGCATGATCTTGCAGCCGTACTCGTGAACGGCCGCGGCGAGCTTTTCCCAGCCGGGGATAAACGTGTCGTCGTAGCAGCACATGTCACCCGGCAGATAGGTATAGGTGGGCTCGACCGTCACGACCTCGGTGATGATCAGGCCCACGCCGCCCTTGGCGCGGGCACGGTAATGATCGACCAAGTCGTCGGTCACATAGCCATGATCGGCCAGGTTGGTGGATACCGGCGGCATAAAGACGCGGTTCTTGACCTCGGTCGTACCGACCTTGATCGGGCTAAAGAGCATCGGATAGGCGGAGGACTCCATACAGGCTTCCTTTCGTTTGAGCCGCTCGGCGGCAGTTGCTAACGTACCTATCGTATCAGCAACTGCCGTATCCGTAGTCAAACATGCCCAAACGCCGGTCGACTAATGAATACCGCGACCCAAGTCTTCGGCGATTTTGTCTACGCCCTTAAGTGCGGCGCACGTCTTTTTGTTGGAGCAATGCCCCGTGCAAACGCCACCCTGAGCGCAGTCGGCGCAGGTGCCTTTGCGGTAGATGCGCACGCATACCGCGGCAAACGCAATACCGATAACGGCCAGTACAACAATATCGATAGGTGCCATAGCAAGCCTCCTCTAGTTAACCATCACTTACTTTACCCCATTCTCCACCTACCAAAAAGGGACAGGTTTATTTTGGTCGGTTTTATCTGCGGAAACGCCACATCTCCCCCACCAAAAAGCCCGAGTGTCGCTGGGACACCCGGGCTTTCGGAAAGGGGTTAATCCTTATTCGGACTTAAGCGGAAACTGCAGCAGAAGCGGTGTTGGTCTCGTCCTCGTCGGTCCATGCATGTTTGGGCATGGGACGGAAGATCTGGAAGAGTATCGCGACCAGCAGCACAATGGCCACAACCGTCCAAATACCAAACTGGCCAAGGACAAGCAGGTTGTAGAACTGGTTGATGAACAGGGCGATCACCCAAGCAAAGGCGCACTCGTAGCCGATGGCAATCGCGGTCCACTTGCCGGAGTCCATCTGGTTGCGGATGGTGCCAATGGCGGCAAAGCACGGTGCGCACAGCAGGTTGAACGCACCAAAGGCAACGCAAGCGCCCATAGTCGGGAACATGCCGGCGAACGCGGTCCACAGGCTCGGGTCGGTCTCGCCGGCGTCGGCAACGGAGAGCAGCGAACCGGCGGTGGCGACGACGTTCTCCTTGGCGACAAGGCCAGAGACAGTCAGCGCGGTGGCCTGCCAGGTGCTAAAGCCGAGCGGGGCGAAGATCCAGGCGACCAGGTTGCCCAGCATGGCAAGCACGGAGTAGTCCATGAACTCCTCGGGGATGCCCTCCATAGCAGGCAGGAAGCCAAACGTGCCGTTGTAGCTACCAAAGTTGGAGAGGAACCACACCACGACAGTGGACGCGAAGATGACCGTGCCGGCCTTCTTGATAAAGGCCCAGCAGCGCTCCCAAACGTGCAGTGCCCAAGAGCGGATCGCCGGGAAGTGGTAGGCGGGGAGCTCCATGACAAATGGGGTCGGACGGCCGGCGAAGAGCTTGGTCTTCTTGAGCATGAGGCCCGAGGCGATGACGGCAAAGACACCCAGGAAGTAGAAGAGCGGGCTGATCCACGCGGCGGTGGTGGAAGAATCGCCGATGATGGAACCCATGAGCAGGGCAATGATCGGCAGCTTAGCGCCACAGGGAATGAACGTGGTGGTCATGACCGTCATGCGGCGGTCCTTCTCGTTCTCGATGGTCTTGGTGGCCATGACGCCGGGGACGCCGCAGCCCGAGGACACGAGCATGGGGATAAAGGACTTACCGGACAGGCCAAAGCGGCGGAACACGCGGTCCATGATGAAGGCGACGCGGGCCATGTAACCGCAGTCCTCCAGGAAGGACAGCATGACGAACAGCAGGAACATCTGCGGCACAAAGCCGAAGATGGCGCCCAGGCCGCCAACGATACCGTCGCAGACCAGCGAATCGACCAGGCCACCGTCCTCGGTGCCACCCGCCACAAGGGCGTCGTGGACCATGGTGGTAATACCCGGAACATACGGGCCATACTCCGCCGGGTCAACCGAATCGGCAGCATCGCCCGCAGCCTCGACGGCTGCATCGTAGGCGTCGCGGCCCTGGCCGAGCACATACCAACCGTCGGTACCAAAGAGCTGGTCGTTGGTAAAGTCGGTCACCGTGCCGCCCAAGGTGGAAACGGCGATGTAGTACACGCAGAACATGATGACCACAAAGATCGGCAGGCCCAGGATACGGTTGGTAACCACGCGGTCGATCTTCTCGGAGGTGCTCATCTTTGCCGGGGCCTTGGTGAGGCACTCGTCGATGATGTGCGCGATGACGCCGTAGCGCTCGCCGGTGATGATGGACTCGGCGTCATCGTCGCAGTCCTGCTCGCACTGAGCGACCAGCTCTTCGACGCGAGCGGCCTTCTCCTTGGTGAGGTTGATGAGCTTGCAGGCGTCTGCATCACGCTCGAACAGCTTGACAGCGTAGTAGCGGCGCTTGTTGGCGGGAACGCTTGCCGGCAGGTTGTTCTCGATGTGGTCCAGAACGTCCTCAATGGAAGAGTCGAACTTGTGCTCCGGCACCTGGCCCTTGGAAGCGGCGGACTTCTTAACCTGCTCGAACAGCTCCTTGATACCCTTGTTCTTAAGAGCCGAGATCATCATGACCGGGCAGCCGAGCTTCTTAGACAGCTTGTCGGTGTCGATCTTATCGCCGTTCTTCTCGACCAGGTCGGCCATGTTGAGGGCAACGACCACGGGCAGGCCGGTCTCGATAACCTGAAGCGCCAGGTACAGGTTACGCTCCAGGTTGGTGGCGTCGACAACCTGGACGACAACATCGGGCTCGCCGCTCATGAGGTAATCGCGCGAGCATTGCTCCTCGGGGCTGTAGGGGGAAAGCGAGTAGATGCCAGGGAGGTCCGTGATGGTAACGTTCTTGTCGCTTAGGAGCTTGGCCTCCTTTTTCTCAACCGTGACGCCGGGCCAGTTGCCAACGTAGCCGTTGGCGCCGGTAATCAGGTTGAAAAGCGTGGTCTTGCCGCAGTTGGGGTTACCCGCCAGCGCGACATGGATCTGAGAATCCGCCATTCAATCCTTCTTCCTTGTGTGCCTGCGCTGCTTTCTCCGCGCAGGCTGGATAATGTGCTTCAAAGATGCTGCATTAAGTTAGAAAAATCTAACTTTATCTGCAGAAATATGCGTCGCGAGCCCTTACTGGACCTCGACGACGGCCGCCTCCTCCTTGCGGATGGAAAGCTCGTAGCCGCGCACGTTGATCTCGACCGGATCACCGAGCGGTGCAACCTTCACGACCTTAAACGACGTGCCCTTGATGAGCCCCAGGTCCATAAGGTGGCGGCGAAGCGCACCCTCACCGTGAAGCTTGACGATGGTGGAGCTCTCGCCCACCTTAACGTCACCCAACGTCTTCATCCTCTTATCCCCCTTTCGGTTTTTATGAAATGCTGCAGACTAACCGACGGTCATGATGTGCATGGCAACCTTGGAATCGATACCAAAGCGTGCGCCCAGCACCGTGACGATGATATTGGCGCCACTCGAGCTCACCACGTGGATTTCGTTGCCCTCGACAAAGCCGAGGTCCTTGAGGTGGTGTTTCATGTCCTCATTGCCCTTTACCCGAGACACGCGCACGGTTTCGCCCGCTTTTACCATCGAAAGCGGCATGGCCGGCATCTGCGGTCCGCAAGACATGAGTTGCTCCTAACGTCAGTTCGTCCTCAACATCGACGCGTAAAAAGTTAACCACGTCTATGTTCGCTATAGTAAACTAGCACGTGGTTAACTTTTTGGAAAGGGTCCCCATTCAGATTTCGAAAAAGTTTCCTATACGAAACAAAAAGGCGCGGCAAAGGACCATCCTTTACCGCGCCCTATCATGCTTAGAGCGAGAGATTTCTGATCGATGTGACACAGGAGGCCTCATCCACGCCCGAAACGCGGAACACGATGTCCTCGCCGCACTCACCGTAGAGAGCCATGAGCCCCATGACATCGCGTCCATCCGTGCGGCGATCGCCGATACTGACCGACACGTCACTACGATGCTTGGCGATAATGTCATAGAGCAGCGCAACCGGGCGGGCATGCAATCCCAACGGATCTTTAATCGTCTTTGTAAACTCGACCATGTCCCCTCCCACGACATCGTACATTCGGCCGGCAAAACCCAGCCACGTGGTAGTTATTGTAGCGTTAGATGCTTGTTGAGGGCGGGACGGAAACCGCATCCCACTTCGAGCGTCAATGATGGGACACAGTTTCCGCCAGAAGGCTCAATCGGAAAGCGCGTCCCGTTATTTGGCTGGATTCTGGGTCGTAGTTTCCAAAAGGACCCTGTCTGGGAAACTGCGACCCGTTTTGGACGCAAATTCCGGGTCGCAGTTTCCGCGACGCCCAGTCAACCTATGCCCTCGCAACGCCCGCGCATAAAAAACGAGGGAAGGCACGCGTCCTTCCCTCGCAACGGGCAATATGTAGCCGCTTGCCTACATCAGGCGCAGGCTGACGTCCTTGAGCTGGGCGCCGCTAACGGCACTCGGGGCGCCCGACATGAGATCGGAGCCGCTGGCCGTCTTGGGGAACGCCATGACGTCGCGGATGGAGTCGGAGCCGGTGAGCAGCATGCACACGCGGTCCAGGCCCAAAGCGAAACCGCCCATCGGGGGCGCACCAAACTTGAGGGCCTCCATGAGGAAGCCAAACTGCGACTCGGCGCGCTCCTCGGTAAAGCCCAGGAGCTTGAGCATGGACATCTGCATCTCGGCGTTGTGGATACGCATACCACCGCCGCCGGCCTCAAAGCCGTCCATGACAAAGTCGTAGGTGCACGAACCGGCTGCCAGCGGATCGGCCTCGATCTTGGCGATGTCGGTCTCGGTCGGCAGAGTGAAGGGCTGGTGCTCGGCAGCGTAAGCCTTGCGGTCTTCATCCCAGTGGAACAGCGGGAAGTTGACGACCCACAGGAAGTCGTGGCCCTCGCGCTTGATCTCGAGTGCGTTGGCCATGTGAGAACGCATGCCGCCCAGGATCTCGTCGGAGAGCAGGCGCGGGCCGGCGGCGAACATCACAAGGTCGCCGGGCTCGACGTCCATGCGCTCGCGCAGAGCCGCCATCTCCTCGTCCGAGAAGAACTTGACGATGGGGCTGTTGATAGAGCCGTCCTCGCGGAAAGCGATCCAGGCCAGGCCCTTGGCGCCAAACGTGGAGGCCACGCCGGCGAGCTTATCGATCTTGGCACGTGCCCAGGCACCGGCGCCCTTGGCGTTGATGGCCTTGACGACGGAGCCCTCCTCGTTTGCGGCAGTCGCAAAGACCTTGAACTTGGAGTTGGCAAAGATGTCGGTCAGGTCGACCAGGTGCATGCCATAGCGGGTATCGGGCTTGTCGGAGCCATAGGTGTCCATGGCATCCCAGTAGTCCATACGACGCAGCGGCGTAGGCATCTCGACACCCATGCGGCCGAAGGCATCGGACAGAACTTCTTCGAGTGCGCTCATGACATCGTTCTGGTCCACGAAGGACATCTCGATATCGACCTGGGTGAACTCGGGCTGACGGTCGGCACGCAGGTCCTCGTCGCGGAAGCACTTGGCAACCTGGTAGTAGCGCTCGACGCCACCGACCATGAGCAGCTGCTTCAGGAGCTGCGGGGACTGCGGCAGCGCGTAGAAGTTGCCCGGCTGAATACGGCTGGGGACGATGAAGTCGCGGGCGCCCTCGGGCGTGGACTTGAACAGGGAGGGCGTCTCGACCTCCATGAACTCACGGTTGTGCAGCGCCTCGCGAATGGCAAAGGTGAAGTCGGAGCGCAGCTTGAGGTTGGCCATCATTTCGGGACGACGGAGGTCCAGATAGCGATAGCGCAAGCGGGTGTCCTCGCTGGTCTCGATGCCGTCCTCGATCTGGAACGGCGGGGTGACGGACGTGTTGAGCACCTCGGCGTGGTCGGTCAGGACCTCGATCTCGCCGGTCGCGAGCTTGGTGTTGGTGGTCTCCTCGCCACGGGCGCGCACGACGCCGTGGATCTTGATGGGCCACTCGGGACGCATGGTCTCGGCGATCTTAAAGGCATCGCCATCGGAGTGCTCGGGGTCGAAGGTGAGCTGCGTGATGCCCTCGCGGTCGCGAAGGTCGCAGAAGATAAGGCCGCCATGGTCGCGGCGACGGCTCACCCAACCGGTGAGGGTGACCTCTTCGCCCACGTTCTCGAAGCGAAGCTCGCCGCAGGTACGGGTGTGCATGGAATGCTCATCGATGGGACGGGTCTGGCTCATACCAGTGATCCTCCTTTATGGATCTGTGCCGCCCCGTGTCGTTCCGGGCGGCGTCGTACAGATTTGCCCAGCCTGCGTAAACCGCGCAGCCGGACATGGCGTTCTATCTTATCGCACCCACGTCGATGTACCGCGAAAAAGTAACTCTTGCCCAAAGACTTGACGGAGACGAAACAATTGACGCGGCCTGGCCGTCGCCCAGGCGCGCCGCGTGCGACAATGTGCCCCAATACAACTGCACTCGGAAAGGCCCACCATGACTGCACGCCTCATTGTTATGGATATCGACTCCACGCTCATCAACCAGGAGGTCATCGACCTGTTGGGCGAGGAGGCCGGCGTAGGCGAGCAAGTGGCGAAGATCACCGAGCGCGCCATGCGCGGCGAGCTCGACTTTAAGCAGGCGCTCGAGGAACGCGTGGGGCTGCTTGCCGGCTTGGACGAGAGCGTGTTCGAGCGCACCTTTGAGCGCGTGACGTTTACCCCCGGCGCGCTGGAGCTTGTGCGCTCGGCGCACAGCAAGGGCTGGAAGGTCGGCGTGGTAAGCGGCGGCTTTCACGAGGTCGCCGATAAGATCGTGGCCGCCGCGGGCATCGACTTTTGCCTGGCCAACCGCCTGGAGGTCGTAGACGGCAAGCTCACGGGCAAGCTGGCGGCAGACATTGTGACCAAGGAGTCCAAGCTCATCCAGCTGCTGGATTGGGCGGTTGAGTGCGGCGTCGATATGGCCCACACCGTCGCGATCGGTGACGGCGCCAACGACATCCCCATGATTCAGGCCGCGGGCACGGGCATCGCGTTTTGTGCCAAGCCCAAGACGCGCGAGGCAGCCCCGTTTACCATCGACGAGCGCAACCTGATGCTCGCCATGGACATCATCCTGCGCGACTAGCCGATCCGTCTAACAATTGAATCAGTCTGTCCTATAGTTTCCGAACAATTTTGTCTTAGTGTTCGGAAACATACCCTTTGAGTGCTAGACTTTGCGCCGTCGAAGGGAACATATATGGATAAGCGAGATCTTGAGCAGTTGCTGCGCGGCGTAGCAGACGGAAGTGTTGCGCCAGCCGACGCCCTCACGCGCATCCAGACGGCGCCAACCGCCGATCTGGGCTTTGCGCAGCTCGATCTTTCGCGCGGGGTGCGCCAGGGGGCCGGCGAGGTTGTCTACGGTGCCGGTAAAACCGCCGAGCAGATTGCCGCCATTATCGAAGCGCTGCGCGATGCCGGCCAGGAGCGCATCCTGGTCACGCGCCTGGACGCCGAAAAGGCAGCCCGCACCTCGGAGCTCCTCGACAACGGCATCGACCTGGGATATGTCCCAGACGCACAGCTCGCCCTCGTGGGCGGCAAGCCCTCCCCTACCGGCAACGGACGCATCGTCGTCGCCTGCGCTGGCACGAGCGACTTGCCCGTCGCCGAGGAAGCCGCATTGACGGCCGAGTTCTATGGCAACGAGGTCGACCGCCTCTACGACGTGGGCGTCGCCGGCCTGCACCGCCTGCTCGCGCATGCCGAGGAACTTGCTCAGGCGCAGGTGGTCATCGCCATCGCCGGCATGGAGGGCGCGCTGGCGAGCGTTATCGGCGGTCTGGTGAGCTGTCCGGTCATCGCCGTTCCCACCAGCGTGGGCTACGGCGCAAGTTTTGGTGGCGTAGCCGCACTGCTCGCCATGCTTAACTCCTGTGCCAGCGGCGTTTCGGTCGTCAATATCGACAACGGCTTTGGTGCCGCCTATCAGGCAAGTCTTATCAATCATCTGAGCGCTGGCACGCCCTGCGCCCGTTAAGGAGCATTCCATGTCCAACCATCAGCACACGCTTATCATCGACGGCACCTCGGGCATCAGCGGCGACATGACCGTCGCGGCCCTGCTCGACCTGGGCGCCAGCGAGGAGCATCTGCGCGAGCAGCTCGCCACGCTGCCGGTCGATGGCTTTTCGATCGCCGTGACGCGCGTAAACAAGCATGGCATCGACGCCTGCGACTTTGACGTTCAGCTGGCAGAGGAGCTCGAGAACCACGATCACGATATGGCCTGGCTCTACGGCAACGAAGCAGCTGCCGAGCACGAGCACCACCATCATGACCATGGTGAGCACGAACACTGCCATGAGCATGATCATGAGACCCACGGCCATGGCCACGAGGGCCATCATCACGCCCACCACCATCACCACCGTTCTTTGGCGGATGTCACCGCCATCATCGATGGCTCGCAGTTAAGCGATGGCGCCAAGCGCCGCGCGCTCGCCATCTTTACCGCACTCGCCGCCGCCGAGGCCAAGGCCCACGGCAAAACGCCCGAGACCGTCATGTTCCACGAGGTAGGCGCCATCGACTCCATCGTCGACATCTGCTCGGTCGCCATCTGTCTCGATGACCTGGGTATCGAGGACATTGTCGTCGAGTCGCTCTCCGAGGGTCACGGCACCATTCGCTGCGCCCACGGCCTCATGCCCATTCCCGTCCCCGCTGTCGTCAACCTGTGCCAGGCGGGCAATATCGCCCTCACGCCTGCACCGGTCGCCGGCGAGCTCGTGACGCCCACGGGCGCCGCCATCGTCACCGCGCTGCGTACGTCCGACCAAATGCCCTCACGCTACCGCATCGAAGCCGTCGGCTACGGCGCCGGAAAGCGCCCCTACGAGGGTTACTCCGGTACGCTCCGCTGCCTGCTCGTTCACGCAGACGCATAGCCATGGATGCCCGCAAGGCCAAAAGCCGCGCTGCGATCGTCGCGGCGTTCTCCGAGCTGCTGCGCGAAGAGGACTACGGCAAGATCACCGTCGGCGACATCATCGCTCGCGCCCATGTGGGTCGGGCCACGTTCTACGGCCTCTTCAAGAGCAAAGATGACCTGCTCGCTGAGCTTGTGCGCGATATCTGCACCCATGCTCTCGATGATGACGGTACGCCCCTCGATGACCCACTCGTACAGGTCGAGCATATCCTCAACAACCTCTGGGATCGTCGTCAGGGTGTACGAGCTCTCGTAGCCGGCGCCGGCTCACGCGTCTTCGCCGATTGTCTCCGAAAGACCATCATGTCACGCGCAGCCGAAACCGTCCCCGTCGACCCCGCAGGCCCCGCTGGCGCCATGGACCGCAGTTTCTTACTACACCACATAGCCTCAAGCTTCGTTGCCACCGTCCAATGGTGGGCCTGGCACAACTTCGAAGCCCCAAAAGAGGACGTAGCCAAAGACTACCTATCAGCCATCAAGCCCCTCTTCGGCTAGACAGAACCCTCATCCCAATGCCCCGCCCAACCAAAAGCACAACCCATCCCAAAGTGCCAACATCAGCCCAACGCCCCTATCAGCAATAAGCCCCTCCCATCCAAATTCAGATATATATGTTGGGTTGCTTGTTCCAACGCGGCTGAGATCCCGCAGCTGGCCACATGGGGTAACTCCCCAGCGCATTCCGC
>DBFALE010000029.1:0-35778 GCA_048230835.1 Collinsella sp.
GGAAAGCACTTAATGTGCTTTCCGTCTTGCGCAGGACTGTAGAGCAGGAAACTTAGCCCGTGCCGGGGCCGCTGAGCCCTGACCGGCGGGATACACAGGTTCAGATGGGGCTTTGATGCATGGGTGGTCTGTTGTTGTGCAAATGGGTATCATACTGTGGTTACTGCGTCGAATCTGTGATGCATGTTTGTACGTTCCCGGCGGTCGGTTTGCCAGAAGCGCCCCGTCGGTTGTTCCAGACCCGTTTCGAAGAAAGGAAACCACACGAACCTATGGCAGCTAAAAAATCATCTCCCTTGAAGATCATTCCGCTCGGCGGCCTTGACGGCATCGGCAAGAACATGACGGTCTTCGAGTGCGGCGACGACATGGTGCTCGTCGACGCCGGTCTCATGTTCCCCGACGATTCCCAACCCGGTATCGACCTGGTGCTTCCCGACTACACTTATGTCCTGGAGAACGAGGAGAAGCTCCGCGGCATCATCGTCACCCACGGCCACGAGGACCACACCGGTTCGCTTCCGTACCTGCTGCAGGACCTCAACAATAAGGTGCCCATCTTCTCGAGCAAGCTGACGCTCGGCTTTATTGAGGGCAAGCTCTCCGAGTTCCGCATCCGCGCGCCCAAGTTCCGTGAGGTCAAGGGCGGCAGCCACGTCAATCTGGGTGGCATCTCGCTCGACTTCTTCTCGATGACGCACTCCATCCCCGGCGCTCTGGGCGTGTTCATTCGCACCAATCAGGGCACCGTTATGCACACCGGCGACTTTAAGCTCGACCAGACGCCCATCGACGGCGTCACGCCCGACTACGCCGCTATCAGCCGCTTTGCCAAGCAGGGCATCGACCTGCTGCTTTCCGACTCCACCAATGCCACGGTTCCCGGCTTTACCAAGTCCGAGGCCGAGGTTGGTCCCAATCTGCTGCACGCCATCAAGAACGCCCCGGGTCGCGTGTTCGTCGCGTCGTTCTCGAGCCATATCCATCGTTTGCAGCAGATCTGCGATGCCGCCCGCAAGTGCGGCCGTAAGGTCGTTGTGACCGGTCGCTCCATGCTCACCAACACCCGCGTCGCGCGCGAGCTGGGCTACCTCAACATCGACGATGCCGATATCATTGATGCCTTCGATATCGATAACCTGCCCGACGACAAGATCGTCGTCATGTGCACCGGTTCGCAGGGCGAGCCGCTGTCGGCCCTGTCCCGCATGGCCAATGGCGAGCACAAGACGCTCTCTATCCACGAGGGCGATACCGTCATCCTCTCGGCAACTCCCGTTCCCGGCAACGAGAAGGCCGTCCAGCAGGTCGTCAACAGCCTGGCCAAGCTCGGCTGCGACGTGTGGGATAAGAACCGCGCTCTCGTCCACGTCTCCGGTCACGGTAGCCAGGAGGAGCTCAAGCTCCTGATGGCCATGGCCAAACCCACGTACTTTATGCCGGTTCACGGTGAGGCCGTGCATCTGCGCGCTCATGCCCAGCTCGCCCGCAAGATGGGCATCAAGGACGATCATATCTTTATCCTCGATAACGGCGACACGCTCGAGATGCGCGGTGGTATCGTCAAGCGCGGTACACCCGTCGAGTCCGGCGTCGTCTACGTCGACGGCCTGCGTATCGGCGATACCGACCCCATTGTCTTGCGCGATCGCCAAAAGCTCGCCAACGACGGTATGGTCACGGCCGTTGCCATCGTCTCGCTCAAGCACAAGAAGATCGAGGCCATCGAGTTCTCGGGCCGCGGTGTCTCGTTTGCCATCGACGACCAGTTCTCCGAGGATGCCTCCGCATCCATTATGAAGACGATCGAGAAGGGCAAGTTTAGCTTTACGAGCAGCGGCTCCGATGCCATTCGCAAGGCCGTGCGCGATTCGCTCTCCAACTTTATTTGGAGCCGTACGCGCACCCGTCCGATGATCATCCCGGTCGTCATGGAGGTTTAGTTTGGCGCGCGGATCTGCACAAAACGCCAAAGGCAATAAGGCCAATAACCAACCGGCATCTGCTAAGGGTGCCGGTTCCCATCTGCGTGCCAATAAGGGCCACGAGGCCGACTTCGACGATTTTGAGCCCTTGGTCGAGCCCTCGGCCAACCGCGATATCGCCGGCGTGGTCATCGCCGTTTTGGCGATTGCGTCCTTCATTGCCGTGATTTCGCCGGCGACCGCACCCGTTACGGCTGCGGTTGCTGGTTTCTACCACCTGGGCTTTGGTCTGGGCGCCTACGTGCTGCCGATCGTCATTTTGCTGTTTGCCGCCACACTCTTTTTAGGCGAGGACTCGCCGCTCAACGTGCGCTCTGTTGCGGGCGGCGCCGTGGTCTTTATCGCCGTCGTTTCCATTCTTTCGCTGATGGTGCCGGGTACGAGTGTCTCGTGTGACCTTATGTTCACGCCGCAAAATTTGTCCGCCTCGGGTGGCTACATCGGTGCGTTTATTGCGAGTGCGCTGCAGAATGCCCTGGGTAAGCCTATCGCGATGGTAGTCCTGTTGGGCCTTGTCGTCGTGGGCTTGGTCATCATCGGCTTTTCGGTTGGCGGCGTGCTGCGCTCTGCTCGCGACCGTGCGGCCGATTTTGCCGAGCGCCGTCGTGCCGATGTTAACGCGAGTCCGTGGGGTGACGACGAAGCCCTGTCGGTGCCCGGCGTTGCCCGTCCGCACCTGAGCATTCTTCGTCAAAAGGGCTCCGATGCTGCAGTGACCACGGTCATGGGCAACGATGTGGACCCGGTTTTGGACAATGACGACGAGGACGAGGATCCGTTTGTCGACGTATCCGATGCCGTGGAGGCCGAGCGCGCTAAGACGACGCTGCTGCCGCGCCGCCATGCCAAGAAGGGCAAGGCTGCGCCTAAGCTCAATACGAGTGAGCCCGACCCGTCTTGGTCCGATAGCGAGATTGAGCTCACTGAGGGCGATGACGAGGACGACGAGGCGCCGATTGAGACCGCAAAGACAACTTTGCTGCCGAGTCGCCATGCCAAGCGCGAACAGGTAACCGGCCAGCTTTCGATGGAAGACGACCCCGATAAGATTGACGAGTCCGAGCCGCCGTTTGCCGTGAATCCTGTCTCGGCAGCACCTCAGATTCCCGACTTCTTGAAGCATCCCAAGGTTGCCGATGCGCCTGCCTCGAGTGCTGTCGGATCGGCTGCGGCTAGGGATGGGGGAGCGGACGGCGGCGCCGCAGATAACGAGGGCGAAGAAGAGGATGGCCTTAAGCTTCCGCCACTCGAAATCCTGCATGCCAACCCGCAGTCGGCGTCCTCCGCGTCTTCTGACAAGGAGCTGGAACAGACTGCCGAGTCGCTTCAGTCCACGTTGCTTGAGTTTGGCCGCAGTGCCCGCGTGGTCGGCTGGATTGCCGGCCCCACGGTGACGACCTTTAAGCTGCAACCTGGCGAGGGCGAGCGCGTGAGCAAGATCTCGAGCCTCGAGGACGATATCGCGCTTTCGCTCGCTGCCCAGTCGGTGCGTATCTTTGCCCCGATCCCCGGCACCTCGCTCGTGGGCATCGAGATCCCCAATCGCAAGCGCCAGAACGTCAACCTGGGCGACGTGCTGCCCTATGTGAAGGGCGGTCCGCTCGAGCTCGCAATCGGGCGCGATGCCGAGGGCACGCCGGTCGTCGCCGACCTTGCCAAGATGCCCCACCTGCTGATCGCCGGTACCACTGGTTCCGGTAAGTCGGTGATGATCAACTCCATCATCACGACCCTGCTCATGCGCGCGCTTCCCGAGGACGTTCGCTTGATCATGGTCGACCCCAAGCGCGTCGAGCTTGCGGGCTATAACGGCCTGCCGCATCTTTATGTACCGGTCGTTACCGAACCCAAGCAGGCCGCGAGCGCTCTGCAATGGGCCGTGTCCGAGATGGAGCGTCGCCTGAAGGTCTTCGAGCGCCTTAACGTGCGTAAGATCTCGACCTACAACGAAAAGCAGGCCGCCGGCGAGTTTGAGCATTACGACAACCCGCCGCAAAAGATGCCCTACCTGGTCATCATTATTGACGAGCTTTCGGACCTGATGATGGTTGCCGGCAAGGACGTCGAGGCGTCGATTGTGCGTATCGCCCAGCTGGGCCGTGCCGCCGGTATTCATCTTATCGTGGCCACGCAGCGCCCCAGCTCCAACGTGGTGACGGGCCTTATCAAGGCCAACATCACCAACCGCATCGCCTTTAACGTCGCCACGGGTATCGACTCGCGCGTCATCATCGACCAGATGGGTGCCGAAAAGCTTACCGGTTTGGGCGACATGCTGTTCTCCAAGGTCGACTGGGGCAAGCCTCGCCGTATTCAGGGATGCTTTGTTTCGGATGATGAGATCAACGAGATTGTCGAGTTCGTCAAGTCGCAGAGCGAGCCCGACTACCACGAGGAGATTCTGTCTGCCGTGGCGCCCGCTTCCATGTCCATGGCGGGTGGCGGCGGTATTGTCCGCACCGGAGTAGCCGAGCCGCAAGACGATGATCCGCTCATTTGGGAAGCCGCCCATATTGTGGTGGAATCGCAGCTTGGCTCCACATCTGGCCTGCAACGTCGTCTGAAGGTTGGCTATGCGCGTGCCGGGCGTATTATGGACATGCTGGAAGAAAAGGGTGTCGTCGGCCCGCCCGACGGTTCCAAGCCGCGCGAGGTCCTGTTGGACGAGGAGGGGCTTGCCGCGCTGGAATCTGTCGACGCCGAGATGGCACGTGAAGATCGTGAGTTTGGAGGATTCTGATGGCTGCACGCTTTGGTGACATGCTGCTCGAGCAGCGTCGCCGAATGGGCCTTTCCATTCAGCAGGTCGCCAACACCATCAAAATCAGGCCGCAGATCATCGAGTTTTTCGAGACCGGTAACTTTGCCTCGATGCCGCCGCGCGGCTATGCGCAGGGCATGATTTCGAGCTATGCTCGCTTTTTGGGCCTCAATCCGCGCGAGGTCGTCAATGCCTACTTTGACGACCTGATGGCATACGAACGCGAGACGTCCCAGCAGGGCGGTCGTTTTCAGGACGCCGCCGGCTACGTCAATTCGCGTTCCTCGGTCGATAACGGGCGCTTCCTGATGGTTCAGGGCGGTCGTTCGACTCGCTATGGACAGCGTCCTCAGCAGGCCGGTTATATTACCGAGACGGGTTCGGGCGAGGAGATTCGCTCACAGCGTGACCGGTTCCGCAGTACGCCGATGCCCGAGGACCGTGCACTTCCCGCTGCCCGCGGCGTGGCGCGTGACCCTCGTGCCGGCTACGGCGACGGCGGCTATTCCGATCGCGGTTACCGTGGTGCCTCTATGGGACGCTCTCGCGGTGGCTATGCGGATGCCGATACCACGCAGGTGACGCCGCGTCTTCGCTCTCAATCACAGCCGTATGGCCAGCGCTCTTCGGCTTCGCGTTCGGGCCAGCGTGGCTATCAAGGCCGCGGTGAGCTTGCGCCCCGCTCGGGTCAGCGCAGCCTTCAGGGCCAGGGCGGCTATCGCGGCCGTTCCGATAGCAATCGCGGTCGTATGCCTCAGGGAGGCGGCCGCAGCAGTTCCGGTCGTGGACGCGGCGGATCACGTACTCCTCAAAACAACGGGCTCGATCCGCGTATCGTCTACGCCGGCATCGGTGCCGTTGTGCTGCTGTTGATTGTGCTCATCGTGGTGCTTCTGCGTGGCTGCGCATCTTCGGCGCCCGAGAACACGCCCGAGACGCCCACTGCTACCAAGATGACGACCAAGAAGTCTTCTAAGAAGACCGAAACGGTCGACGAGGACGATGACACCGATGAGGCGACGGATGAGTCGACTGATTCGGACGCTACCAAGACGACGGCCAAGAAGGAAGAGAACGAGGTCACGAAGGTCAAAGTCTCCGTTGCCAAGGGAAAGACCGCGTGGATTGAGGTCAAGGTTGACGGCAAGTCGGTCTATGGCGCCCAGGCGACTGGCCCCTTTGAGCAGGAGTACACGCCCGAGTCTTCGATCGAGATCACCACGTCCAAGCCTTCCGATGTCACCGTTACCAAGAACGGTGAAAAGGTTCGTTACGATACCAAGACCTCGGGCGTGGCGCGTGTGACGATCACCGTTCCCAAGAAGGAGACGTCTGATTCCGAGAATGGTGAAAGTTCTGATGGTACCGACACCACCGATGGTACCGATACCACCGACGGTACCGATGCCCAGTCCACGGATGGCGCCGATACCGCAACTGACGGTCAGACACCCACCGATTCTACCGACAATTCGTACGATAGCTACTAGGCCGCTCGTACGCGAAAGGAAACATCATGGCTAAAGATTCCAGCTTCGACGTCGTGTCCGAGGTCAACATGCAAGAGGTCGACAACGCCTTCCAGCAGACCACGCGCGAGATTTCCCAGCGCTATGACCTTAAGGATTCCGGCGCCACGATCGAGCTTTCGAAGGGCGACAAGCTCTTTACGATCAACGCCCCGGCCGACTTTGTCTCCAAACAGATTGTCGACGTGCTGAGCTCCAAGCTCATCAAGCGCGACATCGACCTCAAGGCTGTCTCGTGGGATGCTCCGCAGGCGGCATCGGGCGGCACCGTGCGCGTGCTCGGCCATATCGTCGAGGGTATCGACCAGGCGACCGCCAAGAAGATCAACAAGGACATCAAGGATCAAAAGCTCAAGGTCAAGGTGACCATCGAGGCCGACAAGCTGCGTGTTTCCTCTGCTTCGAAGGACGCGTTGCAGACCGTGATTCAGTTCCTGCGCGACCAGGACTACGGCCAGCCGCTGCAGTTCACCAACTACCGCTAATATCAATCGAAAGGACCGCTCTCCAACATGGATACACCGTTGGGCTCCGTGCTCTACATCACCCTCGGGTGCGCTAAGAACGAGGTTGACACCGACCGCATGCGTTCTCTTTTGACCGCCGCGGGCTACGAGGAGGCATTCGACCCGCAGGATGCCGATATCGCCATCGTCAATACTTGCTCGTTCCTCGCCTCCGCAACGTCCGAGAGCATCGAGACCACGCTCGAACTCGCCAACGAGGTTCAGGACGGCGTTCGTTCTTGCCCCATCGTCATGTGCGGGTGCGTGCCGTCGCGCTATGGCGACGACCTGCCTGACGAGCTGCCAGAGGTCGCGGCCTTTGTGAAGGCCGACGAGGAGGACGGCATCGTGGCGGTCATCGATGGCGTGTTGGGTGTCGAGCGTGAGATCGCAGCCTATATCCCGCAGGTCAAGCGTACCGTCGAGGGTGCTGTCGCCTACGTCAAGATTTCCGATGGCTGCAACCGCTTCTGCAGCTTCTGCATGATCCCCTATATTCGCGGTCGCTATCATTCGCGCAATGCCGAGAGCATTATCTCCGAGGTGCGCGACCTGGTTGCCGGCGGTGTGCGCGAGATCGTGCTGATCGGCCAGGATACGGGTATTTGGGGCACCGACTTTGCTGACGAGGATGTCGCCGAGGGCTCGCCGCGCAATCTGGCGCAGCTGCTGCGTGCCGTCGCCGAGGCCGTGCGCCCGCATAACGTCTGGGTCCGCGTGCTCTATCTGCAGCCCGAGGGCATGACTGACGAACTCATCGAGACGATTCGCGATACGCCCGAGGTGCTGCCCTATATCGATATCCCTGTGCAGCACTGCGACGCGCGCATTCTCAAGGCCATGCGTCGCTCCGGTTCACGCCAGGAGCTCGAGGATCTGTTCCGCGACCTTCGCGAGCGCATCCCCGGCATCGTGATTCGTTCCACGGCCATGGTCGGCTTCCCGACCGAGACCGACGACGAGTTCCGCGACCTTATCGACTTTATGGACACCGTCGGCTTTGACTACACGAGTGTCTTTGCCTACTCGCGTGAGGAAGGTAGCCTGGCCGCCAAGATGGAGGGCCAGGTCGATGAGGAGGTTAAGCTCGAGCGCGCCCAGGAGGCCATGGACCTGGCCGAGTCGCTCGGTTTTGCCGCCACCGCCGCCCATGTGGGCGAGCGCGCCCAGGTAATCGTCGACGGTATCGAAGAGACCGAGGATGGCGCCGAGCTGATCGGCCATGCCTGGTTCCAGGCGCCCGATTCCGATGGCGCGGTGCATCTGGACGCCAGCGAGGCGTCCGTGGGCGATATTCTGACCGTCGAGTTTACCGATAGCTTCTGCTATGAGCTTATCGGTCATGTTGTGGAGTAGGAGAGCGTCGTGGCTAACGAGAGCAATAAGGAACTGACGAGTGTCTGGACGCCCGCCAACATCGTGACGTGCGTGCGCATCGTCTTTATCCCGGTGTTCATGATCGTGTCGGCGCTGTCTCACACGAGCGTTGCCGGTACGGATTGGAGCACCTTCGACGGTCCGCTCGCCGCCGCTGCCTTCATTCTGTATGTGATCCTGTCGTGCACCGATAAGGTCGACGGTTATCTGGCGCGTTCGCGCAACGAGATCACCGACTTCGGTAAATTCTTGGACCCCATCGCCGATAAGCTGCTCGTGTTTTCGGCCCTGCTGCTGTTCTTGGATTTTGGCGCGGTGACCGTGTGGTCCGTGTTCATTATCCTGTTCCGTGAGCTTCTGGTGAGCGCCCTTCGCATGGTCGCGAGTGCGGCCGGTGTGGTCGTTGCGGCCGATAAGCTCGGCAAGTACAAGACGGCGACCACGATGGTCTCCATCTGCGGTTACCTGTGCGTTTTTGCTATGGCCGGCTTGCACCTTGGTCCGGTGGCGCTGACGCTCGGCATCTACTCGGTGTCGCGCTTCCTGTATGCCGTTGCCGTTGTCTTGACCGTTATCTCGGGCGCCCAGTACTTCTGGAACTGCCGCAAGATCGTCTTTTCGGTCTAGGTCCTGGTGGGTATGACGGACTCTTTTGAGCAGATTTCCGCACATAACGAGGAGCTGGCGCGCGATATCGTCGAGCGCGCGAGCGCTCGGGGTGTGACGGTTTCGACGGCTGAGTCGCTGACGGCGGGTATGATCGCCTCGACGATTGCGGATATCCCGGGCGCCTCGGCGGTGCTGCGTGGCGGTGCGGTGACCTACTGCGATGAGATTAAGCATCGCGTGCTGGGTGTTGAGCAGGAGACGCTCGACCGCTACACCGCGGTGTCGCATCAAACTGCGCGCGAGATGGCGTCGGGTTCGCTGGAGCTGTACCAGAGCGATATTGCAGTGAGCGCAACGGGTTATGCCGGCCCCGGCGGTGGTACTGAGGACGATCCTGCTGGCACTTTCTATATTGGCTGGGCACATCGTTCCGCCGATGGGGGAGTGCCGGTCGTGGACTCTGTGCGCTGCCACTATGAGGGCGACCGTTCGTGTGTTCGTGCCCATGCGGTCACGGAGGCATTGGGTCGCATTGTCTACTTGCTCGATTCTATGGAATAGACGTGTTTTAAGGGGCCTCCGGGCCCCTTAATTGTGGAGATGGGGACCTTAGGCTCATTTGGCGTTTGTGCTGGTTGTAGACGTAATTTTGCCTGCCTTGTTCATATTTGGTCCTTTGTGGTCAAGCATTTGGTCAGTGTTTGGTCGGCGTTTGGTTGGGTTTTGGAAAGACCGCCTGCATATGATTTATCTGAACGGTTGACCACGAACAGCCGTTCGTTTATTATCGATGCAGGTTGTTAAGAGGAGGGCTATTCATGGCCAAGAATTCAGGTCCCGTACGTACCGTTCATGCTCGCACGACGGGTAAAGAGCGCGATGAGATGATCGCCACCACCAAGGCCGAGATCGAGAAGAAATTCGGCCAGGGTTCCATCATGAGGTACGGCGACGGTGGCCCCGAGCTCGAGGTCGAGGCCATCCCTACGGGCGCTCTGGCACTCGATGCCGCTCTGGGTATCGGCGGTGTGCCGCGCGGCCGAATCGTCGAGATCTACGGTCCCGAGTCCTCCGGTAAGACGACGCTTTCGCTCGAGATCTTGGCCGAGGCCCAGGCAATGGGTGGCGTTGTGGCATTTATCGATGCCGAGCACGCGCTCGATCCCACGTATGCCGCGCGCATCGGCGTGGATATCGACGAGGTGCTCATTTCCCAGCCCGATACGGGTGAGCAGGCGCTCGAGATCGTTGACATGCTTGTGCGTTCAGGTGCCATCGATGCCATCGTTGTCGACTCCGTCGCCGCGCTGACCCCGCGTGCCGAGATCGAGGGAGAAATCGGCGACACTACGGTCGGTCTTCAGGCTCGCCTGATGAGCCAGGCGCTCCGCAAGCTCGCCGGCTCGCTGTCTAAGTCCAACACGACGTGCATCTTCATTAACCAGCTGCGTGAGAAGATCGGCGTCATGTTCGGCAACCCCGAGACCACGACGGGCGGTCGCGCCCTTAAGTTCTTCTCTTCGGTGCGTATCGACATTCGCCGCATCGACAGCATTAAGCTTAAGGACGAGGTTATCGGTAACCGCGTGCGCGCCAAGGTCGTTAAGAACAAGGTGGCAGCTCCGTTCCGTTCTGCTGAGTTCGACATCATGTACGGTACGGGCATCTCTAAGGAGGGCTCGATTCTGGACATGGCTGTCGAGTGCGGCATCTGCAAGAAGATGGGCTCCTGGTTTGCCTATGGCGAGGACAAGCTCGGCAACGGTCGCGAGGCCGCCAAGGCTTTCCTGCGCGAACACCCCGATTGCGCCGACGAGATTGAGCATAAGGTTCGCCTTGCCTGCGGACTTGAGTTTGATGACGATGCTCCGTCCGAGGTCGAGCTGATCGATCAGCCTGCGCCTGAGGAGTTTGATGAGCTTTACGCCATCGATGGTTCCGCTATGCTCGATGATGACGACGAGTAGCGGTTACGCTCATGTCGTATACGGTGACCGAGGCCACGGTCGTCTTTCCCGATAAGAAGGCGGCCTCCTCGTTTTCGAGCGGGTATGCGTCCAAAAAGCCTTGCGCACATATCGATTGTGAGCTTGAGGACGGTTTTGAGCGGTCCATTTGGATTCCCATGCGGGTCGCGCGCCTGTATGTCAAAAACCGCCCCGATCTTCCCTGTGATTGGGACAACTTTCGTGAGGCGGTGCAGCTCATCGAGCGTAAATGTGCACTTACCATGGTGACCGAGATGCTATCGCGCCGCGACCATGCGACGGGTGAGGTCCGTGACAAGCTGGCTCGCTACGGCTTTCACCAGCCCGCGATCGATTTCGCCGTCGAGCGCGCCACCGAGTATCACTTTTTAGACGAGAACCGCTTTTGCTCGTACTTTATCGAGGAGCGCAAGCGGCGCGGTTGGGGACAGCGCAAAATCGAGACCGAGCTCAAGCGACGTCATGTTGTGCTCGATGACATTCCCGGTTATCCCGAGGATTATTTTGCCGTCGAAGACGATTTGGCGCGTGCGTCAGCCCTGCTCGCCAAGCGGCGTGTTCCAGAGACGCGTGGATTCGAAAAACTGGTTCGGTTTTTGATGGGCAAGGGCTTCTCGTATCACATCGCCGCCGATGCCGTTAAGGCACGTCTCGATGCCGAACGCGAGGAATGTGCGGTTTAGGCGTATGCGTTTTGTGGCCCTGCCGTTCACCGCGTTTTAGCCGCCGTGCCGGGGCCATTTATTTGACAGTTGTTGTGGTTCAACGTACGATAAACACTGTCATTTGCTTTGTGATATGTGCTCATCTGTTATGAGTTTGTTTATATGTTTATCTGTATCCGACCCGCATAAGCTGCGCCCATATTACTCAAATGTCGCGAGCCGTTCGTAAGGACGGTTCGCTTTGTTGTGTAACGAATCCATAAAAAGGAGTGAGCATGCCTATCATCGCAGCGCTCGTTGGCATCGTTTTGGGTGCCATCGCCGCCATTGCCTACATGCGCACCGCCAAGCAGGGTAGTCTTCACGAGGCCGACGAAAAGATCCAGTCGGCACACGCACAGGCTGAGTCCCTGATCGGTGATGCTAAGCGTCAGGCCGAGACCCTCAAAAAAGAGGCTCTGCTCGAGGCTAAAGAGGAGATCATCAAGAACAAGCAGGCCGCCGAGGCCGAGGACAAGCAGCGTAAGAGCGAGATTCGTACGCTCGAGAACCGTGTGATGCAGCGCGAGGAGTCCCTCGATCGCCGAAACGACGCTCTCGACAAGCGTGAGCACCAGCTGTCCAGCCAGGCCGGTCAGGTCGAGAAGCGCTCTCGCGAGCTCGAGGAGCTCTGCGCCAAGCAGACCTCCGAGCTCGAGCGTATCGCCGACCTGACCCGCGAGGATGCCCACAAGGAGCTCCTCGATAAGGTTCGCGGCGAGGTCACCCACGAGGCCGCCACGATCATTCGCGAGTCCGAGCAGCAGGTTCGCGCCGAGTGCCACAAGACCGCCCAGGAGATTCTGTCCCTGGCGATTCAGCGCTGCGCTGCCGACCACACAGCCGAGGTCACCGTTACCTCCGTGCACATTCCCTCTGATGACCTCAAGGGCCGTATCATCGGTCGCGAGGGTCGCAACATCCGGACCTTCGAGCAGGTTTCCGGCGTCAACCTCGTGATTGACGACACGCCCGAGACCGTCGTTCTTTCGAGCTTCGACCCGGTCCGTCGTGAGACCGCCCGTGTTGCCCTCGAGAACCTCATCGCCGACGGCCGCATTCACCCCGCCCGCATCGAGGAGATGTATCACAAGGCTGCCGACCTGGTTCAGCAGCGCGTGCGCGAGGCTGGCGAGCAGGCTGCCTTCGATACCGGCATTCATGACCTGCACCCCGAGATCGTCAAGACCCTTGGTGCCCTGCGCTACCGTACCTCGTTTGGTCAGAACGTGCTTCAGCACTCCCTCGAAGTCTCTGACCTGTGCGGCGTGATGGCTTCCGAGCTTGGCCTGGACGTTGTGACCGCCAAGCGCGCCGGTCTGCTGCACGACCTGGGCAAGGCAATTGACCACGACGTCGAGGGCCCGCATGCCGTCATCGGCGCCGAGCTTGCCCGCCGTTATGGCGAGAAGCCCGTTATCGTTCATGCTATCGAGGCTCACCATGCCGATGTCGACCCTAACACGGTGCTCGATGTCCTGGTACAGGCCGCTGATGCTGTCTCTGCTTCTCGCCCCGGTGCCCGTCGCGAGTCTGCCGAGAACTACATCAAGCGTCTCGAGAAGCTCGAGGAGATCGCCAACTCCCATGAAGGCGTCGAGCGTACCTATGCCATGCAGGCTGGTCGCGAGGTCCACGTCATGGTTCAGCCGGACAAGATCTCCGATGCCCAGTCCACGGTCCTGGCTCACGATATCGCCCATCAGATCGAGGAAGAGATGGAGTATCCCGGTCAGGTGCGCGTCGTCGTGATTCGCGAGAGCCGCGCTGTCGATATCGCTAAATAACATGAGCGACGCGAACGAGCTCATCTCATTTATCGCGTCGATGTCGGGGGAGGGCAACCTTCGCGTCGAGGAGAACCTTGGCGAGGGGTATGTCCGCCTCCGCGTTTCGGAGGCCGAGCGGCGCCAGGCAAAGCACGACATTCAGAATGTCGAGGATATCGTCATCGAAATGCTCCGTAATGCTCGCGATGCTGGCGCCGACAAGGTCTATCTCGCCACGACCAAGGAAGATGGCGTCCGCACGCTTGTCTTTCTGGATAACGGTTCGGGCGTTCCACAGGATATGCAAGAGCGAATCTTCGATGCCCGCGTCACCTCCAAGCTCGAGAGTATGAAGATGGACCGTTGGGGCGTTCACGGTCGTGGCATGGCATTGTTTTCGATCAAGCAGAACACCGATGAGGCCCGTGTGGTCACGTCAGGTGTCGATCTTGGCTCGGCCTTTAAGGTGAGCGTTGCGGCCGACCGCCTCAGTGAGCGTGCCGATCAGTCCAGCTGGCCCCAGGCTGTCAAGGATGAGGACGGACGTTATGTCTGTGCTCGCGGTCCGCATAATATTATTCGCGCTGCTTGTGAGTTTGCGCTCGAGGAGTTGCGTGGTTGCGATGTCTATCTTGGTTCTCCGTCTGAGATTGCCGCGACCCTTTATGCTCAGGCGTCAAGTCGGCTCGATACGTCGCGTCTCCTGTTCATTGATGACGAGAGCGAGCTTCCAGTTGTCGATCGTTTAGGCCTTGCCTCTGATGCCGAGGACTTTATCCGTATCTGTTCGGGTTTGGGTCTTGAGATGTCTGAGCGCACGGCCCATCGCATTTTGGCAGGGCAGATTAAGCCCGTTCGCGGTGTGACTGCGCGTCTGCTGCGCGAGCGTGATTCGTCCTCGCATGCGCCGGCTCCTGTCGATCTCGCGAAGGATCGTCGCGGGCTACGTATTGCCAAGGATGACATAGCACAGTTTTCGCGTGCTGTGGAGCGCGACTTTAATGACCTTGCCGCTCGGTACTATCTCAACCTTTGCGGCGACCCAAAGATTCGTGTTTCGCGTGATCGAATCACCGTGACCTTCGATCTTGCCAAAGAGGAATAGTGCCTTTACCGAGTCCACTCGGTACGATAAAGTTATTGCAGTTAAAACGTACTTTTAAACGCAGGAGTTTCTTCATGGATTGCCTGAAGGTATCAAGCAAATCATCGCCCGCGTCCGTTGCCGGCGCCATCGCCGGCATGGTCAAGGATGGTGTACCCGTCAACATCCAGTGTGTCGGCGCCGGTGCGGTCAACCAGGCTATTAAGGCCGTGGCTATCGCGCGCGGTTTTTTGATTCCAACCGGTTTTGATATTTCCTGCGCGCCCGTGTTCTCCGACATCCTCATTAACGGGGAGTCGCGCACGGCCATCCGCCTTTCTATCTACGTTCACCAGATCAATCGAGCTGCTATGGATAACGTCGTCATGGATGATGTTAAGCCTGTGGCATAGCTTCTGCTTGTCTCGATTCGCCTCCCTTCCATCGTTAGGACTTATGCACATGGACCAGCGTTCCGTACGCGATATTCTTGCCGGTAAAACCTACTTTATCCGCACCTTTGGCTGCCAGATGAATCAGCACGATTCCGAGCGCGTGAGCGGTCTGCTCGATTCGTATGGTTGCCTCATGGCGCTCGATCCCGAGCATGCCGATATCGTTGTCTTCATGACATGCTGTGTGCGTGAGGCCGCCGATACTCGCCTGTACGGTCAGTGCAATTCCTGCAAAAGCCTGCCGCCTTCGCCTTCGGGCAAGCGTGTGGTTGCCGTGGGCGGCTGCATTGCGCAGCGTGATGGCGAGGGCCTGCTCACCAACGTCGATAACGTCAATGTCATCTTTGGCACGCATTCTATCGCACATGTGGCCGAGCTCATTGCCGAGGCGTTCCTTGACGGCAAGCGTCATATCCGCACCAATGAGCATGAGGATACGGATGCCATGAGCATGCCGTGGCATCGCGAGACCCAGTATCACGCCTGGGTGCCCATCATGACGGGCTGCAATAATTTCTGCACCTATTGCATCGTGCCGTACGTGCGCGGTCGCGAAAAGAGCCGCCCCTTCGAGGAGATTGTCGACGAGGTGACCGGTTTGGTGCGCCAGGGCGTGCGTGAGATTACGCTGCTGGGCCAAAACGTTAACTCATATGGTCGCGATCTGTTTGGCAAGCCGCGTTTTGCCGATCTGCTGCGTGCCGTGGGCGATACGGGTGTGGAGCGCATCTTCTTTACGTCTTCGCATCCCAAGGACCTGCTGCCCGAGACCATCGACGCCATGGCCGAAACGCCTGCCGTTATGCCGCAGCTGCACTTGGCCGTCCAGTCAGGTTCGACGCGGATCCTCAAAGAGATGAATCGCCGTTATACACGCGAGGACTATCTGGGCCTGGTCGATCGCATCCGCAATCGCATGCCCGATATCGCGCTCTCGACTGACATTATCGTTGGCTTTCCGGGCGAGACTGAAGAAGACTTTGAGCAGACGCTCTCACTTGCCGAGATGGTCCGCTATGCTCAGGCCTATACCTTCATCTATTCCAAGCGCGCCGGTACTCCGGCCGCCGAGATTGACGATCCTACGCCGCATGAGGTTATTCTCGAGCGTTTCAACCGCCTGGTTAAGGTTATCGAGACCACGGCACATGAGTATAACCAGGGTGAGCTTCATACTGTGGTGCCGGCGCTCATTGAGGGCACGAGCAAGAAGAACGATGCGGTCCTGCTGGGCAAGAGTCCCAAGAATCAGACCGTGCATGCGCCTATCCCCGAGGGTTACAGCATCGATCAGCTTGTTGGCAAGATCGTTGATATTGACGTTGACGTTGCCAAGACCTGGTATTTGTCCGGCTCCGTTGTGGGCGAGCCGCGCTAATGGTTGCTCCAGGGGCAGGTTTTTCCGCCGTTGCGATCGTCGGTCCGACGGCGGTTGGTAAGAGTGATGTTGCCGACCGTTTGGCCGCTCGTCTTTCGTCCGAAGTGCTGTCGTGCGATGCGATGCAAATCTATCGCGGCATGGACATCGGTACCGCAAAGATGGCGCCCGATGAGTGTACGGCGCCGCTGCGTCTCGTCGACATTGTAGAGCCGGGTGTGGCATATTCTGCTGCGCTTTATCAGGCTGACGCTCGCGCGCATGTTGAGGGTTTGCTTGGCGAGGGCCGCCTACCGGTGTTTTGCGGGGGCACAGGCTTGTATCTCAAGGCCGCCCTGGATGAGATGGATTTTCCCTCGGGCGAGCTTGAGGACGATCGTCGCGCGGGGTATCAGGAACTTGCCGAGCGCATAGGCGAGGAAGCGCTGCACGCGCTGCTTGCCGAGCGTGACCCCGAGTCCGCTGCGGTCATCCACCCCCATAATGTTCGTCGCGTGATTCGCGCGCTCGAAATGCACGATGATGGTGTGTCCTACGCGCAGCAAAAGTCGCAGTTTAGTGTTCCGCGCGAGCATTATCATGCTCTATGGTTTGGTCTGACGCGTAATCGCGAGGTGCTCTACGAGCGCATTAATCTGCGCGTCGATCTGATGTTTGAGCAGGGTCTTGTCGATGAGGTGCGCGGTCTTATGGACCAGGGACTGGGAGATGCCCTGACGTCGATGCAGGCTATTGGCTATAAAGAGATCATTGATGCTTTCAATGGCGTGATTTCTATGGATGAGGCTCGCGAACTCATCAAGATGCGTTCGCGTCGCTATGCCAAACGTCAGCTTTCGTGGTTTAAACGCGATGATCGCATCGTGTGGTTCGATATGGATGAATGTACGATCGATGAGGTCGTTGAGGAAATCCTGCATCGTATTGAGGCTGCCTAATGGCCCGTTTCCCCCTTGTTCCCACGGCACCCGAGCCCGAGCGTGCCATATTAGTTGGTGTTGAGTGGCGCGACAATGCATGGCCACTCGATCGATCGCTCGATGAGCTGGAGCGCCTTGCCCACACGGCTGGTGCCCAGTGCGTGGCTCGCTTGTCTCAGCGTTTGGTAAAGCCGTATCCCAAATCATTTATCGGTTCCGGTAAGGTAGAGGAGCTGTGCGGTCTGGTACATCGCATGGATGCCGATGTCGTTATTTTTGACGACGACCTGACGCCCTCGCAGCAATCCTATTTGGAGAAAGCCGTGGGCGAGCCGGTAAAGATTATCGATCGTACGGCACTGATCTTGGATATCTTTGGGCTGCATGCTCAGACGCGTGAGGGACGCCTACAGGTACAGCTGGCGCAGCTTCAATATCTGTTGCCTCGTCTGCGCGGCATGTGGAGCCATCTCGCCAAGGAACAGACGCGCGGCGGCATCGGCTCACGCTTTGGTCAGGGCGAAAGTCAGCTCGAGGTCGACCGTCGCCTCATTCGTAATAAGATCGCTGCGCTTCGACGTGAGATCAAGCAGGTTGAACAGCGTCGTGATGTTCAATCCAAGAGTCGTATTGAGTCACCGGCGTTTCGCGTCGCGTTAGCCGGTTATACCAATGCCGGTAAATCGACGTTGCTCAATCGTCTGACCGGTTCTACGGTACTTTCGCAGGACAAGCTGTTTGCTACGCTCGACCCGACGACGCGTTCATATCGCCTGCCTGGCGGTCGCGGCATGACGATTACCGATACCGTCGGCTTTATTCAAAAGCTGCCGCATGGTCTGGTCGATGCCTTTAAATCGACGTTGTCCGAGGTGTTGGGTGCCGATTTAATTCTCAAAGTCGTGGATGCGTCTGATGAGGACTATGAGCGACAGCTTGAGGCTGTCGACCGCGTGCTTGATGAGATCGGTGCCGGAGAGCGTTTAACGCTTACGGTGTTCAATAAAATCGATCTTCTCGATAGCGTCGATCGATTGAGTTTCCGTCGTCGTTATCCGGAAGCTGTTCTGTTCTCGGCCCAAACGGGCGAGGGGCTCGACGATCTCGTCGATCGCATTGCTCGCGAGGCGGCCGCCACCGATGTGCTGCTTTCCGCCGACATTCCATATCGTGAAGGTGCACTCATCACAGTCGTGCATGAGCAGGGGACCCTTTTGCACGAGGAATATCTTGAGGATGGCGTTCGTATTGTGGCGAAACTGCCGGCTCGTATTGCACCGCGGCTCGAGCGTTATCGCACCGAGTAGGCGAGCTCCAAAATGCCCAGTATGATGGGCTGATGTAGCAGATAAAAGGGGAGTGCATGACGTCCAAGGCTGGCGAGCGCCGGCAGGGGGTTGGCGTAGGCCCAGCTTGGGGCGGGATGTTCGCATCTTTGAGCGGTGCGCGCAGCAAAGTATCCTGTGAGATACATGAATATGAACGGGATGATTGGATAATAGTCGCCTGAAACAAACCGGGGGCCGGGTAATCCTAGCCACGCCAAATAGGGGAATGAATAGGTCGATTTCGGGATGCCCCATGTCGCTGCAAAGAGAGCGAGGCATATCGCAATGCCCCACGTGCTGGGCACTTTCTTAAGCATCGGTCGTGCTACGGCTGTCACAGCGGTACACGCCGCCATGCAATAAATGATGCCAAAGTTCACTGAATCGTCGACCGATACGAGCGTTGTTGCGATCCAGACGACCAAAGCTGCGGCAGCGTACTTGGCCGCTCGTTTGGCATTGTTGCGTGAGAGCGTGCACATCCAACCCGCGATAAACAAAAATACCCAGCTGATGCTGGCGCGCCAGATGTCTTGAAAGACGGTCTGGGTAAACCAGGGCATATCCCAGTCGTACAGGTAGGCGAGATCGTAGCAAGCGTGAAAACCTGCCATTGAAATCATCGTAAACCCGCGGACGGTATCAAAGATGGTGATGCGTTTTTGCATTACGAGAGCCGGCGCATCAAGCCGACGACTTTGCCCAAGATAACGGGATTCGTTGCATAGATAGGCTCCATGGTGTCATTCTCTGGCTGCAGGCGTACGCGTCCCTGCTCCTTGTAGAATGTCTTGACGGTCGCTGAACCATCAATCATGGCCACGACAATTTCGCCGTTCATGGCACTCTTTTGTTCACGGACGATGATGTAATCGCCATTGAAGATGCCGACATTGATCATTGAGCTCCCATGCACCTCAAGGATAAAGGAACCCTGATCAGTGGCGATTTCGGTCGGGATAGTAAAAGTGTCTTCTATATTCTGCTCGGCCAGAATGGGAATCCCAGCCGCGACGCGACCAACGAGCGGTAGCGAGACCGTTCCGCGAGGTGCGGTGGGTTCGTCAGATTTAGAAATTGAGACAGAGGAACCGTCCTCGTTAAAGAGTTCCAGGGCGCGCGGTTTGGTGGCATCGCGCTTGAGTAGCCCGCGCGCCTCCAGGGCAGATAGATGGGCGTGCACGGTGCTGGGGGAGGAAAGGCCCACGGCAGAAGCCATCTCGCGCACGCTGGGCGGATAACCTTTCTCCTGCTGATATTCCTTGATGAAGTCGTAAATTTGCTGCTGACGCTTGGTAATTTTGCGAGCCATCAGGGCATCCTCTCTACCCATGTCAAACAAATGTTCGGATTTTGCTTGACAGGAACAACTGTTCGAAGATAATAATAACCGAACATTCGTTCTCGCGCTAGACATTTTTGTCCGCGCGGCTTGATAAAACTGTTCTCAGCAAAACACGCGAGAGGAGAACATGATGAACGCAACGAATATGGTCCAGGGAAACCTTGCCCTTAAACTCGAGACGCCTGCAGAACCCACTTTTACGGTTGTTCAGGGTGGCCGCTCCGGCTTTCAGCCTTTGACCGTAAAGCCTGCTCGCAATCAGCAGGCTGTAGTTGCGCCGGCCCGCGTTGCCCTGAAGGTTCCGACGATTGTCGCCGTTGCCGTTGCGCTTACGCTCTTCGTTGTCCTCGCTACGTCGGTCTTTAGCGCTCGTCACGCCGCGTATGCCGAGTCCGTTTCCAACGTTACCTACGAGACTATTCGCGTTCAGCCTGGTGATTCTCTTTGGTCGCTTGCCGAGGAATATCCTATCGAAGGCCTTTCCACGCAAGAGACTTCCGACATGATCCGTAACGTCAATCATCTGGAGCATGGTTCGCTCGCCGCCGGTGCGCATCTTAAGGTTCCTGCTCGTTCGTAATCATTATCGCGCTGCGCATGGTACCCTTGTTATCGTTTAAGAGGAGGTACCATGCGCTGTCCCAAATGTGGCAAGGCACATACCCGCGTCGTTGATTCCCGTATGCAGGAGTCAAATAACACCATTAAGCGCCGTCGCGAATGTTGCTCGTGTAACTATCGCTTTACAACGTTTGAGCGATGCGAAGACCCAATCGAGGTCATTAAGTCGGACGGAACCAAGCAGCGGTTCGATCGCAATAAGCTGCTCGTCGGCTTGATGCGCGCCACTATCAAGCGTGATATCGACACTAAGAAGCTTAATGAGATTATCGACGACATCGAGGTCGAGCTGCGCTCTCGCACGCTGACGGCTGTCACGTCCCATGAGTTGGGTGACATGGTGCTCAAGCGCTTGGCCAAGATTGACAAGGTGGCGTACATCCGCTTTGCCTCGGTCTACCGCGATTTCAAAGACGTCGATGAGTTTCTGCAAGAGCTCGACAAGCTAAGGTGATTCCATGTCCAACATTACCGTCAACATAAAGCGTCTCGACCCCACCGTCGAGCTTCCCAAATACGCCCATCCCACCGATGCCGGCTTGGATTTACGCTCCAACGAGGACTGCGTCCTGAAGCCCTTCGAACGCCGTCTGGTCTCCACCGGCTTGGCCATCGCCCTTCCCGACGGCTACGCCGGCTTCGTGCAGCCCCGCAGCGGCTTAGCCATCAAGCAGGGCCTGTCTATAGTCAACACGCCAGGCCTCATCGACGCTCACTACCGAGGAGAACTCAAGGTTATCCTCATCAACCTGGATCCCTCCAACAACATCCAAATCAACAAAGGCGACCGCATAGCCCAGCTCGTCATCCAAGAAGTCCCCACGGTTAACCTCATAGAAGTAGAAGAACTAGACGAAACCGACCGAGGCAACGGAGGCTTCGGCTCCAGCGGCGTCGCCTAGGGGCGCTCGTATCCCTCCCGCCCGCCTCTCACACATATCATCCCATGCTCAAACATTCTCGCGTCGCTTCGCTCGCTGCGAAACTGCGCGTGGAACGATATGTGTGAGAGGCGGGCGGTTACTCGCTTGAAAACAAAAGTCTTTCTAGTAAGCCGATGCGATAAAGGGACGCCTCCTTTGTCGCATCGGCTTACTGTATTTATATTTTCTGGTTCCCTTTTGCAGATTCTACTGGTGGGGAATCTGGTATAGCCGCTAGTACGTTAACGTAGCTTGCCTGTGGGAGGCCCCTATATATCGTCCCGCGCGCAGTTTCGCAGCGAAGCGAGAATGTTTGAGCACGGGATGATATATAGGGGCCTCCCACAGGCAAGCGGACATTGAGACACTAGCGGATATGCGCAGGTTTTCCGCCCCAGTAGAAGCGGCAGAAGGCTCGTTTGCGCTTTTGGGGTTTGCCTACGAGCTCCATAGTTGCGATGGCTATGTCTTCGGCTGCGTGGGGGCGGCGTAGTACTTCGCCGTTGATGAGCAGCGCCTTGAGCGACTCCGGATGGTCGTGCAAGTGACGTAGGGTTACGATGAGTTCTCGTGCGGTGGTGACATGCATGCTGGCGCCCATGCCGGTGAGCATCGTGGTGTTTGCCTTTTCCTGGCCATAGGACTTGCCCAGCAGGATCATCGGCAGATGAGCACACAGGCACTCGGTGACGGTGAGTCCGCCCGATTTGAGGATTGCCAGGTCGCAGCCGTGCATGAGGGCCGCCATGTCGTCCACGTAGTCCAGAACCGTGACGTTGTCGAGCTTCATGGCGTCGAAGAGCGTTTTGAGGCGGGTGGCGTATTCCTTATCCTTACCCGGCAAAAAGACAAAATGCATGTCCTCAAAGCTGCGTAAGAAGGGGAGCGTGTGGTCCATCGCGGCACGGAAACGCACGTATGGTTGGGGCAAACTGGCGCCGGCCATCACCAATACGACGGTTTTGTCTATGGGGAGATTGAACTTGCTCAGCTCATCCTCGCGTTTGTAATCGGTATCGAAACCGGCTCGGATGGGGATGCCCGTTATGCGGATCTTTGACTCGGGAACTTTACGCGGGCGCAGCGTTTCGGCCATAAACTCGTTGGCCACGCAAAACAGGTCGGTGTCCTTGTGGGGCCAAAAGCCTTCGACTTCGTAATCGGTCGGCACGCAGATGACCGGAAAATCAATACCCGTGATGACGCGGGCGCCCACAGCGACGTTGGCCGCCGTGATGTGTGTTGCGACCACGGCTATGGGCCTGCGGGTGCGGACATATTCGTTGAAGGCAGGGAACATAATACGTGACCATGCCGTGCCTCCGCCCCAGAGCAGATGTCCCGTAAACGTGTATCGCCAGGTTAGGTCATATATGGGACGCGTGGCGCCGGTAAACGACGCTGCTGTTTTATTACCATCGAACCTAATGCGTCCAAAATCGAGGATATCCAGGACTTCGATCTCAACATCCTCAGGGATTCCCTTGGTGCCGCGGATAAGGTCAAATGCTTGTGCAATCGCGTTGGCGGCGGCTTTGTGGCCCGATCCAACCGATGCGTGTACAATGGTTACTAGGGGTTTTTGTGCAGGTGAAACGGTCATTTGCTCCGGTTGGGGAGTGCTTTGCGTTGGCAGGGGAGCGTCGTTGCTCGTCTGCGTTTGATCCATCGATAACTCCCCTTCATCTTTGTTTCGCAATGAATCATTGTAGTGCATGAGTGTCACGTTCGCCTAAATTTGGGTATGAGCGCAAAGAACGCCAATCTTTCGACAGGAGGTCTCTTCATGACTACCGATCAGCCGATCGATGTTGCGATTATCGGTGGCGGCCCTGCGGGCTATGCTGCGGCCATTTATGCGGCGCGCTCCAACCTAACGACGACCGTGATTGAACAGGGCATGTCGGGAGGGCAGATCGCCACAACCAATGAGGTCGAGAACTATCCGGGCATTCCGCTGCTGAGCGGTGCTGAACTTGGTGAGCGGTTCCAACAACATGCTGAAGGCTTGGGGGCTCAGGTTGAATGGAGTATGGTGACGGGCGTCGACTACGATGCCGATGCAGCGCTGTTTACGGTGCATCACGATATGGGCGATACGCTGGCCTCGAGCGTTATCGCTTGCATGGGTGCCACGCCGCGTCCGGCAGGTTTCGCTGGCGAGGATACGTATCGCGGTCGTGGCGTTTCATATTGCGCAACATGTGACGGCATGTTCTTCCGCGGCAAACAGGTCTTTGTAATCGGTGGTGGCAATTCGGCATGCGAAGAGGCTCTGTTCCTGTCAGAAATCGCCAACAGCGTGACCATCGTGCTGCGCCGCGATCAGTTTCGTGCGCCTGATGGTGTCGTTCAGAAAGTACTCGCAAAGGACAATATTACAGTTAGGTACCAAACTAGTATTGTGGAGCTATCGGGCGAAGTCATGCCAACGACGATTACCTTTAAGAACAATGCATCCGGCGAGACTCATACCGAGTCATTTGAGCCCGGCTCGTTTGGCATCTTTGTCTTTACCGGAACGCAGCCCCATACCGAGCTCGTTGAGCATTTAGTCGATCTGGCGCCTGATGGCGGCATTCTGACTGATGAATCCATGGCGACCCGCACGCCAGGTCTATTTGCCGCTGGCGATATCCGTTCCAAACGTTTACGCCAGGTTGTGACCGCTGTTTCGGACGGAGCCATAGCAGCAACGAGCGCATACGCGTTTCTCCGTGGATAAGTACGATAATATATCTTATGTAAGGTTGTTATCTTTAAACAAAGTGGCTGGACGGTGCTTCAATGTGTTGTCCAGCCACTTTTACTTACCGGTTATGTGGTATGCAAAACTAGATAACCTAGAATACAATATAGCTAATGAACGGAGGATCCTTATGAACCACGCCAAACGCGTTATCCCGATGTCTGATTCGTCGGTCAGCATTAAGCCTGAGGATATTCAGCCCACTATGCTGCCCGATGCATTTATTCAGTCCGATATCGTACGCAAACTCAATACGTTGAGTCTGCCGCGCTATGACCAGTTGCCCAATGTGACGCTCTACCGCGACCAAGTTATTGAGTATGTTGCGCTGTGGATGGAGCCGCTGTCCATTTGCGTGGAACAGCCTGTCATTACGCCATCGATGATCAATAACTATGTGAAGGTCGGCCTTGTGCCTGCTCCGGTCAAAAAGCAATATGGCCGCGAGCAGATTGCCCGCGTAATCGCTATCTGCATCTTTAAGCAGGTGCTACCTATTGCTGCGGTGCAGGCGCTCTTTAACATTCAGCGTTTGAGCTACGATGCCCCGACGGCCTTCGATTATGTGGTCGATCAGCTCGAGGCATCGATTCGTTCGGCGTTTTCTGTCGAGCAGACGCCTGTTCCCGATACGGTGCATCAGGTAACGCGTGAGTCGTTGCTTGTGCGCAGTGCGGTATCGTCCTTCGTTTCGAAGGCTTACTTGATGAGTTATCTTAAGTTCAACGGGTTTAGTAGTTAATTGACCTTAAAGGTGGTGGGACAAAAAACTACTGATTAATTTGTCCCACCTGACTCTATTTGCCCGAAGCTACGCCCATGCCGTAGCCGATGATGAGGCCGTGCATCTCGGCGTAATAGGAATCCAGGCCGTTGCAGGGCATGATGATGGTCTTGGAGCCGGGCCAATGCTCGACTATGCGGTCAGTAAGCGCCTGTGCTCCAGCTTCGTTCTCAACGTGATCGATGATGACCTCGCCGCCGGCAAAACCCTCGGCTTCCATGGTATCGATAATCTTGTTGAGCATCTTCTTTTCGCCTCGCGTGTGCCCCACGAGTTCGATTTTACCGGCCTCACTCGCCGTGCCCAAAATGCGGATATTGAGCTTGTTGGCAATGACGCCGGCTGCCTTAGGGATGCGTCCGGCTTTGGCGAGGTTTTCGTAATTGCACAAGCTGAAGAGGATTTTGCTGTTCTGCTCAAGGCTATCGAAGTATGCGCAAGCGTCCTCGAATGAGACATCCGGGTTGCTTGCAAGATAGCGGTCGAACAGCAAGAATATGAGGTCCATTTTGCCGCCAGCTGCACGTGAATTGACTAGATGAATCTGTCGGTCGGGCTCCTCGGCAAGAACCATATCGCGAGCCGTGGCTGCCGCGTTGTAGCTGCCTGACACGCCCTCAGAGATCGGCATGCAGATGGTCTTGTCTGCCAATTTGAAGAGCTCGGCCCACTCCCCTACGCTGGGACAAGCGCTCGAAGAAGCATTCGTCTCCGCCTGAACAGCGCAGTTGAGCTCATGAACATCGAGCGAAAGGTCATCGACGAATTCACGCTCCCCCACTCGAATTTTGAGGGGCGCAAATGCAAAGGTGGTATGGGGTGCGGTCGGTTGCCAATCGCGGAGGTTGCAGCTTGAATCGGAGATAAGTGCCCAGCTCATAGAGGGTCCTTTCTAATCGTTCCCATACAATTATAGCCATCTTGCAGACCGATTGGGCCGCTATCTAGTATTCAAAACTAGATAGCGGACTGCACTAAAGGCAAAAGAATGGACCCCATGACTCAAAGCCACGAGGTCCGTTCTTTTGCTATATCTGAATACTTAGTAGCGAACGAAGATATAATTGTTGTTCATGCCGGCAGCAACGGAGCTGATGATAACACCCGTGTTGTAGTCGGAAGCATGAATCATCTGACCACCACCGATGTAAATGCCGGTGTGGTACGAGTTGACCACAACGTCACCGGGCTGCGGATCGGACACACGCGTCCAGCCCATAAAGGTGCCCGTGGTGCCCAGGCGGCAATAGCGACCAGTGAGGCAATAGCTAACAAAACCAGAGCAGTCGAAGCTGTTCGGGCCAATTCCGCCCCAAGAATAGGCGCAACCAAGCTTGCTGTATGCACGCGAGACAACAGAACCGCCATCGACGGACTGGCTCGGAGCAGAAGGCGTCGGAGCCGGAGCAGGCGTGGAGGGCTGCGGCGTCGGAGCCGGAGCCGGCGTAGGAGCCGGAGTGTTGCCGCCCTGGTTGTTGTTATTGCTGGTCTGGCCACCGTTGTTGGTGTTCTCGGTCGTACCGGCAGTCTCGTTGTTCACCGTGGCCTTCTCGGCGGTGCTGGCGTTGATGCCGGCCTGCAGCGCGGCGTTGGCCTCGGCCTCTGCGGCAAGCTCGGCTTGCAGCTGTGAATCCAGGGAGTTTACGACGTTCTGGGCTTCAGCCTGCTGGGCGTTAAGCTCGTCGACCTTCTTTTGCGTGGCGGCGACGTTCTTCTCCTGCTCGGCCTGCTTATCGGTGAGCTGCTGCTTAAGCTCCTTGACCTCTTGAATGGTCTGAGCCTGCTTATCGGAAACTTTGCCGTAGTAGAACAGACGGTTGAGCATATCGCTCAGGTCATCGACGCCCGTCAGAACCTGAAGCAGGCTCAGACCGCCGGTTTTGTACTCGCCGGCGACATAGGTCGAGAGCTTGGCCTGACCATCGGCGATCTCCTGCTGCTTTTGCGTGATCTCGCCAGCAGTCTGATCGAGTGCCTGCGTCTGCGTGGCGAGCTCATCGTAAATCTGCTGGGTTTGGGTACCGATCTGCTCGAGCTTCGTACGAGCAGCGGCAAGGTCGGATGCGGTATCGGCGTAGGCAGGAGCCGCGAGGCCCAAGCCCAAAACACAAGCGAGGGTTGCCGTAGCAGCGCAGCGTGCCATGTTTTTGTGCGTGTTTGCTGTGCGCATGTAGCTTCCTTTCCAGTAACTAAGGGTAACGGCTAGTCCACCGTCACCAGGCTAAAGAGCTCCACATCGTCATCAGACGGCGTGAGCTTCTCGCGCGGGTTGAGAAACGCAAGCTCAAGGATACAACCGTAACCGACAAGCTTTGCGCCCATATCTCGCACCAGTTTACCTGTTGCCTCGACGGTTCCGCCCGTCGCAACCAAGTCGTCCAGAATCAACACGGTATCTTTAGAGCTGATAGCGTCGGCATGGATCTCAATGGAATCCGTTCCGTACTCGAGCTCGTAGCTCTGGCTCACGGTCTCGCGCGGTAGCTTGCCCGGTTTACGTGCGGGAACAAAGCCGGCGCCAAGGGCTACAGCCACCGGTACGCCAACCATAAAGCCGCGAGCCTCGGGGCCCACGACCTTGGTGATTCCCATGCCGGCAAAGTGCTCGGCGAGGGCATCGGTCATGGCTTTGAGCGCCTCGGGATTGCCAAAGAGCGGCGTGATGTCTTTAAAGATGACTCCGGGCTCGGGATAGTCGGGGATGTCGACGATTTGAGATTCGAAGTCGTACATTGTATGACCTTTCAATGGGTTGCCGGATAAGCGGCAGCTGTTATTTGCCCGCGGTGGCGGTTCCGGTTTGCGAAGGGGCGACGACCTTGAGCGGCTTTACGAGAGAATCCTCGTGTGAAGCCGGCGCAGCTATCTCTTCGTTTTTGGCCTTGGTGGACTCGGAGCGAGTGATTTCCTCATCGAGTGCATCGATGTCGGCGTCCTCGACCACGGCGTTGAGCGACTCAAAAACGCGGTTCTTGAGCAGCGCGGTGTGCACGCCCTCCGTCAGGTCGTGAAGCTTCTTAAACGCACGTTCGAGCTTGGCATCGCGCTCGTCATCGGAGGTATCCATGCCGAGCATACTCACGAGCACCTGCTCAAACATCGAGGACTCGCGGTTGGCGGAAGACACGTATTGACGCAGGTTGCGCGGCTCGATATGGAAGCGCGAAAGCTCGGAGCAGTAGCGGATGATCGGGAAATCGCGACCATCGACGAGCTCACGATTTTGCGGACTCTTGATGATGCGAATGAGGTCGTTCTCGGCGAGCGAGCGGATAAACGAAATCTCGACGCCCAGCATATCGGGAATGGTCTCGATAGGATGCAGCTTTTGCTTAGTCTCCTTGGGCTCCGTCTTGAGCGGAACATCGGACAGCAAGCCCACCTCGTAAGCGAGCGTTGACAGGTCCGTGGCGTTTTCCAAGCGCTGCTTAATTACGTTGAGCGGCATGTAGCGAGTCTTCTGCAGGTGCAGAATGACCTCCAGGCGATCAACGTCCTCCTTGGAGTACTGACGGTATCCCTTAGGCGTACGATGAGGGGTAATGAGCCCCTCATCCTCTAGAAATCTAATTTTTGAGTTCGAAAGATCGGGGTATGCGCCTCGAAGTAAGTTGACGACTTGGCCGATACTCAGATAGTTGCGTTCGGCCATGCCCTACTCACCGGTTTCGATGCGCTCCGGCGTGCTCTCGTGGTAGATGAGCGTAAACGTACCGATCTGGACGGAAGAACCGTCGTGCAGCGGGGCTGCGTTGACAATGGCGCCGTCGACCCAGGTGCCATTGAGCGAGCCCAGGTCCTCGATGCGAGCGCCGAGGCCCTCGCGAATAATGCGCGCATGGCTGCGCGAAACGGTCATGTCGTTGAGGAAGATGCCGTTCGCGGGATCGCGACCGATGGTGGTCACGTCGTCCTCGAGCTCAAAGGCGGCACCAGTCTGCGGACCCTTGACGATGGACAGAACGGGGGCGGTGATGCGCACGTTGGCCATGAGGTCGGGAACGGTGACGTCGCTTGAAGGCACGCGGAATACGCAGGTAGCGTCAGCAGTCTTATCATTCTGAGGCATATTGTTAACCATGTTGTCCATGACAACCCCTAACTTATCGCGGACGTGCCGCAAATAATGAACCGTACGTAATCATACCCCAACGAATCAGTCTTCGATTTCAGGGTTCAGAAAGTCGATGTCCTCGTCCTCGGGATGCGTGAGAGCCTGTTTAATGGCCGCTCCGCCCTTAATGGAGTAGATGACAGCGGTGAGCATGGAGAAGATCACGCCGCCGTACACAAAGAAGATGCCGAGGGGCACCGAGCTTCCGTTGAGGCCTGGGAAGGCCGTAAGGGTTGAAGGTAAAAGATGCAGGCCGTCAATAACGGGGAACCCGAGCAGCATAAGCGAGAAGCCGGTCATGAGCAGCGCTGTGGCAATCTTTCCGGGGAAGACGACATCGATGGGGCGACGGTGATAATGACGAACGATAAGCGTGCCGATGCCCAGATAGATGTCGCGGCCGATAATGAGCACGCAGACCCAGATGGGCAGTTCTCCGCGAACCACCAGTCCCAAGACGCCGGTGAACAGCAGCGCACGGTCGCAGATGGGATCCATGACCTTGCCGAGCCACGAGACCGTCTTGGTCATGCGGGCGATCTGACCGTCCATCCAGTCGGTGGAGGCGGCAACGGCGTAGATTGCGATGGCGATGACGCGGTTGTTATCCGTCACAAACAGGTACAGAAATACCAGGGTGAGGATCAGGCGCGTAAAGGTGATGAAATTGGAGATCGTAAAGATCTTATTCGACGGGTAATCGGAAGTGCCGATAAGCTCCTTTTTGATCTTCTTTTTGATGCCCACAGGACTCCCCCGCTGGTTAACGACAAAACTTTCGATACTATACCCGTTCCGGCGATGTCTATCCAGCGTAAGCATAGAGAGTCCAGACATGTGGAGGGCGTCGTAGGCGGCGGGAGATTTCGCATTCGTGTACATCAGCCTCCAAACATGTCGAAAAATGTCGATTTTGGAGGCTGATGTACAGGTTTTTGTTGCGCAGGCGTATCGAGCGGGACAGCCATTCTTCGTTGCTTTAATCAAATGAATCATGATGATTAATAACAAAAAAGGTCAGGCACTAAGTGCCTGACCTGCAAACTTCTGGTCGGGACGACTGGATTCGAACCAGCGACCCCTTGACCCCCAGCGGGCCCAGAATACCCCTGACCTGTGCTTATTTTGTTAAAACACGCGCAGATAGCGCAAGTAGCGCATTTCCGTATTTGTAAATTTTACCAGCTCAGCGCGGTCCGTCCAGATAGCATATTATCGGCTTCGAGGAGCGCGGTGCAGCCGATGATTTAATCAACGGGGGTAGGAGCCCCGAATCGTCGCCTCTCCGGGTTCCCGCAGGTGGGCCCGCCTGTTTCTAATCAACTGCGGATTCAGGAGCTATGTGGTCAATATAATACCGTTGAACCTGCGTATCGATACCGCTCAGCCATTCGCCTCGCCCCCGTCGCACGCATCTTCATTCGGTCTGTTACTTTTAATCTAACAATTCTTTGAGGAACGTAGGTGCTTCCAAATGTACTGTCGACTTCTTCTCAAACTAATCCTAAGAGACAGGGCCGTATGGATCTCTACGCTCGTTCTCGCTGCAGCCTTCTCCATCCCCATTGCGTTCAATTCACCCATCTACGGGCCCTTCTTTATGAAGCAGGGCATGCAGGGCTTTGTCGACGCATTCAATACGCGCGCACCCCAGGCCAACGGCATAGACCTATCGCCAGAGCAGCAAGCTGACGCGGAGCTTGCAAGATACGCGAACGCCGCCCTCGCCGCCCAAACCGACGCCGCCTTTCTCGATTCTGCCGAGAGCTACTACGCGCTCATGGGCGAAGGCTTCCAATCCGGGTCCATCGTGGGAGACCGAGAGACCAATGACGCGGAGCTCGCATATTGCCGTGCTCTGAGCAGTTCCGGCATCACGGATATCCCGGCCTCCGCAAGCGACCTGCCATTCCTTTCCTTCCTGCCTTACGCCATTGCCACGGCGCCGTCTTTCCTTCCCTTCATTCCCTTCCTTCTCTCGTCGATACTCCTGCTCGGGGCCACAAGGCCTGCGACCCTGGCGGCGAAGGCGCCCGTGCCCAAATTCCGGCGCCTTATCCAGACCGTGTTTTCGATAATCGCCGCGGGGACCGCGATGCTCCTCGCCGGCCTCGCGCCCGGGGGCATTTACGCCTTGGTCCTAAACGGCTTCGGGCAAATTGGGTACCCGATCGCCTTCTTCCATGACGGCGCGCTTACCACCACGACCGCGGGAGACGTCTTCACGACCCTGCTTCTCGCGCTGCTTGCGGGCGGAACCTTGATATCCGTTTGCTCCGCCGTCCTATCGACCGCAACGAGGCGCGTCCTCGCGGGCCCCCTTACCTCCGCGCTGCTTGTCGCGGCCCCGGCATTCCCGTTATTGTCCGATTCGGCGCTGGAGCATAACGCCGCGCTCAATCTCCTGCCGCTGGCCGTGTTCTCGCCTATCGAGGCAACGGGTTACGTAGGATGCTTCCCGACAGAATTCATTGGCTCCGGTTCAGGCAGCGCATCGATGCTTGCCGTGGCCCTGGCATACGTCGCGGTCCTTTTTGCGGTCGGCGCCGTTGCGACACGTTCCCCCAAACAGCCTGGACCCGCGAAAAAGCACCATGGGCTCGAGCTTCTGGACGCGAGCGTGGGATACGGGAGCACGACGATACTTTCAATCGGGTCGCTTTTCCTGAGCCCGGGAACGGCGGCGGGCCTCGTTGCCCCCAACGGCTCGGGGAAAACCACCCTTCTTGAAGCGCTGTCGGGCCAATTTCCCACCCGCATCCGCTCGGGAAGCCTGGCGGCAGACGGAATCTGCCAACGTCGATCAGCCGAATTCGCAGAACTCGTCTACCTGAGCTCTTCGGGCGGCGCGGATCTCTACCCCACGCTATCGGCCATCGAGCACCTTGCTTTCGTTAGGGAGGCGTGGAAATCGGCCGCCGACATCGACTCGCTCTGCGACTCCCTCGGAATCTCCCCATATCTCGACAAGCCGACCCGTAAACTCTCGACAGGAATGAAGCAGCAGGTAAAGCTTGCCATGGCGATAGCGACCGATTGCCCGTACCTCATCCTCGATGAACCGCTGAACGGCCTCGATCCGGGAAAGCGGAAAACCTCCTGCGACGCGATGCGCAGCGAGGTGGCGCGGGGACGCAGCGTGCTCATCTCAAGCCATCTGCTCGACGACCTGGCAGACCTCACCAACTCGTTCTACTTCATCGAGGCCGGCACGCTCGTGGAAAAGATCAAGTCGTCCTCGCAGACGCTCAAGCAGGAATACCTCGATACATACGAGGGAGGTGAATGACATGATAGGCAAGAGCTATGCAAAGATAGCGATTGTTGGCTTTGTACTTTGTCTTGCAATGGTGCTATGTGCATCATTTGCGAGGTATAGGTCCGAGCAGTCGTTCATCGATGGCGCTGAAAATGGGTTTGGCATAGACGGGATGTATGTCAACGATGGCGCGACCAAGCCGTCTATGGCGATTCTTGCAGGCGAAGATATGGAATGGCAAATCTGTAATGACGATGGCTCTTGTATGAGTGGTCGTTTGGCCGCAACGAGCGATCCGAATTCGTTTGATCTTCTCGACAATGATGGATCGGATTGCGGTTCAGTTCACCTGTCGTATGCATCACGAGACGGGATGGACGGCATTCTCTACGTCTCCCGCGAGACTGGCGATTTCAAGATGCGTAGGACTAACCGAGTGCCGGCTTTTATCGAGGAGTGAGAGTTCCCGGCGGCCTGCCGATCAGGCCGCCGGGGTATCGGACCCCGCATTCATCCGTACACACACGGATGAATGCGGGAAGTGTCCGGATGAAGTTGATAATCGAGGAAACAAAGCCGTTCTGCCTGGGACGGCTTTGGCCTGGACTTTAACTACAACATCGCAATCGACACTTATCAGCTCGCGCAACGCGCATGGCCAAATCTCGAACGCTGGTGCATGGAGGACCTTCGAGATTTGCTGGACATCCAAAACGACGACGCACACCGCGTGTTCGCCGACTGCGAAGACGAGATGGCTGTCTACAATGCGATCAGAAACGGCGTGAAGTCCGGAGAGCTTTCTGTGGAACCGCCGCGCCGTCGCGCGAGCCGACCGGGCAACCCGGGCAATCTGGTCCCGGCTCTCCCGGTCGTATTCCTACGATATCGCCCCTAGATCACCAATGTGTCAGATAAAGAATGATGCAATGGTTATGATCAAGCATACGGCGGATGCGGCGACTGCGCCTTTTTTCCTCTCCTTTAGTCCGACGAATAGGGTTGCCGTAAAGTAAAGGGCGGAAATGCAGTCTATGGCAAGCAAAACGAGTTCCTTGGGCGGTTTCAGCAAAAGGTCGCTAGCAAAGAGTAATGCGAGCAGGGCAAAGCCGATTGTGGTCAAGTATCTCGATTGATTTTGCGACAGCATGGCAACTTCCTTTCAGAGCATGCAAGTGAAAAGTCGGTACGATGTCATTGCGGTTGCAAAAAAGCCGCCGCCAGGACCGGTTGTCACGAGACCGGCGATAACGCATTTTCTCGGTTTCCAGCTCATGACAGACCCCTCTCTCATGGTGCAACGCATACATTATGAGATATGCACATTATCTCGCTAATCAATTTCAATATCCATCATCCAACTAAAGAATACTGACTCGCTGGTTCAGCGACGATGCGTTTTTACCCTCGCGTTCCCACTCGCCGCGTCGGCGGTCGGAAGGGTCTCCGTCTCGCAATCAGCGACCTTGTAACCGTATCTGTCGAGCCAGGCGGCAAGCACGTCCCAATCGACGCGCTTCCAGTCGCCGCCCGGCGCGTGCTGCATCACGAGGCCTCCGGCGACCATGAGCGCGTGGATATGCCCTCCTTGCAGGTCAGCGATGATCCCGCCGGTGCATACGATGCCAGGTCGCTGTGCCGGCATGGCGCAAACGTATTGGGCTTTGTGCCCCTTTTGGCAACTTTAGCATGGCTGTAGGTTAAACCAACCCACAGCCATGAGCACGTTAACGTAGTACTATGCTAATATACACGGATAAGGCAGGGGTATTTTTCTTTGGCGAATAAATTTGTATTTTATGGCAAGGGGAGTGGCGTTAAGGTTTTCATCGCTATATCAGTTGCCGTGTTCGCATTCTCTGCGCTATTTCTAAAAGTGGAGCGTTGCCAGAAAGATAGCGGAGGTGACTATTCACATTTGTGGTTCGTGAGCGGATTGGTGTTGAACGTTGACAGCTCTGGCGATTTTACCATGTCGGTCGAAAGCGAAGATCCATATAACGACGGGTCTGATCGTCTGACCATTCTGGTTGATTCAGAACATACGCGCTATGTAAGCGATAGCCCCGTGAGCGTTGGGTCTAAAGTCAAGGTAGGCTTTTTTCTCGATTCCCGAAAGAAAAATACGATTCGCTGCTCTTCTGTGGATGTGTTGGAATAATTTTTGAGTAACTATCAGTAAAAAGCTGCGAGCAAAGGCCGCTCCACGTGGGGCGGCCTTTTTGGTGGATAGACGTTGCGGAGGATGATTGATTGACGTTTTTACTCCGCATGGAAATCGAGTGAGGATTCTGTTCCGCGAGGGGCGTGTTTTGAGGCTCTTGGCGGTACGTAATTCTCGTTCGGCGTCTTGACGGGACAAAACCCTCGGTTGACTTTTTGAAGCGTCCCTAGAATCAGCTGTTACGATAAAAACGGGGGGGGGTAACTCCGCGGACACGGCCTAGCGCGCTGCCATCCAGTGCCGATTCTGCCATACTCGCAATTCGGCGAGGATGAGGAGTATGAATTGATCGGGGCTTATAGGACAAAATGTGTGTCCTATAAGCCCCAAGGATGACGATTCCAATACGGATGACGACACCAAAACCGGCATCGACGGTTCCATGGACGATTCGGATTCCAAATAGGCCCTGTTAGTTGATCTACTTCTTTGCCGGTGTCGTATACGAAACCGCTATACCCGCGGCAATTGCCATGAGACAGCTCGCGATGAATCCGAACTCATACTTCAAAACGTTTGTTGCGGTCAGGGCGATAATCAACACGGTCGCAATTTGCAGAATTATCATTATTGCGAAGAGATTGATTCCTTGTTTGGCCGAAGTCGCTGAGTGAGTTTGGCTTTGTTGATTCAGGTTGTAGCTGACAACAAAAGCGACCAGTTCGCTTGATACGGGGCCGACTACATAGAAAAAGATTGCGTCAATGAAGCCTATAGTGTTGTAAGTTGTTTCGCCGGAAAAAACAGCGTATAAAGCATATCCAAATTTTGGCTGATTCATGTATGAGTACGAAAAGACGAAGAGCGTCAATATTGCTACTACCAGAAGTGCATTCAGGACAAATCGTTTGCTTTTCATCGATCGCTCCTTCCGGGTGACTCTTATTTGTAATTCTACAGCATCCATTTGTTTTTCAAAGAATTTGACTGTCCTAAATAACATGCACTTTCGCTGCCCTTGATTATCAACTTCATCCGAACACCTCCCACATTCATCCGCACATGTGCGGATGAATGTGGGAACCCGATACTCTGAGGGCCGGACCGGCCGGCACCGGGAGATCGGAGGACGGCCGGTCCGGAAAGAGGAAGAAGGGTTCCGCGGAGGCGGCCCCGAGGGCCTACGGCAGGCTCACTAGGCACGAGCGGGACACGGTCCAGAGGATGCTGGAGCGCAGGGCCTCGTGCAGGGAGATCGCCAGGGAGCTGGGCAGGTCGCCCTCGGCGGTGGATTGGCTACACTGATGTGGACAGTTCCGGGAGGGGCGCAGGAGACGGGAGGGCCGTATATGAGGGACCCCAGGCACCCGAGGCATTTCACCGACGAGTTCAAGAGGCAGATAGTCGACCTCTACAACGCCGGCAA
>DBFALE010000030.1:0-35086 GCA_048230835.1 Collinsella sp.
CTCCGGGCCAAGCTCTCGGACTACGTGCACTGGTACAACAACTTCAGGATCCACTCGACGCTGGGCTACATGTCTCCGGTCGAGTTCAGGGAGGCGGGGCTGTCCCTCCCGGAATCGTCCAAATAGGTGTTGCCAATCCACTCTGGGCCCTCGGCATGATGTGCCGGGAGGGCGCGGAATAGACATAGCCCCCGTCCCGGCGAGCCGGGCGGCCTTCGGGGATACCCCCTATTTCGCTGTGCGCGCGGAGCCCTCCGCATGCGCCTCGACAGACTTGGGGAACCCCGCCGAAGGAATGGAGTGCGGGCCGACAGAACGGTATCCGCGGATATGAGACTGAGCCGAAGGCGTCGACGACATGCCGGGGGCGGACCGGGACGGGTTCAACGGCAGGCCCCGCCGACCGATTGCAAGCGGTCGGCGGGGCCATTGTGGCTCTTGACAGCGGATTGGGTCATATGAGCGAAAGCCCGCCAGAGAGAGCAAGGTGCCATGAAACAAGGTGGCATTGATCTTTTGATCATGCCACCGAAGTTGAAAGGCAGATTGCCGCTCTGGCGGGCTTGCAGCGTCGACTGGTTACGCGGTTTGGTAAAACCGCGTAACTATAGTTCGAGTTCGTTGAGGCGCAGGATGGCCACGATGTAAATCTTGAGCGCCTGCTTGAGCTGTTCCTCGTTGGCGCACTCGTTGGGGCCGTGCATCTGGCCGCCCCACGCGGGCAGCTCAAGGCCGGTCTCCTCGGGGCCAAACGACACGGCGCGGGCAAAGTTGCGCGCATACGTGCCGCCGCCCATGGCAAAGGGCTCAGCATGCTTGCCCGTAAACTCGTTATAGGTATCAATAAGCGCCTTCACGGCCGGATCGTCGGCAGACACCGAGAACGGCACCTTAGCGCGACCCAGCTGGCACGTCACGCCAAAACGGCCCACGAGCGGCTCGAGCTGCTCGCGGATGGTATCGGCACTGGTGCTATCGGGGAAGCGCACGTCGATGACCTGCTCAATATGGCCATCCGCCACGCGGATGACGCCAGCGTTGCAGGTAAGCGGGCCAAACGCCGGACTCGTCGCATCGATACCCAGGCCGCGGCCATAGGCATCCGCATGCACAAAGGCCAGGAATTTGACGAACTCGTGCTCGGCAGGCGTCAGCAGGCGCTCATCGCGTGCACCAAACGCGTCCTCGGCCTCGCGCAGATACGCCACGATCAGGCCGACGGCGTTGATGGTGCCCTCAGGCATCGAAGCGTGGCCGCCAATACCGTGGGCGAAAATCTGCGCATGCCCGTTATCAAGCGCCGTGATCTCCAGGCGGTCGACGTTCTCAACGGGCGCCGGCAGCTCATCGGCGGCAATCGCAAGCTCGCAGATGGACTGCGACGGAATGGCATTGCTCGCCTCGGAGCCGCACCACGACACGATGCGCCCGCCGTCGATCTTGGGGCTCACGAACGTCGCCCCAAACTGGCCCTTCTCGGCATTGCAGACCGGGAACTCGGCATCGGGCGTAAACAGAAAGTCGGGATTCGCGTAGTTCTCCAGATAATGGTGAACGTCGGACATGCCCACTTCCTCATCGCAGCCCAGCAGCGCGCGGAAGGTGTAGCGCGGAACGATGCCGTGCTTGAGCAGGTAGGCGCCGGCGTAGAGCGACAGCACGGCCGGACCCTTGTCGTCGATCACGCCGCGGCCGAGCAGCCAGCCCTCGCGACGCTCCATCGCAAACGGGTCGGTCTTCCAGCCGGGGCCGGCGGGAACCACGTCCACGTGGCAGATAGTCGCGAGCTGTTTGTCGCCGCGGCCCGGGATATCGGCGATTCCCACATAGCCCTCGTCATCGCTCGTCTGGTAGCCGAGCTTTTGCGCGATACCGAGCGCGCAATCGAGCGCATCACGGACCGGGCGGCCAAACGGCGCGCCGGGCTCCGCATCGGCAAAAACTGCCACGGACGGATAACTCACCAACTGCTCGATATCGGCGACGACATCCTCCCAGACCTCGTCGACATACTCGGTAACGCTCTGCTCCACCTGATTCATGGACGACCTCCTTACCAATGAGCGACGGGTACGCCCGTCCCTCACATTACGTCTATTAGATAGCGAAAAGTTTAGCAAGCTCGGCCACCGAGTGCACCACTGCATCGGCACCCGCCGCCTCGTGCTCGCCCGGCGCCGCCGCGCCCGAATAGATACCAATGCACGGCACGCCCATTGTGTGTGCGCCCTCCACATCGTTGAAGCGATCGCCGATCATCACGGCCTCGTCCGCGGTCGCACCCAGGGCCGCCAGGGCATCGCGGACCGAATCCGCCTTGGTCTCGCGCCCCTGCGGCGGATTCATGCCGACCACGGCCTCAAACTGGCAAATCCCCAGCTCATGCACCATATCGATGCACTTCGCCTCCATGCGAGACGTCGCGACCGCCATGCGATGCCCCTGCGCGGCAAGGCCATCGAGCAGCTCGGGGATTCCGTCGAACACGGGATACTCTTCAGGTCCCAGCTCATCAAAAAAGGCACGGTACTCGTCAGCCACCACAAGCGACTCCTCGCGGGAGAAGCCATAAAAGTCGTGAAAGCTCTTCCACAGGGGCGGCCCGATCATGCGGCGCAGGTCACCCATCTGCGCCTCCGAAAACCCGCGCGCGGCCAACGTCTTGCGCGTCGAGGTCATCACCGCCCGGCCCGTATCGGCCACCGTGCCGTCAAAATCGAACAGCACAACCGGCCGCTCGCATAGCTGCAATGCCGCCATCGGCATCCCTCTTCCCCAGTTGATGATTTCCACACCGTCACTTCAAACTGTTGACTATTCAACAATTGAACCTAGCAATGTAGAGCAACTCCACTATACTTGTCGCACTTTGCTCTAAGAAGGCGGCGCGCAAGCGCCCCAACGAAAGGTGCAATTATGTCTTTTGCCATCATAACCGACTCCACGTCGGACATCTCCCCCGCCCGCGCTCAAGAGCTCGGCATTTACGTGATTCCGCTGCATGTGATTATCGAGGGCGAGGACCTGCTCGACCAGGTGCAGATTACCGCCGAGGAATACGTCGCGCGCATGGCCGGCTCCGAGCAACTGCCGCACACCTCGCAGCCGAGCGCCGGCGAGTTCAAGGCACTCTTTGACCGCGTGCGTGCTGACGGCCACGATAGCGCGATCTTTATCTCGCTGTGCAGCGAATGGTCCGCCTGCTATTCCAACGCATGCCTGGTCGCCGAGACCCACGAGCTCGACGTGCGCTGCATCGACTCGCGCACCGGCTCGGGCGCCGAGGGCCTGCTGGTGGAGTACGCGCTCGCCATGCGCGAGGACGGCCGCAGCCTAGACGAGACCGAGGCGCGGATCCGCGCGACGCTGCCCGACGCCCATCTGCTACTGATTCCGCGCACGCTCGAGAACCTGGTCAAGAACGGCCGCGCGCCCAAGCTCGCCGGCCAGCTCACGCAGATGCTCAACATTCGCCTGGCCGTTTCGCCGGAGTGGAAATCGGGCGAGATCAAGGCAATCAAAAAGGGCCGCGGCGCCAAGCGCATCGTTGCCAACACCATGGCAGATTGCCTCGCGTTTTTGGACGAGCACCCGGGCTCAAGCGTGCGCGTGCTCACGACCGGCGCCGCCGAGGAGCAGGAACTTGCCAACGAGGCGCTCGCGGGCCAGGACTACGTAGACGCCGGCACCGGCCCCATCGGCTGCACCATCGCCACCCACGTAGGCGTCGATGCCATCGCCATCAGCTACTGCCCCCGCTACCAGCCAACTCACTAGGGACGCCCACATCAGTTGCGGTGAAATAGGGACTGTTTTTGACTTATTAGCCGTCAATCAATCCCTATTCCACCGCAACTTAGAAATCGGCAATCAGCCCTGCGGGCCCTGGAACAGCTCCTCATGCGAGCCCATTCTGACCAGCCGGATCACAGGATTAGTCTTATGCGGTAAGTAGAGAACGACCACGTCGACCAAGCCATCGGATAGGTGGAAATCGATGTGGCCGTTGTAGTTTCCGCCCGGGTTTGAAAGCTCATGGGCGCCATATTCCGCGGGAAGCGAGCCGTGAGCTGCAAGCTCTGCGACTGCCGCCTTAAACTCACTCTTTAGCTGCGGATGCATGCGCATCGTCCGTTTGTAATCCGCCCTAAATTGAGCCTCGACTTTAATCTCGAACATCGCTATTCCTCATCGAGGAACGACATAAGCTCATCAGCGTCGTTGAATGACGGGCTATCGTCCGGCAAAATCCCCAACTCATGAGCCTCGGCGATCACCATGGCACGCCTCGTCGCCTCGTTGGGCACCTCCGCCCTTCCTACAATCTCAAAAGGAATCTTTCGCTGATTTACAAGCTGCCGAACGGCAAGATTGAGATAGGAATTGAGGCTGAGGCCGACCGAATCCAAGAACTCAGTCGCCTGTTCCTTGAGCCCCTCTTCGATGCGAACCGTCGTAGGCTTAACCGTTGCAGTAGACATACGCGACCTCCTCGCCTCGTCTTTTACATCAGTATACCCAATATAAATGGCAATCTGATGTTAAATAACATCAGATTGCCATGCGTATTCATGTCGCGTGGGCACGATTGATCTACATCAGCCCGCTCAGGGCGATGTCGACGGCTTCGTTGAGGTCGTCGGTGATGTGCACGAGCTCGGGATCGAGCGGGCTGATCATACCGGCGTCCATCACCGGGCCGTTGAGCCAGTCGAACAGGCCCTGCCAGTACTCTGTGCCCACCAGCACGAGGGGCATGCGCTTGACCTTGTGCGTTTGCACCAGCGTGAGCACCTCGAACATCTCGTCGAGCGTGCCAAAGCCGCCGGGAAACACGATGGCGCCCGAGCTGTATTTGACGAACATGGTCTTGCGCACAAAGAAGTAACGGAAGTCCATGCCGAGGTTCACGTATTTATTGAGCCCCTGCTCGTGCGGAAGCTCGATACCCAGGCCGACCGACTTGCCGTTGGCGCTCGCCGCTCCCCTGTTGGCCGCCTCCATGATGCCGGGGCCGCCACCGGTGATAACCGCCACGCCGCGTTGGGCAATCTTGCGACCGACCGTGCGCGCCGCCTTGTAGAGCGGATCGGTCTTGGGCGTGCGGGCGCTACCGAAGATGGTCACCGCAGGCCCGAGCTCGGCCAGCGCGCCAAAACCATCGACGAATTCTGCCTGAATACGAAGGACGCGCCACGGATCGACATGCAACCAGTCGGTTGAATCCTCAGGCGCCAGCAGGTTGGCGTACGTATTATCCTTAGGAATCATGGGGCCGCGCATGACCACGGGACCGCGGCGGTACGTCTCGTCGTAGGCAGGCTCGCCCTCGACATTCTCGTTCTTAATCATGGGTGCTCCTATCGAGAAAAAGAAAAACGGGCGGGGTCGACGCCATGCGCCAAACACCCGCCCGAGCATCAGCTATTCGGTATGGTACCCACGATGTATCAAGTGCTTGCAAGCTATCGGTCAGCGGTCGTGCACACGGTGTTAGCGAACGTGATGACCGGCCGGCGCTCGCCCCTTGCCGTTGCCCGCGCTCTGCAAGCGCCCGCGCCGCTCTTAGTAATCCACCGCCGCGGGGCTGTTCATCCAGTCGCTCACGAACGCACCGTAGCGGCCCTCGATAATGGCCTGGCGGGCACGCTGCATCAAGTTGAGCAGGTAGTAGATGTTGTGCATCGACAGCAGAATGCCGCCGAGCATCTCCTTCTGCGTGACCATGTGACGGATGAGCGCACGGCTGTAACCGCCCGTGCACACCGGACAGGTGCAGGTGGGGTCGATGGGGCCGTCATCGTGCGCAAAGCGTGCGTTGCGGAAGTTGAGGCGACCCTCGCTGGAGAACGCCGTGCCCATACGGCCGGTGCGCGTCGGCAGCACACAGTCGAACATGTCGATGCCCACGCCCACACCGCGCACGAGCGTGGTCGGATTGCCGACGCCCATGAGGTAGCGCGGCTTGTGCTTAGGCATGTACTCGCTCGCGAGCGGCGCCAGGGTCTCGAACATGGTCTCGTGGTCCTCGCCCACTGAGTAGCCGCCGATGCCGTAGCCGGGGAAGTCGCCGCACTCCTCCAAATGGCGCAACGAGCGCAGACGCAGGTCCAGATGCATGCCACCCTGGACGATGCCAAAGAGTGCCTGGTCATCGCGGGTGTGCGCCTTGTAGCAGCGCTCGGCCCACATGCTCGACAGCTCGACGGCACGCTCAACGTAGGCGCGCGTGGCGGGATAGCCCGGGCACTGGTCGAGCTGCATGCAGATGTCGGAGCCGAGCTTCATGGCGATTTCCATGTTGTCCTCGGGCGTCCAGAACACGTGGCGCCCGTCGTAGTCGTTGACGATAAAGCGCACGCCCTCGTCAGTGAGCTTGACGGCGTCGTTGTGGCTGAACACTTGGAAGCCGCCCGAGTCGGTAAGAATGGGGCCATGCCAGTTCATAAACTTGTGCAGCCCGCCCAGCTCGGCGATGGTGTCCTCGCCGGGACGCATGGACAGATGATAGGTATTGGCGAGCACGATCTGGGCGCCGAGCTGCTTGACGGTCTCGGTAGGGATACCCTTGACGTTTGCCTTGGTGCCCACGGGCATAAAGATCGGCGTCTCGATGTCGCCGTGCGGGGTGTGCAGCACGCCGGCACGCGCATGCGTCGTCGGATCCTCGGCGATCAGGTCGAATTTAAAAAGGCTCTGGTCCATAAACTGGAACTCCTTGGTTGCGGTTCATACGCAAACCATTATACGGGCAACCCGCAAGAAGCACCGACTCGACAGAAACTAGTGCATTAGGATCAGGTTCCCAAGCCGGTCGTTGGGGACAGTCTTCAGCGCCATCTTGCAAAGGAATGTCCCAATCTGCCGGCACTTAGGAACTGTCCCCAAGTACCGGCAAGAGCGTCCCTTTCGACTAGTCATTTGAGAACGTCCCTAACGACTACATCTGGGATCATTTCCAACAGCCAAGGCAACGCCGATGTTTTGGCACCGCCAGCGAGCGGTCGCCAGAGCGAACAAATTGGCATGAAAAGAGGACGGCATAGACCTTCTGGTCATGCCGTCCTCTTTGAATGACAAGTTGTCGCTCTGGTGACCGCGCAGCGTCGAGCCGTTACGCGGTTTGGTAAAACCGCGTAACCCCTAAGGCCGCTGGCCCATGCCACCCTCGAGGGTGACGGTCTCGCCGTTCATGTACTTAAAGTCGGGACCACAGAGCTGAACGACCACGCGGCCGATTTCCTTCTCGACGTCGCCGTAGTGACCCGCCGGCGGCATGTGGACGTTGGCCTTGAACGCCTCGGGATAGGCATCCTGGAAGTTCTCGAGCGCAGCGGTCCAAGCAAGCGGGCAAACGATATTGACGTTGATGCCGTCCTTGCCCCACTCGTTGGCGGCAACGCGGGTCAGGCCGCGGATGCCCTCCTTGGCGGCAGCATAGCTGCACTGGCCATAGTTGCCAAACAGGCCGGCGCCCGAGGCAAAGTTGACCACGGAGCCCTTGGTCTCCTTCAGGTGCGGATAGGCCTTCTGCATGTACAGATAGGTAGCATACAGACCGGAGTAAATGGCCAGGTTAAACTGGTCCATGGTGTGATCGGCGATGGTCACGCCCGAGGCGCTGGCCTGAGCATTGTTGACGACGGCGTCGATGCGGCCGAACTCCTCAATGGCCTTGTCGATGACGTTCTGGACGACGGCCTCGTTGTCCTGACCAGCCGAGACATCGGCCTGAACAGGCAGAACCTTGACACCGTACTCGGCCTCGAGAGACTCCTTGGCGGCCTCGAGCTTGGCGACGTTGCGGCCGGTGATGACGAGGTTCGCGCCCTCCTTGGCAAATGCGATATCGATGCCGTAGCCGATGGAGCCAGCGGAACCGTCCTTGAGCGTGGCCTTGCCACCGCCGGTGACGATCACGGTCTTACCAGTGAAAAGTCCCATACAAAGTCCTTTCAAATCGCGACGGGCACGCCCGCCGACTGCGCGCATCCAACTTCACGCGCCAAAAGCTGAAATGCAACTTTAGCTTCTTCAAGTGAAAAATAAAGCCCATGGCAGGCGAACGGCGCAACGTCTTTCGGCGAAGGGAATGTCAAGTAATAATTGAATAGAGCGGCCGAGTTTTTGTTAACGAGACGAGCCATCGAACACGTTTTGAAACTTTGCTGCGGCGCGCGAGATGTCGGCGCGAGACTTTATCATAGGGTGACAAACAACGATGAGGAGCACATGCCTATGACAGACGAGCTGGACCCCCAGACTCAAGAGCATATTGATGATCCCGCAGACGTCACCGCAGATACTGACGCTGTGACCTGCGATGGTATCGACATCGACGACCCCATCTTGGACGAAAGCGCTACGGCGGAAACCCCCGAAACAGAAAACGCCGATGAGCAAAACGACGATGCGCCCGCTAAGGACGACGCCCCTGTACAGGACGACGCCCCGCAAGCAGCGGGCCCCATCGAGGTGTCTTCGGAAGAAGAGCTCGATGCCGTCATGGACTCCATGATGGATGCTGTCAAAGCGATGAAAGACGCCGTCGCCGATGCCGATATTGATGCCGAGGAAGAGGAGGCCGCCGAGGCGGCCTCGACCTTTGTGCCCGGCGAGACTCCGGTTGCCGACCAGGGCAGCACCATGCCCTCGTTTCTGCAGCTCGAGCACCCCACGATTGGCGCCGATGCGGTCGATCCGCACGCAGCAGGCTTTTCTGTGGTCGAGGGCGGTACCGGCAACATCTCCGTGCCGCAGGCTGCCGATGCGGATGCTGCTGACACCGCTCGCCCGACCGCCTCGCACTCCCCTGCCGCGAACCGCGATCTGGGGACCGCTGTCTCGAACACCGCGAACGCCGTGGGCACCTTTATTGCCCAGGGCGCCTCGGCCATGCGCGAGATGAACGCCGCGAAAAAGGCACTTGCCGATGCCCGCGCCCACCTGGCCGAACTTGAGCAGCGCATTGCCGATCAGGCCGAGGAACTCGAGACGCGCCAGGATATCGCGGGCCGCTACGACCAGATCGTCGCCGACCAGCGCCAGGCGATCGCCACAGCGCAAAAGACCGCTGCGGCAGCCGAGATTGACCGTGATGCCCACGCCGCCAAAGCGACAGAGCTCAAGGGGCAGTTCGAACAAATGAAGACAGAGGATGACGCGACTGAGCTCCGCCTGAAGGCCGCGCTCGATGCCGTGGAGGCCCGCGAGGCAAGCTCGCGCGAGACCGGCAACCGCCTCGTTCGCCGTCTTGAGGATTCCAAGCGCATCCGCGACAAGGTGAAGGCCGAGCGAGACGCCGGCATTGCGGCCGCACAACAAACCGTCGACGCCACGCGCGCCCAGCTCGAGACGCTGCGTCATGAGTATGCCGAGCTGCAACGCAATCCCTCGGCAAATCCCGCCAACTATACGGTGCGCACCAGCGAGCTCTCGATGCAGATCTCCGACACGGCAGATGCCCTGCGTAAAGCCGAAGAAGATGTCCCGCGCATCACCGCCGACCTTGAGCACTCGCTTGCCGCAGCCGAGCAGGCCGTCGAGCAGGCTCAAGCCCCCATTGCCGACGCCAAGCGAGCCCATCAGGCCGTGACGGCAGAGGCCGATGCCGCGCGCGACGAGCTGCAGACCGCAAAAACCACCGCCGCGACGCGCCAGCGCGAACTGCGCGAGAAGATCGCCGCCGAGGACAAGGCACGCCGCGACCAAGAGCAGAGCATAGCCAACGCCCAAGCAGATGCCGCGCATGCGCAGTCGATTATCGAACAGGCGACCGAAGTACACGACCACCCAGAGATTACTGAGTCGCTTGCAGGATCCTTGGCCCGAGACAAAGCCGAACACGCCGAGACCGAGCGAGAAGTTGCCCAGCTCGAGGCCACCGAGGACGCGGTGCGCGAGCGTACCCGCGACTCACGCATCAAATTCACCGGCGCCATCGTCTGCATCGTCGCCGCAATCCTGGTGATCATCCTGATCTGGTTGTTCGCAAGTAAGTAAACCAGCCGCCAAAAAGCGCTCAACGCAGTTGCGGTGAGATAGTTCCTGTTTAGCCCTAAAAAGGCCAATTCAAGAACTATCTCACCGCAACTTATTTAGATCGACGCAAGGCAATCTATCCCTCTTGCACCAATCTCTTGACATAAGGAGTGTCCCCAGGTGCCGGCACAAAAGGAACGTCCCCAAGTGCCAAGTGCCCAATGACTACTCAACAACCACGGCAACACCGATGTAATGGCAGAGTCAGCGAGCGGGCCGCATTTGAGACAAGGTGACGTGAAACGAAAGGGCGCTGACCTTCTGGTCGCGCCCTTGAAGTTGAACGTCAGATTGTCCAAATGCGGCCCGCGCAGTGTCGAGTAGTTACGCGGTTCGTAGAACCGCGTAACTAACAAATGAGCATCGCGTCACCAAAGCTGAAGAAGCGGTAGCGTTCTTCGATAGCAGCGGCGTAGGCATCCATGATCTGGTCGCGGGTGGCAAGTGCGCTTACGAGCATCATGAGCGTGGAGCGCGGCACGTGGAAGTTCGTGATCAGCGCGTCGACCACGTGATAGGTCGAGCCGGGCATAAGGTAGAGCTGCGTTGTCGCGTTCTCGCGCACCACTATGTCGCCGCGGCCGAGCGTGTCGGCCCCGTCCTCGCGGCCCTCAAAATAGCGCGCCGTCACAGCCGGATCGGACACCGGCGCGTCCGCGTCAAACGCGCTCTCGAGCGAGCGCACTGCGGTAGTGCCGACGGCGATCACACGATGGCCCTCGGCCTTCGCCTTATGCACGGCGTCGACAACCTCCTGCGACACGTGGTAGCGCTCGGTGTGCATCACGTGCTGCGCGGGGTCGTCCTCCTCCACCAGACGGAAGGTATCGATACCCACCTCGAGCTCGACGGCGGCAAACTTGGCACCCTTGGCCTCGATGGCAGCCATGAGCTCGGGAGTAAAATGCAGACCCGCCGTGGGAGCAGCGGCCGAGTGCTCCTCCTTCATGGCGTAGACGGTCTGGTACTTCTCGGGATCGCCCTCGTAATCGGTAATGTAGGGCGGCAGCGGCACGTGGCCGGCAGCATGGATGGCCTCGTCGAGCGTGCGCGGCTCGCCGGCGGCATTGCAACCGGCCGGCTCAAAGCGTACCAGGCGGCCGCCGCGGCTATCGGTGACAAAGTCGACAACCTCGGCCGTCAGCACCACGGGAGCCCCCTCGGGCGCATGGGTGCCACCGGCGCGATACTCAATATGAGCACCGGGCTTCAGGCGCTTGCCCGGCTTGACCAAGCACTCCCAAACATGGCCCAGCGGATCCACGTCCTCGCGGCGCTTGAGCAGCAGGGTCTCGACCACGCCGCCCGATCCCGTTTTACGACCGATCAGACGGGCCGGCATCACGCGCGTCTTGTTGATGACGAGCACGTCGCCCGGCTTGATATAGTCGATGATGTCGCGGAAGATGCGGTGCTCGACGGTGCCGCCATGCTCCAGCGGCGTTCCTGTCTGGGAGCCCTTGCGATCCACCACCAGCAGGCGGCAGGAGTCGCGTGGCTCGGCAGGCGCCTGGGCAATCAGTTCCTCAGGAAGGTTGTAGTCAAAATCATCGGTACGCATAGACACGTCGGATACTCCTTATATAGCTAAAGTCCGCTCTACATCCTAGCAGGCTGACGTCCCAAATGAACTACTTTTTGGACGCTTTGCGCTCGTCGCGGATGCGGGCGCGGTCCATGGCCGCCTCGACGGCCGAGAAACGGCAGCCGCAGTAGTTCTGCCGATACATGCCCAGCTCGCGCGAACGGCGTGTCGCCTCGGGGTAATACGGGCGAAAATCGCGAATCACCGGGGTGAGCCCATGTGCCGCCGCCAAGCGCTCAAGCACGTCATTGCAGGTTTCGAACAACTGGTACGGCGAGACGGCGAGCGTCGTGCCCACAAACTCAAACCCGCGCTCCTGGGCCACACGGCACGCCTCGGCCAGACGCAGGGCATAGCATGCGCGACAGCGACGGGCTCGATCGGCGCCCAGCGGGGCCACGCCGGCCTCCCAGCGCTCCCGGTCCTCCCCCGCCTCGACGAGCTCGATGCCGCCTTCGGCACACCACCGGCGCAGCTCGTCCAGGCGACGCTGCCATTCATCGTGCGGCTGAATATTGGGGTTGGTCCAGCAGATTGTGGGCTCAAACCCCTCCTCGCGCAGCAGGCGGACCGGCTCAAGCGAGCACGGTGCGCAGCAAGCGTGCAACACCAACGGCTTCATCAACATCTCCTCTCCCACAATGATTTTTTAATCCCCGTCCCAGAAAAATCATTCCAAAAAGACTACTTTGCGAAAAAGCGCACGCCAAAGGACGTGTCCTCGCAGGCAACAATGCGGCGATCGCGCAGAATGGTTCGCACGTAGTACCAGTCGCCCACACAGCCCGACAAATGCAAGCCGGCCGCCAGGTAGCACAGCAGCGGATAGCCCGAGAACGCAAACCCCAGGGCAAACGCTGTCGTCACAACAACCGTCGGCGCCAGGCAAACTGCCACGTACCGCCGGCGCGAATACACCACGCCCTCGGCGCAGGCATAGATCATCGCCGTCTCGCGATTCGCCCCAAAGGTCACCTGCGCGCCCGCAGGCGCCAGCAGCTTAAAAAACACACCGTGCACCAGCTCGTGCACGGCAAATGACGCCGCCGAAACCGCAGCCAAGCCGACTATCCAGCCCAAGACCGTGGTCCAGCCGCCCGCGTCAGCCGCATCCAAGTCCGCAGGCCCGCCCATCAGCATAAACACCGGCACCAAGCACACAGCAAATGCGCCGAGCACGGCCATCCCCCACACAAAGCAGGCGTGCAGAAAATCCTCGTCTTCAAACGCATGTATGTTGGAAATCTCATTCATAGCATCTTAGGATAGCGCCCCTGCCACGTACCCGTCCGCATGTGCGATAATGTCGAACGATATGCACGAATTGACCACCGCGTCGCCAGGCCTTGTGCCCGGCCGCGCTCTCACCATATGCGAAGGAGTCCCATGGCATCCAAATACTCCATGAACGACCGTCCCAGCTGGCCTCGCCGCGCCATCGTTACCGCCGGCGAGCCCTACGGCAACAAGGGCCTTCACTTTGGCCACGTCGGCGGCGTCTTTGTCCCGGCCGACTTCTTCGCCCGCTTCCTGCGCGACCGTCTGGGCCGCGAGAACGTCATCTTCACCTCGGGCACCGACTGCTACGGCTCGCCCATCATGGAGAGCTACCGCAAGCTCAAGGAGAACGAGGGCTACGACAAGTCCATTAACGAGTACGTCGAGTCCAATCACTCCCGCCAAGCAGCGACCCTCAACAACTACAACATCAGCTGCGACATCTACGGCGGCTCGGGCCTTGAGCCGGCTGCGCAGATTCACAACGAGGTGACCGCCGAGATTATCAAGCGCCTGCACGAGCAGGGCACCATCTCCAAGCGCTCCACGCTGCAGTTCTACGATGCCAAGGCCGGCACGTTCCTCAACGGCCGTCAGGTAATCGGCCGCTGTCCCATCCAGGGCTGCAAGTCCGAGAAGGCCTATGCCGACGAGTGCGACCTGGGCCACCAGTTTGAGCCCGAGGAGCTCATCGCGCCCAAGAGCCAGCTCACCGGCGAGGTGCCCGAGCTGCGCCCGGTCGACAACCTCTACTTTGACCTGCCGGCCTACCTCGACTTTATGAAGACCTATACCGCCAAGCTCGCCCAGAACCCGCAGGTTCGCTCCGTGGTCTCCAAGACCATGGAGGAGTGGCTGCTGCCGGCCCAGCTCTATATCCAGAACAAGTTCCGCGAGGCCTTCGATGCCGTCGAGGATCAGCTTCCCGAGCACACCGTGCTGGAGCCCGAGGGCAACAAGAGCAGCTTTACCGTCACCTTCCCCAGCTGGAAGGAGCGCGACGACGCCCACGCGGTGCTCGCCAACGGCGGCGTGCGCTTCCGCAGCGGCAAGGCGCTCGTGCCCTTCCGCATCACCGGTAACATCGACTGGGGCGTTCCGGTGCCCCAGGTCGACGGCGTCTCCGACGTCACCTGCTGGTGCTGGCCCGAGAGTCTGTGGGCGCCCATCAGCTATACGCGTACCGTGCTCGCGCGCGATGCCAAGGCCGCCGGCGTGACCGAGGGTGTCGCCGCCCAGGATGCCGCTCTCATGGGCGAGCCCGCTGCCGACTCCACGCAAGTGCCCGCGCCCACCTACCAGCACAGCTCGCTCGACTGGCGCGACTGGTGGTGCTCTGACGACGCTCAGATTTACCAGTTTATCGGTCAGGACAACATCTACTTCTACTGCATCGCTCAGACCGCCATGTGGGAGGCCCTGGGCTGGAACCTCACGCAGAGCACCGTCAGCGCCTGCTACCACCTGCTCTACATGGGCAAAAAGGCCAGCTCGTCCTCGCAGACGCCTCCCCCGCCGGCAGACGACCTGCTCAACCACTACACCTGCGAGCAGATGCGCGCGCACTGGCTGTCGCTCGGCCTGTCCGAAAAGCCGGTGAGCTTTAGCCCCAAGGCATACGACACGCGTGTGACCGGCAAGGACAAGGACGGCAACGAGGTGCGCGCCTGCGACGACAAGCGCGTTATCGATCCGGCCCTTAAGGAGAGCGCCCTTTTGACCGGCGTATTCAACCGTCTGGCCCGCAGTTGCTTCTACGGCGTCGCCGTCAAGGAAGGCGACGAGAGCCCCTATCGCAACGGCTGCATCCCCGCCGGTGCCGCTTCTGACACCGTGGTCGAATCCGCCCAACAGGCAACCCTCGCCTTTGAGCAGGCCATGTACAAGTTCGAGACGCACCGCGCGCTTGCCGTGTGCGACGACTACCTGCGCGCCGCCAACAAGCGCTGGAGCGACGCCTCCAAGGCCGCCAACAAGCTCCAGGGCGAGCCGGCCAATGCCGCCATGACGCAGGCCCTCGTCGACGCCTTTACCGAGCTGCGCGTGGCAACCGTCCTGATGCACGGCATCGTCCCGGCTGGCTGCGAGCTCATCTGCGAGTACTTCGACGTCGATCCGGTCGCCTTCTTTAGCTGGGATAACATCTTTGCCTCCACAGACGAGTTTGTGGAGAGCCTGGGCGAGAAGCCCGGCGAGCACCGCGTGAAGCCGCTGCCCCCGCGCTTCGACTTCTTCAGCAAGCACGAGAGCCAGTACTAAGCCAACACCAAGGCAGAGTAGTCAATTTGGGACGGGGCTATTTTAGCTACCCCGTCCCAAATTTAACTGCAACGCCTGCCGAAACGGACGGGCAGCTAAAATAGCCCCGTCCCAAATTGACTACTTTTAATGGAATGGGAAGGAAAGACGGATGTCCAAGCCGCGTCGTCGTAAGCAGAAAAAGCAGGTCAAGGCCGAGCTCAAGCTCAGGCAGTTTGCTGCTACCGAACTTTCCGACCAGCTTGCCGCCCTTCCCTGCGCCGCCGACCTGCCGCGCTTTATGGTCGACACGGTCGCCGGCGCCTATGCCCCCGCCGATGCCGAGCTCATGATCGAGGGCTTTGGCGCCGCGGTCACACGCCCGGTCACGCTGCGCGCCAACACGCTCAAGGCAACCGCCGAGGACATTGCTGCGGCGCTCGATGCCGCCGGCATCGCCCACTACCCCGTCGCCTGGTACCCAGACGCCTTTATCCTGCCCGAGGCCCAGGTTTCCGATCTGTGGGATCTCGACATCTACCGCGACGGCAAAATCTATCTGCAGAGCCTGTCGTCCATGATGCCGCCGTTGGTCCTGGGCGCCCAGGCAGGCGAGGACATCCTGGACATGTGCGCGGCACCCGGTGGCAAGACGACGCAGATCGCTGCCCTCACCCAGGGCCAGGCACACCTTACCGCCTGTGAGATGAGCATTCCCCGCGCCGAAAAGCTCGAGTCGAACCTCCATCGCCAGGGTGCCAAAAACGTGCCTGTCATGCGCATCGACGCACGCGAGCTCGACGAGTTCTTCCGCTTTGACCGTATCCTGCTCGACGCCCCCTGCACCGGCACGGGCACCGTCATCAGCGGCAACGAGAAAAGTCTGCGCGGCCTCACCGAGCAGCTGCTGAGCAAGTGTGCCCGCTCGCAGCGAGCACTTCTGGACCGCGCCATGGGGGTCCTCAAACCGGGCGGTACGCTCGTCTATTCGACTTGTTCGATCTTGCCGCAGGAAAACGAGGACGCCCTACAAGAGGCCCTTGACAAGCACATGGACTGCGAGCTTATCCCCCTCGACGGCACGCCGAGCGAAAGTGAAACGCGCCGTGCTCAGGAAGCTGGCGAAGAGCCACGCGTCGAGAGCAACGCCCTCACCGAGGCCATCGCCGCCGGCCACGTCTCGTCCGTCGCCAACGGTATGCCCGGCACGCTCACCATTCCGCCCAGCCGCGACTTTGAGGGCTTCTACATTGCCCTGATCCGAAAACGCAGCTAGCGCACGGATCCAAAACTCAACAAGCTATTTCTGTGCGCGTTTGCCCTGCTGGTCGCGATGCTGTTTAAGCATCGCGCGTTCCTTGCGCTCGGCCCTTTTGCCCTTAATGGCCGTGACCACAAAGTAGATGACCGCGGCGGCAACGATTGCGCCCACACACAGGCCAATCGAGCCCAACATTGCCGAAAATTCCATACCGCGTCACCTCTCTTTTAAACGGGACTTTCAAGATAGCACCTCGATCCCCGCCACCACAGCTCCTTCACGTTCGCCTGCCCTTCGGTCTAACGGATGGCGCGGCGGGGAAAAATCAACTCGTCAAACGATTTAGCATTCGCAATTCCGGCTGCATCGCGCCGGCCGTCATCACACAGAATCGAGTCTCCATGGATACCCTCAACGACCTAAACGAGCGCGTCGACGCCTTTGTCGGCACCAGCTCCTTCGACACGCCTGCCGCGGCAACCGACCAAGCTCCCATCGATGTGCCCGCCGAGGTTCACGAGGACATCGTCGCCTCGGTCGATTTCTCCGAGGTCGAGCTCGCAGACGAGTTCACCGAGCCCCAGGTAACCGTGACCCCCAACGGACTGCTCCCCATGGAGCCGCTGCCCATCGACGGGCGTTTGCGCAAGGCGGCCCTCCGCATGCCCGACGAGATCGAGGAGGCCAGCGGCTTTACGCTCTTCGGCCGTCGTATCAAATCGCTCATCTACACCACCGACGTGGCCGTCATCCGCAACTCCAATGCCGATGCTGTCTTTGCCGTTTACCCCTTCACGCCGCAGCCGGCCATTACGCAGGCGCTGCTGACCGTCGCCGAGTGCCCAGTCTTTGTAGGTGTGGGCGGCGGCACCACCACCGGCAAGCGCTCCGTGCAGATGGCAGCCGTCTCCGAGATGCAGGGCGCGGCGGGCTGCGTGGTCAACTCCCCCGCCACCGCCGAGATGGTCGAGCACATCACCAACATCGCCGACATCCCTGTCATCGCCACGGTCGTACGTTGCGACGATGATGCGCATGCCAAAGTGCGCGCCGGAGCCAAGATTCTCAACATCGCCGCCGGCAAAAACACACCCCAGGTCCTGCGTGAACTGCGCGAGCACTATCCCAACCTGCCGCTCATCGCGCCGGGCGGCAAGACACCCGAGAGCATCCGTGAGACCATCGCCGCCGGCGCCAACGCCATCATCTGGACGCCGCCTTCGGCCCAGCAGCTACAGACCGACATGATGCAGCGTTATCGCAAGATGAAGGAAGACGCCACACCTGTCATCTCGCGCGACGATGTGCCCATTATCGACCAGGTCGCCGCCGCCGAGGTCAGCCAGGTCGAGAACATGAATCCCGACGTGCCGATTCCCGACGAAGTCATCGAGCGCGTTGCCTCGATCCACGATCATATCGAGGAGCATCGCGCCAACCGCGGCCTCAAGCCGTCACTGCATGGCTTCTTCTTCCGCGGAAAGAAACGCTAACCCCCAACAGCAAGGCCCGCCCCACAAACGTGAGGCGGGCCGTTTTCGTTTGAGCAATCGTGCGCGACGTGATGGGCCAAGTTAATCCACGCGTTTGTCGCCCATAAAGAAAAGCGCCACCGTACCAGGTCCGGTATGCGAGCCAATCAGAGTACCGATGTCATTGATCTCAATCTTGCCTTTAAGCTGCGGAACCTGTCCCTCAATCAGCGCCGCAACTGCCTCGGCATCCTCGCGGCACGCCGAGTGCGACATGATGCACTTACCCGAATAATCCGCACCGTCCAGCACGTGTGCCATCATGGTCTAAGCCATCTCGGAAATCGCGCGCTTCTTAGTGCGAATCTTCTCACGTGGCGACAGCTTACCTTCGCAATCGACCGTCATAAGCGGGCAAATCTTAAGCGCCGTGCCGATGATCGCACTCGCAGCCGAAATGCGACCGCCTCGTAGGTAGCTCGACAGGTCGGTCGAGAAGAACCAGTGGTGCAGGTTGAGTTTGTGCTCCTCGATCCAGGCAGCCGTCTCGTCGAGTGAAGCGCCGCTATCGCGCACGTCGGCGGCATATTCCAGCAACAGGCCAAAGCCCGATGACGCCGCCAGCGAATCGACGACGCGCACCTTGCCGCCCTGGGGATAGCGATCCGCGAGCATCTGCGCCGCAACGCAAGCCGATCCATACGTGCCCGAAATACCCGACGACAACGTCAGGTACAGCACGTCTTTACCCTCGGCAACAAACGGCTCCCAAAACTCCTCGTACTCACCCACGCTCACCTGAGACGTCTTGGGCATGGCGCCCGCGGCAATCTGGGCAAAAAACTTGTCCGGCGTAATCGACTGATACAGATCGTCCGTATAGACAACATCGTCGATCTCGTAATGAAAATACGCGACAGGAATATTGCGCGAGTCAAAGAACTCCCGAGTTCGGTCGGCGGCGGATTCACAGGTCAGGACAAAATCACTCATATGAGGCTCCTTACGTATTGCTGCGCAAATTATCGCACAGTGAGCCTACATACGGTACATATGTCCACTATTTACCAAATCGAACCAAAAATAGCGAACATCTTTACCACCATCGTCTCCACCGACCTCACGCATAAATATCTGAGAAAACACCCTCTGTCGTCTCCACTCAACCGCCATATCTACCTCAACTAAATCGATTTACCAAACCGTTCAGCCGACAATTCAGCCGCTGGCGCAAAATCGAAACAAAAGCGGCGCATACTGATAAACGTTTGACACTGTTTATCAGTTTTACCAGCCCCATCGGAAGGTGTTTCATGGTCGCATTCGATCGCAACCCGCAAGACTTCAAGTATCTGCGCCTGCTGTCGAGACAGTTCCCCACCGAACAATCCGCATTTACCGAGATTATCAACCTCTCGGCCATCCTCAACCTACCCAAGGGCACCGAGCATTTTATGAGCGACGTGCACGGCGAGTACGAAGCCTTTATGCACATCCTCAACAACTGTTCGGGCGTCGTGCGCGAACATGTCGACGAGATCTTTGGCGACACGCTCACCTTTGACGAAAAGGGCGAGCTGTGCACGCTCATCTACTACCCGCGCGAGAAGATCGAGCTGGTCCGCAGCCAGCGCGAGGACTCGCCCACCTGGTACAAGACGATGCTTGACCAGCTCATCATGGTCGCCCGCTCGCTTTCAAGCCGCTACACGCGCTCCAAGGTGCGTAAGGCCATCCCGCGCGACTACGCCTATATCATCGACGAGTTGTTGCACACGCACCCGGACGAGAACAACTATCGCGTGCGCTATCACGAGCGCATCGTGGAGTCCATCCTGGAGACCGCCAGCGCCGACGACTTTATCGAGTCGCTCGCTTCGCTCATCAAGCGCCTGGCCGTCGACCACCTGCACCTGGTGGGCGATATCTTCGACCGCGGCGGCGGCGCGGCCAAGATTATGGACCGCCTGCTCACCTACCATTCGCTCGACATCCAGTGGGGCAACCACGACCTGCTGTGGATGGGCGCTGCGGCCGGTGAGCCCGCCTGCATCGCCACGGTATTGCGCAACAACCTACGCTACGACAACTACGAGATCTTGGAGAATGACTACGGTATCTCGCTGCGTGAGCTTGTCGCCTTTGCCGATGCCACCTACACCGCCGGTGAGTCCATCACTCCGCTGATCAAGGCCATCAACGTGCTGCTCTTTAAGCTCGAGGGCCAGATTATCCAGCGCCACCCCGAGTTCGATATGACCAACCGCCTGTTACTCGACAAGATCGAACACGACTCCGGCACGGTCACGCTCGCCGACGGCAGCGTGTGGCCGCTCACGACCAACGACTTCCCCACCGTCGACCCGGCGGACCCCTATACGCTCACGCCCCAGGAGCAGCACATCATCGACAAGCTCGTGTCCGAGTTTGTCACCGCCGATCACCTGCATCGCCATATCGATTTCCTCTATTCCCACGGCTCGATGTACAAGGTCGCCAACGGCAACCTGCTCTTCCACGGCTGCGTTCCGCTCAACGAAGACGGCACCTTTAGCAGCATGAACTGTCTGGGCACCTGGCACGCCGGGCGCGATTATCTCGATTTTTGCGACCACATCGCCCGCCGCGCCTGGCGCGTGGGCGACCGCGACGCTCTCGACTGGATGTGGTACCTGTGGATTGGCTTTAACTCGCCCGCCAGCGGACGCCTGGTGCGTACCTTTGAGCGCGCCTATATCGCCGATAAGAGCACCTGGGTCGAGCCGATGGACCCATACTTTACGCTTACCAAGTCGCCCTCGGTCTGCGACGACATCATGCGCGAGTTTGGCGTCGCGCCCATGGCATGTTCGCCGACCGGCCACATCATCAACGGCCACACGCCCGTTAAAACCACCAAGGGTGAGCAGCCCATCCGCGCCGAGGGCAAGCTACTGGTCATCGATGGCGGCTTCTGCCGCGCTTACCATCCCAAGACGGGCATCGCCGGCTATACGCTCATCTCGAGCTCGCGCGGCTGCCGCCTCAAGTCGCACCGGGCCTTTACGACGGTTGCCGAGGCACTCACGCGCAACGTGGACATCGAGAGCGAGACCAACCGTTTTGACCAAGCAGACCGTCGCCGCATGGTGAGCGACACCGATACTGGCGCCAAGATTCGCAGCCAGATCCAGGACCTGCGCCAGCTGCTCGATGCATATAGAAACGGTGCTATCGAGGAACGCGCCTAGCACCACCCGCGGGGATTGGCTAAACTTGCTAAGTTTGTCATCCCCGCGGCGCTTCGGCGCCAGCTTAAGGCAGGTACCATGCAAAAGCTCCTTGCGCAGATTATGAAATTTGGCGTCGTCGGTGTCATTGCCACGGTTATCGACTTTGGCATTATGAATCTGCTCCACTACGGTCTGGGCCTCAACATCCTAATCGCCAACACCAGCGGCTTTATCATCTCACTCATCTTTAACTACCTCGCAAGCATGAAATACGTGTTTGCGCACAAGGAAGGCATGAGCCGCCGCCGCGAGTTCATCATCTTTGTCGTGCTGTCCGTGATCGGTTTGGTGCTCAACGATGGCATCGTGCTGTCGCTCAACGACGGCCTGGGACTCGAGGCCAATATCGCCAAGATCTGCGCCACCGCGCTTGTCATGGTCTACAACTTTGTGACCCGAAAGATCTTCCTGGAGGGCGACGAGACCAAGTAGCTCGACACCCCCGCAGCATTACGGCGCCCACGGACGACGCGCACTCAGCGCAGTATCGTCCGTGGGCGCCGCTCGTTTACGGGCAAATTATCAACGTTTACGGATTAGCTCTTGAAAATTTGGCGAGTTCGTATAGTTCTTGGCAAAGACCTTACGTTTCCCTTGCAAAAGATCTAAAGTATCCCCTGCTCGATTCATCAACGCATTGGATGTGATTACGTGCGCAAGGCGCTGGCACAACCTCATACCAAGCAGTTCCTCAAGTTTGCTGTCGTGGGTCTTATCTCCTTTGGCATCGACTGGGGCATGCTCATTGCGCTCGTCGAGCTGTTTCACCTTGACTTTTTGATGAGCACCACGGTTTCGTTTATCACATCCGTCGTGGTCAACTACTGGCTCAGCATGAAGTACGTGTTCGACCACCGCGAAGGCATGAGCCGCAAGCGCGAGTTCACGATCTTCACCATCCTGTCGGTGATCGGCCTGGGCCTCAACGACCTGTACATGTTTGTGGGTGTCACGTTTTTGAGCATCGGCTACCAAGCCATGAAGGCCATCGCCACGTTCTTGGTCACCTGGTACAACTACTTCAGCCGCCGCTTCTTCCTCGAGGGCGCACGATCGTAGTCGATTCACTATTTGCTTGAATGTATAACCGGTTGGAATTCCCGTTCCAACCGGTTTTTTGTTTGCCGAGAGACCCGGCGGCCCAGTCCCATTCGCATGAAAAACGGGCGGCCCGGATGTTTGTCCGAACCGCCCGTCTGGCGCGCTATGTCGAGGCCTCTAGCCTGTCACGTAATACCAAACCACGTTGTCGCCGTTGGAGAGAACATAGTTGCTGCACGCCGTCATGGGCGATGTGCCGTTGACGGAGTACATCCAGCCGCTCGTGCCGCCGTGCTGTTTCTCGGCCAAACCGCCAATCGCGGAAACGTACGTGCCGTACGACGAGCCATGCGCGTTGACAGAAAGGCCCAGCGCACACAGGGCATCGTAGACAGTAGCGCCTTCGTTAAAGGTAAAGGTGCCACCAGAGGACACAGGATTGCCCACAGCGCTCGATGTGACCGAAACCGTTACCGTGACGTAGCTAGGCTGCTGCGAGCTGCCCTGGTCGCCAGTAGAGACGTTGCCGCTATCGGGGGCAGAAGATGCCCCGCTGGATGAGGAGGAAGCGCCAGGCGTAGAGCCGGCCCCGTCAGAAGAAGTCGAGTTCTGAGAAGTCGACTGATTGCCGTCGGTCTTTTTATTGCTGCTCTTCTCTCCAGACTTCTTGCCATCCTTGTCTTCGGACTTTTTGCTATCCGAGCCCTTGTTTGATTCCTTGTCCGAAGACTCGGACTCCTTCTTAGAGTCAGATTTATCCGAACCCTTAGACTCGTCGTTCGCACCATCCGAAGATTTGGAATCCTTGGAGCCAGCTTTACCCGAAGCGACGGTCGAGTCAGACCCCTTGGCGTCCTTCGCGACGACGCTCTCCCCCGTCACGGTCTGAACGATCCAGTCAATGGACCAGGCGCCGCTCTCGGAAGGATGGACGAAGCCCAGCGATATGACAATTAGCGCAACGCACGCGGCGGTCAGGACGCCAGTAAGCGCCCTCCGTCGAGGGACGGACGCCGCCGAAGCGGCGCCCTGTTGCTTTGCATCGTCGAACTGAATGAACGAGGAATTTGGTTGCTTGGGGTCAGCGTCCTTGGATTTATTGGACACAGCCCTCACCTACCGACGTTTGGTGAACACGAACACGCCGACGATGGCGAGACCGATGACGCCGGCGGCAACGCCAACAATGGCGAGCGGGTTGGCGCCAGTCTCCTGCTCGGAAGCACTAGAGGGCTTCTTAGCAGTGGTCGTGGAAGCAGCACCCGTATCAGACTTGGAATCGGACTTCTTGTCGGACTTGCTGTCCTTCTTGTCAGACTTCTTGTCAGACTTCTTATCGGACTTATCAGAGTCCTTCTTGTTGGACTTGTTGTCCTTGGTCTCGGTCTTGGTCGACACCGTCGTCTTGGTCATCGGCTTATGACCCGGAGCGACAGCGCCGCCAGTCTGCTGGCCCTTCGTGCCGGAGCCGGAACCCGTGCCCGTGCCAGCGCCAGCACCGGAACCGTTGCCAGCGCCACCATTGCCGCCATTGGAGCCAGAACCGCCATTGCCGCCAGGGTTAACAGCATTCTTGGTCCACTTGGCATACAGCGTCAGATCGGCCGTCACCGGCGTACTGAAGTCATACGCCCGCGTGCAAGCCTCATCGGTGAACCAACCGCCGAAAGTGTAGCCATCGCGCGTCGGATCGGCCGGCTTGACCAGCTTGCCGTCGGCCGTAGCAACAAACTTAGTGTCGCAAGCAGACCCGCCGTTGGAATTAAAGGCAACCGTCCAAGACTCAACGGCCCCAAGCTTGAACAGCGTGCCCGAATCATTAATGTAGTAGAGATTGCCAGAAGCATCGGCAATGACCGGAGAGTCACAGTACTGGTAATGGCCAGCCGCATCATAAATCTGCGTCGCCTCTGCATCGCCGAGCGTATAGCGATACACGCCACCACCAGCAGAGTAGTTGACGTAATCCTTGCTATCCGCGCTGTTAACGGTGAAGTACACATAGGTCTTGCCGCCCTGAACACTCACCAGCGGAGTAGCAGCAATACCGTTGAGGCCAGCCGGCAGCGCCTTGCCGTCGGCAGCAGCGACCATCGTGGTCTTACCCGTCTTCAGGTTATAGAGAACCAGAGCAGAGCCAGTAGCCGTCTGTCCGCCGACAATCAGATTGTCACCAGACACAGCAGGGGCGCTCAGATTATTCGTAAGGCCCAGATCAACCGTCTTCTGTTCACTCAGCACGCCCTTCGCCGAAAGCGAAATCACATGGAGCTTTCCGTCGTGCGTCATCTGATAGAAGGTCGAGCCATTGGACGGATCGGCAATGCAATCGGCATTTGCGACAGCGCCGAGCTTCATGGTCGAAACGACATCGCCCGTCGTCTTATCAATGCACTTAAGCGTGCCCGCGCTCGTAGGAACGATGGCATACTTATCCGTCAAAGCCGCACCAGTCCAGTAATAGCCCTCGGCAGGGTCGATGTTCTGCCAAGAAACTTCGCCCGTGGCAATCTTAATGCGTGCAAAGGAGCCGTTGCCGTAGGTCGCGTTGTAATTCTCGTCATACGAAATATCGACCGTACCAACATAAACGTACTCGCCGTCCGAAACGACGGTGCAGGAGCCCTGCGTCAAGTCCGTCAAACCAGGCGTCAGCCACTTGCAGATCAGCTTGTCTGCAGTAATCGCCTGGACCGCACCGCCGTTGAGCGGAACGATGATAAGGCCATTGGTATAGATCGGACGAGAGGTATAGCTCACCTTGGAGGCAAGCGGCGCAGAGGCAACCTTTTTGCCCGTGGACGAATCGATCTTAATGAGCTCGTTCTCGGTCGCGATGTACACAAAGCCGTTAGCGATGACAGGCTCGCTGCAGTTGGCATACTGCTGGCCAGACTCGGCCTTCCAATCGAAGGCCCACTTAAGACCGGCGGCCTGCGCAGGCGTCTTGGCATCCGTTACGGTCGAACCGTTGCCACTGTTGCCGTAGCCAGCCCACTCGGCATCCCAATCAGGAGTCGTCGCACTCGGGTCCACGACAATCTTGTCGGGATCGGGCATGGCCGAATCGTCGGTGGTATATGCAAGCGTAACCTTATCGCCGCTCTTGAGCGTAATCTGATTGGCGCAGAGTAAGGAGGGCTCTCCATTGATATACAGGTGCCAATATTTTTTGGTCGCACCATCATAGCCGTACGTCTTGCCTCCGAACGGCGAGTCGATGGAATTGAGGAACCAGTACTCACCACTCTGAGAGCCGTTGTACGTAACGCCCTTGGCCTTCAGAAATGCCTCAATAAGGTTCTGGGCCGTGGAGCCTTCGGGCAAAGAAACATTGCTTGCCGAGCCCCAGCGAGTATTGTTGCCGTTGACATCGGGACCGATAACATCGACAGAACCAAGAACCTGGCCAGGAAGGGCATCGCTGTCGCCAGCATACATAAAGGTGACGGCGTCACCCTCTTGGAGCTCGTAGGCACCAGCGCCAACGTTCTTGAACTTGCCATTTACGTAGAAGCGCCAATAGCTATTGGTCGCAGCATCCCAGCCATAGGACTTACCATCGAACGGCGAAGTAATGCCGTTGAGGAACCAGCCCCAAGACGATTCGCCAGCATCGAGAGTAAGGCCGGTCTGCTCGAGGAGATCCTTGGCAGTAGAGCCCGCCTTGAGACTCGTCTGGCCCGTCGAAGCCCAAACCTGCTGCTTGCCGTCCTTGTCCTTACCGAGGACCTGAACGGAAGCATGAACGGAATCAGAGGGCAACTGGTCGCCCCAGCCACCGTAGAACCACGTGACGGTATCGCCGGCATGGATGGTGACATTGTCCGCCGTATAGTCACTCGACTTGCCGTTGATGAACAGCTGCCAATAGGTCGAATAATCGAACGGCGTACCCAGCTCAACGCCGTTGTACTTAAGGCTCAGAATGAAGGAGCCCGCAGCAACGGCGTCGATGCCATTCGCCTCGAGCGCGACCTTCGTAAGGTCAAGTGCGTTCGAGCCGGACGTCACCACATACTGCGCGTTATCGACCCAAGTCTGAGTCTTGCCCTGGGCATCGCGACCAATGACGGTCACATTTGCGGCAACCTGGTCCTTAACAACGGGGGTAGTGCTACCAGCCGTATAGGCAAACTCAATCTTCTGCCCCTGGGCGAGTTTAACGCTGCTCGCGCCGACCGAGGAAGACGCGCCGTCGACGAACAGCTGCCAGAAGGCATAAGTCGTCGGATCGTAGGCAAGCGTGCGGCCATCGTTCGGAGATGTGATGCTTTTGAGGTAGAAACCGTATGCCGTGTTCGGTTCGTACTTCGCCTTGAAGCCCGTCTTCTCCTGCAGCTTAATGAAGGCATCCGCAGCCGTTGCGCCCTCGTCGAGCTTGAGCTGCGTAGGCGCCACCCAGGTCTGAGCCTTGCCGTCGGCATCGGTGCCGATAATCGAGAACGAGACCTCGACTTGCTTCTTGGCGACATCGCCAGTTTCTGTCGGGTTCTCTGTCTGGACGGCAGTCGCGGCGGCAGATCCTGCTTGGCCAGTGGATGCCGTCGAAGACTGCTCGCTCGTGGCAGGGCTCTCCCCCGTCGCCGAGCCTTCGTCGCCAGTTGCTGCCTCGTTTGCGGCGGCACTAGCTGCAGGCGCGCTCCCAGAATCCGAAACCTCGGCGCCGCTCTGCTCAGCGGCACCGCCCGCAAGCGCTGCGTCCTCGCCCAGCGTCGTAGCCTGAGCCACAGCATCGGCAATGCCCTCGGCGCCCTCGGCCCACAGCTGAGCCGGCGTGGTGCCAAAGGCCATCGCGAAGGCCAGGAATGCCACTAGGCCGCGCTTGGCTACACCGCGTGCAATCGCGCCACGGCGATGCATCGAGGCGCGCTCGCGCTCGTCCTCAAACATATCCATTTGTCCCCCATTGTCTGTACTTGGAGCGATGCCTTGAGGCTGCCCCACGTCATCGCGCATGTTGCGTTCGAGTTCCCCCATCGGGGTCCCCCTTCCCTCCAGAGCCCTATGCACACCGGCGGCATACGCCGCAGCCGCATGCAAGATGGGAGGCGATCCGACTTAACCTTAACGGCTCAGGCGCGCCGTCCGATCTGCGACGCGAACATCCCGAGCCAAGAGGAATTACGGTTACTGGTACAGCCGGGGACTTGCACCCCGATTCTCCCAAACGCGCAGGAAAACCGCGCGTTCGTGCGTCTCCGCACCACCATCTAGGCCATCGATTATTACCGTCAAAATGGTATCACGCAAAAGGGCCCCGCACACAGGCGAAGCCCAAGGTAAAAGCTATTGTTTGCGATAGGAGAATGCGGTGACGGTCGCAACCTCTAGTGTTTGCCGCCGTGGCTGTTGAGCCAGATATTGCGGCCCAGCATAAGCGCCAGCACCAGCGCGCTCACGTAGCCCATAAAGCCAATGACCGGGATACCAAACACAACCGGCTCGATGCGTGCGTAGTACACCACCGACGAACCGATAAACAGGCCGGCGATAACGATAGCCATCGACATGCGGTCGATAATTCCGCCCAGCTGTCGCAGTGCCTTATCGCTGCTCATGATCTGCGTGTTCACCTTAAGCTGGCCGCGCGTAAGCATGCGCGAAGCCAGCCCCAGGTACTCAGCCGCCTCGAGTGAGCCCTTCGCCGCGCGATAGCTGCTCGCGGCAAGATCGCGCCCCATGTCGCGCACGCGCGCATAGGTGCTTTTCTCGTTTTTAATGTGGGTTTGGATGATCTGGATCATGTTGACGTTGGGCATGTACTCGGTCAGCAAACCCTCGAGCGTCACCATGCCGCGCGCGAACATCGTCACCACGCTCGGCAGCTCAACATCGTTTTTGCGCGCCAGGTTTAGCAGCGAGGTCAAAAACTCGCCGATATCCAGGTCTTTAAGGTCGAGGCCCGCAAAGTCAGCCACGATAAAGTCAAGATCGGACAAAAAGGCCGAATGATCGAGCTCAGCCGAGTCGCCACGCGTCACGGCGAAGCGCATGAGCGAATCCTTGAGCTTGGGCACGTCACCCTCGGCCACGGCGAAAATCATGTCCTTAACGATGCCACGATCGTGGCTCGACATGCGTCCGACCATGCCCAAGTCGATAAAGTAAACTATGCCGTCCTTGAGAATGATGTTTCCCGCATGCGGGTCGGCATGGAAAAAGCCGTCATCAAGCACCTGCGTCGAGTAGTCCTCGACAATCGCGGCACCGATCTTTTCCAAGTCATAACCCTCGGCCACCAAGCGTTCAGGATCGGCGATCGAAATGCCGTCGACGTAGTCCATAACCACCACGTGCTCGGTGCACAGGTCCAGATAGGATTTAGGGCACGTCACGCCATGGACGCTCTTATGGAACTCGTAGAAGTCGTTGAGGTTTTTGGCCTCGGCCAAAAAGTTGGTCTCCTCGCGAAACGAGGTCCACAACTCCTCGACTACGCCGTGCAGGTCAACGAATTGATCGGTGTTGACGAACTTGGAAACGATACGCACCACCGAGCGGATGATATCGATGTCCTGAGCCATCACCTGCTGCGCGCCGGGGCGCTGCACCTTGACGGCCACGTCCTCGCCCGTCACCAGACGTGCGCGGTGCACCTGCGCAAGCGATGCGCTACCAAGCGGATTGGGGTCGATCGCATCGAACATCTCCCCCAGGCGCAGGCCGTATTCTTCTTCCAGACAACTGAGTACGACCTCGTACGGCACCGGCTCCACGTCGGAGCGCAGACGACGCAGCTCGTCGCAAAAGCGTTGCGGCAGAATCTCGGACCGGTTGGCCAAAATCTGCCCCATCTTGACGAACATGGGGCCGAGCTCCTCGAGCAGGCGGCGCAAGCGAACCGGCGTGAGGTTATCCCACACACGGTACTTTTTGACCAAGCGAACAATCTGCCCGATGCGTTCGCGACGACCCGCCGGCGTGAGCTGGTATTCCTCGTCCGGCGCCATCGCGTCGGGCTCTTCGGGCACCATATCGACAGCGCGCGGCTTTTTGCGAGCGCCCGAGACGGCGGCATCGACCTCATCGACAACCGCCGCCTCGTCACCCAAAGGATCTAGATTGTTGTAATCGGTGGTGGAATCTGCCATCTGCGCTGCTACTCGGCCTCTTCGGTATCCTTCGCATCGTCGGGCTCAACGGACTCGACGGGCACCGAGGTCACGTTGTCCTCGACCGAATCGACGATGTCGCGCACATGGGCCAGGAAAGCCGTGCGCTCGGGAGCGGTCATGACGCGGACGCGGGCAAGGATAAGCTCGTCAAGCACGCGCTGGGCCGCGGTCTCGCCCTGCATGCCCAGACGCTCGGTCAGGTCGGAGATGGTGCCACCGGCCTGCTCGAACATATCGGACACGCTGCGGGCGATATCGGGGGTGGCGGTGTCCTTGCGGACCTGCTCGCCCTTGGTGTTAAGGTCGTCGAGGACCTTCTTGCCGCCTTCGACAGCAACGGCGGCAGCGCCAAAGCCAACGTTGATGGCGCCGTTAACAAGCTGATCGAGTTTCATAACCATGGTTGTCTCCAATCACAAACAACTGCATTGGCGTTCTTGTACCCAAGATCGAGTGAAAGCGACAAAGCGTTTTAGCGCTATTCGATCGACGGGAAATCCCTATCTCACGTTGTCGTTCATCGCGAAAGAGTTCTTCATGGCGCAGCTCGTGGTGTAGAGTGCCTTGCCCAGTAGAGCATCGGTCTCTACGCGAACACACTCGGCAAAGGCCTCGTTGGCGCGTGCAAGTTCGGCAGGCACCTCGGCCTCGGGCAGAGCGGCTACGGCAGCATCGACGTCATGGATCTGCTTGTGGCCCATGCCACCGACCTTCTCCTGATAATCCTCGACCGCGCGACCGCACTCATGGAAGCGGACGTCAGCCAGCGCGCCGATCAAGCGGTTGGCCCAGTAGAAGTTTTCGGACGTCACGCGAGCCTGCGTGTCGGCATAGTACTCGGGCATGGTCTCGACGTTGGCGTACAGCGGAACCAGCGCGTTAAACGAGTTGGAACCAAAGGCCATCCACTGCACGGCGCGATAGGCCGACTGCGCATAGGGACGCAGCTGCAACACGGCGAGCTGGCTGTTGCGGTTGATGCCGATGGGGCGATAAGCGCCGCGCGTGGCGGGCGTGCCCTTGCTACCGTAGCAGTCGTACTCCGTGCCCTGGTAGTGGCTCGAAAGCACGTACTTAATGTCCTCGATGGTCACCTTGCGCTCGGGCACGCGGCTCCAGGGGATATCGTCGCTCTCGGGCGTGTAGTCGGCGTCGGGGCCATCCCACACGTCGCTGGGGTTGAGGCAGCGCTGCATGTACCACGCGCGCGGCGTGTTGTAGACATGGTCGCTGTCGCCGTGCGAGCCAAAGGCCTCGCGCGGGTTAAAGACCGTCGCCGGACCGTCGCCCTCGACGCCCAGCGTCAGGTCCAGATGCCACTCGGCCATCCAGGAGCGCAGGTCGGCCGAGCACATGTGGTCGGTCTGGGCGCCCTCGGCGTCATCCAGGTCAAAGCTGTCGATACCCAGCTGGTTGGGCATGGTCACATAGGCGTCGTCAGGCACGCGCTTGGCAATCCAGTGGTGGCCGCCGATGGTCTCGAGCCACCAGATCTCGTCCACGTCGCTAAAGGCGATACCGTTGTTCTCGTAGGTGCCGTAGCGCTCGAGCAGGTCGCCCAAGATACGCACGCCGTCGCGGGCGGACTTGGCATACGGCAGCACCAGGGTCACCATGTCCTCCTCGCCCAGGCCACCGGGCTGCGCCGGCACATAGCCGTCCTCACCCTCGTTGCCCTTGGCGGGCACGTAGTCCACGAGCGGATCGGCGCCGCGGACGCGCTCGTTGGTGGTAAGCGTCTCGGTTGCGGACATGCCAACATTGAGCTCGTTGAAACCGGCCTCGGCCCAGATACCGTGGCCCGGGACAACATCGGGGACGCTCGTATAGCGCATGGGGTTATCGGGCAGCTCAACGGTCAGGTGGCTCAGGACGCTCGTGTAGACACGCGGCTGCTCGTCGGGATGCACTACGCGCATGCGCTTGGGCTCAAATACCCCGTTGGACGAGTCCTCGTTACGCGCGACCAGGGTCGACCCGTCGTAGCTTGCGTTTTTACCGACCAGAATCGTTGTGCACGGCATGCGCATCCTCCTTGAGCGAAGAAATCAAACGGCAACAGTGTATCGCTTCGGCGCAGAAAGGGCGAAACCACGGCTTCGGCAGCCCCTGTGGGCAAAAACGCCTATTTCGATGCGCGCTCCGCCGCCTCGATCACGTGCTTGGCGAGAATTGCTGTCGTCACGGCGCCCACGCCACCCGGCACGGGGGTGATTGCGCCAACAACCGGCTCCGCGGCATCAAAATCGACGTCGCCGACCAGCTTGCCAGCGGCTTCGTCCCAATTAATGCCAACATCGATAATCGCCTGGTCCTCGCGGACCGCATCTGCGCCAATCGTGCGCGCGCGTCCAACGGCGGCAACCACAATGTCGGCAGCACAGCACTCGGCGGCAAGATCGCGCGTATGCGTATGGCACGTCGTCACGGTTGCGTTGCGCGCCGTAAGCATGGCGGCAACGGGGCGGCCAATTACCAGTGAGCGTCCGACCACAGCAACCTTGGCCCCATCCAGCTCAACGCCGTAATGATCCAGCAAAGCAAGCACGGCTTCGGCTGTGCAGGGGGCAAAACCCTCGCCGCGCCCCGAAAGCGTGGTGAGCAGTGAAGCCGGCGTCATGGAGTCAACGTCCTTGGCGGGATCGAGCGCTGCGGCGACGGCGTTCTCGTCAAGGCCGGCGGGCAGCGGGCGGAACATCAGACAGCCATGAACAGCCGAATCGGTATTGATGTCCTCGACGGCCGTCAACAGCTCGTCCTGCGAAACATCGGCAGGAAGCAAAACGCGGCGAGCCTCAATGCCAACCTTCTCGCAGCGCTTGAGGGCACCGCGCTCGTAGGACAGGTCGTCCTCGCGCTCGCCCACACGAACGATGGCCAGCGTCGGTACAACACCGCGCTCGCGCAGGGCTGCACAGCGAGCAGCAAGTTCCTCGGTCAAAGCGCGAGCAACGGGAGCACCCTTCAGCAGTTCAGCCATGGCTATCCTCTCTTCCTTGCAGCGTCGGAGGCGCGGCGCGCCAGCGCATCGGCGCGCGGCAACCATGTGTCGAGCAACTCATCACACGCCGTCTCGAGCTCCTCAGCACGAACGCGATCTTTCATAGACGTGGTGTTCGCAAAGAGCGTCAAGCTCGCGCCCTGCATAGCGGCACGGCAGAACACGGCGCCGCACGCCACATCGGACAGCAGCTGACGCGAACCCTTGTCGGCCATGTCCTCGAGCAGCGCCAGCGCACGCCCGCAGGCATCCATAATGCGATACGGCGGCATAGCGGCCACATGCAGCGCATCCTGAATCGCGGTCGCTCGAGCCGGATCGTCACGCGGAATACCGTACGCCGTGGACACCTGCCCGTAGGCACGAACGTCCTCGGCGACCAGACCCACAAGTTCCTGCGCCAACTCATCCGCCTGGGCAAACGCGCGCGTCAGATCGTCTGCGCGATCGGCAAGCGCAGGATTTGTCGCCCCATAGCGAGCAACCATCCCGCAAAGCGAGGCGCCCAGTGCACCTACAAAGGCGCTCGCGCTACCGCCGCCGGGAACCGGCTCGCGTGCGGCAAGCGCCTCGGCAAACTCTCGACATGTTTTATCCATCATCTCTTGGCTCATACGCACGCACCTTCAAGTCATATACATCGGTCGGGTGGCAACCGCCGACCGACCGCATCAATCACATAATGGTGCTAAGTCTAGCCCATAAGTACATGAGCGTCAGCGCACCTGGCCATCGCGGATTTCTATGACGAACGATAGGCGTCGGCACCGCAAACATGGGACACATGGCCCACCTTTCGAGACTTCCGGACGTCAAAAACTGAGGCATATCTATAAACAAGGAACCTGTTGGGGCAACGCCCACGCACGCGCGCCCCATTAAATCAACGGGCACCTCACCCCGGGGAGGGCCGACAGCATCGGCCCTCCCCTCTTTTGCGACCGCACATATTGCCACTTGTCGGCGCAATTCCAGCCCCCAGAATGGGACACATGGCCCACCCTAGCGAGCCGTCCACGCGTACAGTAAAGGCAGGTAATCCATGGACGATTACAGATCGAGGAGGACACGACCATGAAAAAGAAGGCCTTTGCGATTCTCACCCTCTGCATCAGTCTCTTTGCCGCGGTTGCCCTGGTGGGTTGCGGCGGCAGCGGCGGCGCTACCGGCAGTGGCGGTGGCGGCGGCGCAGAAAAGCCAGCCGTGGATATGAGGACCGACTTCATTTGGTTTAAGGTCGAGGTTCCCGAGGGCGTCGAGATTACCGACGTTGCCGGCGACACCGCCGACAGGGCCCAGTTTAAGTTCACCGAGAGCGAGCACGCCAGTGATCGCTTCATCCCCGTCTTCGACTCTGACAAGAACGCCGACGAGCTGTTCGACTACGAGGCAAAGTGGAATGCCAGCTTTGAGTGGACCGAGAATGACCCCGTCAAGTACAACGGCAAGACCTGGCGCAACGCTTCCTACACACACTCGGGCGGCGTGACGACCGAGTACTTCACCGACGTTGACGGTGGCAGCGTGTATGTGCGCATCGACAACGTCGAGGAGCACAAGGACGCCGTCGAGACCATGATGAAGTCTCTGGAATTTGCCGACGACATCGCCGAGGCCAAGACCGAGGCCATGGACGTCAAGCTCGACGATATCGAGATCAAGCGCTAAGTAACTGGCGAGCGCAGCGGGAAACACGGGCGCAGTGCTAACAAGCGGCGGTACCCCAGCGCTTCGTACCCAGGGAGGGCCGGTAAACCGACCCTCCCTTTCTTATGCCGGTAGCCAACGAACGCGAGGATGCCGGACGCCGGAACCGCTCCAAATGTAGCAACAGTACGAAAACGACAAGCACCCCAACACGTCCGCCCGCCGATTTATTGCGCCGCGCAGACAATTAAACCAGCATCTTTAAACATCTGAGCAGTATAGTGACCAAAACTATCGCATAACCGCACTCTACGAATGGAGAAGTTATGACCGAACACCACGCCATCAGCCGCCGAGCATTTACGTTGGGCCTTGGACTCGCGGCGTTGTCGCCACTTGCAAGCCTGCCCGAAACCGCGGCATTGGGCATTGGCCCACGAGCGGCATTTGCAGACGACGCTGCCACAGCGTCGGTCAGCCTCGACAATTTCGTCATTCGCCTTCGCCCCGCGGGCTATTTTCGCACCGCAAGCGTTAACGAAGACGGCAACGTCATCGGCAACGTCTGCCATCTGTTTAATGACGGCACATCCAGCAAGCTCATCCTTGAGAACGTAACGACCAAGAATGACGATACAAACTGGTATGCTATCCGCACCTTGCTCAATTTCGAAGAGCATAAAAAGACGGGCTACAGCATTTGGTCGGTCGATGGCGACTCGGACAAAGACGGAAAGGTCATCCACGTATGGAGTGGCGAGCATGACGGCAAGCCCAGCCGCTCTTTTGCGTTCGAGCGTCAATCAAACGGAACCTATATCATCCGAGACCGCACGGTCGAGAAAGAAACCGAGAAAAAAGACATTAAGTACCTGGCAATAGAATCGAACGGCGAAGACCAGGACAACAATAAGATCTGTCATAAGAGTAAGAGTAAGAGCATTCCGTGGGAGCTCGAACTTATCGGTTACGACATGAAAAAGAACGAATGCTGGAGTGGGTATGATGAATTGGACACCTAGTTAAGAGCGAAAGGTGTTCAAGATGACCCAAAGAAGAAAGCGATACGACAGGCAGTTCAAGGTCTCGGCGGCAAAGGTGGTCCTGTCCGGGGAAATGACGGTCAAAGGCC